>DLQJ01000011.1 GCA_002477545.1 Patescibacteria group bacterium UBA7435 | reverse complement strand
CTACCACGCTTGGGTGCTATACTTATAAATATGTTAATGAATCGAATTGTAGAAAATGTATTCTTCTTTGGATTTATGGGAGTTGTGGGATATCTCATGTTTGTGATATTCACTCCTTTTATTTCTGCGTTGGCGTTGGCGGCAATTATTGTAACCATTTGCTACCCACTATACTTACGTATCGTAAAGAAAATGCCTAAACAAAATGAAACATTAGGTGCGCTGGTTACTACTTTCTTTGTGTTGCTTATCATCATTATGCCGTTATTGTTTATTGGATCTTCGTTAGTAAATGAAGCTGTCGCTATTTACAATAGTGCAAATAATGAGGAATTTGGTTTTTTGTCGTCATTGACTACGCTTGAAGAGACAACACAAAAATACTTTCCGGGGGCGACTCTAAATGTTACGGAATATGTAAAACAGGCCACTGCATGGCTTGCCGGTAACGTTGGTGTTATTTTTGCAGGCACAGCGTCAACTATTTTTCTTTTTTTCATATCGCTGATTGGTTCGTTTTACCTTTTCCGAGACGGAAAAGAATTTACTAAGAAACTTGTTGTTATTAGTCCACTTCCTGATGATCAAGATGAGCTAATTTTGCGACGACTCGGTGGGGCAGTACGGTCAGTAGCTACGGGAACTATTTTCATAGCACTTATTCAAGGAACATTAACCTGTTTTGGATTGTGGATATTCGGATTTGAGCATGCTATTTTATGGGGTGTAATTGCTGCGTTTGGTGCACTTATTCCAAGTGTAGGGACATCAATTGTTTTCATCCCAGCAATTTTATTTTTAGTAGTTACCAATGCGTATGGCTCTGCAATAGGTTTGGCTGTATGGGGAATGCTCGCGGTAGGATTAATTGATAATTTACTTGGTCCGTATTTGATGAGTCGAGGGAATGCGATGCATCCATTTTTAATTCTTATTTCGGTACTAGGGGGAATTTCGGTCTTCGGGCCTATTGGATTTATTGTTGGTCCTGTGATTGTAAGTTTGTTTATTGTACTCCTTGAACTGTATACAATTCACATCTCACCACAAAATGAAAAGGAACATAGTGCATAATAGAGCTTAGATGTTTCAAAAAACTCACATTGAAAAATTTCTAGAGATTAATGGTGTTGCTCCTTCTGCACCTGATGATCAAATCAAGTCAGTGCTTCTTAGTGCTCAGTGGCATAAAGAAGATGTAGAGGCGGCTATTCTTGTGCTACGTGAAAATCCGGAAGATCATGTCACCCGTGTGGATTCACTGCATAAAGTTTTTAGAACAGATGAGCGCATGAAACCAGAAACTATTTCAGCACTTTTAGGAATTGAAATGGATCTTAGTCCTAAAGATCTCAGTACACAAAAAGGGCAAACCCAGAATTTTCTTTCATTACAAATTTTATTTATAATCCTTTTCTCCGTCCTCTTTGCGGGAGGATTCCTAGTGGCATCAATGTATCTTCTTGAAATGGGCCCATTTCACCAAACAATCGTGTAATCATGCAGAAAGGTTTTATCGGTATTACTATTATACTTCTTGCGGTAAGTGCCGGTAGTGGTCTGGTCACGGTTCCTGAGCCATTGCGGATCGGTTCGTTCATGATCAGGGAATATGAGGAAGAAACCGAATTCACTACTGCACAGCAGTATTCACAAATGAGCATCGTGGGCGATGTAATGCTCGCTAGACATGTTGAAAAGTATCTCAATGTATATGGAAGTGATTATGTGTATAGTCAATTACCAACGCTTGCTAGTACCACGATACTACTTGGAAATTTTGAAGCTTCAATTCCCGAAGTTCATATACCCACACCTGCCAATACCTTTCGCTTTTCCGTAGATACAGTGCATATCCCGGCATTGGCTGCATATGGTTTTTCTCATATGTCACTTGCTAATAATCATACATTTGATTCAGGTCGTGATGGTTTTCAGAATTTACAAACAGTTCTCTCAGAAACAGGTATTACCCACATGGGTTCACCTATTCTTTCTTCCACTTCAGTTACCTATATAGAAATACAAGACGTTACCGTTGCTGTGCTTGCTTTGTATGCACTTGATCAGTCTCCAGAAAAAGAACTGATGGATGAAGTACTACATGAGGCAAGTGATAAAAGTGATTATTTGTTTGTATATGTACATTGGGGGACTGAATATGATCCAGTACATAGTCTCTTTCAAGAAACATTGGCACATGAATTGATCGATGGGGGTGCTGATGCAATTTTTGGTCACCATCCTCACGTTGTACAAGATATCGAACTATATAATGGCGCTTTAATTTTCTATTCGCTGGGAAATTTTATATTTGACCAATATTTTAGTAAAGAAGTACAGGAAGGGTTGCAGGTCAATGTGTCATTTGATAATGAAGTACCTGTGTATTCATTAAATGGTGTTTCATCAATCGGTTCACGGAGTGCTCCACGTTTGATGCGTGGCTATGAACAAAACATGTTTCTTACGGAATTAGCAAGAAAAAGTAGTAGGGAACTTAGCGAAGGAATTTTAAACGGCGAGGTCAAAAAATAATAGAAAACCTTGCAATTATCCCAAA
>DLQJ01000025.1 GCA_002477545.1 Patescibacteria group bacterium UBA7435 | reverse complement strand
GCAGTTACTTTCGGAAATGGTGAAAAACACGTGTTGTTTGTCGGGGGAGTACACGGAGGGTATGAATGGAATAGCTCACTCTTGGCATACAACATAATGGAACATCTTGAATCTAATCCTGAATTAGTACCTACGGATATTACGGTAAGCATCATTCCGACACTTAACCCTGATGGCCTGTATACGGTTACTGGTACTGAAGGAGTGTTTACTGTCGCCGATGTGCCAGATCCTAGTGTACGAGTTGCTGAAGGACGATTTAATGCCAATGAGGTGGACCTCAATCGTAACTTCGACTGTAAATGGGCTCCGGAGAGTTCATGGCGAGGGAATGTGGTAAGTGCAGGAACTTCTGCGTTCTCAGAACCTGAAGCGCAGGCATTACGAAATCACGTAGGAACATTCCGACCTTCAGCAGTAGTCTTTTGGCACAGTAAGGCAAACAATGTGTACGCTTCTGAATGTGAAAATGGGGTATTACCAGAAACCCTTGCCCTTATGAGTACTTACGCACAAGCGGCTAGTTATGGTGAGGTGCCCGTATTTGATGCATATCCGATCACGGGCGATGCAGAAGGTTGGCTTGCGTCTATCGGTATTCCAGCGGTGACTGTAGAACTAGAGACTGCGAATTCGATTGAATGGACGCGGAATTTGGCTGGAATGAATGCGGTGTTGAACTTGTATTCGCTGATTCAGTAGTAAAATAAGAAAAGACCGGACAAAATGTCCGGTCTTTTCTTATTTCTGGCATTAACCTGAAACTCCTAGCTCCTGCAAAAATGCTTTCAATTCTGGTCCTGCGATCTTTCTGTATTGGTTTGGTTTCATGGTCCCTAATTCTACATTCATAATACGAACCCGTTTAAGGTCTTGCACTTGATAACCCAGCGCCGCACACATTCGTCGGATTTGATGCTTCTTTCCTTCGGTAAGGATGATGTTTACACGAATTTTACTTTTTTGTTTAATGGCCTTACATGGCTTAGTGACATATCCTTCAATATTCACTCCTTTTTCAATTTCTTTAAGAAAAACTCCGTTTATGGGCTTGTCGAGCGTTAATGCATACTCTTTTTCATGATCAGCTTCTGGATCGAGCATTGGAGCAGTGATACGTCCGTCGTTTGAAAGAATCATAAGTCCTTCTGAGTCTTTATCAAGTCGTCCCACAGGAGTTACATCAGTAATACTGTAGTCCTTCTTCAGACGCATCATGATGTCAGTTTCTCCCTCAGCAGGCGAGTGGGTGATAATTCCACGACCTTTGTAGTAAGCGAGGTAGCGCTTTGACTTCGTTTCTCCTTTAAGAGTAACTTTGTCGCCCTCCTCAACCTTTTGTCCCATTAACGCCTTTTTTCCATTTATTAAAATAGCACCCTTTTCAATTAAAGTGTCAGCTTCACGACGTGATGCCCAGCCTTGGTGAGCGACGTATTTGTTAACGCGTATTGGGAATTCCATAGGATGGCATAATACCATAAAAATATCACTTGTACAGTTCTGTACAAGTGATTCCTTTCATATTTTTATCTTTGACAACTCAATTGAGTATTCGACTGGTATGCGCAGGTAAAACACTTTCGATCCGATCACATAGAAAGGAAGGGGGAAGTGGTAATAAACATTAATCAGCTTATCCTCAGCGCTGAGTATGATATCAAATTGGGCTTTGACAATTGATATATGAATGCCCTCTTTCTCACATTTTTTAATGTCCCGCACGATCAGGCCTTCAAATAGCATGTCGCCACTTTCATCGGTTGCGGTATGCACTACAGCAAAATTCTCTGATCTTGAGCACGGAAAATTTGGTGACAAGTAATTTTGTATTGATATTGCTAAATGTGAGCCAAGTACGTCTATAGCTTCAACATTGATCATTGTTTGAACCTCGCTCTAATTTATGTATGCATTCTTTTCTCACTGTAATACATTCCAGCTTTTATTGCTACTGGCTGTCCTGATTCCTTAGTTCCATGCTTAGGATACTAGGTGCTATGAGATCATTGATTTAATATGATTTTATGGTATTATTTCGGCCTTATGTCAACTAATCGAGAACACATCGGAGCTCACTATGACGTTATTGTTATTGGTGGGGGTCCTTCAGGAATGATGGCTGCTGGTCGCGCTGCTGAGCGTGGGAAGCGGGTGTTGCTCGTGGACAAAAACAAGCAGCTTGGAAAGAAGCTCGATATTACTGGTGGCGGCCGGTGCAACATTCTTAATGCTGAGGATGACACGCGAAAGCTTTTGGAGAATTACGGTGAAGCAGCGAAGTACTTACACTCACCATTTGCACAGCACGGTATGAAGGATTCTTGGAAATTCTTTGAAGATCGAGATCTTCCTATTGTGGTTGAGGCGCGAAAGCGCGCTTTCCCTGAGTCACAAGAAGCAAAGGATGTGACACGAGTTATGCGGGAGTATGTTGGAAAGAATGGAGTTACACAACGTCTGGGGACGAAAGTACAAAAATTTATTACCGATGACGACGGGAAAATTCTAGGAATACACACAAATCGTGAATCATTTTCTGGGGATGCATTTATTCTTGCAACCGGAGGATCCGCGCATGCTGAAACTGGAGCTAGTAGTGAAGGTACGTCATGGCTTTCAGAGTTTGGTCACACCGTGCATGAACCGACACCAAACATCGTGCCGCTTAAAGCTGCAGATCAGTGGGTAAAGGATATTTCAGGAACGACTCTGTCGTTTATGAAGATTACGTTTACTGACTACAAAGAGAGTAAGGCAACGCGGTTTTCTCGTACTGGGAAAATGCTCTTTACACACTTTGGTCTCTCTGGCCCGTTGATTCTTAATGCAGCCCACGAGGTAAAAAAACTACTTGCTTCTGGACAGGTACTGGCGACTATTGATATGTATCCTGATACTGAGGTTGGTACATTACGAAATCGGGTACTTGAAGTATTCAATATAAATAAGAATAAAGAGTTACGTAATGTACTTAAGGAATTTGTTCCTGCGGGTATGGCAGAAGCGGTTGCTTCACAGCTTGATCCTGAAATGCAGAAAATGCGTGTGCACAGTGTTGGAAAAGACGAGCGAAATGAATTAGTGAATCGTCTTAAGGCCATGCCGGTGACTATTATAGGAACAATGGGTCTTGATTGGGCAGTAATTTCTGATGGAGGAGTGGATCTTTCGGAGATTGATACAAAGACAATGCGGTCCTTGAAATGTGAGAACTTGTACTTTACAGGGGATCTGATGCATATCAATCGACCTAGTGGGGGCTATAGTCTTCAACTGTGCTGGACTACTGGTTGGGTCGCCGGGAATTCTGTGTAATTTTTATGAAGTTAGTTGAGGTTATAAAACAACGGTACCCGAAAGGGTATCGTTGTTTTGTGATTTAGTAGTGAAATATTTCCCGCAGATATGCGTATGTTTGGGTGTAGCATCCGTATTCTTCAAAGGTATGTGCGTCACCATAGAAAGTGACGTACTATAGTAGGACACATGCACGAACACACTGAACATATGACCGATGAAGAGATAGTATCAATGGCGCTGCGCGACAAGGCCTTTTTTGGCCATATTGTTTTTCGGTATGAAGACAAACTCTCACGATATGTACTTCGCTTGGGTGTTCGCAATGCTGAAGATCGACAAGATGTACTGCAAGATATTTTTATAAAGATTTACAAGAACCTCAATGGGTTTGATACGAGTCTCTCATTCTCGTCATGGGTCTATCGCATTGCGCATAATGAAGCGATTAGTGCATATCGGAAAAAGAATGTGCGTCCAGAAGGACACCTGATTGATGAAGGAGATGAATGGGTCGCGCGTGAATCGGGGGCATTAGATACAGCTGAAGAGTTGTTTGACCAAGATATCAATGCACAAGAACTTCAAAAGGGTATGACACTCCTTGACGATAAGTATCGCAGTGTATTAATTCTCCGTTTCTTTGAACATAAAGAGTACGAAGAAATATCAGATATTCTTAAAATTCCCACAGGATCAGTCGGAACATTGATACACAGAGGTAAAAGTCAGCTTAAGAAGAAACTAGAGGAGGAACATTTACGAATATGAACAAGGACCCAAAACAACAGAATACAAACGATACAAAGTCAGTACTTTCAGAATCAGTATTGAGTCGTATTACTCACGAGCAGGTTTCGCCAATGCCTAAATGGTGTTTTACGTGTTTCAACTATTCTATTTGGGTACTCTGGGCATTTTCGGTACTCATTGGTGCACTATCGGTTGCGGTACTTATATACGTAGGTGACCATGCTCGGTTTGCGTTGTATGAGGCGACTCATGAGACCCCGCTATCATTTTTTGTTGAAATCCTTCCGTATGTTTGGATTGGTGCATTTATCGCCATGAGTG
>DLQJ01000019.1 GCA_002477545.1 Patescibacteria group bacterium UBA7435 | reverse complement strand
ATGAGGTGTTGCTCCTGAAATAGGAGGCCCAATTTTGTATCTCAAGAATTTGACAGACACCATAACCATGAAGAGAGAGAACGGTAGAGTACTTTTTAATTAAATACTGCCAAACTCTGTGGAGTCTAGAAGTTGATTCAAACATGACCTTAGGTCAACTGACCGTGCGTTCAAGCGCGGTCTTTTTTCTTGCAGAACTAAATTCTCGGCGTATACTAAAAATAATGAAACTTTTGCAAACAATTTTTGCAGCTCTCTTTATTTTTATACTGGTAGTTACTCCTGTACTTGCAGGCAAGGATGTTCGGAAGTATGAAATTCCAGATGTGCGTGAGGTGTATTGTGGGGCTGAGGTAGCACCGTATTACTGCAAGTGTGCATTCCACAACCAACAGTGCAAAGCTCGAGAAATTTCTCAGGACGCGGCTTTTGAATATGTACTCAGCGGCTTCCAAGACTGGAACCGACAGAAGATTCAAGCCGTGGCTGAGCAGTGTCTGAAGGGTGACGGGTACTGGGATAAGAGTGATTGGGAATGCACATATTGTACAGAAGGGGATGTACTTAGTGGAAAGAAATGTGTAGCTCCAAAAAAGATCGATCCTGAGGTTGCTGAGTGTAGTGCAGCGATTGATAATTTTGATACGCAATGGGATAAATATTCAGACTTTGATGATCGGTTAGGAAATGATGTTAGTTACGAAGTACAACAGTTTAATGTCACGCTCGATGCGATAGGCTTGGCTCTGGATGAAGTTGAAGACATTGAGTATGCGTTAGCATTGGAAGAAGAGTTCCGTATAGAAATGCGTGCATACAAAGAAGCACTCGTGCTGAACATTCGACAAAACATTACTAAAGCTATTTTTCGTTTAGCTTGGGTGACGTATAACACCACTAAGAGTGCGTATGGTGGAAAGGGATCGATTGAGAAACTGCTTGATCCGGGGAACAACATTGAGGTAGCAGGTGCGACCATGAAACTGATTCAAAGTCATATTCCTCCGGACGCTAAAAGTCTGCAGTTTGACACTACTACTACCTCAGGTAAATTGAAATCAATCGCTTGGAACGCTACGTTGGAAGTAATGGAAAGTAGCGCTGACCCTGCTTCAGTCGTGAAGCAGGGCATGAAAGACTTAAAATCAGCGGCCGTTGGTGGTCCAGATATCACTCCTGAGGAAGTAGCAATTCTTCGTACACAACACCTCGACAACGATGCGGTCACCAAGGCCATTGCTGATTCGCATGCTGAGTCCGCCCAACTTCGGGTAAAACTATATCAAGAGGGTCAGGTAGTCTTAGAGCTTTATGATGAATTGCAAGAGTGGAAATTCAAGGAGCAGGAGCGAGTGCTCAATAATTTGGAAGAACAGTGTAAAGACAAAATCTAATATGAAAAATATCTTCTTTATTTTATTACTGTTGCCACTAATCACCTTCGCTCAAGAGAGGGGTTCATTAACTATTGGCAAAATTACCGTTTCTTATGATCGAATGGAGCAGTCAGACGATGCGACATATTATTTTATTGATGACACATTGATTGCATCAGAGCATGGTAATGCTTCTTTTCTATATAAAAATGACCAAGCGACTTTTGAGGCTCATGATACCAACGGGGATGGGGAGCTTGATGCATTCTTGCGACTGGATAGTGATGCCATGGTGACTGAAATTACTGGTGAAGGTGCGAGTGTGTTTGAGCGCAATGAACCAAAAGAGTTTGAAAGCAAAAGTTTTTCTAGCAATCAAGATAATGATGATCTCGTTGGGGATCTCTCATCAATTAAAATTCCCAAGTACTATAATTGGAAATTGTATGGGTTGATCGTTCTGTTGATTGGAGGAGGAACCTGGTGGTATAGGAAGAAAAAAATCTGAACCCAATAGGCACAAAAATATTTTTATTGACTTAACTATAAACTCATGGTATCACTACTTATAGTGATAATGTAACATACCAGAATTGGAATATGACAAATGTATGATGTATTTTTCAGTGGAAGGATGTTCTGTAAAATGTCCCACATGTCTCATATCGACTGTGTTGAGCCCACATTGCAGGAGCTCAAGCAAGAGCGTAATGTTGTGATAGCTAAAATGGCTAAAACACGCGGTAAAAAAGAAATTCGTGCAGTACGAATAGAGCTTGAGCGTATTGATTCACAAATTAGCAATTTTGGGAATCAAAAAAGAGTTCGAGCTTCACAAAAGAAGTAACTTTTGGAAGCATAAGATTTACAGGTAGCTAAGTATCTCACCCCAGTATTATTTGCTGGGGTGACTTTTTGTAGAATTGAAACAATTCAAAATTAGGTCTTAGTGGTTGTTATTCCATATGCAACGCCTCACCAGTGTGAGTAACCTTATGTGCGATAAGCGGGAAGTCGTTTTTGAGATTTGGATGATTGGCTACTAAATCACGCGCTTCATTGCGGGCCGCCTCAACGAGCTTTAGATTTTTGATAGCCTCCATACCTAAGTCGGTAAGTCCTGACTGCTTTGCTCCATAGAGTTCGCCACTGCCTCGGAAAGTGAGGTCATGTTCAGCAAGCTCAAAACCATTTTTGGCAGTCTTCAATGCCTTGAGACGCTCTCTTGTTTTCTCAGACTTGCTATCGGTTACTGCAAAACAGTATGCTTGATGATTACTACGAATCACACGGCCACGAAGTTGGTGTAGCTGAGAGAGACCAAAGCGTTCAGCCCCTTCAATAATGATGTTGGTGGCGTTAGGTACGTTTACCCCAACCTCCACCACACTTGTCGCGACCAGAACGTCTATTTCGTGTTTCTCAAACTTGAGCATCATCGCATCTTTCTCTGCAGGTTTCATCTTTCCATGCAGTATCCCAATAGAAAATTCTTGGAAGACATCTTTTTTAAGACGCGCAGCTTCAGCATTTACACTCTTCAGGCGCAATGCAGTAGCTTTGTCAGGATCAGGTTCTTCAATACGCGGACAAATAACATACGCCTGTCGCCCCGATTCAAGTTCACTACGAACATGATCGTACATCTTTTTTTGTTGTCCTGGTCCTACAAGTTCTGTAATAATCGGTTTTCGTCCAGAAGGCATTTCGTCTAAGAGTGTAATATCAAGGTCTCCATAGATAGTCAGCGCAAGCGTACGAGGAATTGGAGTTGCTGTCATACTTAATAAGTGAGGCATTCGCTCGTCTTTCTTTGCTAATTGTTTTCGCTGGTTGGTTCCAAATCGGTGTTGCTCGTCGATGATGACATAAGCCAAGTGTTTAAACTCAACACTCTTATATATAAGTGCGTGTGTTCCAATAAGAATCGGCACCTCACCATTTTTTACCCACTTCAAAAGCTGTGCCCGACTTACCTTAGTTGGTTTAGTCGGATCAACTTTGCTTGGGAACTTCATACAGCCGCTACCCGTAATAAGACCTATTTGAATAGGGAGATGGTGGAAGTATTCAATAAAGCTTTCAAAGTGTTGCTTTGCAAGAATTTCCGTTGGTGCCATGTATGCCACCTGAAGGTTACCAAACGCAAGATCCTTTACCTTTGTAGCATTTTCATCCTTCGCCCCTTCTGGTGGCCGACTGGTCGCAACTGCGTATGCAGTACTTGCCGCCACGGCAGTTTTCCCAGATCCTACGTCACCCTCAAGCAATCGCGACATCGCATGGTTACCACCAAAATCTTTAAGAATTTCAGAGATAGATTTGTTCTGACTTTTGGTTAGTTCAAAAGGGAAGCGTTCAGTAAATGCTTTCAAATGATCTTTCTCTGTTTTAAATTTGTATGTTGTCGCCGCGCTTACCTGTGCTCTCTCAAGTGCCTTTTGTATCTGAATATAAAATACCTCCTCAAACGCAAAACGCTTACGTGCACTTTCAGCATGTTCGGCTTTCTTGGGGGAATGAATCCAAACGAGCGCTGTGTGTAATTCTGGAAGGTTGTATTTCTTAAGAATTTCAGTAGGAATAGGATCCTGCATTGTATCGAGAATATTTTTCTCAAAACATTTCAATGTAGTGTGATACAGCCACTTACTAGTCACTCCTTTACTCTCTCTATATATAGGATAGATAGTGTCGTCCATTTCTGCGTCAGTTCCTTTGAAAATAGAATCATGGCGATCAATTGGTAATGAATCCAATTTTTCAACCTCGGGGTTTGCAATGTAGAGTTTTCCTTCGCTGCCAGTTACTTTCCCTACAACTTTTACATACATCCCATCGGTATACATCTTCGCTAGGTACGGTTGGTTAAACCACATGATCTTAATTTTTGCAGATCCGTCTTCAATGTATCCTTCAGCGATAGGTCGTTTAGTAGTCCATGCTTTGCGTGCCTTAAGTCCCGAGAGTTGCCCATATACAATAGCTTCTTGGTCTTTTTGTAACCCTTCTACAGCCTGCACATCAGAAATATCCTCGTAGCGGGCAGGGAGGTGATACAGTAATTCTTCAACGGTCTCAATACGTAAACGTTTCAATGCCTTTTGATGTGGCACATCAATACGGAAATGATCGGAAAGCTTGTCGGAGGGTTTCATATCAAACATGATACCAGAAATAAAGAAAGAACTAGGACACTGGAGGGTATCTTGACAGTCTTATATAAGTATTATTATTCAAATGCTACTGTATTTTTTGCTTGCATGTTTAATTTATATCTTTATAGTGATTAATACCTAGGGAAGTGCGGCTTATAGCCGATGAGTTCCCATTGTCGCCGAGATAGGTACCGGCTTGACCAAAGGAGAAATAAGATGAAGATGATACGAGGCCTTGTAGGCTCAATTTTCGCAGCGGTCGCGCTATTTGGTTTGACCGTTCCAGCTACAGCTTCAGTTGGTCTAGGTTATGCGCTTGATTGCCTTACCTTTGATACAGAGCTTTCATCAGAAATGGAACCCACGTTCATTGTTGATGCTGCTGATGTAATATCTGAATCCGATGCTGTCACACTTGCTGGCATGGATACAAATATGCATCTTCCCCTGGAACCGTTATCGGCCTTTGGCCAAGAAACTGATCCAGTAACAATTCGCGCTGCTGAAACAGGAATCATGCGTGGCGTTATGCACGGTTCCATAGCAACAACTTCAAATGATTCGGTCTTGATAGCTGGCACAGGGTACACGAGTGGCGTTATGGACGTTACGTCTTAACCCCATACATTTTTTGATTAAGGGCCACATACGTGGCCCTTTTTTGTGCCTTTACCTACTGTGACGTATACTAATATGCACTATTTTAAACTACTATACGTATATACACCTATGCCAACATCAAAGAAAAAAGACTACAATAAACTCGCGCTTGCAGCGCATAAGAAAATGCAAGGAAAGCTGGAGGTGGTTAGTAAAGGGAGACTTAAAACCACTGAAGACTGGAGCACGATGTACACACCGGGAGTGGGAGCAGTGTCTTCGCATCTTGCGAAGCATCCAGAAGATGCCCGAAAGTACACCATCAAGCGAAATACTGTTGCGGTGATTTCTGACGGCTCTGCTGTTTTAGGACTTGGAAATATTGGTCCCTTGGGCGCTCTACCAGTCATGGAAGGAAAGTGTGCAATTTTTAAAGAGATGGCAGATGTTGATGCGTTTCCGATTGTGCTTGATACGCAGGATACTGAGGAAATTATTTCAATTGTAAAAGCAATCGCACCGGGGTTTGGCGGAATCAATCTTGAAGATATTTCGGCACCACGTTGTTTTGAAATTGAGGATCGACTAAAGAAAGAACTCGACATCCCCGTGTTCCATGATGATCAGCATGGAACAGCAATTGTGGTGCTTGCAGGACTTATTAATGCAGCAAAGGTAGTAGAGAAGAAACTAACGAAGATGCGAGTGGTAATTGTAGGCGCTGGAGCCGCAGGGCGAGCCATCGCACTTTTGCTGGCTGAAGCGGGTATTGCAGAAGTGATTGCCACCGATCGACAAGGAACTATCTATGAAGGACGACCTGCATTATTACCGTATAAAAAAGAATTGGCAAAGGTTACCAACCGAACGAAAGTAAAAGGGGAAGTACTTGATGCAGTTGATGGTGCTGATGTGCTTATTGGAGTGTCAGGTCCTGGAACTATTTCACGACTCCATATCGAAAAAATGGCGCCACAGGCAATCGTGTTTGCTCTTGCTAACCCTATCCCTGAAATCAAACCCGATGACGCAAAACTTGCAGGTGCGGCAGTGGTCGCAACAGGACGAAGTGATTTCCCTAATCAGGTGAATAATTCTCTTGTATTCCCAGGAATCTTCCGAGGAGCACTCGATAAGGGTGTTAACGCAATTACAGAAGAAATGAAACTTGCAGCAGCAAAGAAGATCGCAAGTTTAGTAAAGAAACCAATTGCCTCAAAAATCATCCCCAGCGTGAATGAAAAAGACTTGGTAAAGAAGGTTGCGAGCGTGGTGAAGAAATAATTAAACGGCACCTCAGGGGTGCCGTTTTCTATCTGTTTTATTTAGCCAGGTATCCCTGCGCAACATTCATGAATCATGCTGGCAGCTTTTTCCGAATGACCTGCCATGTCACATGCACAACCTGCACCATCAAGGACAAGATTGGTGCAATTTTCTACAATACATTCTCTTGTTTGCTGATCCCATCGCGTAGCGCAGTCTTCACTGCAAAAGAAATTTGGCTTAATGCCATCATTGCGTGATATTGCTGAACTGTCGCCATTTGGAAATGGAACAGTTTTTTTACACTTTGGTTCTGAGCAGTCTAAGTCGGGCCGCATTCATCTATTTCCTTTCTTGTGTCTCTACACTGGTATCTTCTCAATAATTCACCATAAGTCAATGTCTTCCACACGTTTATGGTATGTGCTATTCTACTTCGCACAGACCTATAGGGAGACGTGTCAGAGTGGTCTATCGTGCTTCCTTGCTAAGGAAGTGGGGTGTTAAGCCCCCGGAGGTTCGAATCCTCTCGTCTCCGCAAATACCAAAACCCAAACAAAGCCTAAGCTTTGTTTGGGTTTTGTCGTATTTCCGAGAGCCGAGAGGATTCGAAAAGCTTTTGAGGCAGATTCGACTGAAAGGAGAATATGTCCAAAAGGTCTACTGCGGCCTGTAAGGCGAGAATCCTCATTCCCACTAAGCTTTGTTTGGGTTTTGTCGTATTTCCGAGAGACGAGAGGATTCGAAAAGGTTGCCTGATATTTTGCAAGAAATATCGACAACCTATACTGCTCCTGTAAGGAGAGAAATTCCTCTCGTCTCCACTGGCAAAAAAATACCTAAAAGGTATACTGTCCAACACTGGAGAGTTGGCTGAGTGGAGTAGAAGTGAACAGTTTCACTTCTACTCTGATCTTCGAACGAAAGTGAGAAGATTGTCCGTTGCGAGTTCACGAACAGGACA
>DLQJ01000015.1 GCA_002477545.1 Patescibacteria group bacterium UBA7435 | reverse complement strand
AGGTCTCACAGGTGATGGATAGTAGTGTTAGTTTTACAAACCTAAAATCCATCCTTTCTTCAGAACAATTTGTGCATCTACAGAATGGTGCGTTTCAGTATATTGATTTACGTTTTGGTGATAAGATTTTCTTGAATGAGGAGGAAGAAAAAACTGCCACCTCAAGTGAGGCGACAGCTATTTAAGGTTTATTGATTGAGAGCTTTGTATACTCCAAACCAAGCTGGTATACATAACGATAGTGTTACAAGTATTAACACAAGTAATACTAGAAACTTAGCAGCAGGTAACTGTGTGGACATGATCCCAAGTAAACTTAGGATGATCATATGTGTCAAAACGAACGATGTTCGTAATCTAGCTGCCAGTTCTGAATTCTTTTTTTGACGTTTGATTGTATTTCGAACATTCATTGGGGACCTCTTTTCTTGCAATTGTTGGAACTACTTGTAAAGTACTATCAATATGAATTTTTGGCAACAACTTCCGAAGCCTATTATGGCAGTTGCACCGATGGCTGATGTCACCGATGCTCCTTTTCGACGTATTATTGCAAAATACTCCGATTGGGAGAATCAGAAGAATGCGGTTATGTGGACGGAATTTGTTGCGGCTGATGGTCTGATGCGCGCAACTCCCGAAGGGAAGCAGAAGTTGATGGCTGATCTGATCTACGGCGAAGAAGAACGACCAATTGTTGCACAACTCTTCTCAAGCAATGAAGAATATATGGAGCAGGCAGCACGACTAGCTGTTGAGCTCGGCTTTGACGGTATTGATTTGAATATGGGATGTCCATCAAACACTATTGAAAGACAGGGGTGTGGTGCGGCGATGATTAAAGATCCTGCAAAGGCGCGTGCGGTCATTCGTGCAGCGAAACGTGGAGCGGGGGATGTTCCTGTGTCAGTGAAGACACGCCTTGGGTACAACAACGATGAACTTGAGACATGGATTCCAGAGATTCTTGCAGAAGAACCAGCTGTACTCTCAATTCATGGACGAACTCGTAAAGAAATGAGTAAGGTGCCCGCAAAGTGGGATCGTATTACACAGGTGGTGGCGTTGAGAGACAAGCTGGGAAGTAAGACACTGATTATCGGTAATGGGGACGTACTCTCGATGGATGACGCAAAACAAAAAGCAAAAGAGAGTGGAGTAGACGGCATTATGATCGGGCGAGCACTTTTTGGTAATCCATGGTTCTTCCATCCAACCAAACGCATCCCGCTAACGCTCACTGCAATGCCAACCCATGGCGTAAATCGAGAAGATATTATTACGGAAGACACTGCTGATGATTCGTATGAATACGTAACACTTGAAGAACGACTGCGTGTGATGATTGAACACACGAAACTTTTTGAAGAAATTCTTTCGTTTAAGAACTTCTCAGTTATGAAGAAGCACTACAAAGCGTATGTAAATGGTTTTCACGGTGCTGCGCAACTGCGTGCACAGCTTATGGAAAGTAATTCTTCGCAGGAAATGGAAGTGATAGTACAAAAATTCCTTGCGCTATAGACTATTTCTCAGTATCCTAAACGAAGAAACAATTGTCCTTCAACTAAGGAGATGAAGTAATGAATATCGATCCGCAGCAACTTCAGGAGTTTGTTCATGAAAGTAATAGAATTGAAGGAATTCCTGCAAAGAGTGGTATGTACCACGACATTCATCTTGCGGCTGCCAAAGCTGTTATGAATGAGCCGAAGGACTATCTTAGTGATACACGGCGGATACACCAGCTGCTTGAAAAAACTTTTGATCTAGGCACCATCGCTGGTGAATACCGAGTAGATTCAGCTAGTTGTGGATATCGCAATATGCCTGATTCTCAAATGATTCAGACGTTAATGCAGCGTTTCCATCGGGAAGCGATTCTTATCACTTCAGGAGATGAATCGTATACACATGTTGAATGTATACGTTTAGCATGGCAGTTGCATAACCAGTTCGTTTGCATCCATCCATTTTCAGATGGTAATGGCAGGGTTGCGCGCCTTATTCTGAATGCCTTTTGTGTGCTGTATGATCATCCGCTGGTGATTGTTCGAGACTCGGGCAGAACGCAGTACTTTGAAGAGATACGCAGATACGAGGATAAATACTTTCTTCCTCATCTTGCAAAACAACATGACCCAAGCAATTAGCTTGGGTCATCTGTGCATTAATTATTTTCTCTTTATGACAGTTAGTTGGTACACTTAAGCTATGGATGAGTTATTACAGGCGAATGTTTTTTTCTTCATAACAAGTATTGCGGTAGTGTTGTTTACACTCCTACTCTGTTTTGCAGTGTATCAGGTGATTAGAATTCTTAAATCAATCCGGCGTATTATTGATCGTATTGATGAAGGGAGTGAATTGATTGCTGAGGATATGCATAACTTTCGGTCGTATGTTGCTGAAGGAAGTCTTGTTTCGCAGTTAGTTAGTTTCTTTATGGGAAATGCTTCCATGTTTTCACGGAAGAAACGACCGTCACGTAGAAAATCTAATAAAGATCATATAGCAGTTGATGAATAAGCAAAGGAGCGCAGCGACTATTGCGAATTTATGTCCCAATTTCGTAGCAACAGGTAGAAGTTAATAAGATTTAGGTAAATTATTACGAAGACAACATTAACATAATTCTACCCAGACGAAATTGCTGGACCCTAACGTAACAGTAAAAATAAACGCCCTTAAAAAACAATAATATGGCTAAGAAAAAAAAGATTGAAGTATCACAGGCACAGAAGCTCGGAATTGGAGTGGGACTAACCACTGCAGCAGTAGCAGCAGCTGGGGCATACTTTCTCTACGGAGCGAATGATGCACCTGCAAACCGCAAGAAGGTAAAAAGCGGTATTTTGCGTGCGAAAGCTGAAGTGCTAGAAGTACTTGAGAATGCACAAGATATTACTGAAGATGAATTTCATTCATTAGTAGACACTGTTGTGGCTTCATATAGTTCAGTACAGTCACTTTCAAAGAAAGACCTTAAAGACTTTAAGTCTGAAATGACTGATAACTGGCAAGAACTTGTTTCCGGCGGCGTAGCGAAAGTAATGACAGTTGAGCAAATTGCTAAGAAGGCACTTTCCAGCAAGCTGAAGGGGAAGACAGCTAAGAAAGCTACAAAGAAATCTCCTTCAAAAAAGACTGCTAAGAAAGCGACCAAAAAAGCAGTGAAGAAAGCTCCTGCGAAGAAGAAATCAGTGGCAAAGAAGTCGGTTAAGAAAGCAGCTAAGAAATAGCTATACACAAAAGTAGTAACGCGGTGGAGACCTTTGGTCTCCACCGCGTTACTATATATCTATGAATGGCATCCTGGGGCGCATCACTATATTCTCTGCTCTTTGCACCGCTGTAATAGGGGGAGTATTTTTACTTGCTCTAGGTACTGCACACGATGCACTGCGACAATCTGCGTCAGTAGAGGTTTCTGGCGGAATGGTTAGTGGTGTAACGGCACAATCAATTTTTGTGTATGACCTCGAGTCAGGCAAAGAGGTGTTTGTGCGTAATGCAGATGAGCAACGACCAATTGCATCGGTTACTAAATTATTTAGTTCCGCGTTATTTTTGGAATATGGATCAAGCACCCAGCCCGTAGTTATTTCCGCAGCAGACGTTCGTACCGAAGGTCGCTCTGGTCGCCTCCAGAGGGGAGAAACTTACCAAAGTAGGGAATTACTCTTCCCAGCACTGTTAGAGTCGTCTAACGACGCTACAGCCGCAATGGAACGTGTTGCAGACACCGATCTAGTTTCTGCTATGAATGAATATGTGCGTATGCATGGTTTGATCCAAACACATTTTGCAGATGCTTCAGGACTGCACGACGGAAATGTTTCCACTGCACGAGAACTTGGAGTCCTTGCTGGTATGCTTTATAAAAATTACCCACACATTTTTGACATCACACGCCTTAAGACCTATCTCAATCATGTCAATGCATGGATGAACAACAATCCATTTGTAAACGAGAAGGGGTATCTTGGCGGGAAGCATGGCTTTACCTATGCTGCCAATAGAACCGCGGTAGCCTTCTTTGAAGAGACGCTGCAAGAAAAACAAAATAGAACGTTTGTATATGTGATTCTGGGAAGCGATGATCTTGTGCACGATATACAGATATTACGTACATACGTACAACAATCAGTAACATTCCAGTAGTTTTTCTATTCTGGTATACTACTCATACTTTTACCACTTTATTCTAATCCTCCGTATTTCTTATGTCAGAACATGTAGCACTCTACCGAAAACACCGACCAAGTACTTTTGCTGAGGTGCGTGATCAGGATCACATCGTATCGGTCCTTGAAGGAGCTATTGCCAAAAAGACTATTCCTCATGCCATTCTTTTTTCTGGAACGCGGGGAACAGGAAAGACAACACTTGCACGAATTTTTGCAAAGGA
>DLQJ01000014.1 GCA_002477545.1 Patescibacteria group bacterium UBA7435 | reverse complement strand
GCAATTGGGTTGGGAGTTTCAATCGTTGCAACACTGCTTTTTGGAGATGGATTTGTTACGGGAGAAATTGCAGCACGTATTGATCCGTCATTATTACACTTTATGGTTGCAATAGTTGCTGGAGCTGCAGTGTCTTTTGCACTAGCACAACCTGAATGGAGCGAAACGCTTCCTGGTATCGCAATTTCGGTTGCACTTATCCCGCCACTTGCAGTAGTAGGGGCGGGTATTGCGATGCTTGATATGGCAGTCATTTCTGGTTCCGTTGTTATGTTACTGATGAACCTCTTTGGTATTGTTTTTTCCGCGATGGTTAGCTTTTCTCTTATGAATCTCTACGAAAAACAGCAGATTGCTGAGTCGACGATCAAACAGGAAGAACAAAAGCAACAGAAAGAGCATGATGCAATTGAGGCTGTAGAATTGGACAATGAGTTGAAAAAAGAGCACAATACCTAACATTATGAAAACACTATACGTATTCCTTTTTGCACTATTAGTACTTCCTGTATACACGCATGCTGAAACTGTATTACGCACAGGGGGTGATGTTTCTGTTGAGTCTGATCAGATAGTTGAGGGTGACTACTACGTCTCTGCGGGGCCAGCAGGTAAGACAGTAATGTCCGGGATGGTTACTGAAGATATGTATGCTGCTGGAGCATCAGTCATCCTCAATGGTGAGGTAGGCAAAGATGTGTCGATTTTAGCAGGATCTGCACAGTTGCACGCGTCAGTAACTGATGATGTGCGTATTGTTGGTGGCGAGGTGACAATCGCCGAGGATGTTGGTGGTGACGTATTTGTCATTGCAGGTTCACTTTCTATTTTATCAACCGCAAATATTTCCGGAGAAGTATTTTTCTTTGGAGGAGATTTAAATATTGAAGGAGACGTGGCAGGTTCATTGCGTGGTAAAGCACAAAAAGTACAGATCGATGGCGCTATAGGTGGTGACATTGATATGGATGCTCCTGGGGGTATCACGTTAGGGAATTCTGCTTCTGTTGGTGGTTCTGTGTATTACACAAGTTTTGTAACTTTGGCCAGGGGGCAGGGAAGTGTAATTGCCGGAGAAGTAAGTAAAGGCGCTACTACATTAGTGAGCGCAAAAGAACAGGCCCGTGATGCACTGATTCCTGTTTTTATAACGCTATTTGCGACACTTTCTCTCTATCTACTTTTCAAGAATGAACTGCAGTCGTTGGTTGAATCTATTGAAAAATCATTTGCACGAAGTGTGCTTGTGGGAAGTCTAACGTTACTACTTGGTCCACTGGTATCGTTGTTACTCATGTTTACGGTACTCGGTTTGTTTGTTGGATTACTTACCTTCGCTTGGGTGTTGGCGCTGTATGTTTCAGGATTGGCACTTTCGAGTGTGGTACTAGGAGCATTTGTAATGAAAACCATGACCAAGCGACTTGAGGTAAACCTTTTGTCGATACTCGTTGGAGCATTTGTGTTTCAGATTTTCTTATTGATTCCGATTGTCGGTCCGTTAACTGCGGTGGTGATCTTCTGTGTAACCGTGGGAGGTATTATCGGACGGATGTATCGCATCATTGCGTAACATATAGTCACTGTGACTCCATATAAAAAGAAACAAAGAATTGCACGAGTCTCTGCAATGAATGCAATTTTGCAGGATCTCTACCCAGAAGCGGTAATTGCCCTGAATTACCACACTGATTTTGAATGTCTGATTGCGGTACAGCTCTCTGCACAGTGCACTGATGAACGCGTGAATAAAGTGACCGCAAAGTTATTTGCTAAATACAAAACGCTTGATGATTATGCCAATGCGTCTCAGGCAGAAATGGAAAAAGATGTCTATCAGACCGGCTTCTTTCGCAACAAAGCCAAGAATGTGATTGCTGCAGCAAAGAAAGTGCGTGATGAGTTTGATGGTGAACTTCCTCGAACACTTCAAGAAATGATTACTATTCCTGGGGCGGCACGTAAGACTTCAAACGTAGTACTTTCTACACTGTACGGAATCCACGAAGGTATTGCGGTCGATACTCATGTGCGTCGTTTTGCTATACGTTTTGATCTCTCTGATTATCGAGACCCAGTACGTATTGAAAAAGATTTACAGAATATTATGCCGCGTGATCTGTGGTGGGGGTTTAATCACCGTTTAGTAAATTATGGACGAGATTACTGTAAGGCGCACAAACATGATTGTTTGGAGCATCCACTAACGGTGGTATACCCAAAAGCAAATACACTTTGGCCAAAGGCAAAATAAAACGCATCATGCAGTACAGCCTTGGTCAAGAGCCTGAGATTTGTATGCTGGTGCTATAGTATGAGTATTATGAAGGTACTTATTGCGGTAATTGATGATTTGATTGTATTTGTGCGAACGTCACTTTTTGGTACCGTAGTATATGCACCGAGCACCGAACGAACACTTAATACCTATCAGGAAAAACTTGCACGTATACAAGGTACTGTTGTACCAGCTTCTAAAAAAGCTCCTGAGAAAGCTGACGCTTCAACACATACGCCGTTACGTCTTGGAGATCAATACTTCATCGGTTCAATTGGCGTATTTATATATAATGAACCAACGCTCGCATTTGATAACAGTTTGACAACGTTACATTATGGTCAACAAGTTCGATTGCTTAAATTAGAAGGCAGGTGGGCAATGGTGCGAGTCAATGACCTAGAAGGCTGGGTGTTTACTGATGCATTGCAACGCCAGGCTACTGACGTATACCCTCGTTTTGTGGAAGGGGTGATCTATACTGCAGCTGAAAAAGAAACGGTGAAACTGCGTGCCTGCATTGATGATTTGTTTGGTGGAGCGCGAGGGAATCATCCATTGTCACCAGCTGAGTACGTACATTACCGATTGTTGCGGAAGAAAAGGGTGATTTCGTGGGAAGGGGTTCGTATGCGTATACCAGGTACGTGGGCTCGAAAGCTTCGAGGCAAGATCGGTATTCACAGTGGGATTGTACCGAAGACAGAATCAGTTATGGAATATGTAGTTGATGACATTGGCCACTTGGCTTTTGTGGAAGCAGTGTTTCCCGATGGGAGCATTAAAGTTACTGAGATAGGGAAGAAAGAACCGATGACCTTCACTGAGGAGATTCTAACAACTGACCAATATAAAGAATTACGGCCTGTTTTTATAGCTATTGCATGAGCAAAGGTGAGGAGTGACCTAATGTCACTTTGCAAGAGGTTACCAGCTCGTCAGAGCGAAAACCCGAACAGCTCCTGTAAGGAGTGTAACGACTATTGCGAATGTATATCCCAATCTGCCCTTTGTCCTAGGGTAAATTACTGGACTAGGAGGTGCCACAGCACCGCCAGAATCAAATAGCTCAACATCTATTGCACAAACGATTCCTTGTGGTATTCTGCTCATATGAAGTAGTTCGTTTGTTTGATACCAGACGAAATTGTGGTTGTTTTCGGAGGTACCACCCACGCCTGTAGCCTTTGTTTGCACCCCCTTCATTAGCGAATTGGTTTCATTACTGCTAGTGCGAACCATGTACGCTGAGATGGCTGGCGAAGAGGAGGTCCCCTCTCTATACCCTTTGCCAGCCTGATCTCTGCTCCTTAAAGAAACACAATTGACCGTAAGTCACACATTCGTGTGACTTTTTTTGTATAAGGACTACCCTTACACTAATTTTACTATTTGCTATACTGTGCAGATGAAACAAAAGGTAGCATTTTTTGATATAGACGGTACGGTCTTCCGCTCTAGTTTGTTTATCGAACTTATTGAAAAGCTTATTGAGGAGGAAGTGTTTCCTAAGGAAGCCGCAGACGAATATGACAAAGTGTACCAGTCTTGGCTTAATCG
>DLQJ01000022.1 GCA_002477545.1 Patescibacteria group bacterium UBA7435 | reverse complement strand
AAATGAAATTTAAGGTGTATTGTATACGTACATAGCAGATTTTCTGGTGTGTGGGATTTATAAGGTACATTTAGCCACAACAAACAGTCCACTGACTGTTTGCTTGGGGCTCTTTTAGGGTAATTCTAACTACAATATGAATATATTTACACAAAAAAATGTTGTAACAGGGCAGATTCTTGCAATGATTACGGCTTTTTCGATGATTTTAAGTGCACTTCCGGTGCATATTTTTGTAGCTGAGGCTACGCAAGATATTGAAGGAATTTTAAATTCAATTGAGACTGCGTACACTAATCCAACAGGAACAGTTTCTGTTTGTCATAACGGGGGCTCTATCTCGGTCAATGTTTCGGCTATTGTTGACGGTACAGGGCACGGTGGACATGAGGAGGATATTATCCCCCCATTTTGGCATCAGTTGGATGGTCAAGATCCAATTTTGTATGTAAAACCAAATTGGAATGAGGATACTGAAGAGATCTGGAACGATGGTGCGTGTGATGGCGGTGAACCAGAAACGACACAGAGTTCTGAAACTATTATTGTAACTGGCGACACAATTAGTATTACTGGTGGTTGGTGGTTTAATCGTGACTCCGCTAACGCTACACCTATAGAGTTTAACGATGATGAGGCAAGTATTGGTGACGGTAGTCTTTATGTAGAACCGTTAACCTCTGAGGCGGCACGTAAATTTATTGGTGAGTATTACAGTGGTCAGAATATTGCTGATACACATAGCTTCTCGTACGATTTCTTGATTGGTGCAGGAGGAACTGCAGCAGACGAGAATGAGTTCTATATGAACGTCTATGCAAATTATGGTGAATCAGACCCAGCAAAGTATTACGACTGTAAATATGATGTAGTGCCAACAGTTGGTTCAACAGGAAGCTTTACAACGGTAACGTTTGATCCCACACAAGCGTATCCTGTAACCACACGAACAGGAGGAAGCGCTTCTCCTTACACATGTCCAGCAATCCCAGCAGAAATGGATGACGATAGTGCTGGTTCAGTCTTCCGAATGTTTGCATTAAACATGGGAGATACAAGTGCTGGTGATGAAAATCTTGACGGACACTTCGATAAAGTTGTAAATGTTGTACAAACTGGTTCGAACGTACACACAACGACATTTGATTTTGAACCAGAAGAAGAAGTTATTGAATGTACCGTAACACTCTACTCTGACGATTCAGACTTTGTTGTTCAAACAAACGACACTGCAGAAGAACTTTCGTTCATCCATAACGCATGGACAGCAGTGATTAGCGGAGCAGAATGGATTTGGGGTCATAACCCTGTAGTTAATCCTGTATCAGACGAAATCCAGACATTCCAAAAGAAATTCGGATTTAACGGTCCTGTGACAAGCGCAACACTCTATGTTGCTGCTGATAACAGTTACGAAGCTGAAATTAACGGTGCTGCTGCAGGAGCAGACGCAACTGAAAAGAACTTTACTGCTGCAGGACAAGATGTGCATGATGTACTTGCTCTTATTGACCAAGGAAACAACGAACTAGAAATTTCAGTAAAGAACTGGGGTGGAAATAACAATCCTGCAAGTAATCCAGCCGGATTGCTCTATAAGCTAGAAATTGTAGGTACTGATGAACAGTGTGACGTACCATACGAAGAACCAGCAGTTATCGTTGCACATAAGATTGTTTGCGAAGACGAGTCGATGCTTCCAAACTGGGGTAATGGCGCAGATGATATCTCATCATCAACAGCAACAACATTTGTTGCGGAAAATGATGGTTGCGAATTTGTTGAAGGTTGGGAATTTGAATGGGCGCAAAGTAAAGCTTCAGACCCGGGAGATACGCTTGTGGGTACTGCAGGTTCTGCATGGACAACATTTGGCCCTACCGACGCAAATGGAATGACTTCAACAGAGCTACTTGAGTCTGATATCGACGGAAAGCACGTATGGATGCGTGAAGTGCTACAAGAAGGATATATTCCATTTAGTCACGAAGCTGACAGAGATAATAGTAATGATGTGTCTGCAGAAATGTATTGTCACACCGACGCTAAGAACTACGATAATTACGACCGTGTAGACGGTATTAGTTCAGATAACACATACTACTGTGTTGCGTTTAACGCAGAAACAGATGAACCGAAGCCAGTTTGTGAAATTGGAGAAAATCTTCTGCTAAATGGTTCATTTGAAGATCCAGTAGTTACGGCTCATGGTGGTCAGTGGGAATTGTTTGATGTAATCCCAGGGTGGACTTCAAATATCTCACCAGATGGTATTGAGCTACAGCGAGGTCTCTTCGGAGGTGCTTCAGAGGGTGAACAGCACGTAGAGCTTGATGTGAAAGAGTCAACAGTTTTGACCCAGACAGTTACTACGCTTCCAGGGGCGACGTACGAACTACGGTTCGATTTCTCAGCACGAGATACAAATGCAGCTAATAACAGTGTTGAGGCATTTGCCGACGCAACGCAAGTTACCAGTGCATCCAGTGGCAATCTTGACTGGACTACATATTCAGGAACATTTGTGGCTGATGCGTCTACTGACATTTCATTCTTCGACCAAGGAACGTCTAATGGACACGGGACATTGCTTGATAATGCAGTACTGTGTCTTGTTGAAGAAGCAAAAGCAACACTTGAAATTACAAATCCAGGAGCTGACGGTATGACCCTTTCAGGTGAACATACTTTTGAAGCAGAATACGTGGATGATGATGAAACGGTTGATCATATCAACTGGGCGATTCGAGCGGGAACCTGTGCTGCAGGAACAAACACTGTTGCAGGTAATGTTGATGGATTCAGTGACGCATGGTCATTTACTGGAATTGACTTCACAACAACTATCGACATGTCTTCATGGGATGCTGGAGAGTATTGTCTTGTGGTGAACCCGAATGAAGGAGGTGGTGAAGATCTACGAGAAACACGCTCATTCTTTATTGAAGACACTATTGCATACGCTCCATATTGTGGAGACGGTGTAGTCGGAAGCCTTGTGCTTGACGATGTACAAGATTGGGAGCAGTGTGAAATTGGAGAAGAGGGATGTACTGATTACTGTACATTCGATAACATGTGTCAGGATCTGCGTCTTATGCAGATTGTAATGGAACCATCTGACTCTGCTTCATTCGATGACATGGTATACCTTGGTTCATCAACTAACCCGCTTCCAAATGGAACATGGTTTAATTTTGACGAACTTGGTGATGATTCAGTAAATGATATTGCGACAACTGATAATGGTTTAGCTGTCTCAAGAGATACTGTGAATGAAAAGCTGTTCCTTGGTTTCCGAGGAGGGAATCAGTCACGGTCACTTGATATCGCCGCAGGACGAATTAATACATTAGGTATCAATTTTGGTTCAATCGACACCACAGCAATTACAGGGTGGAAACTAGAAGCACCTGGAGAAGGGTTCCCTGACGTATTTGAAAAGGATGGTACAAGTATCGACTTTGATTTACGAGCGGATACCGGAAACGATGCAGTTTCAGTAGAGGTTAACAACGGTGAAGCATACGACTGTCCTGAATGTAAGGCGACCGTGGAAGCACGAGTGATTCGATCTGATGCTGACGGAAGTTTTGGAAATGCAGGAGACGGTAACTTAACCGAGCAAGTGGTGCTTGGAGACGGTTCTGTATACGCATTTGGTGAATGGTTCCCAATTTCAGAAGAACTTGTGGAAGGGGATTCAGCAACATACATCACTGACCCTAATACTGTGACTGACTTTGACGCACCAGGAGATACACAAGGAATCTTCGTGAGTCGAGAAGGCGACGGTGAAGTAAAGCTTGCATTGTACGGATATCACACACCAGGAGGTAACACGAATCACGAATATATCACTGGAACACTTGAATTCCGAGACACTAAAATCGCAGCTGGGTCTGCAGAAGGCCTTAATGGTAATTTTAGACTTGAAAATCATCCAGAAGATGACGATGTTGCATCAAACGATGGACGGGACTCTATTTCAGAGAGAGGAGATCTTTCAGGTGTAGACTTTGACTTATGGGTTGACACTAAAGCTGATGGATTCAAGGTTTCAGTTGATGAGAGCGAAACACTTTCTTGTGACGAGGATACTCAGGATATGCATCGTCTGGAAGGAATCAAGTGGAATGATCTAAATGGTAACGGAGAATGGGATGAAGAGCCATTGCTTAAAGATTGGATTATCTACGCATCAAATGGAGAAGGAGAACCACTTTCAACTACTACAGATGAAAACGGATACTATTACTTTGATGTGCCAGAAGGAGAATGGGAAGTGTACGAAGAAGAACGAGAAGGATGGATGCAGACAACCGCAAACGGCGGTGATTTCCATCCGTACTTCTATGATGAATCAGAAGGAGATGAATATCTTTACCAATCGTGCCACTTCTACTTCGGTGAAGAATTGAAGAAACCCACATTCCAGATCATCCCAGCGTTCATCACAAATATATTTGACGGTGGTGATGAAGATGAACATGATGGTTACATTTGTGACTTTGGAAACAAAGAAAATGAAGATAATTCAGGCGGTGATGTTCTTGGATGTTCAATCTCTGCAGATTCACTCTTTGTAACTGAAGGGGACACGGCTGAACTTACGTGGAGTTCAGCCGACGGATCATTCGCTATGATTGATAACGGTATTGGAGATGTGGATCTTTCAGGAGCTACTACAACGGTAGTAGACGTTGATACAACGTTTACTATGACAGTGTACGACCAGCAAGAAAATGAAGAAACATGTTCAGTAACTATTGAAACAGAACCTAAATCACCTTCAACATCAAGTAATGTTGGATCGCGTATTATTCGAGATAGTGCTCCAGGTCAAGTATTAGGAGCTTCTACACAATGTAGTATGTATCTATTCGACTATATGCGAGAAGGTATTGAAAACGATGCGTTTGAAGTGCAAAAACTTCAGATCTTCCTTATTGGTCAAGGATTTATCCTTCTTCCAATTACAGGAGTATTTGATGCTGCAACTGATGCTGCAGTAAAGGAGTTCCAAGCAACACACCAAGCAGATGTCTTAATGCCATGGTTTGAAGCAGGACTTATGTCGCATGCGAATCCAACAGGGTACGTATACAAGACAACACGATGGAAGATCAATAACATTGTGTGTCCAGGGAGTGAAGTATTGCCAGAATTGAATTAAGGGTAGTAAACACCCTGATATAAAATGCAATAAAGTCCCCAGTAGGGGACTTTATTGCGTTTGTGTTGGTAATTCCGTTGTATACTGTAGGAGAATACTGGCATTATGGTAAAGTATTGCTTTTATACCATAAATATGGTATAATACAAGTATAATATGAAAAAACACCTAAAAGACTACTTCATTCCACATGAAGGCAATGAATATAAGCCTCATAGTCTGCGCAAAGCAGCGATGATGGGGATGGTTGCTATGGTGTTGCTCTCATTTACTTTAGCAAACGTACAAGCGCTTTTCTGGGTTACCTCTGACTGGATGGTTTCAACCGTGTTGCCAGCAGTTATTGTTGATCTGACAAATGAAGAACGTGAAGATGTGACGCTCTCTGAACTTAAGCGTAATACGACACTTGATGCTGCAGCACAATTAAAAGCACAGCACATGGCTGACAACGAATACTTTGCGCACTTTAGCCCAACGGGTGTTTCTCCGTGGCACTGGTTCTCTCAAACAGGATACAACTTCGTGCATGCTGGAGAAAACCTTGCAATTCACTTTAATGACTCAGATGAGGTTGTTGATGCATGGATGGACTCACCAACGCATCGTGCGAACATTGTGAACGGTAGTTATACTGAAATTGGTGTTGGTACTGCAGAAGGACGTTTTGAAGGATATAAAACAGTCTATGTGGTACAACTCTTTGGAACTCCTGCTGCTACACCATCTGTTGCTGGTGTAACTGTAGCTGAAGCAGCTGAACCAGAGCCGGAGCCGGTGATAATTCCTACCCCATCACCAACTCCTGTTCTGGTTCCAGAAGCAGAACCTCTTGAAACACCTGTAATTGCAGAAGAAACTGAAGTGCTGGCAGAAGCAGTCGAAATTACAGAAACTGTTGAGATACAAGAAGCAGATCCTGTTCCGGTAATCGTGGAAGCTCCTGAAGATCAGGTGGTCCTTGATGAACTTGAAGTAACTGGTGCTGGCGTCGCACTATTCTCTGATTTTGTTTCTACGTCAACCGGAGGAATTCCAGCATCTATTGATCCAACAAATACTCAGAAATTTGATAACGCTCCGTACTTTCTTGAAGTACTTACCCAGCCACACTTACTGTTGCAGATGCTCTATGTTGCAATCGGCACATTTGTATTGCTTGCGTTGGCTCTTTCTACCGTCATTGAAATCCGCCGACATCATCCTGTGCAAATCGCGTATAGTCTCGGACTGCTACTACTTATGACCGGGTTATTTTACTTACATGACATCCTTCGTGCCGGAGCGGTGATTGTCTAAATGAAGCAAAATGTGTAAGGGTAGCCCTTACACATTTTTTGTATCTGCAGGGCT
>DLQJ01000004.1 GCA_002477545.1 Patescibacteria group bacterium UBA7435 | reverse complement strand
GGAATGGATACAGCGATTAATGAATTAACTCTCCACGATGTTGAACCAGTAAGCAAAGATCAAAAACTCATCTGGGAAAAGGAACTGCTTGGAGTATATGTATCAGGACACCCATTGGACAAATTTGAAAAGGACCTTCTTAAGCGTGGGACAGTAACTGACGCACGTAATGGCCGCAAGGGACAAGAAATAAAAACAGCAGGAATGATTGAGAGTGTAAAAGAACTTCTGACCAAGAAGGGTGATCGTATGGCGTTTGTGAAGCTGGTGAGCCTCACCGACAGCATTGAAATGGTCGCCTTCCCTGAAGTATTTCAAAACAACCAAGATATTCTTATTCCTGGGGCATGTGTGGCAGTCAAAGGAAAACTTAGTATTCGAAACGATGAACCAGGGATTTTGATTGACAAGCTAAAGTCGCTGGGACCGAAGGAGGAGGCTGTTGACGACGTATTGAGTGAGGTGTAGTCTAAATAATAGAAGCTCTACATGGAGATACACAATGAAGCCCTTCCCTACATTACCCTTTACACTATGTGCCCCTCGACTTACTTCCTATCCCTTCACACCAATGATTGGTGCAGGCTGGGCTCTAGATCGAATATTCTACACTGGAAAATTTGATGCTCAAGAAGTTGAGGTACTCAACAGTGTGATTACTTATCTCGAAGAAACAGTACACAAGTTTAGCAAGAAGTTAACGTACAGTGAAAGAATGTTACTGTATTCAGTTAACGCAATCGGGATACATATGGATGAATTGTCTGATGATATTTTTTACTCAGGTTCAAGAAAGTCAGCAGTTAATAAAATTTCTTCTTGGTTACAAGAAAAACTTAAGACAATAATTCAAGCACGCGATGCCCCCACCAAGCAACGATTCGAAGATTCGACAAACTTCCTAATTGCATGGCAACAAGTGTACTGCGATCGGAAAGAACCACTTGTCCGCTGTTTTGCAGCCTAGTGTTACTACCACGCCCGATGATTCTGGCGTGGTTTTTCATTGACAACTCCCCCACCTAAACGCTACTATAGGAACCAATCAGAGATTGCTTGGGCTACCAACCTAAGGCGAGTTACCTCGCGACTATCCTAATCTGAGTCAAAAGAGCTGTGCGGCATACTGCACAGAACACCCGGTGGAACCGCGGTCATCACACGATGGATCGTCCGAGTGAATACATGATTTTCGTGTATTCACTCGGACGCTTTTTCTTTACCTTTAACAAATTATTATGGAACAAAAACTTGAACACAAACGACACACACTAGCCCACCTCCTAGCTGCGGCAGTGGTCCAAGAATACCCACACGCGATCCTTACACTCGGGCCAGCCATTGATAATGGCTTTTACTACGACATCGACTTCTCAGCGGGTACTGCTCCAGGCGACGAAGACCTAAAGAAAATCCAGAAAGGAATGAAGAAGACACTCAATGGTTGGAAGGAATTTTCACACAAAGAAGTGTCTGCCGACGAAGCGCGGGAATTGTACAAAGACAACGTATACAAAACTGAACTGATTAACGAAATTGAAGCAAAGGGTGAAGTCATCACTCTCTACACCGTGGGTGAAGGAAAAAATGAATTTACTGACCTGTGTCGTGGAGGTCATACTGAAAATCCATCAGATGAAATTGACTCTTCTGCATTTAAACTCGATAAGATCGCAGGTGCATACTGGCGGGGTGATGAGAAAAATCCAATGCTTACCCGCATCTACGGAATTGCGTTTGATACTAAAGAGGAGCTTGCTGCATACGAACTACAAATGGAGGAAGCGAAAAAACGAGATCATCGAAAGATTGGTAAGGAACTTGGCTTGTTCTCATTCTCTGAATTAGTTGGTCCCGGATTGCCACTATGGTCTCCTAAAGGAACAATTCTCCGGAATGAAATTGATCGATTTGTTACTGGACTTCGGAAAGAAAAGGGATACCAACTGGTAACCATTCCACATATTGCAAAAAAGGCTCTGTATGAAACTTCGGGACATTGGAATAAATACAGTGAAGATCTCTTTAAGGTCAGCGCTAAAGAGGGTGATGACGCTGAAGAGTATGTACTGAAACCTATGAACTGTCCGTGTCACACACAAATCTTTGACTCAGTCCCCCGTTCATACAAAGAAATGCCGCAGCGATTTGCCGAAACAACAATGGTATACCGTGCAGAACAATCGGGAGAACTTGCAGGACTAACACGAGTACTGTCTATCACCCAAGACGATGCACACGTATTTTGTCGGGAGTCTCAGTTGAAAGAAGAAATTGAAGCCATTTGGGATATTGTAGATGCATTCTACGGTAAGTTTGGATTTGAATTGAAGGTGAGTCTTTCTTTTAGAGACCCAGAAAACCTTGAAAAATATATTGGTGAACAATCAGTATGGGATTCTTCAGAAGCAACCATTAAAGAAATTGCTGAAGCTCGCGGTGCTGACTTCTTTGTTGATCCAGGTGAAGCGGCGTTCTATGGCCCAAAACTCGACTTCATTGCGAATGACTCTATCGGACGTGAACACCAAGTTGCGACTATTCAGTTGGACCGAAACCTCCCAGAACGTTTTGATCTCACTTGTGTTAATGAGTCAGGAGAGAAGGAACGTGTGGTTATGATCCATGCAGCTATCGCTGGATCACTCGAGAGGTTCTCAGCAGTGCTCATTGAACACCTTGCAGGAAACTTCCCGTTACGATTCGCTCCAGTTCAGCTGGCAATCATCCCTGTGGCTGAAGTACATAACCAATACGCACACGAGGTATACAACACCCTAAAGGAAGCAGGATTCCGTGTTGAAATTGATGATGAGAACGAATCTATGGGAAAGAAAATTCGAAACGCGAAAAAGAACAAACTCCCGTATTTCATCGTTCTGGGAGATAAGGAAGTAGCTGACAAGACAGTAACCCTTGAATCACGCGATACTGAAAGTAACGAGTCACTTGCTATTCCAGATTTACTTACAAAACTTACCACTGAAAACGAATAACACTCCAGTACACAAAACAGCCACGCCTTATATGCGTGGCTGTTTTATACTTAATTTTGATTTTTTAGGTTTCTGTGTTATAGTATAAAAAGAATATATTTGTACAAAACTAGCTTGAGGGAGCAATTATGATAGCTCAAATATTTATAAATCTGGTCACTAAAGCACAGAAGCCAAAGATTGTAGTCATTAGAGGAACAGCCTGCGTCGATCGTATCGATTTTAGAAAAATACGACAGGGTGAGAAGATGCCGATCGACAAAGATAGTGTTTCTTCAATGAAGGAAGACACAATACTACACGTTAGACAACACGAGGGTAGTGAAACTATACAGGTCGTACTGAAGTATCCAGTGGTAGGTGACCCCTACTTAATCAAAAAATAACCGCCGTCCCGCAAACTCTTCGTTTGCGGGTTTGCTCTTTATGGTTGTATGCAAAAAAAAAGACGCGCCTTCGAGCGCGTCTTTTTTTTGCATTGTTGATGAATTATGAGGTTGCTTTCACAGCTTTCATAATAGCCATCTTCACAGCATCTTCTTCACTTGTATATGTTCCATCAAGTGCCCCTGTAAGCGATGTGATCGCTTCAACGAGCTGTTCAAGAGATAGCTCAGTAGTAGCTTCAGCAAGTACTGTTGAAACGGTTACCTCCTCCCCTTTCTTTGATCGGAATACAAGATCAAGGTCAGCTGCAGCATCAGCTAGAGCTACCATTGGTCGATTGTCTATCATTTGGTATGCACCTGCGATGTTACCAGTAACAATTGCTTCAGCGAGTGAACCTCCAGTAATAGCTTCAGTTTGTGTTGCTACTTCAGCAGCTGCTTCAGCATTGTCCATAAGTGTTTCAACGCGTGCAAGGTTAAGTGCTACCCACCCTCCTTCACTTGGGTACGCAGCTTTCGCCTTTGCGAATACGTCGTTAATCTTTGCAACACGTTCTACACCTTCTTCTGAGCAGTTCATGCAAAATCGCATTGCGTCACTTGAAAGAAGAATGTTTTGTGCATGTGCCTGGTTTTCAATTTCAGTCATTGCAATTGATTCATCAGCTTCTTCTTCAGAAACCTCGGCATTTGCTAATGCTGCGTATCCTACCGTTGGTGCAGTTGTTGCAGTTGGAAGATTTGCTGGGGCTGTAGCTTGCGCTGTAGCCTGTACATATCCTTCTGCGACAGATGACTCAGTAATGTTCTGTGCTTCTACACTTGCGTCAGTGTATGACACATGTGTGTGTGCGCCTGCAAGAGATACCCCACCAAATGTGTCTCGCTTGATAACAAATACGTATGCTACAAACAGACCCCAGATAGTTAGTAATGTGTAGAAGAAAAATGTAAGCATCGGTCCAGCCTCGAATCCTGTGTATGGCACTTGTGTAAGTGAAATACCAGCAACTCGTGGTTCTTGGTTACGAGATTCAAAGATTGTAATACTATTCTCAACCTCAACCTCCACGTCACACTCTCGATCCTTAGATCCCTTAGAAGCAGTAAGTGTATACTCTGTATCTTCCTTAGGCTTTAGTGTAATTTCTCCGTCGTACAGTTTTTTTGCTTCAGAACTTGAGAGATCTTCAGTAGTAACAATGATGTTACCGTGATTATCTTCAATAACTACCTCAGTTGCTTTTGAAGTGTCCCATTCAAGCGTAATCTCTTCTCCAAGCTTGATTTTGTCGTCTGAAATTTCAAGATCACATTTTGGAGTTGACGAACCTCCTCCTCCACCTCCTCCTGTTGCAACCGTTATTTTCACAGGACAAGAGATAGGATCAAAACCAGCTTTTTTACCAACGAGCGTAAATGTGTCGGTAACACCGACATCAACTGTCTCACTGCCTGACAGATTAGTCGATGTAAGACCGTTAATTGATAACGAATCAAGTCCCGTAGTAACCCATGTAAAGAGTACATCTGCTCCACCCTTTGGAAGCGACGTATCGCTTACAGAAAACGTTACATTATTCTCACAACTAAACACATTTGTATCAGGCTCAATCTTAATAGTCAGTGGGCACTGTACCTGTGTTGTTGCGTCCTTAATAGTCATTGTATACGTAATCTCATTATTGATTATTACATCAATGTTGCTACCACTAGTCACATCTCCAATACCTTGATCAATTGATCCACTTGATACGTTTCCAGTGAATACCCATGCAAGGTTTACCGTATCTCCTTTCTTTACGAATGTGTCTGATGCAGTAAACGAAACGTCACTACATGAAAGTCCATTATCCATTGGAAGTACCGTAATAGTCACAGGACAATGTGCGTCATCAAATCCAGCTTTAGAAGCCGTGAGGGTGTAAGTGATTGTGTTTGTAACACTCACTGCTGTAGAGTCATCTGCATTTACCAGACCGATACCTTGATCGATTGATACTGAGTCTGCATTCGTAGTAGTCCACGTGAGCGCAACATTTCCTCCGCCATATGGAAGTGTTGCTGGCGTCCCTGTGAATGAGTCACATGATGGTGCATTGGCAGTCAAGATTAATACATCAGTAGGGTCAGTATCATTTACAGCCTGATTATCAACTGCTGAATTACCTGTAACATTAGCTACGTTAGTAAAGGCAGCTTGGACATCAGTACTGTCACACGTATATGTATGAGAAGCACCGATTGCGAGGTTGCCAATAGTCAGATTACAGTTAGCTTCAAGTGGGTCAGTCACCGTTACGTTTACAAGATCTTCCGCACCAGCGTTAGTTACGATGATCTCGAAGTTTGCAGTTCCGCCCACTGCTACCGTCTGTGTATCGTCCTTATCAATAGCATCACGTTTGATGATGCTTATTTCAGGATCTGTAGAAGTAGGTGGGACCACAATATCAACAGTACAAGTATCAGAGTTATCAGTACCAACTGCAGTGAGGGTGAAAGTTGTATTTTTCACAACGTTGACCACCTCAGAGCCGTCAGCTGCTACGTTACCCACATTACTCAGAGAAACACTGATAGCGTTCGTGGTATTCCATTCCAGATTCACATTTCCGCCGAGTGAACTCAGTGTTAATGTGCCTGCCTTTCCGTTTGCAGTAAGAGAGTCACAGTACGCTCGTGGCGTATGATCACCATCTCCGTCTCCGTCACCATCTCCGTCACCGTCACCGTCACCGTCACCGTCACCATCTCCGTCTCCGTCTCCATCTCCGTCACCGTCACCATCTCCTTGCCCGTACGCAATATTAGCAGTGAAAACTGACGTGTCTGCCGTCTGTGGCATAACAGATACAATAAACAATGAAATAATCGCAACCATAAGAAGCGTTAGAGAAAATGTTTTGAAATTAATAATATTTTGCATAATAAGTTTTAGTGTTACTTGTTTAATCACAACTCTGATACTCTCACCTGTATGACACACGAGAGTATTGGAAAATGATTGTTACGTCGATACAAATACTGAAACCAACACAGACTGTATTGAGTATTTTTATATCTGAATGCATACTTAAATACATTATATAGAGAGAGGAACGATTTGAGGTACTATACCGCAAAAGAACTTTAGTTGCTATAATATACACTAAAATGAAGAATTGTCAATAGCTTAGAGCACTGTTGGGTTATCAGTGCACATATTCACGACCCCTTAAAACAACTCATATTATGATTAAGAAGGCCGACTATGCAGTCTAAAGGCTTTATTTACTACCTTTTTCAGTCTATAGTAGGTACATACATATGTTTTTCGTCCAAGAATTCACTCACAATAAGGTCCTCCAGATATGCCTAGGGGTTAGTACTTTTGCTTATTTTATTGTTTTTTCTAGCTGGATTGGTCGGCAAATGGTGACTAACAAAGCAGTGACTGATCTCACCTATCGTTGCCAGCCATACCTTCAAAATTGCGAGGCATTTTACTTTCTCAATGCTCTACCGCAAGGCTACTCGCAAACACTTTGGTACATGTTCATTTTTGGAGCATTGGTATTTATCGTTTACTTACTAATGAAGAAAAGGTGGCTTGAGGCTTGCATACTGCTTCTGCTTCCCTACCTTTGGCATGCAGGAAATACCTTTATAATGACAGATTTTGCCCGTGATAATTATGAATATTACGTTTTTATCTTCACTTCTATACTCTTATTCTTTCCACACAAGGAGTTCTTCATTAAGCTTAGTTTGGTACTTTTTTACGTATTATCGACTTTTGCGAAAGTACACCCCGCATGGATTACCGGAGGATATTTCACAAATCTACAATTAGGGCTACCGCTATTCCCTGCTTGGTCAATTCCACTACTAACCAATTTTGTCATGTTGATGGAAATGGTCGGAGCTTGGTTCTTACTCTCAAAACACCCATGGTTACAAAGAACAGCGCTTGCGTTCTTTATCACTTTTCATCTCTACTCAGGAATTTTGGTTGAGTATCGTTATCCAGCGACAGTATTACCTATGATTTTGGCTGTATTTGGACCGTTCTATCGATGGACACCACCACCACTTACCAAGCGTTCAGTACTTAGCTGGAGCTTGATGGCATTACTTGTTTTTATGCAACTAACACCCAAAATGATTGAGGGAGATGAAAAACTAACCCTCGAGGGTAATGGATATGGTTTATACATGTTTGAAACGAATCATCAATGTGTTTCTGAAGCTACCTTTAACTACAACAATGGTGCATCAGAGACAGAATCAGAAGTATCAAGTTTGGCCCGAAACCGATGTGATCCGTATCGTGACTGGTTTTTATATAATAAATTGTGTGAACGATACCCCGATATAGATAGTATTTCATGGACATTTGACCATTCAATAAATGGTGATGACTTCTTGCGTATTATTGATGTCGCCAATGTCTGTGCTCTTGACTACAAAGCAACTTCACACAACCCATGGATTAAAACCTACAATGAAAATCCCGAAGCGGTAGGTAAAGCTGTTAAAAATATTTACTATTAAAATATATGGATTGGACTAACACCGAAAAAAAGGATGGGTACAGCATTTGGGAGAACAGTGTCAAAGAACAATACATCGTCCCCGATGGCTTAGACCCAAACCAGATACACGAACTAAGAGGTATCGAGCTATTTATGACGCAGCATTACACCTTTTTCGAAATTGCATATTGGTTATTGATATTTGCCGTTTTTACATATGTCATCATGAGGCATATTTTGATTCCGTTGTGGCAACGCAAAGCACACAGTAAAGCACTTTTTTCAGACGAGTAACCTCTTTCTTAAAAAATCCTCTCACTATCATGTGAGAGGATTTTTTAAAAACTAAGATATCATAATAATATTTGTGTACAATTATTACCTTGACTCTGCCTCGAAAACTATCAAATACTTCTCGAATGCATCTAAGGTATGTTGGACCGTATCAACTCTAATCCTAGAGGTATTTTCACGAACCGGAATAGCGCCTATGTATGCGCGAGGATCAGCAAGAAAACCAACTTCCTCACTTTGATATTGCAAAGCAACTAGACGAGCAGCAGAGAGTTCAATTGCTTCTCTGTATTGTTCAGCTCTTATCGCTTCCCCAGTATCGCGTGCTAGCTCATACGCATAGAGAAGTCCCTCTAGGTATACTGCGTCAGATGAGGCATGCGGAGCCTCCTGACCCTCATCTTCAAGTTCACTTTTATAGAAACGTCCAGGGCGTATTGTGGTATCAAGAAGATCTAAAAGTCTATCATTCATGACATAAATCGCTTCCACATAGCGTGTGTCCTCTGACAGAGTAAACAATTTTGAGTACGCTAATGTATGCCACGGTACATACGCAGGGTGATAATTTTCATCTATTTGTTCAACATATTTAGTAATGTAGAAATCTGCTCCCTTTTGAGACGCTGATAATACGACTTCATCATTGGTTTTTTCGTAGTATTCAAATAGTGCCAAGAGTGCTTCACCAGAATAAAAATTTAAAAGATGATCAGCTTCGTATTCATAGTCTGGCTCTACATACCAAGGCACAAATGAACCATCATCATTTTGGAGCGCCATAATTCCCTCAGCAAGCATCCGTGCCTGATCTTCATATTGTTCAAAATCTGGGCTTGCCACTATTGATCGCAGTAGCATAGCGTTAGCACCCAGTTTAGACTTATCTTTGAAAAATACGTATCCACCACCTTCATCTTCCTTATACCACTCCTGCAGTACATACTCTATGTTTTCAGTGTGAATCTCTTGAAAAATATCACTGGTTGCAGCTTCGCTTGCTACAACTCGTGACGCCATAAGCTGACGAAGTGCGTTACTACTTTCAGGAGTCTCATCAAATTGTGGATCTAACTCATAGCGAAATACACCATCTTGAAAATTAGCAGATAACCACTGTAGTCCTAGTTCGTGTGCGTGGGTAATTTCTGCCAATGTTGCGGGCTCAGGTAAAGCCACTGGCTTAAAAACAAACCAGATACTCCCCAGAATGATTGCCAGAGAAAATACATTGAGCATTACATACCAGCGATTGTTGCGAATGAATGTATACATACAGCAATAGTACCAATTTATGACGTTTACAAAAAGTCATAACTGGATTTTTGTGAGTATTCCGTTATGTAAGAAAAAAGCCCCCATCAGTTGATGGGAGCCTTCGTTGTTTTTGGTCACTTTTTTGTGACGTTAGTTTGTGGTCCGACGTTGACCATAGCAATCACGATCGATGTTTCGTGAATTACTGCCGCCAACGCAGACGCCACGTTCGTTTGGTCCAAAGAAGCTGTAACCCCAGGCTGTATACACAACCTGCTTATACGCAACCGTTCCACCTGTCCAAAGATTCTTCGACCAGCGATGATTATTTGGACTAAGGTGGTTAAGCGAGAACCGCGTTACGGTTATCGCTGGAGCAGGCGCAGGCGCAGGAGTTGATACCCGAGGTGTTGATACTCGGGGAGTTACAGCTCGTGCCCTTTGCTTGTGCAAATGCCACGTAACAGCTTCCCCTGTACAGATCTCAAGGCAGTTGTTCCTGACAACAAGGTAAAACACCTCGTCAACAATCACTTTCCACCCTTGCAATTGGCCGGTCACGGATTGCTCCAGTGAACGGTCAACGTACTGGCGATCGTTACCCCGATATCCACTCGGGATATCATTGCGGGTAATGAACTCACCCATAGGATGGTCCCGCATTTCGGTTAGAACCGCGCGTAGATGTTCATCAGTAAATTCGCCATTGCCATGCCCACGATGCATTGCCCAAGATTTTTGAACATGCGTCGCATATGGGCCAACAGTCGCAGGAAGTGGGCAGTTATAACCCGAATCCGTACCATTGATGCGGATACTGTTGTTCTGGTTTGTAACCGGAACACCATCACCGATATCAAGTGTCATCGTTCCGCCGTTTTCACACAGCAACACAATGTTGTCCATTGTTGTTTGACCAACAGGAACAGCAGCTGAACCGCGGTCGATAACGACCATGATCATATCATTGTCCGTAAAGATATCGTGGGTTGCGGTAGAGGCAGCAGGTGCTGTCCCTTCTGCAAGTACAATAGTCGATGCAACCTGTGCGTTAGCACCTGTTGCGATCAAGCCCGCGAGGGCTGCAGTCAAAACGAAATGTTTCATTTTGTAGTCCTTTTCAATTGTTTCTGTCTGCTTGGACCTGAGCTGATCGCTCAGTTCACATCAAAACAGACTTGTTTCAAAGTACAACTCATCTCACGATGAGCGCACTTTGCGCCCTCATCATGAGTAGCTTGGTACCAACAAATCATCCGACCCAAAACTTCATGGTCGGGATTTCTGAGCACTAAGCCTGCTATGTTATACGAAACTTCATGGAGTGAACGATGAGCGCTTTGCTCGCTTTAGGAACAGTCTCTTAATATAAGTATATAGTAACATAATCATTGACTTTTGTCAATCATATGGTGCAATGATTTATATCTTATACTCCCCTACCAGTTTTGCTTCGACCATAAACCGATCGTCTTTTGAGCCAAAACTGTTACAGGTAGCTAAGGTAAGATTTGCCTCACCTGGTGTTTCGGGTACAAAAACCTCAGTAGCCTTAGCTTTATAGGTCTTTTTTACTGAATATACATATTCCATCCCTTCAGACTGTACGCGGATTTTATCACCCCATGTAAGGTCCTGAATACCGTTAAAAGCCTGAAAATTCTTGTTAAATACGTTAGGTAGGTAACTTGAGTGCGCTAAGATAAAAATGTTACCGTCTTCAGTAAAATCAGCAGAATCGGGGTGCCGTACGGCTCCTGATAACAATGCCTCATCCAGATCAGCGATTTCTCGTGATTGTGGATTTAACACGGTTACTTCCTTATTAAGTGTTTCGAAGATAATTTTCACCGGTAGCGACGTATCAATTTCCTCTTTTGGTTCCACAACAACAGGAATCACTTCTTTTATAACTTCTTGGGCAACCTCTTCATTCACAATAGGAGAAGTTTCTTCTTCAACTGGTTCTGGTATGAAATCTACAATATACAAAACTGCATACGAAAAAAGGATCACAAAGAAAAATGTGACGAAGAACGATACTTTTCGTACCGATAATTGGCGTAGTAGTTCATTAAATGAATATGGGTATTGCATAACTATGAATTAATTGAGTAGAATAATACACTGTTTTAGGATAAAGTCAATAGCTAGACTTGACGAACACTCCAAACCATGCTATTGTACTCGGGTACTGCTCCACACGTCTGGAGCACCGTTCTCACTAACTATCTTGCTCTTCCCTCTTTATACACTAAAGAGTGTTTTGCTGGTATCTTATGAGTACGTATATAGGTACAACTTTACTACACATATTTATATTATTTATGAACCAGGTTACACAAGAACAAAAGGATTCAGTAACAAAGACATTTGCCATTGTTGGCTTTGTCGTTGCGATCCTCTTTGCCGTATGGCTTGCCGTACAGATTGTTGGGGTTATCCCTTCAGCATTTAACTCACTTGCGTCTATTGCTGATGGTGTATACAACTACAACGAAGATCAGGAACTAACTGTTGCAGCAAATGACACAGTAGCAAACACGGGAGAAGCATTTGAGCTTTCGTGGACACAGATGAGTCGTCCGGGAACATATGCATTCAGTTACGCTTGTACTGAAGGGACATCTGTTGATGTTCGAAATGCAAAAGGTGACGTTCTCTCACTTGAGTGCGGTATAGACTACACGCTTGGAGACACTAACGCACTAGATATTGTGATCACTTCTGAGAAACAACGCTTTACTGATGTGTCATACACTATTACGTATACGCCTGAAGATACTGAGGCACTTGCAGTAGAAACATCCTCACAAATTACAATTGTAAACGCAAGCATCCCAACTACGGGTGTTGCAATGACTGATGAAGAAGCTGAAGCTGAAGGCCAAGTTGCTGGAGAAACAACATCTGAACCTGAAGAAGAACCAGTAGTTGAAGAACCAACAACAAACACTGGTGGCACTGGGCTTACTGCTGGAACTCCTACAACTGTAGAAGAAATTATTTACGCAATTCCTACATCTGACCCGAACGGAAAAATTGACCTGCAAGTTACCTATCTTGGTGTTGGTACACTTGAAGGGCGAACGTTTGCATCTGCAGGATCTATTGATGTAGACGAGCAAGGAGCCTTCAAATTCGAAGTAACAAACATCGGTACTAAAACTTCAAAAGAGTGGAGTTACGATGCACACCTCCCTTCTGGTATTGAATATACTTCAGGAGAACAAGATGTCCTGAAGCCAAACGAAAAAGCAATTATCACAATTGGTTTTGAAGGTTTAACACAAGTTGGTGTTGAGCGATTTGGTGCAGACATTGATGCGGAAAGTGACGTGAACAATAACAACAACAGCTTTACCTGGGCTGTGAATGTAGTGAAGTAATACCAATTACTCCACCGGCCCTTAGTGGGCCACAACACAAAACCTCGTACGCAAAGCGTACGGGGTTTTGTGTTGTCTAGATTGCTACACCGAGGCTCGCAAAGACGGCTGCCGAGTATAGATATTTTAAATATCTATTGTCGCATTTTGTGCGTTAGATTGGATGAAAGATTTCCGACTCGCTACATCTGTCCCCATCAAGATATCAAATACACGATCAGCTTCTTGTGCGTCATCGATAGTTACTTGCTTAAGAATTCGATTTTCTGGGTTCATTGTCGTTTCCCATAGTTCATCAGGGTTCATCTCTCCAAGTCCTTTGTATCGCTGAATTCTAAATTTTGACGCTTTAGTTGCGCGCTCCTCAGCCTCATCTTCTGTTTCTTCAGACTCTTCACCTTCAACAATTTCTTCCTCTTCTCCAACAATAGCTACTTTTTCTGCATCAGTATATGCATACCAGACCTCCTTCCCTTTCTGGATTTTATACAATGGTGGTTGTGCGATGTAAATAAATCCTCCTTCGATCAATGGTTTAAAGTACCGGAAGAATAATGTCAGCAGTAACGTACGAATATGCGCACCGTCAACATCGGCATCAGTTGCGATAATAACCTTATGATACCGAAGTTTTGAAATATCAAACACGTCACCAATTGCAGTTCCCATGGCAATCACCAAGTTCTTAATCTGTTCACTTGCGAGCATTTTATCAATACGTGCGCGCTCGACGTTCAGGATCTTTCCTCGTAATGGCAAAATAGCCTGTGTCTTTCGATCTCGCCCCATCTTTGCTGATCCTCCCGCTGAGTCACCCTCTACGATAAAGATTTCTGAATCTTCGGCAGACTTTGTCTGACAATCAGCAAGTTTCCCAGGAAGTGACATTCCTTCAAGCGCTCCTTTTCGCATCACTGAATCTTTCGCAGCCTTTGCAGCCTTACGTGCCTTTACTGCAATGACTACTTTGTTGATAATTGCTTTTGCATCATCTGGATTTTCCTCAAGGTATTCATTAAAGGCTTCCCCAAATACTGATTCAACTGCACCGCGCGCCTCAACTGAACCAAGCTTTCCTTTGGTCTGTCCTTCAAATTGAATCTCAGGCATCTTCACAGATACTACAGCAGTAATTCCTTCAAGCACGTCATCTCCGGTAAATCCCGTATCTTTATCTTTCACTGAAAAGAAATTATTTTTCTTTGCGTAGGTATTGAGCGTTCGTGTAAGTGCAGTCTTAAATCCTGTGATGTGTGTTCCGTGTTCAGGGTTATAGATATTGTTTGCAAACGCTGAGATACGTGAAGATATGTCGTCTACATATTGTAGAGAAACTTCAACTGACAATACATTTTCATCATAATCATTTCGTTCTACGTAGAAAATATTCTTGTGTACTGGCTTTTGATATTGGTTATTGAATGCCACCAATGACTTCAGTCCACCTTCGAAGTAGAAGGTCTGCTTAGGTACTTCAAGTTTTAAGTCTGTAACGTATATTGTGTCCTGTAGCGTTTTAGGATCAAGTTTTTCTTCACTGTCCCGTGCATCAATCACCGTCAAGTGCATTCCTTTTACAAGGTATGCTTGTTGACGTAAATGCGTCACAATCCGCTTCCATTCAAATTTAATCTCTGGAAAGATAGTTGGATCAGCTTGGAATATTACGGTTGTTCCATTAAATTTTGTTGGACCTAGTTTCTTTACTTTAGCCTTCGCAATACCAATGTTGTATTCCTGCATGTAGTGCCCGCCGTCTTTGTGTACATCAACACGAGTGTGCGTTGAAAGTGCATTTACCACAGATACTCCTACACCATGCAGTCCCCCTGAAACCTTGTAGCCAGTTTCATCACCACCAAACTTACCTCCGGCGTGGAGCGTGGTCATAATAGTCTCCAGAGCCGACACTTTTGTCTGCTTGTGCATGTCAACAGGAATTCCACGTCCGTTGTCTACCACTCGAATATAGTTATCAGGAAGTAGCGTCACCTCAACTTTATCAGCAAAATTACCCATCGCTTCATCGCGTGAGTTATCAAAAATCTCCCAGATCATATGATGTAGACCGTCGGGACCGGTAGTACCGATATACATCCCAGGGCGCTTTCGAACTGGTTCGAGTCCTTCTAGAACGGAAATTGAGGATGCGTCATAACTCTTTTCTTTCGGCGTTTTCTTTGCTGGCATGCGGATAATACACTAATCAATAATAAGCCTAATTATAACAGATTTATCTGCTTTTTAGAGGTTGATAACTGTGATTTTTATGTACCAATCATTTTATATATAAAAGTATAGTTGTTAATTATCGAGTTTCGTAACCAGCATCTTTCGCAACTTGGTACACTGTATCCATAACTGGATTTACTTGCTCATCGGTAAGGGTGTCATCCATAGACTGGAACACTAATCGGAACGCAAGTGAAGTACGTCCGTCTTTTGAAAAGGCGTCCACGTGTGTAATGCGGACACACAACTCACCCGCTGAACCAGCAAGCACTTTTGAAACCTCTGCAATGTCTACCCCCTGCTGAACCCACATTGCAATGTCGCGCGTCATCGCTGGATACACTGAGAACGGTGTGTATGCAATTTCTTCTGCCACCTCCACTGGTTCATATGCTGTTGGTACAGGCAACGATTCAAATAATTCTGTGAAGTTAATTTCTACAACTGCCTTCTGGATGTCGTGAGTAATACTTGCGCCTAACTTTGTCTCAAGCGCTTCCATAGCGGCAATTACCTGTACATCGTCTTTTGGATTGTAGCCATTTGCTTTCGTTCGTACACCCAAGGAAAGTGCCACATACTCCCCTATGCTTTCTTCGGTCTTGTGGAATACAGTTCCAATTTCAAATACTCGTGTATCAGTAGTGCCTAATAGATCAGTAAATCCTGCGTTCTTATCTAGGGTGTCAATAATTCCTTTTGTAAGTGATGAGCGCAAGCATCCTTTATCGCTGGCTAACGCATTACGTAGCTTTACCTTATCTTTCTTACGAAATGAAGATGTTATTACCTCAGAAAACCCAAGTTCAATCAATGTGTCTCGTACCTGTTCACTATAGTAGTGTCGCGCGTTGAGTTCAGTTAGAGCTACAGTATCGGGGACCACCGAGTCAATATGATTAAGTCCATGCACTCGTCCAATTTCTTCAATAAAATCAACTTCAATGTTCATGTCGGTTCGCTCCCAAGGACCTACACACACAAAGTGATCTGCGTTTTTTGTAACGGTAATACCTACACGCGAAAGAATTGATTCCATCTCAGACGCTTCCAATGAAAGGCCTAGTAGTGCGTTCGCTGTTGCTGGTCGGACAATCACCTCAGGATTCTCCTTCTTCTGGAAATACAGATCAACAGTACCCTCACTTGCACCACCGGCAATATCAGTAATAAGCGCAATGATTTCTTGTTGTGCGTATGGAGGAAGTTCTCGTGAACACTCGTTTTCAAAACGTTTTGATGCATCGATAACAATTCCAAGACCACGCGCAGTCTTACGTGTGAGTGATGCATCAAAGTGTGCTGCTTCAACAATAATCTTTGTCGTGTTTTCGTCCACTCCAGCAAAACGTCCTCCCTTAACTCCCGCCAAACCAATTGGTGTGTTAGATGATTGATCAACTATCAGCAATTCTGTTCCTTTCAAAACGACATCACGGTCTTCATCCTTACCCCCTTCAGCAATAAGTGAAACTACTTCCCCTTCCTTTGCATAGCGCACACCAAACTTCCATGAGCCATCAACCTGCGGAAATTTCTCTGCATCATAAGCATGTAGTGGTTGTCCAATTGCGTACATCACATAATTTGTGGCATCAACAATATTGTTGATCGGGCGCTGGCCGAGTGCCACCAGTCGATCCTGTAACCACTGAGGTGATTCCTTCACTTGAATACCAGTAATAAGTGACGCGGTGAATCGTGGACACATTTCTTTATCTTCGATGTCTACTGAAATCAAATCTGTTTCTTGAAGCTGTACTTCTTTTTGTAATGGGTCATTCACTAATGTTGTTCCTGTAATACTCGCAATCTCACGTGCAATACCTCGGTGACAAAGACAGTCTGAAGAACGGTTCGGGAGCACATCCACATCAATCACCTCATGTTCACCAATCTTCTCTATTCCTTCAACCTCAAACGAGTGGAACATTAAAAGCTCTTCAATTTCTTTTGCAGATGGAATTGAATCTCCGATATAGTCCTTAAGCCAATTGTGTACTACTAACATATTAAAATTGATTAACAAATCTAAGGTCTCCGGTATACAAGTCACGAACGTCGTTGATTCCGTACTTCATTACCGCCAAACGATCTATTCCCATACCGAATGCGAATCCAGAATATACCTCTGGGTCAATACCTGAGGCTTTCAGTACATTTGGGTGTACCATCCCAGCTCCCATAACCTCTATCCACTTGTTTGCAAGCTTACTGTCACTTTCCTTGAGCATCATATCTATCTCAACTCCAGGTTCAACAAATGGGAAGAAGCTTGGACGAAAACGTACTTCTACCTCTCCAGCAAAAAACTTTGAGAAAAAGTGTTCGATAGTACCTTTCAGATGACCCATGTGCACACCTTTGTCTACATACAGACCTTCTAGCTGGTGAAACTGCGCCTCATGCGTTGCATCAGTTGCCTCATTACGAAATACCTTCCCAGGGACAATCACACGTACAGGAGGTTCGTGTGATTCCATAAATCGAGCTTGTACGGGTGACGTGTGCGTTCGTAGTACCATAGGCTCCTTTGTGTCTTCTGAACGCAGGAAAAAGGTATCCTGCATATCGCGTGCTGGATGATCAGGAGGGAAATTAAGTTGATCGAAATTATAATGCTCTGTTTCAGCTTCAGGCCCCTCAGCAAACACAAAACCAATCTCAGCAAAAATACTATTAATTTCTGAGATCATCTGGGTCAATGGGTGTTGATGTCCTTTTTGCATAAGTTCCTATAGTATCAAACGTTTAATAATTATTCACGGCACACAACGTGTGTCTACTGTACTTCAGTAAAGACTTCCCCGAAGTACACACCATCTTCGATAAAAATACGTCCCCCGTCAAGCAATACTTGCAAGTCAGTTCCAGGATACAGCAACTGCGTATTCTGCCATGCTCGATCATCAATCTCCACCACATACAGACCATCCTCAAGAAGCATCAGTACATGATCGCGGTTGCTTGGGTAAAAATCAAACCATGATACCTTCTGCCATAAGCGATCTACACGGATACTTGTGCGACACAGCCGATCTGAAACATACACACCGTTGGTGATATCGGTGCTTGTGCCGTACTCAGTGACAATACTGTCATATACGTGCTCCCCGTACACAGCAGTGGTTGTGCTTGCGTTTGTATGGTTTACACAGAAATAATAAGGAATGTCTTCTTCAGATCCAACCCAATGTGCGTATACCTCATCAGCGGATTCAAACAGTTGTACGTCCCGCCACGTCTTTGTTGTGGTTGCCAGTGTTGTGGTTGATGTTGTTGCCTGTATTGGTGTACTGAAGTTAAAACGCGGGAGCTCTTGCGCTGCACGTTGTTCCGCCAAGAGAATCTCTGTTTCGGAAGACGACGCAAAAAGTGTGCTGATGTATTGATACTCTGAATTTGTCGTATACGTAGTTGTTGCTGTACTTGTTGCTGTAAAAAAATTATTAGTGACCGATGCATGTGCGAACAGCGTACTGGTAGCAGGCTCAAATAATACAGAGGCTCCCTGATCAGTACTCCATTGTGTTACCAATCTCATTTGTGGCACCACCGGCATATTGAAACTTTGTGCCTCGGTAACGATATGTGCATATACAGGGAGATCTTTCACCCATGTCTGCACTCCTTCTCCTTGTACATGAATCGCATGAATACCTGAATCAAGGTTTTGAATGTATGATGCATTTTGGAATACACGCATATCATCCACCTGCTCATCATCAAGGTACATCTCCACTTCACGCAACTCAGAACTAACATACATTCCGCCTACGCTTGTGATGTTGTCACTGTCGGTTGCAAAAATATTTAGTCGATATCCTGTAGCGTAGAAAACGAGCGCTGGTACAGCAATACAAAAAATAACCAACGACGCGATAAATATAAATCGTCGATGTCCGTGGGCTAATGGTTGTACTTCCGGTACGGGTGTCATATGTATTGTTACGTGCGCGTTTTTGGCGTTACCCAGAATCCCATGTATTTTCCAAGCATCAGTCGTGTCTGTGAATGCAGGCCAGGAATTGCACTAAAGATAATCATCGTTGCTGGCACAAGCACCCACTGTACCGCAAGTACGATATATTTCAATCGACTTTTCTCTTTCGGTCGTGGTGGTAACATCGTTAATGAAATAATAGAAGAAATTACCAAACCAAACATCGCAAGCGCAAGTAGATCACGCACCATAATCGGGAGGTTGTATGAAAGTACCGTTTGATGGAATTCTTGTGTACCAAGGAAAATCGGTGCCCATCCAAGAATAAAGAGCATGATTGGGTTGGTTACCAGTGACCAATATCCTTCAGCTTGCTGGAACCCCACGGTAATCTTTTTTCGTAATGGAATTTTTTTATTCTTAGTGAAATGGAAAATAATATAGCAGAAGTTTTCTACTCCATATGTCCATCGTTGGTGTTGTCGATACACATTCTTTACCGTACCCCACAATGTTGGCGCTGCGTTTGCGTCCATTGATACAGGGTATGAAAGTGGTACTACGTCATACACACCATCATTAGCAAACAAAAGATTCCAGTAAATACGTGAGTCTTCGCTAACCATATTGCTTTGCCAGTACCCTACCTCGTAGAGTGCTTGAAAACTTACTGAATGTGATGAGAATGTTGCCATGCGCTCAGGACGTTCTTGCTGTACCATTTCCCAAAATGTACTACTCATAGCCACCACGCGCGCCACCGCAGGAGCTTCCCAGATATTGTTATTAAAGATAGGTACTGGCTGGAAAGAGGTCTTCAATGGATTTGGTGCAGTCATGAAATGCCAAATAAGACAGTTGAAGTATTCTGGATAGAGCACCGTATCAATATCAAAAATAGAAACCAGCACATGGTTATACCGAATACCATGTGGGTCAAGTAATATCGTCCGCGCCTGTTCTGCAGCATACGCCGCGTTTGAACCCTTCCCTGCCATTTCTCCTGGTACATTTTTTGGATGCGTAGTTACCAAGAAAGAACCAAAGCTACTTCCCCACTTTTCTTTCATCGCGATTGCAACTTTCTGCGCAGATTCACCCGCTCGTTCTTCAGAAGCTAAGACAATAAGAATACTTTTCTTGTCGTATCGTGTGTCAGCAATAGATTGCAATGTCGCATTTACAATTTCTTCCCCTTCCTCATAAAACGGTAGAACAATCAGTTGATACATATGTCCAAACTCAAAACGTTCAACCATCTGTTGCCAGTCGAGTTTCATATGATGACGTAGCCGCTTCCAATTATACCGAAGGTGGTATGAGAGAAATGCTGTTTTCAGTACCCAGTAAATAGCAAAGCCTATAATAAAGTAGGCTGCGATAAATGGTTTGTAGTTAGACATCCATAACACACCAATGAGTGTTCCCCATGAAGCAACCCCTGGAAGTATTTCAAGTAAACGATAAAAACGCCGATCTTTCCCAGAAAGCTCGGTTGCTCGTCCAACTTTAAAATCGGGACGTTGTGCGTACGTCAGTAAATGCGAAGAATCCTCCATACGTAATCAGGTGAGTATATACTTATTTTGGTGGAAAATAAAGGGTTTAGGGCAGTGTATCTATGTTTTGGGACTGTGGTGATGTGTGGTTACCTAGAGTCAGGCAATTCACTTACTATAATTGTTCGCTGCCGCTGCAATTCTAGTAAGTGTTCGCGACCCGAGAAAGAGTGTTTAGACACTTTTTCTCCGCTGCTCGACAAGCTCACAACGCTCCGGCTTGGCTCCAGGCACGTGTCTGACGCAGGTCAGATGATGGATTGAGCACTAGTGGTAGTTTTTGAGCTTTCGCGTCACCAGTTACTAAGTATATTATTTCACTGGCGTTCACAATCTACTAAGTACTGTCGACCCCGCCTCGCTGTTCGTAAATTCACAACGCTCCGGCTTGGCTCCAGGCACGTGTCTGACGCAGGTCAGACACTAAAAAAGTCCCTTACGGGACTTTTTTACCTGGAGCCACCTGTCAGATTCGAACTGACGACCTACTCATTACAAGTGAGTTGCTCTACCAACTGAGCTAAGGTGGCAATATTTTGTTGTACTACATTCTAACCCTTCTCTGCTACCATCTCACTTGTAACAAGTGGTTCAACAGTCCCCCGGACTGTCTCCTCCTTACAGGAGCTGTTTAGGTTATCAGTATTTTTCATCCTTCAAAAGACTAGGTAACCTCTTGCGAAGTGACATTGGGTCACTTCTCACTCCACCACCTTCGCTACAGTGGCGTATTAAATTTGGGTGGGCACATTATTACAATTCCTGAGAAAAAAGCAAGCTACTTTACTCATGTGATCGCATCTTCTTCTTCTGCGCGTCACTTAACGCGGTCTCCTGTTTGTGATCCGCTATCTCGTCCAAATGGTTTCGCTTCTTATCTTTACTGATTTCTTTCACTACTTGCTTATTACGACGCAATAGATTCTCTACACGTTGTTCTATACCCTTTAATCCGTTCAAAATGCGCTCCAGAAGGCCGTGCACTGCATAATGCAACATAACCCGCGCAAATCCCTTGCCTATGTATGTATCAAGAGAATACAGCCTAGCACCAAGATAGGTCACAAGCCGATTAAAAAACAAACGCACCTTAGTCAAAAGGACTAATTTTCCATCACGCGCATCTTCAACGCGAAAGATCCCTATGATAATCACAAGGACCGTTGCGCTGCACGCCAAATATGTTAGTGCAGTAGTCATCTATTTATTTTACAGAAACGCGTGAGATTTGTGAAACCATTACTTTCTCTCCAAATTTCTGTACTGCTCCAGTCACCATTTCACCAATAGTTGTTTCTGGGTTCTTTACAAAAGGCTGTTCAAGAAGAATCTGATCTTTAAAGTAGCTCGCAAGCTTTCCTTCCATGATCTTTTCTCGCATTTCTTCAGGTTTTCCGTTTACCTCTTCAGCAAATACTTCTTTAGCCTTTTCGATCATTGCATCATCAAGTTCTTCTTTGGCGATGTATTTAGGACTCATTGCAGAAACATGCATTGCAATATCGTTTGCAAGAGCCACAAATTCTTCGTTCTTTGATACGAAGTCAGTCTCGCATGAAAGAAGTACCAATGAAGCAACTTCGTTGGTGTTGTGTAGGTATGATCCAACTGCACCTGCACCAATTTCTCGGTCAGCTTTCTTGTCTGCAGCTTCACTTCGTTTCTTCTTAAGGATGATCAGTGCCTTATCCATGTCTCCCTCTGCTTCTTCAAGAGACTTCTTGCATTGCATAACTGAGATACCAGTTTTTTCTCGCAATTCCTTAATCATTTGTGATGTAATTTCCATAGGTACAATTCTATAACTAACAAAATAAACGTTGTGTGAAAGGATTACCCCCACACAAAGCGTACGGGACTATCGACGTGCGTCGGAACCTGACGTTCGTGGTCCTGTTGTTCGTGGTCCTGTTGTTCGTCCACCTGAAGTTCGAGTACGGTCGTATGATCGCGCTGGTCGTGTTGTTCGTGGGGGTGGTGGTGTGTACTTCTTCTTTCCTTCAGCGTATGCGTCAGATAGTTCTGCTAGTGCGAGTGTCACACTAGAAGTGAGCGCATCATTTACCATGATAGCTGTTTTCACTTTCTTCGCGTCACAGTCTGAACTCATAATCGCGATCACTGGGATGTTCAGGTAATTTGCTTCAGTAACTGCTATGTCGTCGTGCCGTGGGTCAACAACCACAAGCATCGCTGGAGTTCGATCCATAGCCTTAATGCCACCAAAGTTAAATTCGAGTTTATCTACTTCACGTCCGATAACTACTCGTTCTTTCTTGATGTACTTTCGTTCTAGTTCACCTGATTCTTTCTCAGCAGTCAACGTCTTTAGACGTTCAATTCGTTTCTTGATTTCAGAGAAGTTCGTAAGCATTCCACCGATCCATCGGTTAGTTACGTATGGCATTTCAACTGCTTCAGCTGCTGCAGTAACCAATTTTGAAACTTCTTCTTTTGTCCCTACAAAAAGTACGGTCTTTCCGTTTTCACCTGCTGCTGCAAGCGTTTCCTTTGCTTCTGCAATTGCTGCCGCAGTTTGCTCAAGGTCGAAAATATCAGTTCCTTGTTTATTACCAAAAATAAACGGTACTACAGATGGGTGCCGTCGACTTTTAGAAAAGCCAAAGTGCGAACCAGCCTGAAAGAGCCGTTGGATCAAGTTTGTTTCGTTTTCGTTTTGTTCTGTTGACATAATATGTATAAGTGGGTTCCAGCCTTGCCTTTGTTAATTAATAAGCTGATTCCTAGGGCATCGAGGTGTCGGAAATACCAACGCACGAGCATAGAGTTACAGCACTAAAGGAGTACCAGATATATAGAGTGTTCTCTATATAAAAAAGCGCTTTTGCGCAACGCGGGAATAGTACCATAGCGTATATAGGAGTGCAATACAAAAAGGAGTGGTTTTAAGCCTTCCTTTATGTTATTTCTCCAACTCCGCCTGCGCTTCATGGATTGCATCAATAATCGGCTGCAGGTCTCCTCCGAGAGTTGCCTCAATGGTGTGCCATGAGACTTTGATACGGTGATCGGTAATACGATTTTGCGGAAAGTTGTAGGTACGAATCTTTTCTGAACGATCTCCCGTACCAATCTGGTTACTTCGGAATTCTGAGTGCTTGCGTGCTTCTTCTTCTTCGTGAGCAGTTTCAAGCTTTGCAATAAGCATTGCCATCGCTTTTTCACGGTTCTTTAGCTGTGAACGGTCAGACTCACAACGTACATCAATACCCGTAGGTCGGTGCACTACACGTACCGCAGTCTCAACCTTGTTTACGTTCTGACCACCCGCTCCCCCAGCACGAGAAAATTCCATGTCAATATCACCCGGATCAATAAACATCTTTGGCTTTTTTCGTAGTGGTAGCACTGCAACAGATGCGGTTGAAGTATGGATTCTTCCTTGCTTTTCAGTACTTGGGATACGCTGTACTCGATGCACCCCTGTTTCATATTTAAATGCTTCATATACGTCCTTTGAAAGAATTTCAAATGCTGCTTCTTTATATCCTCCCATAGTTGCAGGTGATTTGTGTTCTGACGACGTCTGCCATCCTTTAAGCTGTGCGTAGGTTAAATACATGCTCGCTAACTCCTCAGCAAAAAGTGCAGCCTCGTCACCTCCTGCCCCCGCACGCACCTCAAGCATAATTCCGTAGGGCCGTTCTTCCTCTTCGCGAGATGCTTCCACAATTTTATCCATTTCATCAAACTGATTCTGTAGTTGTTTCTCAAGTGTTTCAATCTCTTCTTTAGCAAGTTCTGCCATCTCAGGATCAGAATCAGCTAACTCACGCGCATCAGTAAGTTTTTGAAGCTCAGCATAATACACCGACAACAAATACTGTGTCTTGTGATTTTCTTTAAACTCCGCTAATTTTTCTATATCGTGATCCATATTATTTTTGTGTCCAACGAATCGGACATGTATTTAGAATTCTGAAACAGTCCCCAGACTATTTCAGCTACGCTCCTTTCTTCATTCATATACGCTACCATGCTTTTATGCAAATAAAAAAGCCCCGTACATATGTACTGAGACTTTCTTAACGTAGCTACGCTTTCTTTCCTCGCGTTGCTGATTTTGCAGCTCGGTTCTTGAACCGTTCCACACGTCCTGCTGTGTCCATCACCTTCTCTTGTCCTGTGTAGAAAGGATGTGTATCACTTGATACGTCAACGAATGAGATCGGGTACTCAGTTCCGTCTTCCCACTTGTCAGTCTTAGTAGTTTCGATAGTTGAACCTACAAGAAATCGCGCTCCACTTGAGTTGTCGTGGAAAATTACCAATCGGTAGCTCTCTGGATGAATGTCTTTTTTCATAAAAATATATATACGGCCACGTTTAGTCAGTAACCTTTGTAATGTCGCACACTATACCAGAAACGGTGTAATACGCAATGCATTTACTTGTACGCACAACTAAACTTTCT
>DLQJ01000001.1 GCA_002477545.1 Patescibacteria group bacterium UBA7435 | reverse complement strand
TACGTCCGTGCACTCGACCTGAAGCTTACGCAGCTGACATTACCTACGGAACAAACAACGAGTTTGGTTTTGATTACCTGCGCGACAACATTGAATTTGAAAAAGAAAATCTCCGACAACGTAGTCACGCATTTGCATTGGTTGATGAAATTGACTCTATCCTTATTGATGAGGCTCGAACACCACTTATTATTTCTGCACCTGCAGAATCAGGTGAAGATTTATATACAACTTTTGCTGGTATCGCTCGACAGCTTAAAATTGATGAACACTATGAGCTGGATGAAAAAATGAAGAGTGCAACGCTCACCGATGCAGGTATTGAAGCAGCAGAAAAAATGCTGGGCATCGATAACATCTATACCGACGCAGGTATTAAATATGTACACCACCTTGAGAACGCAGTGCGTGCTAAAGGTCTCTATACAAAGGATAAAGAATATGTCATTCAAAATGGCGAGGCAGTTATTGTTGATGAGTTTACCGGACGCCTCCAACCGGGACGACGGTGGTCTGATGGTCTGCATCAATCAGTAGAAGCAAAAGAAGGTATTACTATTCAAAAAGAATCACGAACCTACGCGTCTATTACCTATCAGAACTACTTTAAGCTCTATGACAAGCTTGCAGGTATGACCGGTACCGCACTAACCTCACTTGAGGAGTTCTACTCAGTGTATGGACTTGATGTGATCCCTGTGCCAACGCACCGTGATGTACAACGTATTGATCGAAATGACCTCATTTTCCAGACCGTAAGAGGAAAACATGACGCAGTGATCCAGAAGGTAAAACAAATCAATGAAACAGGACAGCCCGTACTTATAGGTACCGCATCAATCGATACCAACGAAGAACTTGGTGTTGCCTTAACTAAGGCAGGGGTGAAGCATGAAATGCTTAACGCAAAAAACCACGAACGTGAAGGAGAGATTATTGCTGACGCAGGAAAGATGAGTATGGTGACACTCGCAACCAACATGGCAGGGCGTGGAGTAGATATCAAGCTTGGAGGAATCGACGCAACCGACGAAGAAGCACAAGCAGTGCGTGAGCTTGGTGGATTGTTTGTACTTGGTACCGAGCGTCACGAAGCACGACGTATCGATAACCAGTTACGAGGACGTTCGGGGCGACAGGGTGATCCTGGAGAGACATTGTTTATGGTGTCTATGGAAGACCAGCTTATGCGGGTGTTCGGAGGAGACCGTATCAAGGGACTTATGGGCACCTTTGGCATCCCTGAAGATCAGCCGATTGAAAATCGTATGATCTCTCGACAACTTGAGACTGCGCAATCACGTATTGAAGGATTTCACTTTGATGCACGTAAGCAAGTGCTTGCGTATGACAACGTGTTAAACCAACAACGACAAACCGTGTACGATCGTCGTAATAAGCTACTTAGAGGATCTGACGAAGAAGCAGTAATTATTCTTTCAGAGGTAAAAGAACTCACTCCTGAGATTACCGCAACTATTGAAGCAAAAGAAAAAGAGTACACCCCAGAGAAATGGATTGAGTTAGTTCGCCGACTTTCACTACAGATGATCGACACCCTTTGGGTAGAGCATCTTGAGGTTATGCAGTACACACGAGCGAGTGTGAACCTGCGTGCGTACGGACAGCGTGACCCGCTGATTGAATACCGAAAAGAAGGAATTCGACTCTTTGGCGAAATGAATGAAGTACTCCTACATCGTATGGCTGAAACATTACCACGACTCCAACCAGAAGCGCTTCAAAAAGGAGAGGAAGAGATGCGTCGAGCACGTGAACATGCACAGCGAGCAGGTGGTGAAAAGGCAACTGTAGGAGCACAAGGGAAACGAGCTCCTCGAGTTGTTGAAAAAGAATATGGTCGCAATGATTTGGTTACCGTAACTAACGGAACCGAGACCAAAGAAATGAAATACAAAAAGGCTGAACAGCTCCTTGAAGGAGAGGGGTGGCAAATTAAGAAGGATGCATAGAATAAACAAAAGAATCGGCGCCATTGGCGCCGATTCTTTTATTTCCACACATCACTTCATCTTTTCATCATCTTTTCCTAACCTCCACCGCATCCCCAATATGCATAATAAAAACCATGAAACACATACACATGAGCATGCTGCTGGTAGCATTTTTAATGATAAGTACACATACTGCATCAGCACAAACAACACAGGTTATATACCAGTCAGATTTTAGTAGTGATCCAAACTGGAACACAGATGAGCCAGATAATTTCTATCATCAGGCATCAACTTCAGCGTTGTATGCACATATAGAAAACACTCCACCTGCATACACCCCAAACCGATACTACGAAATAAACACAACGCTTGACCCCACACAGTCATTTAACCTAGAGGTAGATATGAAGATCTTAGATTTCGATGTTGACGGTGTTGCGTTGTTTGGACTGTACACAGAAGAACTTGAGTCAGTTGATGAGTACCGAGTGACAGGAAAGGTCAGTGAAGGAACACTTAACATGATGGTGCGAGGTCTTAACAGTAGCTTAGGGTACTGGGATCTTAACATTCATGACAATAATCAGAAGAGTAAAGGAGCAGGTGGAAGTGGCCCTGTTGCCAGTCTTGATGTCTGGTATGAGATCCTTTTCGAGTATAACGCAGCTTCAGGAACCGTACATATGCGCATGCAAGAAAAAGATACCGGTGTTGTATGGAAAGAGGTAACCCGATCTGATATCTACTTCAATCCCGAGATGACGCACCTTGGCATTAGCATGCACCCCGAAGGAGAACCGCGAACAGTAATGTCTGCAGGTGATCGATTGGCAGGAAGCTCCGACTTCCTTATTGATAATGTCCTGCTTACTCAAGAAGTGCCTGAAGAACCTGAGTCAGAAATAGACCCACTGCTTCTCCAGTACGCGCCAATCCTATACATGCATCCCGAAGAGGATTATTTTCCAATGAATGTAGAGTCGTTTGTGAAGGATAGTTCGCTGTGGAATCAGACAGGAAGTGACGAACAGCTATACAGTGTAGACGATCTCACATTTGAACTCTTTGAAACAATAGTGAGCACTACCGATACCTCTGACTATTATCTTGCGTACTCTGACCCCGACACTGCTAAGTCCATTGATCTAAATGCGGCACGTACAAAGTACGGTAACGCAATCACCTCAGGAGAAGCAACCACAACTGTCTACGTCCACCGAATGGAAGATTCGTATACTGATGAGCAGGGTATAGAACATGAATTTATTGTCCTGCAGTATTGGTACTTCTATGCGATGAATAATTGGGCAGAAGCAACTGACCAAGTGCTTGCAAACAATCATGAGGGAGATTGGGAATCTGTTTTTATCTTCTTGAATAAGGATACTGAAGAACCAAAATTTGTAGCGTATTCGGCTCATCATAATGACGGTATTAATGAATCAATTAACCCACTTCAGTATGGCTCTGTACGTCGAGATTGGGAGAGTGATGATGTTGCTGTGAGTGATGACCATGTTTCAAGTTATGTATCTCTGGGATCACATGCAAATTATCCTAATGCTGAAGATCGTAATACAAGAATTGGTACTGATTTTCCTTCCAGTGTAGGTGAGGTGATGCAAACTGGTGCCTTCTCAGAAATAAGTGACATTGACTCAATCTCTCCAGTTTGGATGTTGTATGAAGGAAAGTGGGGAGCTGACAGGGTAGCGCTTGGTGGGGGTGGGTCACTTGGACCAAATTTCACTCAGTTATTATTTAACTCAGAAATCCGGTTCCACGACCCCATCCAATGGGCCGGCATCGATCAACAATCAACCTTTACGATAGACGAACCCACAAACTCCATAGCCTCCACCATCGCCCAAGTGACCATGCAATTTACCCAAGCACTTGCAAAAGGAACTGTTGTCACCATAGACCCTCATCAAGAATACATCTCATTTGGTCTAAACATCGCAGACATCCAATTTCTTCCAACATACTACGACTTCAATACCTCGTTACTTAATGGAGACTTCGAAGTGCAGGTAACCCTCACGTATACCGACGAAGAGCTTGAAGCGCTCGAGCTTACGGAAGATGATCTCACTATCTACTACTTCAATACCATTACTAACGTATGGGAGGAAGTATCAAGTACTGCGGACGCTAATGCCAATATTGTCTCGTTTACCACCGACCACTTCTCTGTGTATGCAATAGGTGCACCTACACAAATGCAGGAGCTTACGATCGAGGAACTCTTTGATCAACTCCATACAGAGATAGCCAACACAGACCTCAGGGAACATCACAAACGCAACCTCAATCGATACACAAATCTTATCGAGCGCTTTGTATCAAAGGGCAATCCACGATCGGTAAAGGTGGCAAAGCGTCTGCTTAAAAACCTCGAGCGGAAGATCACACACTATCATCGTTTCGGAACACTGACGGATCTTGAAAAAGAAACTCTGCTTGAGACTATTGATTCGATACAAGAAAAGTTATAAGGAAAGAAAATAAAAAACCACCGAGAGGTGGTTTTTTATTTTTAGATGCCCATAAGCATGGCACCAACATATAGGCCAGAAGTATACAGAACAGTAAATATAATTGGATAGCGCAATTGGACTTTTGTGGCACTAAAGGTTTTGTATATCAGAAAAACAACAACAAATATATATACAAGACCACCTGTATGGTTGTTTATGGACTTACTGATTATTGCATCAAAAAGAATACCCCCTGAAGCCATGATTAGCCCACTAATTATGTTAACTGATGAGTAGCTGGCATGACTTGTCTTGAACAAGAAAAAAAATAGACTTATTGAAAACAAGAAAAAAATTCCAAAAATTACCCCCCAAAACATCCTCCTTCTATACCAAGGAATATGTGCAGGGAGCATGTGCTGCGCGTCGGTGTTTTTACGGAAGTTTTTCATATATACATACTATACCAACTTAGAGATAAAATTTTTATGAAGAAATATATGTATGTTGTGGGGAAGTTTCCTTTGATATACTTATACTATGAATTCTATAACACTGGTCCTCGGGACTGCACGAGCGGAACGCTCGTCTGAAGCGGTAACTACCGCGTTACAAAATGCCTTCACTGCAAAGGGGGTAACGATAAATTTTATTGATGTAAAAGACCATGTAAAAGAAGCAGTCACGGTGCCTGATTGGGGAACCGGAGGAGCGAACGAAGTGCCTACACAGTGGCAGGAAACCGTTGCTGCAAGTGATAGCTTTGTGTTTGTACTTCCTGAGTACAACCATGGATATCCAGGGGAGTGGAAACTTTTAATTGATTCATTAGGGAAGAAGGCATACGCAGGGAAGAAGGCGTATACCGTTGCTGTGTCTGCGGGAAGTTTTGCCGGAGTACGTTTAGCAGACCATGTGCTGCCGGTGTATGTAGAGCTTATGCTGCAACCTATGCCGAACCGACTGTACATCGGCTCAGTTAAAAAAGCATTTGGAAGCAGTGGAGAAGTGATTGAAGAAACTACGCAAGAACGAATCGATGCATTTGTTGACACGGTAGTAGAAGAGAGTACCCTGTAAGTATGTTTACCCTTATCACACGAATACTTATTACCGCGCTGGCGTTGTTGCTTGTTTCAAACTTCGTGCCGGGAGTCATGGTTGATGGCCTCTATGCGGCAATTATCGCAGCACTTGTATTAGGAATTTTA
>DLQJ01000024.1 GCA_002477545.1 Patescibacteria group bacterium UBA7435 | reverse complement strand
AAGACAGGTAGCTCAGTGAAATAATAATGAATAAATTCATTATTAGTTCGCAATGTGCTTACCTGCGTCTAAATGTATTTCCGCGTGTACTTCATGTCGCGTACTAATCTAGACATCCAAAGGATAAGACAAAAGAAAATTCAATGTGCTTAAGAAGTAAACTTCTAAAGAGTATTGATGTCGCAATTTTTCCCGTGAAGGAAAACTTGAAACGGTGGAAATCTTTTGTCTTGCTATTCTTTCTTGTTACGTTCGTAATGCAACAAGAAAGGTGATGCATACAGTTGCAATGAAACGCACAAAAAGTACGCCGCTACCATTGCAACTAGTATATTTATGATGATCCACTCGTATGGATCATCACACGTATTTAATTATCAAAGTACCGTATGTCTTCTGAATTCTGAGATGTAAAAACCTCGTCATCAGTCACACAGTGTCCGCTATTATACAGATAAAGAAATAAAGTGCAAGCTTCTGTTCTTGATACTTTTTTAGACATAACAGGAGTCATTAAAAAAGCAGAAGGTGGTGAAAATATTAAATAATAGTAACTCTTTAGTAAAAAGAAAAACTACACAAAATGTCTCATTTTTGCGTAGTTACAGGTGCGATAGAATCGCACCTGTTTAAAGCTTCATCGCCCTTTTCGAAGGAACTTAAATGGATCTTTACTAAGTTCACACCAAAGTGATTTCTTCAAAAAATTAGTTGTACATTTTTCTGTAGAAAACATTTCGTTATATGGAACAAAAGTATCATACACATCATCAAGAAGATTTTTATTCCTGCCGTCAGATGTAACTACCGCAGACACAGGATGCAACGGTGTCGACACTAGGCTGTGCCCCATATTCAATTCCAGTTGAAGGGTCTCATATTCAGCGGTGACCGAATCCGGCATTACGCATACTGTAACGAACAGTGTTAGTTTTCCAATTGTTTGTATCATTTCCTCCACCTCTACTTTCTTTGTTATTTTTAGTTAGTGTGGGATACCCTCTTTACATACAACACCCGTACGCACGCTCCGTCAAGGAACAACAACACCTCAATGAAACGTCAACTATCTACCTTTACCATTAGACATTCTTCCCTAGAGCGATACAATAGTGTACGTATGTCACAACAAGAAACAATCGTAATGTCAGTTGGTGGGTCACTTATCGTTCCCGATGCCATCGATACACATTTCCTATCATCGTTAAAAGATCTCATCGAAACCGAAACGGCCAATGGCCGTCGTTTTATTATCATAGCTGGGGGTGGTAAAACTGCTCGCCGCTATCAAGACGCTGCAGCGGAAGTCGCACCTATGGAGAACGAAGACCTTGACTGGCTGGGTCTACACGCTACGCGCCTTAACGGTCACCTGCTCCTTACTATCTTCCGTAACTTGGCGCACCGCGTTATGGTCACGAACCCTGACGATGTGTTGGATATGCCGAAAGATGCACAGTTAATTATTGCTGCCGGGTATCGTCCGGGAGCAAGTACTGACCTTCGGGCAATCCAGATTGCTGAGCGCGTCGGTGCAAAGAAAGTAATCAACCTTTCAAACATTGATTACGTCTATACTGCTGATCCAAAAACAAACCCTGATGCTGAAAAAATTGAAGATATTACATGGGAAGAATTCCGCAAACTTATTCCTAAGGAATGGGGACCGGGGCTTAACTCCCCATTTGATCCTGTTGCTGCAAAGGAAGCACAGGCAAAAGATATTGAAGTTGCTTCACTTAACGGAACGAAACTGATTTCATTGAAAAATTATCTCGATGGTAAGACATTTACGGGGACGAGGATTCATAACTAAGGACATATAAAAAAACCGTGACTATAGTCACGGTTTTTTTATATGTCCTTAGTTACATGCACTCTCTTGCGGGTCTATAGAACCAACAGTCCCATTAAATCCTTGATGGTCTGCACAATACAACGCCCCGTCACTTAGCCGCATCCAAAATCGATATGTTGACTCACTGTCGCTACACTGCACCGAAGGCGGAAGTCCTATGTCAGCACACAGGCCATTATAATCAAAATATCGTCCGCGGAATACTTCTGCTGAGGCGACATATCCTTTAAAAACTATCTTTGTTTTTGATGTATTTGTAGCGCCTTGATCTGCCATCAGTGTCCAGACAGCCCACACAACAAGAGTAACGAGTACTAGTGCTATACAAATTTCAGAGATAAGTTTCAAATATCGGAGCATGAGTCTTATTGTGATTCACTACTACCACCTTCAGAATCAGATGACACAGGGACATCTTCATTGGTCACAACTGTCTCTGGTTTTGGCACAGGTGGTACGCCATCTTGCGCTACTGAAGAAGAACCATATGTATTATCTCCCTCACTTTTAGTTGCCAGCCAAACAATAAGAATAATTGTCCCTACTAATGGAATGAGTGAAATAAGCTGCCACCACCCACTTTTACCAATATCGTGCAAACGTCGTGCTGCAATTGCGATAGACGGAACAATTACTGCAAGACTAAATACAAATCCAATAATCTGAAGGTTAAGCATTTCAGTAACAATAGCTAACGGAATGTATATAAGTACATACACTAAAATAAACATCCAGTATTCTTTTCGAGTTGTACGCCCTTGAAAGTCTGCGTACTGATTTTTAATAGGGTCAATAAACCAATGCATAATAGTATAAATTATCGTCTAAATATACACTTATATTATCATGCAGATTGAAAGATTTTTCGAAAAAGGGAGTAGTATAGGGTATATACACTAATTTCATAACCTTACTACCATATGAAAAAAATGATAGTCATAATTATTCTATTGCTCATAGCTGGTTTTCTTTGGTGGACCATCTCCCCTCTTTTTATTACCACAGTCGTTGAAGATGAACTCTCGCCTGAGATTCAAGCATTACTCGAAGCACAACCTATTGTTGATTCAGGATCTATTACTGAGCAAGAACCCCCAATAGAAATCACTGCCACCTCAAAAGGCGACCCAATCACAACCGCTAGTCTAGAAGAAGTGTCACAACAACTTGCTCCTGAAAATCAGGAGCCCTCTGTTGTCACCTCAACAGCACAAGGTCCGTTCACAATTATAGACACTCCAGGGCACAACGCGTCAGGAGTAATCCGTGTTATTGATACTCCAAGTGAAGGATCGTTAGTACGATACGAAAATTACAAAGGTACTAACGGACCTGATCTGTATGTGTACTTAGCAAAAGATCTTGATGCGACGGACTTCGTAAGTCTCGGTAAAGCAAAAGGAAATCAAGGGAATATTAATTACACTGTTCCTGAAGATGTTGATCTCGATGACTACAAGTATGTAATGACATGGTGTCGTGCATTCGGAGTCCTCTTCGACTATGCTCCAATAAACTAACAGCGGTCACACAATACAAAAGACTAGCCGATAAAGTCTGCTAGTCTTTTGTATTATTTTCGCTTACCCTATCTTTTTTAAGATTTCTTCTATTTGTGTATATAAATCTTCAAGAGTCCCGTTATTTTCAATGATGTAATCAGCCTGTCGTAGCGTATCAAAAATATTACTCTCATTTGAGTTATTTGAACCCTTCTCCTCCCTTTCCTGTTGAGCAATAAATTTTTCTTTCGAAACATTATCTTTCACACTCCCCCGTTTTGAAATACGATCAAAGCGAATGTTGGGATCGGCAGTCACACCAATAACCACACCTCCAATACTTTTAATAAAATCGACTTCAGGAACCGAATGTAGTGATTCTAATATAACGTCTCTTCCTTCGCCTTCAGCAAGATACTTTTTGTATGTTTCTGCCGGCACACCTGCAGAATTATTTGCACGTAATTCATTAGCAACTCGGTTCATACCATCTCGATCTACTGCTTCATTTCGAGATTCAAGGATCGAAATTAAATGGTCGCTGCTCGAGTAATGTGTAAAGTGTTTTTTATCCTTCAGAAAATCAACCACCGTGCCCTTTCCTCCTCCAATAGATCCGGTAATTCCAACAATCATATTAATCAATCTTAACTTCCTTGTTCTGATGAAGTTTCCGTTCAGCAACATACACTAACAACGGGTTTGCGATACAAATTGATGAGTATGTACCCGCAACTACTCCGGCGATAAGGACCAGTGAGAATGTTTGGGTTACTTCTCCTCCGACGAAGTAAAGTGCGAGCAGTGCAACGAGTGTTGTTACTGAAGTATTGATTGAACGCATCAATGTTTGTGATACGGACTGTCCGACGATTTCTGAGAATGGTTTGGTGAGGATATATTCGATCTCTTCCCGCTTGAGGCCATCGGTCCCTACTACTTCCATCTTCTTTTCCTGACGGAATTTTACGAGGTTTTCTCGTACTCGGTCGAACACTACAATCGTGTCGTTTACTGAATATCCCAATACTGCCAACAGCGCCATAACAAACAACACGTCTGCTTCAATGCCTAAGAAATACCCTAGAAGTGCCATCACTGCTGATGGGATGAGTACGTCGTGAAGTAAAGCGAGGATGGTAATTCCTCCGTAAATCCATGATCCTACAGGGTATGACACTCCACGGAATGCGAATGCAACATAGAGAATAATAATGAAACTCACTGCCACAATCGCCCACAGGGCCTTGTCTTTGAGCTCTTGCCCAATTACTGGCCCGATGGATGTAAAGCGTGTGACGGTCGCGTCAACGCCTACAGAAGTTACTTCTGTACTAACGGTAACTCGTTCATCTTCACTTAAGTCTCGAGTCCGTAAAATATATCCGTCTCGTCCTTCTTCATCGAGTGTCTCTCGTAGTGAGTAGGTTCCAAGTCCAAGCACATCAAGCTTTCCAGACACTTCATTCTTCTCAGGTCGTTCTGCATATGACACTTCGGTGAGCGATCCTCCAGTAAAATCAATTCCGGGATTGAGTCCAAGCGTACCAATAATCAACCCAGACCCGAGTACTAATACTGAGGCAATTGCGAGAAATATTTTTCTATGTAGTACAAAAAACATATTATTTGTTGATTACTCCTGAGTTGAATAATTTGCTCAGAAGTGTCCCTTCTGAAAGCTTTGTTGTTGGCAGCGCAAGTAACAATGTTCGTGTAATAAGGAGTGCCGAGATCATAGACATGATTACTCCAATACCAAACACCAATGCAAATCCTTTTACAATTGAGGTTCCAAACCAAAATAGGATAATTGCTGAGAGAATACTGGTAACGTTTCCGTCTCGAATTGCAGACCATGCGCGTGAGAATCCGGTGATTGCAGCGTCATGACTATTTTTTCCGTTTCGGTACTCTTCTTTCATCCGCTCAAACACCAATACGTTGGCGTCTACCGCCATACCAAGTGAGAGCACCAATCCTGCAAGGCCTGCCGCGGTAAGTGTCACGGGGATGAGTTTGAATAGTGCGAGCATAATTGCTACGTATCCGATGAGTGACACTCCTGCGACAAATCCTGGAAGACGATACCAGAACATCATAAAGAGGATAACTAATGAAAGCCCCAGCATTCCTGCCTTCACCCCTTTGTTAAGCACTTCTTCTCCGAGTGATGCACCTACGGTCTGGGTACTGGCTAACTCGATAGGTACGGGCAGTGCTCCGAAGTTTAGGTTCTGCGCCAACGTGCGCGCTTCATCAGCGGTAAATCCTCCTGAAATAATTGCGCGTCCTCCAACAATTACTTCGTTAAGGCGTGGTGAGGAGATCATTTCCCCATCAAGAAAAATTGCGAGGTTCTCACCTACGTTGTCTCGTGTGATTGTCTCAAACAAATCAGCTCCTTCAGCGTTAAACACAATTGAAATAATTGGTTCGTTTGAAAGTTGTCCTCCGTGTCCTTGTGCGAATTCTAAAGCTGCACTTGCAAGGTACCGTCCAGTAAGACCCGTGTCAGTAAACGGATCAAAGTCGTCCGGTGGAACTGTGGGATCAAGTCCTGCTGCAGCTGAGGTTGATGCTTGTTCTACTAATGCTTCCCGATCAATTAATTTAAATTCAAGAAGTGGCGTCTTCCCTATTTCTTCTACTGCAGTAGAAACATCGGTCACTCCAGGGAGCTCTACCACCAAACGTTCTACCGTTACTTCAGATACAAAACTACTGCGCTCTACTTGGACAATTGGCTCAGACACACCAAAGACGTTTACACGGCGTTCGATTACGTCGCGTAGTACATTCATCAAGTCAGCTACTTCTGTAGGTGCGATTTTACTTACGTCAGCTTCGTATACGAGGTGAGAACCACCAGCTAAGTCGAGTCCGAGCTTGAATGGATATTTAGCGTCGTCTGCAACGGTATTGCTGTATACAAAAAATCCAATGACGGCTATAGCCACGAGTACTGAAATTGCGTGGAACTTGCGAATAAATCCTTCACTTCCCTCCTCTTTTTTCTGTGTAGTAGTATCTGTCATATTTCTATTATGGCTACAGTTATATCATTTCTGAGGACTTGATGCACTCCACAAAAAGCAATATCTGTTTTACGGTTGCCTCTCAATTCCTTATATTTTACCGAGCTAAATCAATCAAGTTCCGTAATAACATCGCAATAGTAATGGGTCCAATACCCTTCGGGACTGGGGTCATTAAAGATGCCTTCTTCGAACAGTCGGGATCAGCGTCTCCTACGAGCTCTCCCCCATCTTCGGAGGTTCCTGCGTCAAAGATCACGACGCCGTCTTTAATCATTTCTGGTTTTACAAATCCTGGTGCGCCTGCACCTAATATTAAAATATTTGCTGAAGCTATTTCAGCTTCTGTATCTTTTGATTCTTTGGTAAGTACTGATACTTGTCCACCTTGTGTCTGTGCCCATAACGCTGCTGGTTCTCCTACCAACTTTCCGTGCCCAAGCACCACTACTTTTTGTGCAGCAAATAAGACATCGTGACGTTGCGCGATTTCTGCAATTGCAGCGACTACCGGCGACATACAGGTGGAAGGTGTCCCGTCGTAATGCATACCGTCTACGTCGTAGGATACGGGGATCGCAGCGAGTACCGCCTGAGTATCAACATGTTCCGGCAATGGCAACTGCACAATGATCCCATCAGTTTGCATACACGCATGGGTCACTGACTGCACGACTTCTTCTGTAGTGAGCGAATTAGGTAACTCAATAATATTGACCCCAACACCAACTTCCATTGCCTTTCGCTTCTTTAGCTTGAGATACTTCTGAGTTTCAAAGTTTGGTGCACAGGTAAATACCGTCAGGTGCGGTGCACTATCCATATGCGTAACAGTATTTTTGAGCTCGCGGTATATGTCCTGAGCAATAGCCTTCCCGTCGATAATCATGTGCGCAAGTATACCAGAAAATACAAAACTGGCTCCCTCTGGGAGCCAGTTTTGTATTTTACGAAAATTCCTTTAACTCTCGCAGTCCTTCTTCCAAAGACTTAATCTTTGGAACTGAAAAGTGTGTCTGTGCTTTTTCGATTATTGCACAACTATGGACAATATCTCCCGTCCGAGCATCGGTATATACAGGTTCGAGATTCACTCCAAGTACTACATTGAGAGTCTTAATGAGTGTTTCTATTGAAACAGCATTTCCTGTGCCCACATTACACACCATACAGTCAATATCTTCAGTACACAGCGCTTTCAAGCACACCTGTGCAACATCGGAAACATGGATGAAATCTCTTGTTGCAGAACCGTCTCCATACACAGTTGGCGCAACTGCATCTTTCATAGCATTATTGAAAATAGAAATTACTCCTGAATATGGTGAGCTTGGGTCCTGACGCGAACCATATACATTGAAAAAACGTAAACCAATGCCCGATACTCCGTACTGTTGTGTATAGAGTTCAGCATATGATTCATTCATTACTTTATGTAGGCCGTAGGGAGAAAGTGGTGCGACAGCAACATCTTCGCTAGTGGGTACTGATTGTGTGTCACCATACACTGCCGCGGAAGATGCATACACCACACGAGAAACGCCCGCTTGTCGGGCTGACTCAAATACGTTGAGTGTCCCGGTAACATTAGTCTCGTGTGTTCCTACCGGGTCTTTAATTGATTCGGGCACTGAAACAATCGCAGCTAAATGCAACACCAAATCGTATCCTTGCGTCACCTCTGCTACATGTGAAAAGTCTCGAACATCGCCTTCGATATAAGTAATCGCGTCATGTACGTGCGCTACATTTACGGCTTCCTTTTTTGTTTTAATATCAAAAACGCCAACAGAATGACCTTCTGCTAAAAAGAGATCTACGCAGTGCGAACCGATAAACCCCGCTCCTCCAGTTATGAGTATTTTTTTCATTGTAGTAAGTATAACTGCCGTTAGCGAGGAAAAGCTACAACTAACTTCCTGAACGCATTAAAATGGTGCTGAGTGTTTTTGCGGCAATCTGAATATCAAGTGCCCAAGAACGTCGTTTAAGATAAAACAAATCGTATGAAAGTTTTGAGGTCGTGCGCTCTATATCTACTCCCCCACGTGGCGCATCAAGGTCTTTGATCTGCGCCCATCCAGAAAGTCCGGGCTTGATATAATGTCGCGCATTATAATATTGAATTTTTTCAGCATACACGGAAGCCAATGCTGGCATTTCAGGACGTGGGCCAATAAATGATAAGTCGCCCTTCAGTACATTTAAAAGCTGTGGTAATTCATCAATACGTGTTTTACGGAGAAATGTTCCTACTTTTGTGTCGACCAATACACTTTGTAGGGCCTCGTCTCCTACATCAGATCCGTTTTTAGTTCGGAATTTGTAAATTGAAATGGGTGCATTAAATTGCCCAACACGGAGCGTTTTATAGAACAACGGACCTTTGTCTTCTATACGGATTGCGAGCGCTACCAACGGAAATATAACAGCAGTAGGCACAAGCAATAGTATTGCAAAAAATATATCCGTTACCCTTTTAGACCACGTATACAGTACGTTACGTGCCTGAGATACGTGCGTAATAAACCAACTATAACGTAAAGAAGAAAGTGGGATCTTATCAAATGTATCTTCGTATACTCTATAAAAATCAAGGAACGTAAATTCAAATTTAAGAAACGCCATATCAAATAATGTTGGCATAATCTTCTCCATGTACGGACTCTGTGGATTTGCGACGATGATACTAATATTTTCTTTTTCAATCAAACGCAATAATTTTGATTCAAAATCTTCGGTCTTTTCTGCTGTACTCCCGTCAACCATACGTACAAATGAATAATTGTATCGTTCATTATTATTTACTTCATCAACCAAATCGACAGCCTCATCTTCGCCAGTAATAAGGATCGCCTTATGTTGATTTTTGGGTGAAAGATAATTAACTAATTGTACGCGCCAGAAAGTTATCAATATAATGGAAATAAAAAGATAGATAACAAGATTCGTTTTTGGTGCAATACCTAAAGGAACTACAATGAATATCACAAAAGCAATGAGCATATTTGTAAACTGCGTGTACGCGATACGTCCCAATAACATCTTCTTCAGGAAGACTGTTTGCTTGTCATATAATCCGGCCACATAGAATACGAACAGCCACACGCCTGAAAGGAGCAAAAAAGGGCCAAGATGTGTACTCAAAAGCTCACCTGTAGGCCACGCGAAATAACGGACTAATAATGTAATCCAAAGCGAGATTATAAAAAAAAGGATATCTCCTGAAATGAGAATCCACAATTCGCGTGTTCGTTCACCCATAATGTGTCCAATGGTACCTAAATACTTAGGTATTGCAAGCGTATGCTAGTACACACCAACAAAACAACTTAATCCAGAGTTATATTGTTATACTTGAACGAAATAAGAAATGTAATGACTATATTGAATTTATGTCCCAATTCGTTCTGCCCTTGGGCGAATTGCTAGACGCACATACACCATGCAATCACTTACGAATAAAAAAATACTGTACATAATCACCAAAAGTAATTATGGTGGTGCTCAAAAATACATATACAAAATTGCATCGGAAGCTCGAGCTTCGGGGGCGCATTGTGCAGTAGCACTTGGCGGGACAGGTACTGCAAATGCAGAAATGGGTACTCTTGCTACCCTACTCCAAGAAAAAGACATCCCCGTATATGCAATCAAAAATTTTATGCGTGATGTTTCTCTTCTTCGTGACATTCGTGCAGGGAAAGAAATCTGGAACATTCTTAAACAAGAGCAACCTGATGTGGTACATGTAACCAGCTCCAAAGCTGCCGGTATTGGTGCTTTTGTATGTCGACTGTACGGCATCAAGCAAATAATCTTTACCTCACATGGATTAGCCTTTGATGAGACATGGCGTCCACTGTACCAACGCGGTGCAATTAAGTTATTTACCTGGGGAACTATTATACTTTCTACCCAGAGCATCATGATCTCACGTGATACTGAAGAAAAAACGAAACGAATGCCTTTTGTAAAAGACAAAATAGTTCGTATTTATAATGGGATTGATCCCATTGCCTTTTTAGACAGATCAGCAACTTCAAAAATGCTTCCCTTCAAAATACTAACGGGAGATATCCTTATTGGTGGAATCGGTGAATTACATCCAAATAAAAATTGGTCACTTGCTATTTCGGCAATGCAGAACCTTCCTGTACACACTCGCCTATGCATCATAGGAGAAGGAGAAGATCGTACAAAACTTGAGAAGCAAATCAAAACACTCCAATTAGAAGATCGTGTTTTCTTACTTGGACACATAGCCAATGCTGCAACGTATCTCAAAGTGTTCGATATTTTTATACTTCCTTCGAAAAAAGAAGGACTTCCGTACGTACTTCTTGAAGCTGGCCAAGCTGGATGCGCAATTGTATGCAGTAACATTTCAGGAAATACTGACATTGTGACGGACGGAAAAAATGGCTTACTTACTGGTCATAATGTGGAAAGTGTGCAGCATGCACTACAACAACTTACCGAAAATAAAGAACTGCGCATGAAATACGCAGCGGAGATACAAATAACAGTTGCAACAACATTTAGCATAGAGCAAATGCTGGATCAGACATTTAGACTGTATTAACACTACTCTTCAACAATAGAAAGCTGCGGTATTTCGTGATGGGTTTTGGCATACCTACTCATAGCTAACACCATTCCAATACCCAAAAATTCGGTTACTAAATGCGTTCCCCCGTAACTCAAGAAAGGTACTGTTGTTCCTGTCACCGGAAGAAGTCCAATATTCATACCAATATGCACAAAGAAGTGACTTACAAATAAGATTGCAACACCCGTGGCAAACAGTCGTTCAAAGTTACTCGCAGCACGCATCGCGTGCATCAGCAGTCGTGCAACCACCACTCCAAACAACCCAAACAATACTAATACACCAAGCATCCCCCACTCTTCAGCAAACGCGGCGAAGATAAAGTCTGTTTCATATTCTGGCAGGTACTGCAATTTTGATTGCGTTCCATACCCAATCCCTTTCCCGGTAAACTGCCCCGAACCTACCGCGATGGTTGATTGGTACGCATTGTACCCAGCCCCCTGAATATCAGACAAAGGATCCAAAAATGTTGCAATGCGTGCTTTCTGGTAATCCTGAAAAGCAAATTGCCACATGAAGCCAAATGCCATGGCACCAAGTAAGAACACCACTGCAAGATGTTTGATTTTAATTCCTGCGACCAAGATCATTCCAAGCCAGATAAAAAAGAGGATGATCGCTGATCCAAAATCTGGCTGAATAAATACCAAACCGAAGAAAAGCATCGCATATATTCCTGAAACGATAATATGTCTGAAGTCCCCAATAAGCTCGTGGCGTTTACTAAAGTACTTTGCCAACACGGCAATCAGAACAATCTTTGCGGGGTCAGATGGCTGCAATGAAAAGAACCCTAAGTCAAAACGACTTTGCGCACCAAGTGTTATTTCCCCAATGAAAAGTACCAGAACAAGCAGAAATAGAAAAAATAGAAAAATACCAAACGTGGTGTTGCCAGTACGTAAAAACCGGTAATCAGGGATCATGCTCAAAAGCATGATCACAAACGCTGCACTAATCCAAATCAGTTGTCGTTCGAAGAAAAAGTTGTCACCTTGGTACGAATACATCGTAACCAACCCCATTCCAGTCAACAATAAACAAGCGCCAACCAAATAAATATCAAAGCCTTTAAAGAGTAATAAGAGTGTCCGCATAGTGTAGTAAGTATATGCTATGTGACGCAAAGCATAAAGCCCTACAAAACGTTGTTTTATAGGGCTTTATGCTTCTTTTTTAATGTAAGGACGTAGCAAACTGCTCTAGATTTGTCCCGACAAGTACCGCGTCGGCAGCATCATCCACATCATCTATGGTTTTAATATTACTCGCCTGACATAACCACCCAGGAAAGTGTCCCCGAGCTATCTTAAAATCTTCTTGTTTCATACCACCAGTTTCTAAATCACGACTATTCCAGACAGCGCGCACTCCCCCAGGAAGTGATTGAAGATCTTCCAAAGTGTATGGTTCAATAATGCACTTATCCTTATGGACATTTGGAATTCGTCCAACGACTAACACAAAATCAGCTCCAGCTATTAACGCATTTTCAATATCGCTATCATGCGCATGAATACCCTTTGCTAAAATAGGCTTCGTGGTTAAAGCTCGTGCTTTTTTAATTAAATCAAATGAACCATTCCAACGAGGATCAGTATGGACAGACAACAGGTCACCTACTGAATCGGCTACATCAAAAAGTTCGTCCCAGCTTTTCTCAGATTTCCATCCAAATGGTGAATGTGTTTTTACTTCTGCGATAATGGTAACGCTTTGGTTCATGATTATTACAATGAACTAAATCCGGCGTCAGTCTTCGGAATAATTTCTATCACAGCTGCTCCATCCTCACAAAGATCCGCAGTGATAGTTCGATAGATTCGATCAATGTCTGCTGTTGTAAGCGCCGCATATGCTTGCTCGTTACTACTTGCCAACTGCTTCACAAAATCCATATTTACATTCTCCCCTAACCCGATGGTATAGATGGTAACTCCTTTTGCTTTAGCAGCCTTTGCAGCAGCTAATGCGTAGGCTTCGGGTTCCTCATCAGGTGCTGTTGCCAAACCATCGGTAAGAAGTACCAATATTTTACGAGCTTCCATATTATGTCGATCAGAAGTAAGCTCCAAAGCTGCCTGAACTAACGCGTCTCCTGTATTAGTGCTCCCAGTTTCTTCGGCAGGGTCTATAGTCAATTCTGCAACCGCTTGTGCTACACCGCCCACATTCCCTGTTAGGGTGCTATTGAGTACGGCTTGAGTAGCAAAAGTAACCAATGCAACCTGATCTCCCTCCTGCATTCGTGAAGCAAAAGATTCTGCAGCATCAAGGACTGACGTAATAGGTTGTGGTGGTGTATCTCCATCATTATTCATGCTCCCGGAGAGATCAATAGCAAGTGCTATGTCGGTAGGGATCTCGCAACTGCGTACCGTCTTTGCAATCGGTTCAGGCCAAGTAAAGACTGCTTCCTCTAAACTACGTGGTGCAAAATTATCAATAAAGGTTCGTGATGAAGTAAGAGCATTTCCTCGTGCATCAAAAATAGTCGCAACCACCTCCACCTTCTTGGCTTCGGTAAGTGCTTCATTATAAATAGTCGCCTCAAGACGTGGGCGTGCATCTGCATTAAGAAGCTGTCGTGACTGCACAGTAAACTGATCTCTTCCCGACTGTGCCTTTACCCACTGTGTAATCTCTCCTAACTTTAAAAAAGTTTGTGTTGGAGTACGGCCTAACGTATCAATCCGTGCCTCAAACACCGGATACACACTATCTGACGGAAGAATCGTTGTGCCGGTACGTTCGGTTATAAGACCTTCAGCATCATACAATGACATCGTATACGGTACTTCAGACGACGCCGCTTCCAGGTTGTTATTTTCTATATATCCCACTGCATTGTATTGTCCTTCAGTAACACGGAAACTACGTGACCACTGTACCGTAGGTTGCTTTACATCAAATGCACAGATCAGTGCGCACCCTCCCCCACAATCAACACCACGCTCATCAGCGTTTTGTCGTCCATCATAACAATTTGCTGGCGAATGAAAAAAACCAACGTATACAAGACTAAAAATACAAAGCCAAAAAACTCCGAATCCTGTTCCGTATTGTAGGCGACGATAAAAGGCCCAGCGCCGAGAAATATCCATTGGGTATATTGTATCAAACTATTACTCTATCTCCTGTGCAGTAAACACACCTTCCTTCATGTACCCTGTTACCGTGACACGCTCACCGCGCACCACGCCAAGCTTCTGCAGAACATTAATGTCACTGTACCCAACAAGTGGGCGTAAATCTATACGAAGCACCTCCGACCCATCGTTAAGTAATAAATATCTAAATTTCTTATCATACTTGTCAGTTCCATCAGCAAGACTAAGAAAAATTCCCTCAAGTACAACTTGTTCTTCTTCATCTTGAAGCTCATCGTTCTCTTTTTCCGTCACGGTCACTTCAGGAACTTCTGATTCTTCTGCCAGATTCGGCGTCACCGTGCGTGGAGGCTCTTGTTCTACAGAGGTATCAACAGACATAAAAAATACATAAAGAAGCCCAGCTCCCAATACACCAATTACAATATACAACTGCTTTTTTGTCATAGGTATATTGTAGCAAATATCACTTAAAATCATCGGGCACAAAAAAACAGCTAGAATTCAGATAAATACTGTATGTTGGCGCCGACCTACTCTCCCACTTTCGTAGTACCATCGGTGCTGGTGAGCTTAACTTCCGTGTTCGGAATGAGAACGGGTGGACCCTCGCCGCCAAAGCACCAACATACAAAATTCATCTGCTGAATTCTAACTGTTTTTATTAAATTAAATACCGCGAAGTGGTTCCAGAGAATTATCTGGAGTGGTCGGCCCGGAAGGATTCGAACCTACGGCCTCTGGCTTGCACACCAGCGCTCTACCAAGCTGAGCTACGGTCCGATACCACTTCGCGATATTTAATATTGATTTCGTAAATAACTACACTCTTTTCTGTCACAAAGTATCGAAGATACTTTGTGACTGACGTTCTTCAACACATACCGCTACACACATAAAATTGTTCAGTAGCTGTACAACATTCCCCATGGGACATACGTCTTATTAGTACACCTCGGCTGCACACATTGCTGTGCTTCCACCTAGTGCCTATCAACCTGATAATCTCTCAGGAGACTTAATGATAC
>DLQJ01000010.1:61548-68192 GCA_002477545.1 Patescibacteria group bacterium UBA7435 | reverse complement strand
AGCCGTGTATTGCTCATTGTGTTAATACTATTTTCTTTCCTCCTTCCTTCTTTTATATACTCCCCAAACATTGCCTTTGCGGCACCGAATCAACAAATAAACTACCAAGGTAAACTCCTAGACAGCACATCTTCGCCAGTAAGCGACACTACATACTCAATCCAATTCAGCCTATACACCCAAGCAACAGGTGGCTCAAACATCTGGACTGAGACAAACAATGTTGACACCGTATCAGGATTATTCTCCGTGATGCTAGGAAGTTCAACATCACTCTCTGGAGTCGATTTCAACCAAACACTCTACCTCGGTATCAACGTAGCAGCTGACGGTGAAATGTCGCCAAGAAGGATCATGGGAACCGTACCTGCTGCATTTGAAGCAAACAACGCTCAGACCCTTGGTGACATCGCTACTACGTCGTTCTTGCGATCAGATCAAGCAGACACTATCTCAGCAACTGAAAGTTCAACACTCCTAACTGTTACCCAAAATGGTGCTGGTGACATTCTAAATCTCTTTGATGGAGGAACAGAAGTGTTTACGGTTACTGATGGAGGGAACATTGGTATCGGAACCACTTCACCATCGTATGCTCTGTCCATCGCCGGCGACGCAATTATCACCGGAGCACTGTATGACTCTACAAATTCAGCAGGAACAAATGGTTTCGTACTACAAACCACAGGTAGTGCTACTTCTTGGGTGGCGACTTCGAGTCTTGGCTTTGACAGTCACGACGCGGTTACGATCGCAGGAACGCCAAACTACATCAGTCTCTCTGGACAGGAACTTACCTTAGGTACCGTTGACATCGGTGATGACACTAACCTTACCGTCTCAGCAACGGGACTAAATCTTTCTGATGATGCTATTACATTGACTGCGGGGTATGGTATTCCACTAATAGCCTCTACCACAAATTGGCAAACTGCCTTTACCTGGGGAGATCACTCTGGGGAAGGGTATCTTTCATCAGTAGTAGCAGCAAACCTCTCAGACGGAGACTTCGGAGACTTCTCAGTATCTTCTGGAGTAGCGACACTTGATACGGGAGTGATTGCTGATAATGAAATTGATTTTGCAGAGTTAACTCTCGCTGACTTCACTAATGACTCGACTCTCTTGGAAGACATTACAGGTGAACTCTTTACTGATCTCAGCGACACTCAATCTTCCTTGGCTGCTAATCGTATTCTCTTTACCAATGCAGGAGGGACGGCATTGACTGACAATGCAAGCTTTATGTTTGATGGAACTAATTTGGGAATCGGTACCAGCACACCATCCCAACCACTAACTGTCGACGGTAATGCATACATCACGGGTGCACTATTTGACTCTTCAAATGCATCTGGGACAAATGGTTTCGTACTACAAACCACAGGTAGTGCTACTTCTTGGGTGGCGACTTCGAGTCTTGGCTTCGGCTCAGGAGATGGCTCAGTCACTTCTGTCTCTGGCTCAGGTGGAACTACTGGCTTAACACTTTCAGGAGGACCTATTACAGACTCAGGAACACTGACTCTTGGAGGTACTCTAGCAATTGCAAACGGAGGTACAGGAGCCTCAACTGACACAACAGCACGAACAAATCTCGGAGTCGCAATCGGTTCTGACGTGCAAGCATATGACGCTGATCTCACTACCTACGCTGGCATCACCCCATCTGCAAACGTACAGTCTCTTCTTGGGGCTGCGACATATGCTGCAATGCGAACCCAGCTAGACCTCGAAGCAGGTACTGACTTCTACTCAGTCTCTGCAGCTGATACTGCGTTTGAAGGGGAGCTTACCAACTCCGCAGGGCTTCTAGCTGCTTTGGATGACGAAACAGGAACTGGACTTTCTGTATTTTCAATCTCGCCAACACTTACTGGAACTGTTGATGCAGTTGCAGGAGATTTCTCATCAACATTAACCATGTCCGGTTCAGCAGCAAACATTGCACTTGGCTCTAACTTCCTTTCCGGAGATGGAGGGGATGAGGGTGTGTTTGTTGATAGTATTGGAAGGGTGAGTATCGGAGGAGATACCACCCCACAAGGAAGACTTGAGGTTTCTAATAATACACCTGAGATTATAATCAGAGATTCTGGTAGCACTGGTACAGATGCCGTCGGATTCTTAGAATGGGCTGATAGTGATGATACAAATTGGGGGCGACTGGGATTTTTAGGATCAGGAGGTAATTTAACGCTTACAAATAAACATGCTACTGGAACACTTATATTTAAAACGAATAACACCACAGCGTTGACTATTGATGAAGCTGGAAACGTAGGTATAGGAACCACTTCACCATCAGGCCTCCTGACGGTTTCTTCAGCAACTACAGACGCAACACTTGTACTTGAAGCTGATACTGATAATGACGGAGCTAATGACAACCCATACATATACCTAACACAAGGCGGAGCCACCGCTTCAGCGCTTCTTGGTATGGTTGGAACTGCGGGACTTTCTCCAGCAGGAGAAGTATATACAGACACCTCCGCAGACGCACTGCTTATTGGTACGGAAAGTACTGACATACTGCAACTTGGTACCAACAGTGCAGTTGCTATGACTATTGGTACTGGTGGAGATGTGGGGATCGGTACTACTTCACCCATCACAGATTTTCACATCTATGATGCGACAAAAAATGCAGTTGCATTTTTTGAAAGTGGTGATGGTACGGGGAATATAGTTATAGGGGACTCAACAGGGACAGTAGGACTTCTTACTCAAGGTAATGGTGCTTTCCAAGTTAATGTTGGGGGAGATGCAGGTACTTTGGGCACAAATTCAACTGCCGCAATGATCGTTAACAGTTCTGGAAACATGGGAGTTGGTGAAACTGGTCCAGATTTAAGACTTGAGGTTGTGGGCACCTCAACAGATGGTTACTTCGGAGTTTCTTCAGTGGCAGCCAACGATGGTGACCTATTTATAGTGGATGAAAACGGGAATGTGGGTATTGGCGATTCATCACCAGCCTCACTCTTTACCGTAGGTAGCGGTGACCTCTTCCAAATAGATAGCTCTGGAGATGTTGTTACACAATCAGTTGGTGCTGATGCGCTGGAGAGTGATGACTTCGGAGATTTCACCTGTAATGGTACAACATGTTCTATTGATACTGATGCTCTGGGCACTGCTGAGATTGATGATGTGTATGTGTTAAATACTGGCGATACAATGAGTGGTGACCTGGTGCTCGGTACTGGCGCTCGAGTTGACTTCCACGAAACTGTTGAAGACAAGGCCTTGTGGTTTGGCAACACATACACAACAGGTGTAGAAGGGAATACCCTCTATTGGGAATCAGCAAATTATTTCCGTTGGTACGGGGGTAATGTTGGTAATGACGCGGGTGTGAGTGACCATATGGAACTCACCCCAACTGCTCTTACGGTAAACGTAAACGCTGATTTTGGTTCAGGGATTGACCTGACCGGTAGTGTTTCCAATATCGCACTGGGCTCTAACTATCTTTCTGGAGACGGCGCAGATGAAGGAATATTTGTTGATTCTGCGGGGGAAGTTGGTATAGGTACAAATACTCCAGATGATTGGCTCGATATTGAAGCTGCACTCCCAGCAATTCGATTTACTGATACCGATACCACTGGTGTGCATTCAATGTATGCTAATGGTAACCAGTTGGTATTCAGTTCAGACCCCGGCGCTGCAGATGCAAACTCTAGCACTCGGTTCTTAGTCGATGGGGACGAGAAATTGCAAATTAATGCTAGTGGATTTGTGGGAATAGGGACAACAACACCACAAAATATTCTACGTGTAGTAGATGGAACACTAGAAGCGGGTGATGATGCGGATTACAGTTTCGGTCTCCTTAATACGCAAAACGGTGCTGGTATGAGTGGGTTACTCGTTACTAATTCTTGGAATACTGATGATACGTATATTGCTAATTTTGCAAGAAATAATGCTGTAGGTGGAGAACTTACCTCACGTATGGTCGTTACAACACTCGGTAAGGTTGGGATAGGGGAAACCACACCTTTAGCAGCCCTGCATGTAAAAACGGCTGATAGTACTGTAGTATCAGCAAATGCAGCGGCTGACGAATTTGTAATAGAGGGTACCGGTTCTACCGGTATGAGTATATTTACAGGAACTGCTGCCACAGCCAGTATCTTTTTTGGCGATGTGAGTAATTCTTCAGTAGGGCGAATTCAGTATGATCACAACGTTAATGATTTAAGTTTATGGACTGCGGGTGTGGAACAATTAACTGTTGATGCATCGGGCGATGTTGGAATAGGAGTTGCTGACGCCGCAGTCAGGCTTGAGGTGTTTGATACTGCCTCTACTCTCTTTGCTCTTGAGCGTGACAATGCTACTCATGATAATCGTTATGAAGCAATAGTCTCTGTGTCAACAAATTCATCCAATGCCTCACTCATCTGGGAGCCGCAAGATTTTGAAGGGGACTTTGTATTTAGAGATGTGGGCAACACGGAGACCTTGGTTATTGATAATTCAACCAATAGTCTATTGGTGCCGTCGGGAAATATTGGGATTGGGGAGGTGGCGCCAGACTCACAGCTACACATAAACTCAACTGTAGGGAATGTATTAACCTTAGAAACTTCTGTTGGCAATGGAAACGATTCACACTTCGCATTTAAAAAAAGTAGAGCAGATGGTGTTATTACAACTACAGATGATCTTGGACAAATTGATTTTCAGGGGCATGATGGAACCTCATTTGTTACTGGAGCGTACATTCGTGGAGATAGTTCTGGGACAATTGCAACAGGTGATTTAAATGGAATACTTAAGTTTGGTACTGATGGTGCTGATCGTATGGTTATTGATTCTTCTGGAAACATTGGTATCGGACAAGGTGGAACAACGCCAACTTCTAGACTTGATGTAGAACATGATGTGGCTGATCAATTTGTAGCAGAGTTTGTGAACACAAGTGCCGATGGCTATGGTGCGTACATATATGTAAACAACGCTGATACGACTCGTAGCGCATTTGCTGTAGATAATTCCGTGGGTGGAATATTTAGAATAGAGAATAATGGTGAAGTTGGTATTGGCACAAGTGATCCTGATGCTATCCTGCATATCGCGGGTGATGGAGCATTACAAGATCTAAGAATAATTTCACATAGTGATACTGCCAGCGATGCGGGGGAACTAATACTTGGTCATACACGTGGTACAGAAGCTTCGCCTACGGCAACCCAAAGCGGTGACAGAATTGGAGTTATACGGGCACTTGGGTATGACACAGCAGAATCTAGCCGAATTGCCATTAGGTTTGATGCAGCAGCTGAGTGGGGTACTGCAGGTGACTCAACGGATAATCCATATGATGCAATTTTTTTCACCATACCCGATGGTTCTTCTGCTAGTACCGAGGTACTACGACTTACTAGCACTCAGGATGTAGTTATAACTGGTGATACTACCGTTAGTGGTACAATCGCAGTTGGAACTACCACCGTTGCTGCATACAGTCAATTTGGTACAGTTTCGTCACCGGATAACACAGCATCAGGCGAAATTGAGGATGAAAATGATGTATTTATTCACGATGACCTAGAAGTTCAAGGAAAGATTTATCTAACTGGTGGATATACTCAGATTGTCAGTGGTGACGTCGCTGAAGTCCTACTTACCAAAAAGGGTCGTGACTTTGTTCTCTGTAACGGTGATCCTTCCTGTACCGTTGAACAAGAATTTGTGAAAGATGAGTTAGACTATGGAGATTTAGTTTGTATCAACCCGCTGGAAGGACAAACGATTATGAAATGTACCGAGGAAAAATCTCCGCTAGTGGTTGGTTTCGTCAGTAACACAGCTGTATTGGAAATGGGGAATAGTACGGCTGTTGGATACCCAATTGCTGTCGCAGGTATTGTGGAAGCAAATATTACTAATATAAATGGTGATATTAACCCAGGTGACTTGTTGGTGGCTGCAGAACGTGATGGATACGCTATGAAAATGTCAGAATCAGGACAAGGAACTGTTGTTGGTAAAGCGTACGATTTTTGCTACGAAAATTCATGTAAGATTATGACCTTTGTAGCACTTGGTGATGGTGCAACGCAGGAAGTTGATACGGCAACCAACATGACCCAACTTGCTCAAGTGACACAAGATGTTGTTGATTCCTTCCTTGACTTCGGAATTACCGTTGCGACAAGCATGAACTACTTCTCAGACTTAGTAGCGGACAATCTCTTTGCAGGTGCAATCACCGCAGGCTCAATTGAAACAGAAGACCTATTGGTGGCAAATGGTGTAACAATCAAAGATCGAGCCACTGGTGAAGACTACTGTATCTATATGGAAAATGGTTTGATGGAAAGTGAACTTGGTACCTGTGAAGCTCCTATCCCAGAGGAACCTGTCAGCTCATCAGGCGGGGGATCTGATCCAGACCCAACGCCGGAACCTGAACCTACTGCATCTTCAACAGATCCAGTTCCTGACCCAGAGCCAACTTCTTCCTCTACTGACCCATTGTCTGAACCCGAACCCGAACCAACAGCATCATCTACAGATCCTGTTCCAGAACCTGACCCAGAACCAACTCCGGAACCAGAACCCGAACCAACTCCGGAGCCGGAACCCGAACCAGAACCTGAACCCGAACCCGAACCAGAACCTGA
>DLQJ01000010.1:0-61467 GCA_002477545.1 Patescibacteria group bacterium UBA7435 | reverse complement strand
CCGGAACCCGAACCAGAACCTGAGGTCTAGAAGCACTTCTGCTACAATAGTAGTTCAATCATATGTATGTACCACCTGATGAAAATAAATTCACCACAAGGAGTGTAGTGACTCACAAAGGCATTTCAAACACGAGCATCAGTGCACTTTTTCTGGTAATCCTTGTGTTGTTTATGTCGGTGCATATTGAAACGATTATTGCTAGAGAATACGCTCCAGAAACACTATTGGTAAAAGTAGATGGTTCTGAACTTGAATCTCAGGATGATAGAACACAGTGTTTCGCTGACATAATTTCAAATTTTGGAACACAGAGTAAAAAACCTTTGCATGAACTCAAGAGTATTTATGAATATATTGATTCTGCTTCTTTTGTTGTGGCTGAGGAATCGGGATATTTTGTATTAGAAACGGGTCTGAATGGGTACTCAAAGGAATTTGAAATACGTGTTGTCTGCTACGCTCCTGACAACGTCTCTGTTTCATATAAAATCATTAATAATGATAGCCAGACTCGGTGTAGTGTACAAAAGGAGGGGAAGGCCATCATATGTTAATAGATTACAAGTTGAATGGATTTCCTTCTCTCCAATCTCCTTCTATGCGGTGCAACCCGTCTATTGTATATAGTTCAATTTTGTCTCCATTTTTTCTTACGCTACGACATTCTGAAACGGCATCAGCGGGGAAGTAAAAGCACAATAGGGCACCCTCGACTTTCCAAACACCAGAGTAAGAACCTTTACTTAGACCTTGTAAAGTACCGTCTGGATTATAATAATCGATCCATGTGGTGCTTTCTATAGTATTGCCTGATATAAGATTAGTAATAGACAGGTCATTGTCTAATGTACCTGGTAGAATAACAACATTTAAGTCAGAAGGTGACGGGAGTAGCTCCACGAGTAATTCGTGCTGGAATTGAGATAGTGTACCCTTATCTAATCTATATAGAAGCATACTGGGTGTAGATTCAGGTAAAAGTGTTAAAAAATCACAATCCTGGACTGATTTTGATAATATAAAAAATGGTGCATTTTGTACTTCATTATTTTGAAGATAGGGAGTAAAATTCTCAAACATTTTTTTCTTATCCTCACATGATGCTTTTAAGAAAAGACGAACGGCAGTACTGTCTCCGCCGCCTATGTTGGTGTTCAGCACATTAAGCACATGATTTCCAGCTATGGGATACACAGCAATTGAGGTCAGTGGGTCAGCAATAATTACTGCATTATCTGGATACTGTCGATTGAAATTAGTGAGTGTCTTGTATCCATCATTATCCAAAATAGGTGCAACAGTAGTGTGGGAGAACACAGCGTCTATGACATGAATTGATAGTATTATGCAAAAAAGAATAATACAAAATACTCTTGTTAGACGTAGGCTTCTGTTCAGAGAGAATGTAAGTACTGTCTTAGCTCCATAGCCAGCTAGTATGCTTACACTGATCAAATAAAAGAAGAACAAACGAGGGAAAGGTATTAATATCGAATTTCCAAATATATAAAATAGGTAAATTGCTGTAAGGGAGAATAAAAACCAGTATACAACCATGCGAGCTGATGTAATCTTTGTATGCATAATTTGCCAGATTCCAAACAATGCCAGTGCGCTGGGCACAATACCAAAGTAGAATATAGGCGAAAGGTTTGCCTGCAATGCTGACCAAGAAGTATCAAAAATAATTTTCTCAAAAAGATGAAATTTCGTCAGTACTCCTAAAAAAAGACCGGTCATTACTAGTGTTACAAAGGACAGGGAATATACAAATTTTTGTTCGGTGGTATTAAAATATGCTGCAAGATCGTGATCTGCTGAAAAAAGATATATAATCGCAGTGGTTATAAAAAAGAAAAATGCGGGCGGGTAGGTTATCGCGGTTAAAAGTATGCTAACACCGAGCATGACAAGGTATCTTGCTTCATGTTTTATAAAAAATCCATATAAAAATATATGTGATACCAACAAGAGTGTTGTCCCGATGGTTAATGGAACAAAATACTGATGGGTAAGCAGTCCACTAGTGCTTTTAATTGTCGCAAAGAAAAGTAGAGCGAAAAGGGAAATTGTGTAACTTTTACTCCATGATTTTACTAAGTAAAAAAGTAACAGTCCGTTAATCACGAAAAATACAGAGGCAAAGTACTTATAAAATACAATTGAATCACCAGGAGTAATTGCAAACAAAAATACAAGAAAGTAATGAAACCCGAACTCATAGTTTGTATGAGGTGTAACAGTAGCGATGTATGGGTTAGTAAAAGGTGCCGTCCCTTCATCAAGTAACTGCTTTGCTAAAGAAATATGCACATACTCGTCACCGAGTAATGGCAAAGGATTCGCAATGTGTGGTTGATATACGAGGAATATCCCCAATATCACTGTAATACACAATAGAGCGTATTTCAGTAAAGTTTTCATTGTCATGATAGAACCTTAATTGTATACTATGTTTTCTACTTATGATAATTCATCCCATTGAGAAAAAGATCGCTGACGGTGTACTTGAATTGTCAGCTAGCATTCAATGGGAACATAATGGCGTTGGATATAAAAATAGTACTTGGTTTACACCTCCAGAACGTCTTTGGTATCGTTTGGATGAAAAATACGCAGATACATTGAGTGATAATCACAATGCTTTTTTGGGATCTCTACTAGTGATGGCGATGTTTTTTAAGGAAGATGTGCACGTAAAAGGTAATATTTCAGGACAATTGCTCTATAACCTGCGTGAATATCAACGTACATTACATTTTTGGCGACCAGATTGGTTTTCTGTGGTCAATGTTACTTGTGACACCATTGTGTCGGGTACAACAAATTTTGCAGTCTCAGGATCAATGTGTTCGTACTCAGGAGGCATTGATTCTTCGCACACCTTGTGGACACATCTACCTAAAAATGAACCCTTGACTGATTTTCAGGTAACCCATGCGCTTCATATTCCAGGTTTTGATACTGATGGGGAAAGTTTAGAAACACAAAAATTAAAAATTGATACGTATACAAAGGGACTTGAGGCCGAAGGTGTTGCACTAGTAGTCGTTTGGTCGAACACACGGGCGTTTCACCAGTTCGATTTTGGCGAAGAAAAGGGATATTTTGCATGGGGATCAAATGTGGCTGGAACTTCATTGTTATTTGAAAACTTGGTAAATCGTTTTTATTTTTCAGCCGACAATCAACATGATGACCCAATAGCACTTACGATTAACCACACACTGCTGCCATTATTGTCTACTGACAACCTAAAAGTGGTACTAGACGGTGGAACCATCTCCAAATATGAAAAAATTAGCGATATTGCACAGTGGGAATCTACATATGATAAGTTGATGGTGTGCTACAAAAGTCCTGATGGTCTACATAATTGTGATACGTGTGTGAAATGTATACGTACCACGGCGGTACTTGAGACTCTTGGGGTACTCGATAGGTATACAACATTTCCGTCCATAACTAATCCTAAAGGAATGCGCTTAAGTTTATATCCAAGAGAATTTGTCTACTGTATGAAAAAGCCCCGAAACTTCTTTTTTCGAAACGGGGAATATGGATATGCATTAAATTATCAATGTGCCATTTTCCTTAGCTGGGTGAATGTGTACTATTATGACGTCACAAAGTTTTTTGAATGGATTTATATCTCACCAATACAGCTGTTATTTAAATTATCACATGTACTGAAAAGACGCTTGCCACTGTATGATAAACTGTTGCTCCTAATTAAATGAATATGAACGAAAAAAAATTTGATGCAAACTTTGAAAAATTAACGGCACTTTCCGATTATTTTAAAAAGGAAACAATGTCAAAAACAGTATTTATGGAGATTATGAATGAATTGGCAACTATTCTAACTGATTCTACCTTTACTCAAGAACAAGAAAGACGAATTGCTGATCTTTTTGGTGATGTGGTACATCCGTATCTTGATTATACTTTTGAGCATGCAATTATAATCGAAGCAGAAATAGCAAAAAAAATTACGACGCTGGGAGAATTTAAAGAATCCTCAATTGCTGAATCCTTCTGGCACAATATGTTCTATGGATTAGCTAGCGATGAAGTCTCATTAGGTGCTATCACAAAAGACGATACTGTTATGCAGATAGGGACGGGCCCGCTCCCACTTATGGCAGTTTTATATCACCAAAATACAGGATGTTCAGTTACTTGCGTTGAAAAAGATATTACATCTGTAGAAACCTCACGTGCATTTATTGAAACTTTGGGACTTTCTGACAATATTGTCGTTGTGCATAGTATGGGACAAGAAGTAGATTGTGCTGGGTATACTCATGTGGTTGTCTCACAGCACACTATGGCTAAACCAGAAATTTATGCGCACGTTCGTTCTTCTGTGACGCCTGAAGCAAAAGTCATTGTGCGTACAAATGCTGCTATTGGAGATATATTCTTCAAAAATGAGGTTGAACAAATGCTCGATGCAGCATCGTTTAAGGTTATAAAGAGAACTCCTCTTGGAAACAAAACCACAGCGGCACTCTTGGTTGAGGTAGTCTAGTTATAACAATAATTAGGTTATTATATAGTGTGTTCAATGTAGTGAGTCACTATGAAATTATGAGAAAAGTATTAAAAATACCGATTAGATATATTATTTTACTCGTGCTTGCTTTTGTGATGCTCGCACATACTCAAATGCTTATTGAAAAACAGTTTGCTCCTGAATTAGTGATTATATACCCACCAGAAGGTACGGTATGCGTGGCTAGTATTTCTTCAATAGGTACAGTAACGCTAAACGCTCCTAATAGTATTTATGAGTATCTTGATCCAAGTTTCTTCACGGTCGCAGACGAAAAAGGTTTCCATGTATTGGAAACAGGCTTTGAGAATCATTTTGCAGATTATGAAATAACTATTTCATGTCGTGCTCAGGATCAAACATTGATATCAAGCATAACCATTTCAAAAGACAATATCAGCCACTGTACACAAACTGATGGAGGGAAGATATTGTATTGCTAGGATATTATTTTTTCGCGGGGAGTGTTGCTTGTGAAGCAACACTCCCGTCCATTTTATAGTAGGTAAGGATATCGTTTTCCAGACCTAGTGTGAAGCAGTTACCGTAATTTTTATATGGAACATACAAACAGTATGAACCTCCAGTCACTTCCCAGTATCCTGTGTAATGTATATCATTGTATCCTTCAATTTTTCCATCGCTATTATTACGTTCAGTCCAGACTCCATTGGTTACACTGGCATCTATAAAAAGATCATAAATCTCATCTTCTGATAAAATTGGTTTTTCAGGGTATATGATGTCCTGCGACGGTTTTGGTATTAATGGCTTATATACTTCGCTCTGGAAGTCAGAAACAGTACCTGTTGCCTGTGAATAGAGGTACACGCCGGAATCAGTTATTGCCATTAGTTTAAGAAAATCACAATCCTGCGTCACTTTTGATAAAACAAAGAAGGGTGCATTTTCTACCGGAGTGTTTTGGATGTATGGATTAAAGTCTCTGAAGACTTCTTTTTTCTCTGCACAGGACTCCGTGAGAAAAGCATGTGTTGCTTGCGTATTGCCACCGCCGATGTTGGTATTGAGCACATTGGTAACGTGCTTACTTGAAACTGGATATACAGCCAATGATGTTACATTGTCAGAAATAACCAATGCGTCTGTTGCAATTTGTGTGTCCAGGTCTATAAGTAGTGTATAGAGAGACTCGTCCAATATCGTTGGTAGTTGATGGGTTTTCTTTTGAGCAAAGAAAAAGTGCGTACTGCAGAGCAACAAAATTATGGTTATTACTCCGATTTGCTGTAATTTACTGCGCATAGTGATTGTTTGCTGTATGACATACCCAACTCCATATCCGCAAAGAATACTCAAGCCAATAAGATAAAAGAAAAATAGCCTTGGGAATGGCACGAGTATACTAAACCCTGCACTATAGAAAAAGTAGATAGCTGTTACAGCAATGAAGAACCAATATATAATAATTTTTGAATCTTCTTTTTTTCTTTGGATCACTGCATCCAGTCCAAGCAGTGCAAACAGATTTGGAATTAGGCCAAAGTAGATTAGTGGTGAAAATTTTGTTTGTGTAATATCCCAGGAGGGATCAAAGACTACCTTATCCAACAGGTTTAGTCCGTAAAGGGAACCGATAAAAAGCGCACCTGTACAAATAGTAAATGCTAGAATGTGTTTTAGAAAACGTGATGGGGAAGTTTTAAAGAATGACGCCACAGAATGATCCAAAGATATGAGATATATAACAAGGGTTCCCAAAAAGAAAAACAGTGTTGGGGGGTAGGTTACGGCTGTAGCAGCCAGTACACATATCAAGTACCCCAAATATTTTTTACCGTGTCCTGATACCCAATGATGGAAAAAAATATGCGACAGAAACAAGCACGAAACACCTAGAGTCAACGGTACAAAATAGTGGTGGGTAAGAAGTCCTCCTGCGGAATGTATAGTTCCAAAGAAGAATACAGAAAAAAGTGAAGTTACATAATCACTGCTCCATAATTTTACTAGAGTAAACAATAGGAGACTATTAACAAGCATGAATAAAATCACAAAATACTTATAAAAAAGTACAGGATCACTGGGTGTTAGACTAAATACACCCGCAAGGAAGAAGTGGAAACCAGATTCAAAATTTATATGTGTAGGGTTGTTGGCAAAATAAGGATTCGTAAAGGGAAGTGCCCCTTCATCAAGAAATTGTTGTGCAAGAGCTATGTGTATGTACTCGTCACCCAAAAGTGGATATGGCTGCCCAAGGTGAGGTTGATATGCAAGAAAGACTCCTGTTATTAAAACAACAGCCAAAAGGCCAATCTTTAACCAATTTGTCATAGAAGAACCTTAATTATATACTATAGGTCTTACGCATGATAATTCATCCTATTAAAAAGAAAATTGATGAATCATGTATAGAACTTTCTGTGGTTGTAGAATGGGAGAATAGAGGAACGGATCACCCAGAAAATGCATGGTATAAAGCACCAGAGGTTCTTTGGTATCGCTTTCCAAAAAAATATAATGATATTCTTTCCGAGAATCATAATGGCTTTCTTATACCATTAGTTGCTATGGCGATGTTTTTTAAAGAGGATATACATGTTCAGGGTTCTATTTCACAAACATTGGCATACAATTTGAAGGAGTACCAGCGTATTCTACACTTCTGGGCCCCTGATGATTTTTATTTTTCTAATATTACGTATGATACTGCCTGCAGCGAAAGAGTAGACGCAGGACGTACAGGAGCCATATCTTCATACTCTGGAGGAATTGATTCCACTTACACTTTGTGGTCGCATCTTCCACAAAATCAACCACTTGAAGATTTTCAAGTAACTCACGCTATGTATATACGAGGCTTTGATACCGTTGGAGAAAGCAATGAAACACAAGAGTTAAAAATTACTAAATTTAAAGAACTTACTGATGCTCAGAATATTGATCTTATTGTAGTAGAAACAAACATGAATTCATTTCATCAGTTTGATACAGGAATGAAGAATTACTACACTATGAGTTCTGCGCTTGCGAGTGTTGCTGTATTTTTTGAAAGTGTTATTCCACGATTTTATTTCTCTTCTGATAATACACATGACTATGAAATATTGTCTATAATTAGTCATCATTTGCTCCCGATGCTTACTACTGAAAAAATGAACATGAGTGTATATGGAGCATCAGTAAATAAACTAGAGAAAATTAAAGCAATTTCAAAGTGGAGTGATACACACACACGACTTGTCACATGTTTTGAGTATCCTAATGGACTTAAAAATTGCGGAAAATGTGAAAAATGTGTTTGTACCATGGCAGGACTAAAAATGATGGGAGTGCTAGAAACATACACAACATTTCCATCAAAACTTAATAGACATCTTTTGAGAACTACCCATTACTGTCGAGAATATATGTATTTTCCGATAACACTCAGACGATTAGCGTGGAATATGGGAGCGTATGCGTTTTATATTGATTATACGTACGTGATCATGCGCAGCAGTGTTATTAATTTTTGTAATGCCATTATCGACAGTGTCACCCAATATTTGAAAGCACCGTGGCCGAATTTTTACAAGCTGTCCGCAGTATTGAAACAAAAGTCATCTACATATACTAAATTTGTACAATTAATAAAAAATACATGAATAACACTGATTACACAGAAGTACTAAACCAACTGCGAACTATCCAAAATAATCTGTCCACAGAAAGTGCTCTCAGTACGGAGGATATCTTTAGAAATGTTGCACTTCTGGAGGGTTGTCTTATGACCCACAGTTTTACACAGGAACAACAGCAAGAGGTTATTGACTTATTTACAGAATATTTGCATCAATATCAACAACACTTCACAGATTATACTGCAGCGCTTGAAAAAGAATTTACTGAGCATACTATTAGTACAGGAGAAATTGATTTTGAATTTCTTAAAAAATCGATCTGGTATTATCGTTTTGATGACCTCATTAAAGAAGAGGTACGACTTTCGGGAATGAACACTGAAAGTAACCCTCTTTTTATAGGTAGTGGACCTTTCCCGTTAACAGCAATTCTGTATCATATACACGCTGGATGTCAGGTTACATGCATAGAAAAGGAAGCAGAGTACGCAGAGACCTCAAAGCAATTACTTGCAGCGTTGGGTATGCATGACACAATTACAGTACTTACTGGTTTAGGTGAAGAATTCGTAGATAACGCATATACACATGTTACTATCGGACTACAAGCCTTACCAAAAAATCTTATTTTTAAGCAAGTGCAAAAACAAATACCAAGTGGTATAAAAATAATATGTCGAACTAAAAGCGGGTTTGGTGATATATTTTATAGTGGTGAATCGGAAACAACTTTGGTGGATGCACATTTCGATGTGCTTACTAGGGTACAGGATCGAGATATGACTATTGTTCCGATTATTTCTCAGACAAAGTAGTAGTGATCACATCGAGTGTATGATTCTCAAAGCAAAAAAAATTGAATATGAAGGAGATTCCATGCATATTTCTTCGCGTGTCATTTCAGAGAGTCTTGCTGATAGTATCCCTGACACACTTTCTTTTACGTTACCTAAAACTTACCAATCAAGTATCCCTGAAGATATGAATGGTTTCCTGACTGCGCTGTTACCGGTTGCAATGTTCGCCGGTGAGGACATCCATGTAGAGGGGAGTGTCTCAACGACACTTCTGTATAATTTGCGGGAGTATCAAAAAACGCTGCATTTTTGGCGTCCGCAATGGTTTTCGATAGTTGCAGTCACGTATGATTCGCTAGCTCCCTCAGACATTGTGCAAAGGCCGCAAGGTATCATGAGTTCTTTCTCGGGGGGTGCCGATTCGATGTATACTTTTTTGTCACACCTACCTGAGTATGAAGAAAATCCTGATTTTCAGATGACACACACCCTCTTTATTGAATCATTTGACACACCCATAATAGATCATCCTACACAGCGTAATAAAGTTGTTGCATATGGTGCACTTATGGAAAAACTTGACATAGCATTTGTACCGTGTGCAACTAATGCAAAAGATTTTTACTATTTCAATAATGGATATGCAATGGCCATGACGTATCCCGCAATGCTTATAGGTGTTGCACAGTTGATCGGAAAGAAAATTGGAACATTTCATTACTCAGCTGACAACACACACGATTTTCCGATGATTTCCACGATAAGTCATACACTGGTCCCTCTTCTGTCAACAGATGCGCTTCGTGCTGACGTGTTTGGTGCATCAGTCACTAAGATGGAAAAATTAGAACGTATCGTACTGTGGCCAGAGTCCTATGAACACCTGACAGTTTGCTGGGAAAAACCTGACGGATTACACAACTGTGGTGAATGTGTGAAATGTTGTCATACAACAGCAGGCTTGGACATGCTAGGTGCGCTTGAAAAGTACACCACGTTTCCACCAACGGTAAATCGACAGAAAATTCGCAGTCGTCTTCAGAATCCAGAATTTTTTTACTTTTCGAAGACTTGGGCTGAATTTGCTCGTGCGTATGGCAGGAAGGATTATGTGTTCGATTTCACCTATGTGCTCTGGAGAAATCGGATATTACATTTTTTCATTTTTCCCATCTCGCACTTTTTTACAAAATTGATTCGTACTCCCTTTGTTATTTCCAAAAAATTGAAGGAATATTCACCCTGGTATGCTCGTTTTATTTACTTAATTAAAAAAACATAATGATGCATAAAAAAAATATGTCTTCATTTTTTGGACTCAGTTGGCGTTTGGCAGCTGTTGACTTCAAGCTGAGAAATGAAGGGAGCTACCTAGGAACACTTTGGTACTTTTTAAATCCACTCCTGCTTTTTCTGACACTTAATTTTGTTTTTGCACAGCGACTTGGTGCTGATATTCCAGATTACCCAGTGTATCTGTTAATTGGTATCCTCTTATTTAACTTTTTTACGAGAACAACTTTAGATGCAACACAAGCGGTTCGTGAAAGTGGTTTTATTAAATCCTTTACCTTTAAGCGTGAAGCTCTGGTTCTGTCTGTTGTTCTTAAACATCTGATGGCACATATATTTGAATCAGGATTATTTTTCGTTGTCTTACTGCTATTAGGCTTACCGCTATACAGTATCCTTATATATTTTTTGATTTTGTTTTTTGTTGCTATTTTTGTTTTTGGTTGCTCATTGTTATTAGCTGCGTTAACAATGTTTTTTACGGATTTAGCTAACGTATGGTCTTTCTTTACAACACTTGTTTGGTTTGCAACTCCTATTTTTTACTCAATAGAAGGGCAGGAAACACTTTTATGGGTAAACCAAGCAAATCCCATGTATTACTTTATTACTGCCTCTCGAGATGGAATTTTAACTGGAGTAGTCCCTGAACTACAAATAGTGATTGGGGTGGTTCTATTTCCGTTGATCACGTTGAGTCTGGGACTTTATGTCTTTAATGCACTAAAGCCTAAATTTGCTGAAATGATATAGATACTATGTCTGATACTTCTAAAACAAATATCACCTATTGCTTTCTGCACATACCTAAGACTGCAGGATCAACTTTTAGGCTGCATCTGGAAAAGCATTTTAGTACAGAAGAAAGACTCCCTGTGTATTATGTAGAAGAATTCCATAATCTTGTCAGCAACACGCCAGAGTATTTTAGTGAAAGAGCTGATATTGACTCATATCTATCGTCACTGAGCACGGAACAAAAGGATAAAATAAAATGTATTTATGGCCATCAAGTGTATTATGGTATACACAGGCACTTTGAAGGAGAATTTCGATATGTGACATTCATGCGTGAACCAATTAAAAGAAATATATCAGCTTTTAACTTTTATCATCATTCTTTTATTACTAATCCGAAAGAACCAGCTTGGAATAAATCAAGAAACTACAGAGATTCTTGGCAATGGATTTCAGAAACCTTAACCAAAGATGGAGCCTTTATTACTTTTGATGAATGGACAAATAATACTGAGTGGTCAAATTTTGTCCTGAAATTTTTGGAGCATAGGAATTTTATTACTGTTGATACGAATAAGGACACCAATTTAGTCGATCCGTTTAAGCAGTTCTATTTTGTTGGTGTCGTTGATAACTTTACGGTAGATAGTATGTTTTTGTATCATGAATTAGGTATACATAAATTTTTCCCCGATCAGAATATAGCTCAAAAAAGGCACGATATTGTATTCTCTAGGAAAAACTTCATTGCAAAAAACAGCTTGGACATTATGTTGTATGAAGCTGCTGTTTCACACAATATTACCTTTAAAAAAAGACACCGCTTCACCCATTACATGAAAATTTGTCTCGTATGGATGTGTAAAATGCGGTATCAAATTGGTGCTATAGTATCACTTAATTCGCTATATCGATTATCAGCGGTATGTAAAAAACACTCGAATCTGTATACTGGTTTTATTAGCGTATTCAAGAAATAGTACATGCAGAGAATCAGCGTACAAAATTTATCAAAATCATACACAGTTGGCCACAAAGGTAGTCAAAGTGTTTTGGATATTGTTGTTTCTCTATTTACTGGTAGAGAGCATAAGAAACCTTTGTTGGTTCTGGATAATGTATCATTTTCTGTCCAAGCAGGTGAGATAGTCGGTATCGTCGGGAAAAATGGATCTGGCAAAAGTACACTTTTACGCATTCTTGTTGACATCCTTGAAAAAGACTCAGGTGAAGTGCATTTGAGTGGAAAAGTTGTTCCTCTTATTCAACTTGGTGATGGAATGAAGACACGTTTAACTCTTAAAGACAATATTTATCTTGCCTGTACGTTACTAGGTTTTAGTCAGCGTGAAATTGTAGAAAAATTTGATGCAATTGTTGCATATGCTGAATTAGAAAATTTTGTATATACTAAATGGTATCAATTTTCCTTGGGGATGAAACAGAGGGCCGTATTCTCTATTATCATTCACACAGAACCTGAGATCCTATTACTTGATGAAGTTTTCTCAGCTGGTGATGAATCGTTTAGAAAAAAAACTCTTACGGATATGTTGAAATTTGCCCATGCAGGAACTTCGATTCTTATGGTTGGCCATGGTCTTGAAATTTTAGAAAAGTATTGCGACAGAATCATCTGGATTGATGCAGGAAAAGTCAGAGCTGATGGTAAACCAACTGAAATTATTAATATGTACAAAGAACATGTTACCTGATTCATTCGTTACGTTTCTGCAATCGGTGAGCGATAGTAAGATTTTTTTGTGTGCCTCAGCTGGCAACAGTGGCGACCTTTTGCTACAAAAAGGTCTTGTCACATATCTTGAAAATAAAAAACATATCCTTGTTGCTGATGCAGAATCAGCGGATATTATCATGATCCATGGTGGTGCAAATATTAATGATATATGGAAAGAGGGAATTGGACTCTTAAAGTCTATGCTGCAGACTTATCCTGATACCAAAATTGTTGTTGCACCACACACATTTGAATTTTGGGAAACGAACTTTGAAAGTATTCTTGCTGACGCCACTGCACAAATACACCTATTTGCCCGTGAGAGGTCATCATATGACTGTCTGCAGTCTCTTAACATACCTGCAAATATTTCCTTGTATCTTTCAAACGACACTGCATTTTTACTAGAAGGAACAAAGTATCTTGATGATTTAATTGCATCAAGTACTAAATCATATGTACTGTATGCAATGCGGACAGACAGAGAGAGTGCAATTCTTCCATTGGATTTAGATCGTGTACCACAAAATTTCTTTGAGAAAGGAAAACTTATTTTAATCAACTGGAAGTTGAATAGGTTTATCAAACACACTAATAACGGTAATACCGCAAGCAACAAAAGCATCTTAGAAGACATTTCTTATTTACCGTATGCAGAATTTGTTGAAAAGGTTCAACATGCTTCTGAGATTCATACTGACCGGTTGCATGTAGGTATTTTAGCTGCGTTACTGAAAAAGAAAGTGTACTTATACCCTACAAAATACGCCAAAGTTCGAGGGGTTTATAATCAATCACTCAAACAATATACAACTGTAGAACCTCAGTTTGATTAGCGATTCCTCCAGGATTCTTTTAATCTTCCAAGCCTAAGAGCTACAGAACATAATTTTTTGAAATTGTAGTCCAAAAAAAATGATCTACATACTATTTCATGTCTGAGAAGACTAACCTCCTCTGAAAATGATTGTGTGTTTGAAAGTGCTGTTTCAATACGTTTGCCAGTCACGCCTTCCCAGTACATACGTTTAAGAAACCACCTTCGTTTTAATCGTGTTACGTTAATGTGGTGTGTAACACTTGCGTCATCACTGTATAAAAGCAGACCCCCTGATTGCATTAGTAACTTTTGTAAATACACTTCTTCGCCTGACAGTAGGATGTTATCTTGTCTTCCTAGATGAGAAGCAAAGCCTCCGATTTCTGCAAGTGTTGCTTTGTTAAATGCAATATTGCAGCCATGGAGATAAAAGGTTGTGTTGTTTAATGTACTGATACCAGTACCGCAGTGCAAATGACCAAGGCTAAAAAGAAGTGAGTCGTCCAACCAGTCGGGTTTTTTAGATGAAAAAGATAAGGTGACACGCCCGCCGACTACAATGTTTGATTTGGATGTACTGTTAAAAACCGTGAGTAGGCCGGCAAGCCACTGAGGACTTGCCTCAGCATCATCGTCCAAGTATGCGACATACGTTCCTTGTGCTGACTTCCAGCCGAGGTTTCGAGCGTGCGATAAGCCGAGTTTTTCTTCATACAAGTAAGAACCATTTTTAGGCATGTTTTGTGCAACCACCTCCTTAGTGCTGTCTGTAGAGGCATTATCAACAACAAGCACCTCGAAATCGGCATGGGGAAGTGTCTGTTGCTCAAGACTCTGTAGTGTCCTGAGCAGCGAATCAGAGCGGTTATGGGTACAGATAACAACGCTAAATATCATTTTGTGAGAGTATTAACTAGCTGTGTAAAAGTATGCTTGAAGTGTGTTACAGAGCTCTCCTTAGTAGGTAGTCCAGCTAGTGATTTTTTGAGTAGTGCAGACGTTTCAACATGATTTTGTAGGAAGTACTTAATTTTATTATTTACTAATGCAAAATCATTCATATCTGTAATGGTAAATATTTCATCAAAAAGGTATGCGGTCCCTACTGTTGGCGTTAAAAGAGGAAAGCATCCGCATAGAGCCGCTTCCATTGTGACGGTAGGATGTGGGTCGTGCTCATTGAGGTGCAGAAGAAACATACATTCATTATAGTATTTTGATACATCCTTTGTATGTCCAACGTATTCAAGCTTTGTGTTTGCGTTAGCCAACTCCACTACCTCTTTTTTGTATGTTCCATCACCGACTACAATTATCTTTTCCAAAAAAGGGCACTGAAGTCCAATTTTAATTATATTGAGTATATTTTTATCAGAATCTAATCGACCAACAAATAAACCGTATGGTTTTTTGGTCTGGGAAACAGGGAACACCTTACTAGGAAAAGGAACACATACTGCATTGGGTACGTCAATTGGGATGTATGATTGATTTAGGTCTGAGACTGAAATTACCGCATCGATATACTTAAGAAAAAATTGGACTACCCTTTTTTTCTGAGCACCCTTGCGTGCTAATGCATAAAACATGGTGTCACAATCAAGGTATACAAGAATCAATTTCTTATTACGCCATTTCATGCCAACAGCAACCAGTAGTGATGATGCGCCATCAACAAAGAGAATATCTTCGTTAACCTTAGTTACTAATCCATAACACAAGGAGAATACAGAGAAAAATCGACCCATCACTTTTATTTTTTTTGTGAGTGAAATTAGTTTTTGTAACGGGGTGATAAGAATTTTTGAACCAAGTACATTTGCAAATGCAAGATGTACCTCGTGCGGGTTGTGAGAAATGAAGATTACTTTATGCTCCATAGCCAATTTGCTTTTTAATTGCTTCGATAAAGACACGTGTGTCAAATAGTTGCGCTCTTTTGATGCATGCATCCTTGTAAGCTGCTGGGTTACGATTGATCTCTTTGATCGCATCAACAATTTTCTCAACCGATATTGCATCGATCAGTAATCCTGTTTTTCCATGTACGATAGTTTCGCTATACCCACCTTCATTAGGGGCAATTACTGGCTTACCAGATGCCATTGCTTCAACTGCCGTAAGTCCGAAGTCCTCATCTTTGGCAGTGGTAATGAAACCTTTGCAGTTGGCATACAGATCAGTAAGTTCATCAAACGAAACGTGTGAGACGAGTGTCACATTATCAGGTTTTGTGTCTGTTATGGTCTTTCGATATTCGAGAAAGTGTTCTGCATCTTCGTATGTAGCAACGATTATTAATTTTTCATCAGGCAATTGTTTGAATGCCCCTGTCTGTAACTCGATTCTTTTTGTTTTTATGGTTCTGTTTACTGATAACCAATAATCACCAGTTGTTTTATATGCAAATTTTCTTGTGTCAGTAGGGGGGTAGATTACAACAGCATCTCGTTTCAGATATTTTTTTATGCGTGCTTGGACGGTTTTCGAATTACAGGCAAGCTGTTCTATGTGCTTAATATATTTCTTATCTACCCAACGATTATAGCGAACCCATACATCAAAAACATATCGGTTGAAGTTTTTAATGTGTTTTCCATCTGGCACCAAATGTTCCCTGGTGTATTCATACAAATCCCATAGCTCACGTTTAGGTGCATGTACATACCATAAGTTAGGCTTGTTATGTACTGCACCAGTAATAGCCCAATCACCTGCAATAATATAAAAATCGTATTTATCTTTGAGTTTGAGCTTCTTGAAGTTGTGTGCTGCCATTTGCTGGCGCAACGGTGGTTTAAGTGGGATTGGTGATATTGTTTTAACCTTAACGGAAAATCCCATTTTTTTGATATTCTCCTGATTTGCAACACAGGAATATACATCGGCATTAAGATGTTCAGCAAGACTCAGCGTTACCATTTCAGCACCACCAATATTGTCCATGAAGTTATGAAAAATTGCTATTTTCATAAATTGCTATTTATACCCATCTTGCCTTAAGTAAGAACCAAAGATGACGAAATCCATCCCGAAAAGTGCGGAGTTTTGAAGTACCACTACGTATTTTGTAGTTGATTGGAGTTTCATGCAGTGAGAAATTATTCTGCTTGATTCGAACGAGTACTTCAGAAGAGAATTCCATACCTTCTTCTTTAAGTTTTAACGCAGGTATTATTTCATTGCGTAATCCCACAAACCCTGTACTTGGTTCTGTTAATCTTAATCCGTAGAGTACTCGCATTAAAAAGAGTATCCCAGGGTTACCGACATATTTATGTAAAAAAGGCATTGCTCCTTCTTCCATGACTCCTGAGAACCGTGAACCCAGTACAACGTCGTTGTTTTTCAAAAGATTTAGAAACTTTGGTATCTCATTAAAGTCGTACGAGGAGTCAGGGTCGCCCATGATGACGTGCATTCCCTGAGCCTTAGCAAAGCCTGATCTGTATGCATTCCCATATCCGCGTGCAGGTTCATAAACATATACAACAGGAAAATCCTGTGCGATTATCGCTGTGCTATCGGTACTGCCGTTGTCTACAACAATAATTTCTCCCTCGATTGAGTTATCCTTGAAAACCGTAAGAATTGTTGTAATTGCAGCTCCAAGTCCTTCTTCTTCATTGAGACAAGGAAGCACCACTGAGACATCTTTCATATATGTGTAATATGATAGCAGATAGGTTGGTTCTCTACCACATACATAACTATTAAAAACGTGTTTTACTTTATCTCTTGTGATACGCAGGGTATACTCATGGGACTTTATGTTGGACAAAAAATTTGAAATAGCCACTGATAAAACTCCTGCAGGTGATCAACCTCAAGCAATTGAGAAATTAACCAATGGTATTAATGCTGGTATGCAACACCAGACACTTTTAGGCGTGACTGGTTCGGGAAAGACATTTACTGCAGCAAACATAATCCAAAATATTCAGAAGCCGACGCTCGTTATCGCACATAACAAAACACTTGCTGCGCAATTAGCTCAAGAATACAAAGACTTTTTTCCAAATAATGAGGTGCATTATTTTGTGTCGTACTATGACTATTACCAACCAGAAGCATATGTAGCAACCTCCGACACATATATTGAAAAAGAATCACAAATCAACGAAGAAATCGATCGTTTACGTCATGCTTCAACACAGGCACTACTTACCCGAAGTGATGTGATTATCGTTGCTTCAGTATCATGTATTTATGGTTTGGGATCTCCTGAACAGTACATGAAGGTGCATAAGAAAATTGAACGAGGCTTCCAGACTACACGTGCAGACATGTTGCGCATGCTCGTCTCGATGTACTTTAATCGCACCAATGCGGATCTTACTCCAGGTATGTTTAGAGCAGTGGGTAATACAGTTGAGGTAATGCCAACCAATGAACGAGTGATTTATCGCATGGGATTTTCCGGTAATGAAGTGACGTCAATTACAAAGATTGATGCAATCTCTCGAAGAATTATTGAAGAGGCTGATGTGTTCTTTTTGTTCCCAGCTAAACACTTTGTAACCCCAGAAGAAGAGCGGAAGCGTGCAATTTCTGACATTCAAGATGAACTTAAAGAGCAACTAGCAAAATTTAAAAAAGAAGGTGGAAAACTACTTGAATCTGAACGACTCAAACGCCGTACCGATCACGACGTTGCACTTATGCGTGAGGTTGGATTCTGTAGTGGTATTGAAAACTACTCGCGTCATTTTGATGGACGAAAATCTGGGGAAGCACCATTTACACTTCTTTCATATTTTCCACACAAAGCAGACGGAACTCCAGATTTTTTAACCATCATTGATGAGTCGCACGTGTCAGTTCCTCAAATTGGAGGCATGTACGCAGCTGACAGGTCTCGTAAAATTAATCTTGTAGACTTTGGTTTTCGACTACCCTCAGCGGTAGATAACCGACCACTTAATTTTCAAGAGTTTGAAACACGCATCGGGCAGACTATTTATACAACTGCAACACCAGGGAAATATGAGTTAGAAAAGGCAGAACATAAGGATAGTCAGATTGTAGAACAAATTATTCGACCAACAGGACTTATTGATCCCGAGATTGATATGCGTCCAGTTAGCGAGAAGGGTAATTATCCAGGACAGATAAAAGATTTTATTGACGAAGCTGGTCGCATTATCAAAGGTGGTGCTCGTGTTTTAACTACGACACTTACTAAAAAAATGGCAGAAGACTTAGCAGATTTCTTAGAAGAGAAGGGGATCAAGACAAAATATATCCATAGTGACGTAGATACACTCGAACGGATTGATATTCTTACTGATTTCCGAAAAGGGGTGTTTGACTGTTTAGTTGGGGTAAACCTCTTGCGTGAAGGACTCGATCTCCCTGAGGTGGAGCTGGTTGCTATCCTTGACGCAGATAAAGCCGGATTCCTTCGGAGTGAAACTGCATTAATTCAGACAATTGGTCGTGCTGCACGTAATGTTAACGGCCGCGTTATTCTCTATGCAGATGAGATGACTAATGCTCTCACCTATGCAGTTGAAGAAACTAATCGACGACGCGAAATTCAAATTGCATACAATAAGGAACATGGGATCACACCAATAAGTATCACTAAAGAAATCAAATCTATTGCAGACCAATTGCGTACTAAGCATGATGAAACTGTCGAAACGTTATTGACAGTAGACATGGAGCTTTACAAAAAAAATCCTCAAAAAACATTAAAAGAGAAGCGAAAACAAATGGAAGCTGCAGTAGCTATTTTAGATTTTGAAACTGCAGCAATTCTTCGTGATGAAATCGACTATCTTTTAACCAGTGAAACTAAGAAGAAAATTAAAAAGAAAGGAATTTATTAATGCCTCCACAGAAGGCGTATTGTGTAAACTAAGTTATTGACATACACGTTGTTCTTATTTTTTAGCGACAGTTGTATACTGTATCTATGACTACGACTAAAAAGGTCGGGAAAGGAGGTTCTTCTGCGTTGAAAAAAACACCCAAAAAGGTGGTTTCTTCTAATGTTAAGAAAACTCCCACTAAAAAAAGTGCTAAAAAGGTAGTAAAGAAAGTTGTTGCAAAATCAAAAGTAAAAAAAGCCACTGCAAAGAAAATTACCGCCACTAAAGCGAAAAAATCCAAAAAGATTTCCAATAAACAAAAGATGGCAGCTTCTTTGGGTGCCTCTGCACAAATTGCATTGATTTCATCATACACACTGCCATTAAAAACGGACCTGTTAGCAATTCAAACAGCAAGATTCAGTGGCGTATTCTTTGTTGCTGCGGGTGCCTTTTTTACTCTCATGTTTTCACAACACGTATGGAGTGAGCCATTGGTTGCACAGATCGCTTCTACTGCCTCTGTGACCTCAGGCACTGTTTCTGAATGTGATCCAGAAATAATGTCATCTCATGACTACAACAAATGTCTTTTTGAGGAACAAACACCACAAAACGGGACGGATGCCGCTGGGGCACCCAATAAAAAACCACCTGCAACATTCGTATTCGAGGATATACAACTTTTACAAGGTGTTGTGCCGGTTGAAATTTTTATTGAAGATGCATATGAGGTTGATGTACTTGTTTTTAGAGAATCATATACAAACCCAATTGTGCTTGGTAGCGCAACTGAAGCTGGATCTGGTTCTTCTCGCTGGGTATTCCAATGGGACACAGAAAAACATCCCGACGGAAACTATAAATTGGCTGTAGATGTTTTTAATGCTTACAACGTTGACTCTCCATACAGAAATGCGCACTCTAATTATAGGGAGGTACGCAACACTCCTGATTCTACTAGTTCAACCACAGCTTCAGAGATAGTGAGTGTAGACACGCAACCGGATGCAGTACTTTCATTACGAGAAAGCTCGCCTGTTGCTGGTGATGTTCAGCTGACTGTTGCTGTTGCTGACGCACTGGAGGTTAAGTTGTACGCATATCATGTTGATTCAGGTTCAAAAAACTATATTGGAAGAGCTTACGAAGCGACTTCTGGCAACTGGCGTTACAATTGGGACACAGTTCCATTTGTAAATGGAGAATACCAAGTTGAAGCACGTGTTAAGAATGAGTCTGGTAATTATGAAACAAATACTGTTTCATTTGCAGTTATGAACCTCGCTTCTGGCACAACAGAAAATGCCCCTAAAGAGCCTGTAGATACGAGTCTTGTGGATGAACCAAGTCCAACTTCACAAGAGTCTGTAGATCAAACTATCGCATCTGCTATTCCTGATATTTTTGTTTCCATACCTAATCAGTTGGATCTCAGCGGAACGATAGATATTACTGTTGAAACTGCAACAGCACAGTTTGTTGAATTGTATGTTGTTGCTGAAGCAACAAAAAAAGGAGAACTGCTCGGACTAGCTAGTAAAGCAGACGTTGATATATGGACGTACCGTTGGTACACAAAAAATCAACCCAATGGCAAGTATGCGCTATTTGCGCGTGTAAAAAATAAATACGGGGCCTACGGTAGTGATCATGAACTGGTTCGGGTTGATAATTCCGTCGTTTCATATGTAGCAACCAAAGAGCAAGAAGTCATTAAAACGGAATTACTTGAGACAAAAAAAGCAGAGGATGCATTACGCGAAGAACAAGGGGATCTCTTTCTTGAAAAGCAAGATACCATTATTGCTGAAGACGGTACGGAATCTCTTGATCCTGATGAAAGTCAATCACACGTACTTATTAGTCAATACAGAGTTGAGATTGAAGCTGAGCTTACGCGACTATCCAGTGCATTGCGCTCACAGGACGTTGATCAGATTCAACGTGCTAAAGCTCGGCTTGAGAATCTGAAACAGGAAATTATAGCTACTATTGCTGACGAGGAAAGGAAAGCAGATCTAACAATAGAAATTAATACCAAAATTGATGCACTTGTTGAAAAACACACAGAATTAGATAGAAAAATTGAAAAAATTATAGTAGAACGTTCAGGAGATAAGATATTCCTTGATACTGACAAGGATGGTATAACAGACTACGATGAAATTTCTCTTTATAATACTGATCCGTTTAGTGCTGATTCTGACAGCGACGGTGTTATTGATGGTCTTGAAATCGAAGGAGGGTATGACCCACTTGACGCCACACGGGAAGTTGCTGTTGTCTATGAATCACCAAGAGAGAGCGGTGTTGAACGTAAGGACCTTCTTGCAGTGGAAACAATTACCGCTGTCCACGAGGATGAACCTGGGGTGCAGGCAGACGGTGTTCCTGCACAAGCAGTGATAGCAGGACGCGCGCTTCCTAATAGTTTTGTAACGTTGTATATCTTTAGTACACCAGTGATTGTGACTGTCCGTACTGAGTCTGATGGTTCATGGCAGTACCGATTTGATAAAGAACTAGAGGATGGTGAACATAATGTGTATGTAGGTGTAACAGACAATGCAGGACGTATTGTTGCTAAAAGTGAACCATTTGCCTTTGTGAAAGAAGCGCAAGCGTTTTCACCAAGTGATGCTGTTTTGGTTTCTTCAACACAGACACAACCAGATGAAAATTCGTTACTTTCAGAATATATGATATATCTGATACTTTCCATCTCAGTTGTTTCTATTGGATTAGTTTTGATTCTCTTGGGGATACACGTTGATTCAAGACAACGCCGACTTGTTGGGGTAACGCTTCCTGAAGAAGAAAAATCATGATCTCTCGTATCTTATTTATTTTAGAGCGAGGATTGCGATATCTTAAAGAGCATCCTCAATTGCTTTTTATTTTGATTCTACTGTTTGTTATTCCAGTACTATTTCTTCATAGTGGGCAACGATTTCTTGATGTGGGTAGAGAAAATCAAGAACGTATTCAGAAAGATAGAATCGGAATTCTGCAAGATGCTTTTACCTCTGTGCTGATCACATCTGACTTTTCTCCTGAAATAATGCAACGGGAAATTGAGCGGATTACCAAGCTCAACCCCGATATAATTGATTTTAATATTGCAAGACTTGAAGGTTTTGATGTGGTGCCAATTGCTGCATTAAATCAGGAAACTATTGGTCTACCAATTGAAGATCCTGTTAATTATAAAAGTGCATTAGTTGTTGCTGAGGATGAATCACTTATTCGTGAAGTTTATTTTCAAGACGCCCGGTGGTGGTTGACATACAAAGCAGTACAGGATAACGAAGGAACTTTCTATTTCATATATACACTGTTTTCGTTTGAGAAAATAGATAACCTCTTTAAACAACGAGAGCGTGACGCGCTGTACTCTTTGTTTTTTGTGTACATATTTATAATGGCATTGGCGTACTGGCACATACGTCTCACGGACTATCGGTATCTTTATATTAAGGTGCAAAAAGCCAATGAAATGAAGGATTTATTTGCCAATATGATTGCGCACGAATTACGGGCGCCACTTACTGCAATAAAAGGGTACTCGTCAATGATGAATGAGTCGTTGAAGGATCCAGAACAACAAAAACATGCAAAAAGAATTACTGATTCTGCAGAGCGACTCCTTACCATCGTTAATGATCTCTTAGATGTTGCACGTATTCAGTCTGGGAAACTTGCATTCCAGAAAGAAAATTTTGATGTTTCGGAAGTAGTTATTGCGGTTATTGATGAACTGCACATTTCTGCACAAGAAAAAAATATCATACTTAAACACATTGGTACCGACACATCACATGTAGTTATGGGTGATCGAATGCGCCTGCATCAGGCAATAACAAACTTGGTGAGTAATGCTATTAAATATACAAACGATGGTGAGATTGAATTATCAGTTGCCCAGAAGTTCAACAAAGTTGTCATTCGGGTTAAGGACACTGGTATGGGGATTTCAGCAGAAGATCAGAAACAACTTTTTGCACCGTTCTTCCGTGTAAAGAACGATGATGTAAGCCAAATTACTGGTACAGGTCTGGGTATGTGGATCACAAAACAACTTATAGAGTTAATGGGGGCAAAGATTGGTGTTGAATCAATTAAAGGTGTAGGAACACATATTGTAGTTACCTTAAATAAGACTGTTTCCAAAGAGCGTTAGATCGAGTATAATCGACCCACTATAACCTTCGGCTCCATCCGGAGGTTCGTGTGGTGATTCACAAATAAACAACGTATGGCTAAAAAAGAAGATAAAAAAACAAAAGTAAGTTGGAATATTGACGAGGAACGTCAGGGGAAAATTGTGGTGCGTGGTGCACGAACACACAACCTTAGAAACGTGAACGTTGAAATGCCTCGCGGAAAAATGATTGCAATAACGGGCCCTTCAGGATCTGGGAAATCATCGCTGGCCTTTGATACTATTTTTGCCGAAGGACAGCGTCGGTACGTCGAGTCTCTTTCGCCGTATGCACGACAGTTTTTAAATAAAATGCAGAAGCCTGACGTGGATGAAATTTCTGGTCTTTCACCTGCTATTTCAATTGATCAGAAGTCAGCATCCCGAAATCCGCGCTCTACGGTAGCGACTATTACAGAAATTTATGATTACCTCCGTATTTTGTATGCTCGTGTTGGGCAACCATATTGTCTAGATGTTGATATTGAGATTCAGAAACTTTCACAAGATGAAATTCTTGGAATTGTCCTAAAATCTATTGAGGACAAGGAGGTAAAGAAAGCAACAAAAGAACAATCGCAAAAGGTAATGGGTATTGAGTTGTCTAAAGGTCGTGTTTCTATCTTCTCACCAGTGGTAGTGGGACGAAAAGGGGAATACTATCAACTTTTGTATGATTTACTTGGAAAAGGATTTGAAACAGTAAAAATTGATGGTGAGATTAAGCAACTACGTGAAAAAATTACACTGACCAAAACTAAACGCCATGACATTGACGTACTTGTAGATGAAATTTATGTCAGTGAGTTTACTGATGATCCCAAGGGCTCACACGAACGACTTTCAGAAGCTGTTGAAGTTGCATTGCATCAATCAAACGGGTTAGTAAAAATTCAAAGTCCTGATGGCAAGGAACGTACACTTTCTGCAAAATTTATTTGTCCCGTTGACGGATCCTCTTTTCCTGAAGTTGAACCACGTTTATTTTCCTTTAATTCACCCTATGGAGCATGTGAAGAATGTAACGGTCTTGGTGTGGTTGGTATCTTTAATTCTGACGTCTGTCCCGATTGTAAGGGTGCACGACTACGAAAAGAAGCTCTTCGTGTATATCTAGGAAAGGGAGGAAAAAACGGACTAGGAATGAATATCGTTGATTTTACAGCACTAACGGTGAAGGATGCTACAAAATTTATTGATAACCTGAAACTGACTAAAAAACAGCATGAAATTGCGTGGCCAGCGTTACGTGAAATCATTGAGCGTCTCCAATTTATGAATAATGTTGGTATTGAATACCTCACTCTTAATCGCCGTGCGAACACACTTTCTGGTGGAGAAGCACAGCGTATACGCCTTGCTTCACAGCTTGGTTCTGGCCTTGTGGGCGCTTTATATGTACTTGATGAACCAACCATCGGATTGCACCAACGAGACAATGACAAGCTCATTCAGACACTTACTGAATTGCGTGATTTAGGTAACACTATTTTGGTAGTGGAACATGACGAGGATACTATTTATGCTGCTGACTACTTGGTAGACGTGGGTCCGGGTGCCGGCATTCGCGGAGGTGAGATTGTAGTTGCTGATTATTTGCCAAAGCTACTTGATGCACCGAAGAATGATTCTAAGTCCGTGACACTTGCTTACTTACGTGGAGAAAAGAAAATTGAATCTCCTCAACGGCGTACATCAGAAAAGGGATCTATTAAAATTCGTGGAGGGAAGGCATTCAACATTAAGAATATGAATGTTGATATTCCTCTCGGGAAGCTAATCACTGTGACTGGTGTATCAGGTTCAGGTAAGTCTACATTTATGTACGAAATTCTACACAAGAATCTTCTTGCACGTTTAGATATGAAACATCGAACAGTGCAAACCTACAATGCAAAATCCATCGCTGGTACAGAATATCTAGGACGAACAATTCTCATTGACCAGTCACCAATTGGACGAACTCCGCGTTCTAACCCAGCGACATACACGGGAGCATTTACCCACATTCGTGACATGTTTGCAGCAACAGGTGAGGCACGAGCACGAGGATGGAAACCAGGACGCTTTAGCTTTAACGTAAAAGGTGGACGTTGTGAAGCATGTCAGGGTAATGGAGTTATCGCAGTAGAAATGCACTTTCTGCCAACAGTGTATGTAGGTTGTGATGTGTGTGACGGTAAACGGTTTACCAAAGAAACACTTGAAGTGTATTACAAAGGAAAGAATATCTACGAAGTACTCCATATGACCGTGGAAGAATCGACCGTTTTCTTTAAAGATGTTCCCTCAATTTTTGAACGTCTTAATGCACTGCAAGAAGTAGGGCTTGGATACCTAGAACTCGGACAAAGCGCTACTACACTGTCAGGAGGGGAGGCACAACGAGTAAAAATAGCATCAGAACTCTATCGACCACATACACAGAAAACTATTTATCTCTTGGATGAGCCTACTATTGGACTACATTATGAAGATGTAAAACTGCTTATTAAAATTCTACAAGGGTTAGTTGAACGTGGACACACTGTTATGGTTATAGAGCACAACTTGGACTTGGTTAAAAGTTCTGATTACGTACTTGATATCGGTCCTGAAGGTGGTGACGGAGGAGGAAATTTGGTTGCAAAAGGAACTCCGGAAGAAGTTGCTGAGGTAGAGAAGTCTCACACAGGAAAGTATCTCAAAAAAGTATTGAAAAATTAACTAAGCATTGTCACATAAATAACTGGTATAGTAGCCATATGTTGAAAACTGACCTCAAAAAGAAAAATCTTCCTGATACACCAGGTGTGTATTTCTTCTTGGGATCTAAGAAGGAAATTTTATATATTGGAAAAGCGACCTCTCTGAAGAATCGTGTTACAAGTTATTTTGCAAAAGATATAGATCAGAAGCGTTCAAAAATAATTGAACAAATGGTTGAAGAGGCAAAAACAGTCGAGTTTACTGTTACGGACTCAGTACTTGAAGCGCTCATCCTTGAGTCGAATCTCATTCGTTCACACAAGCCAAAGTACAACACAATTTCAAAAGATGATAAAAGTTATAACCACTTAGTTATCACAAAAGAAGAGTTCCCGAGAGTTCTTGTAGTACGCGGCAAAGATTTAACTGAAAAGTTCCAAGAGGAGGAAATTCTGTATCATTTTGGACCGTTTACCAGTGGGTCACTATTTCGTGAGGCACTACAAATCATTCGAAAACTTTTCAAGTTCTATGACACTAAAGCACCGATTTCAGAACAGAAAACAAAAATTGCAAGAGGAAAGATAGATTTCAATCGTCAAATAGGACTTTATCCAAATGAAACTGATAAAAAACAATACGGGAAAACCATTAAACATATCCGGCTTTTTTTCGAAGGGAAGAAGCAGCAAGTTATTGATGAATGGACAAAGGAAATGATGTTGCACGCGAAGAAAGAAGAGTTTGAGCAGGCGGAAGTATACAAACGAAAAATTTACGCACTACAACATATTCAAGACATCGCATTGATCAAGGACGAAAGTCGTATTTACCGTGATGAACGCTCAATTCGTATTGAGGCATATGATATAGCGCACCTTGCAGGAAAAGATATGGTTGGCGTAATGACGGTTGTTGAAGGTGGTCAGCCTGAGAAAAGTGAGTACCGAAAGTTTAAAATTCAGAGTGTTACCGGAAGTAATGACCCGGCTGCGCTTAAAGAGATTATAGAAAGACGCTTACAACACCCAGAATGGCCCTATCCACAGATTATAGTAGTAGATGGTAGTACAGCACAGAAAAATGCTGCGGAGCATGTGTTACGTAAAGCGGGCGTTTTGATACCTGTAGTTGCAGTAGTTAAGGATGAACGACATAAACCGGTTCGGCTGATTGCTGCAAAGAAACTTCTTGCACACCATGAACACGCAATCCTTCTGGCAAATGCGGAGTCGCACCGATTTGCTATCACGTATCACCGAAGCAAGCGGAAACTTAAGTAACAACTGAGTTCCAAGAACAAAAGACAGCGTGATACTATATAGTAATGCAAGGGAAAACTATTGCCGTATTGCGCGGTGGGCCAAGTGCTGAGTATCACGTTTCAATGAAAACGGGAGCTGGTGTGCTTAAGGCACTGAAAGAACTCGATGTTACCACTCGAGATATTGTTATTTCACGGGATGGACATTGGTTTGTTGATGGCTTTGCAAAGAAACCAGAGTTAGCCCTTATGGGTGTTGATGTTGTGTTTATTGCATTACATGGCGAGTATGGTGAAGACGGACAAGTGCAACGACAACTTGAAAAGCTTTCTATTGCGTACACAGGAAGTGGAGCATATGCTTCAGCTATTGCAATGAACAAAGTACTTACCAAAGAACATCTGCAGAAGGTGGGGATTAAAACACCCAAATTCATGCGTGTGACCGCATCAGATTCTCATGACCCAATTCAAACTGCTTTAAGTATTGGAGAGCTTTTTGGACCTGAGTATGTAGTGAAGCCTGTATTTGGTGGTTCTTCCATTGGTACAAAAATGGCAAAGGGTTCTCATGAGTTAGGATCAGTTTTAAAGGAATTGCTCGCTGAGTATCCAGATCTTTTGGTAGAAGAACGAATCAAAGGAAGAGAAGCAACGGCAGGAATTTTGGAGCAATACCGAAACGAAGCCCTCTACAAGATGCCCGTAATTGAAATTATTCCACCTGCAACTACCGATTTCTTTTCAGAAGATGTAAAATATACAGGAGAGACAGAAGAAATTTGTCCTGGACGCTTTACTAAAGAAGAAAAACAGTTGCTCGAATCTCTTGCACAGGAAGTGCACACAACATTGAACCTGCGCCATTACTCACGTTCTGACTTTATAGTGGCCCCTGACGGCGTTTACTTCTTAGAGGTAAATACCCTACCTGGGTTAACTGCAGAATCCCTCTTTCCAAAGTCTATTGAAGCTGTAGGAGGCAATTACAAGGAATTGGTTGCTCACCTTATTACCATCGCACATTAATTATTTATGAAATCTGATTTAAAACTACTCACAAAGTCTGAACTAAAGAAGGTAATTGCTCGTGTGCCTGAATGGAAGATGGATAGCAAGCAAACAAAGCTCACCAAGACGTTTGATTTTGATAAGCATATTGATGGATTGATCTTCATTGCGCGCATTAGTGTGAACGCAGAAATTTTGAAACATCACCCCGATATTCATTTTACCTATGCGAAGGTGAAAATTACCGTCACTACACACGAAATGAACGGACTAACAAAAAGAGATTTACTACTGGTACAACGTATTGAAAATATTTCACAGACACTACAGGTGGATAAAAACGAATAATCAAATACCAACATACTGGTATACTTATAATATTATGGAAGGAACTCGAAACGAACGTGTAGCAATTTTGCTCACTGCATACTTTATCGGCTTTGTAACTGCCTATATAGCTTTTGGTGTAACACAGCTGGAAGATAAGATTAAATATGTCTCTGCACCTGCTATCCAAAACGCAGCAGTTATTCAGGCTCAAACTACAAATGCATTACTGACTATTGATTCACATGGTCTATCTGTTGTGGTTAATGGGGAAGTGCGATTACTTTCAGCTTTGGTGGACGGTAAAACTGAACTTGAAATGCGAGAAGGTGAACACGCTGCAATAGCGACATACGCGTTATCTCCAAAGAAAGATATTGTGTATTTCTGTGAAGTGCCTTATGTAGGAAGTGAAGCATGTCTTCCGTTTATCTATTTAATTGATACTGAAACAGTCTATCCGGTAAGGATTGACAGTGAACGTGTTGCATTTTCTTCAGAGAATCCAAAAGATGTTTGGGATCAAAATGGACGACTCACCGTCGACGCTCTCCCTCAATAACTATTAACAGGTAAAACGGTTGACTTATTGACCATAAATCCTTATTATAGTGCGCACTTGAGTAAGTGATCTTATTTGAGGTTAGATATATCAGGGCTCGTAGCTCACCTGGTAGAGCGCGTCACTTGCACTGACGAGGTAGCAGGTTCAAGTCCTGTCGAGTCCACAATTCCCGGATTTCTTAAAATCCGACTAGTAGACAAAAACCATCTCTGTGAGGTGGTTTTTGTTTTATTCCAATAAGATTTAATGGTAAAATATTTAATGTAATTAAATTAATATGAAATTTGTAAATTTTATCCTTAAAGTGACAATCCTTTGTATCATAATACTTGTTTTGGTGGAGGTATTAGAAAATAGTTTTGGCAGTAATGATCTTGGTTTGGTTATATACTTTATAGGAATACTAATTTTCTTTAATCTTGTTCAGGATTTACTTAGCAAAAATAAATTAGTCTCCGCAGAAACTAAAAGTAGTGTCCAAAGGGAAAGTGACGAGCGCAATCTCATTGAGAAGAAGCGAAAAACAAAAAAAATAATGTTTATTGCTTTGTTGGTATTTTTATTAAGCATTTTTGCTTCAATTTCATCAGACCCAAGAAGTCCGGTTACAGGTTTATTTGTACTAATTACTATGATTTCAGGAACAGTAATTGCATATTCAGTTATCTGTTTTGTTAAGGATATGTCTAATAACATCTTCAACAAAGATTTGTTTAAGTTTTAATCCACACCTCACTTTCAATCCTCGTCTCAACCATCCCTTTCAAAAACTCAAACCACCACACAATAAACGGATCTTCACTAGGAACATCTTTTCTTGAATTCTGTGAATTAGTTCGAGAAGTGTCTCGTTGTGGTCCACAATAGCCGGCCCCAATGCGCAAGCATTGGGGCCGTTGCTATTGTGAGACATTCGACAGGGCTTGAACGGTTCATTCGAGGGCTCCCCCTGGGACGAATGAACCGCGACCAGTGTTCTTATGACCGAAGGGAATTAGATAAACGGGGCAAGTCCGTATATATGACTCCACACATATAAAGAACCGCCTTCGGGCGGTTTTCTTGTGGACTCGAAGTAAAGCCTGGGAGGCTTTACGTCAGGACTTGAAAAGCTTTTGAGCTAGATTGACCGAAGGGAAATATAGCCAAAAGGTATACTGCGGCCTGTAAGGCGAAAGTCCTGTCGTTCTCTACATCCATGATAATTTTAATGTAATACAATTAACACATGCTCATAAAATTGCTATACTGAGTTGCGGGGTTCGAGGTTCGTTATTCTGTAGCATCCGAAATTGTTTTACTTGTTTAGTGCTTGTGAAATAATTGCCCCTTCCCAAACCTCAAAAAAATGATTAAATAGAAGTAGAAGAGGTGAACTGACACCCTCCAGAGACTTAGATCCCCTCTGGGAGCCTGTGACACTCAATGAGTGCAACTTTGCGGGTTATTTCATTCCTAAAGGCACATCGTAAAGGTGTGCCTTTTTTCTATGCGGCCAGCAAAAAAACGCGGCCCATAAGCCGCGTTTTACTATTCTCCATATCTTTTTGTTTCAAAATCTATATGATCATCAAGACGATCTTCGAGATCCCACAGTACACCATATGCACTAAGCATAAAGAATGTATCGTCATGGAATCCAGTTTCCTGTTTTGTTGAAGCCCTAAGAAACGCAAAAATTGTTTTTGTTTGATCTTCAATAAACTTAACGATAGTCAGTCCGGCACTAATCCTGTGAACTTCAGCAGTTTGGTCTTCATACAGAAGTCTTCTCTGAGTAGTGCTCGCAATGTCAGTCACTAATTCAAAAATTTGAGATCTTGCTTGATCCAGTTCATTGTCTAAAAACAAACAGTATACAGATTTAAGAACCTGCGCAACTTCAGTGCCTGTGTGAAGTTTGTAATCCTCAGGTAAGGCATTTTTAAGACCTGCAATAACATGATCCATCGTCAACTCCTCTCAACTTCTCCTCTAAACATACCACAACACCAACCATCTGACAGCAGTCTATCTACGTATTCCTCAAGTCCTTCAACTTCTCCAAACAATCCTCCTCATCCTCCACCGCTACAGTCTCAATAACACCTACAACTGTCTCGTCATTACCTCCTGGAAACAGTGCATCCCCGTAAAAGAGACAATCCTCCTTATTCCATCCATAGTGTGTAATGATTTTATCAATATTATATCCTTTGTTGTATCCCTTTTTAAAGTAATCAAATGTAGTACTGCCACCAATTTTTACTTCAGTCTCATCACATTCATACGGAACTTTCTCAAGAAGGGCTTTTCGCTTCATAAAATCACCATCAAAAGCTTTCTTTTCAACGACGTTTGCATTATGCCCATATAAACTAAATGATATTTGTGAACCGCGGTCTTCAAACAGATCATCTTCATTAGGTACCACATGAGAACATTCTGCCCAGACAGCCTTGGTGTGCTCAGTGATTTTACTTTTTTGCTCAGGGGTGAGAATTTCACACCAAATTTCACCCTCTGTCTCATGCTCAGCGTGATTTCCATTCTGACCCATTTTTAAGACAGGAACACCATCCATTTGATATGTCATTTGCTCATTATGTGACCCAGAGACAATAATTATATCGATACCGTCATCTATGTATTGTTGAAGCGTTAGTTTCATTTCTGGAGTAATTTTGTTTCGTGTTAAAGAAACAGTACCGTCCATATCAAAGAATAAGTGCTTGTATTTCATATGCATGATAATACCCCAAAACTCCACAAAACGTTACCAATGATATTGTCCACTTTTACATTTTAATTTCTACATATATATGCTACTATGCAAGCGCAAATAGCGTTGGAGGCAATCTATTTGAAGATGATGCAATTTTGGACAATTCAGAGTTTTAAACCAAAGAGAATGGTTTATATCTTCAATTGTCTTGAATTACGACTTCTTTAGTCAGATTACTCAAACATCGCGTTGTAAATACGTATGTTTAACTTAATTAACACAGCACATGCAGCGGGAGATGGTATTTCGGTGCATCTAGATCCTGTTATTGTCACACACATTGCAGGTGTGCCTATTACTGCGACTCTACTCACTGTTTGGGTAACGATGATTGTATTAGCAGTTGTTGCTTATTTTGCTGGAAAAAATCCAACATTAGTGCCGTCAAAGCTTCAGAATGCATTTGAAATGCTTATTGGAGGAGCATATGACTACATTGAGGGAGTTTTGGAAGACAAGGAACGTACAAAAACATACTTTCCAATAATAATGACCATCTTTTTGTTCGTACTTGCGATGAACTGGATGGGTCTTGTGCCAGGAGTTACCTCTATAGGATACTGGACAGGACATGGGGCAGACTTACATCTAACACCATTTTTCTACCCACCAGGGACTGACTTGAATATTACCATCGCATTTGCACTTATTGCATTCTTTACTATTGAAGTAGCAGGTATCGCGGCTATGGGTATCTGGAAGTATGGAGGGAAGTTCATAAATTTCAGAGGTAATAGTATTGGACAGCGCTTCCTCAATTTTGCGATAGGTCTTATTGAGTTGATGAGTGAACTTGCACGCCTTGTAGCATTTTCATTCCGTCTTTTCGGTAACATATTTGCAGGTAAAGTACTGCTGTTGGTAGTAATGTTCTTAACAACGCCATACATACTACCGGTGCCGCTTATGGCGTATGAAATGTTCGTTGGATTCATCCAAGCATTCATCTTCGCCATTTTGACGTTGTACTTCATCAAATTAGCGACAGAAGAACCGCATTAGAATTAGTGGTAATCATGAACCTGCCTAATAGGTTGGTTCGTACTTGCTACTAAACTCTCGTTTAGTATTACTAATTAACATAAACATTATGACACCAGAAATGGAATTCGCGATGGAAGCAGCAACAATGAGTGCTGATTCAATCAAGGCTATCGCTATGGCGATTGCAGCAGGATTCGGTGTACTTGGCCCTGGAATTGGACTTGGTATTCTCGTATCTAAAGCACTAGAAGCTATTGGACGTAACCCTGAAGCTGCAGGACAGATTCAGGCTACTATGTTCATCGGTATTGCGTTCGTGGAAGCTTTGGCTATCTTCGCATTAGTTGTGGCATTCATTATTAAGTTTGCTTAAATAAACTACGATCTGCCACTTTGTGACAGACTGAGTTAATTTACAAAATTTACTATGGATCAACTAATACAAGCATTTGGTATTGACGTAAAACTCATTATCATTCAAATTCTCAACTTCGGAATCCTTCTTGGACTTCTTGGGTATTTCTTGTACAAGCCACTGCTTAAGGTCTTGGCTGATCGTGAGGAGAAGATTGCACAGGGAATCAAGGATGCAGAATCAGCAGCAGGAGCAAAGGCTTCAGCTGATGAGGAAAAGAAGGGTATTCTTTCAGCAGCTCATAAAGATGCTGAAGAAGTTGGAACTAAAGCTAAGAACTATGCAGACGAAAAAGCTGCGGTAATTGCATCAGAAGCACAAACAAAAGCTGAGAGCATCATTAAAAATGCTGAAGCTAAGAGTGTAGAGATGCAAGAACAGGCTCGTAAGGATAGTGAGGCAGAAATTGCTAAACTAGCCGTACTTGCTGCTGAAAAAGTACTAAAAGCATAAGCTCTTAGTTAAAACATTATGAAAAATCACTACATCAACGCAACACTTTCATTAATCCAGTCTGGGTCTGACCCGCAGTCAGTACTCGATGGATTACTCAAAAGTATGCAAAGCAAAGGACACGAGCGGTTATACGCATCGGTACTTCGTGGCGTGGTACGTGTACTTGAAACAAAGAAGGATAGTGCACAAGCGACCGTTGTTGTAGCAAAAGAAGCTGATGTAGCAAAGTATGCATCAGTTATTACAGAGACTCTTACATCACTTGATGCAGGATCTGATTTTTCAACAAAAATTGATGAAACAATCGTTGGCGGTGTTATCGTGAAGAACAATAATACTGTTGTAGATCGTAGTTTCAAAACTGCGTTAACAAACCTTTACCGAGCGACTCTTAAATAGAGTCTGCTCAAATCATTACTAAATACTATTTACTAAATTATGAGTACAGCAATAATCGACAGAATCAAAAAGGAAATCGAGAATCTCGATACAAATGCACAACCTGAAGAGGTAGGTGTAGTAACAACCGTGGGAGACGGAATTGCAGAAATCGACGGGCTTAAAAAAGCTCAGATGATGGAAATGATCGTGTTTGACGATGGTGAAGGAAAATCACTTGAGGAAACACTTGCAACTGAAGATGCTCTGTACGGTCTTGTTTTGAACCTTGAAGAGGATGCTGTAAAAGTAGTAGTGCTTGGTGAAGCATCACGTGTACGTGAAGGTATGCAAGTACGACGAACCAACAAACTGCTTTCAATTCCTGTAGGGGAAAAGATTGTAGGACGTGTAATCTCTCCACTTGGAGAAATGATTGATGGTAAAGGATCAATCGAAGCAGACCGTGACATGCCAATTGAGCGTGTTGCATACGGTGTAATGGAGCGTTCTGCGGTGAACGAACCTATTCACACTGGTATCAAGGCAATCGACTCTATGATCCCCGTAGGACGAGGGCAACGTGAGTTGATCATTGGTGACCGACAGACAGGGAAGACGACTGTGGCAATCGATACAATCATCAACCAGAAGTACGAACCTGCAGATAAGCGACCTATCTGTATCTACGTAGCAGTTGGTCAGAAGCGATCAAAAACTGCAACAATCATGGCTAAGCTTGAAGAAGCGGGCGCAATGGAGTACACGACTATCATCGCGACATCAGCCTCAGAAGCCTCACCACTGCTATTCCTTGCACCGTTCGCAGGAATGGCTGTTGGAGAGTATTTCATGGAGCAAGGACGAGATGTACTTGTTGTATTAGACGACCTTTCTAAGCACGCAAACGCGTACCGACAAATGTCACTCTTGCTACGACGACCTCCAGGACGAGAAGCGTACCCAGGAGACATCTTCTACCTACACTCACGTCTACTAGAACGATCAGCCAAGCTTTCTAAAGAGCTTGGAGGAGGTTCAATTACAGCACTACCGATTATCGAGACACAAGAAGGTGATGTATCTGCATATATTCCAACAAATGTGATCTCGATTACTGACGGACAGATCTTCCTTGATGGAGACCTCTTCAATAAGGGTATTCGTCCAGCATTAGACGTAGGTATCTCAGTATCTCGAGTAGGTTCTGCTGCACAAACGAAAGCTATGAAGAAGGTGTCCGGAAAGATCCGTTTAGAGCTTGCTCAGTTCCGAGAGCTTGAAGCATTTATGCAGTTTGCTTCAGATCTTGATGATGATACGAAAGCTCGTATTGATTCAGGACGAAAGTATGTAGAACTACTAAAGCAGAAGCAAAACGAACCAGTACCGTTCTACAAGCAAGCAGTATCTATTTATGCTGCAAACGCTGGTATCTTTGATGCGGCGCCTGTAGAAAATACGCAAAAAATCGAAGCTTCATTCCTTGAATTCGTAGAGCGGGATCGAAAATCTGTAATGGATGCAATCGAAACTGGGCGCGAACTCACCGAAGAAGTAGTTGCTGGTCTTGATAAAGCAATCGTAGACTACAAAGAAGCACACGCAGCGAACTACGAAGTAGTCGCATAAATTCAATATGGCACTCAAGCAAGTTAAAAACAAAATAGTATCTACCCAGAAGACGGGGAAAGTAACAAAGGCAATGGAGTCTGTGTCTGCAGTTAAGATGCGTAAGAGTCAACAGCGTGCGTTCGATGGACGTCCGTATGTTCATGCTGCGCTGCGGATTCTTAGTCGACTTTCTGATTCACAAGATGGTTTGAATCATCCATTAGCGCAAGTGCGCACTGAAGGTAAGCAACTTTTGGTTATTGTTACTTCTGATAAGGGTCTTGCTGGAGCAGTAAACAGTTCTGTACTTAAACGCGCCACTGAAGCGTTTGACAATAATCCAGATACTGATGTTGTTGCTATTGGACGAAAGGCACTTGAGTTTGCCAAGCGTGAAGGAAAAGAAGTCATTGGTGAATACACGAACGTATCTGACGAGGTTACCCTTAAAGATATTCAGTCAATTACTGCTACGGTGATGGATAGCTACACAGAAGGTACGTATGCAAATGTGGCAGTGATTTATCAGAACTTCCTTTCAACATTTGAACAAGAACCAGTACGAGGAGAGATTCTTCCACTAAACACTGCTGAGATTGTGAAAGTAATGGGTGGAATTAAGCCTAAGACTGGAAAATTTAGTGAGAACACGTCAGAAAAAGACGGTAAAATCATCTACACTGTTGAACCATCAGCTGAAGAAGTGCTTAATACACTCATTCCGCAGCTGGTTCAAATCATGTTGTATCACGCACTGCTTGAAAGTAAGGCATCAGAGCACTCATCGCGTATGGTTGCAATGAAGAATGCAACAGATAAATCTAAGGAAGTGGTAAAGGCACTGACACTTGTGTACAACAAGGAACGTCAAGCAGCGATTACTGCGGAGGTATCAGAGATCTCTGGAGGTATCGAAGCGATGAAGTAATTATTAAAGAGTCAAAATTATTAAAGAAATTATTATGAAAACAGGAACTATCACACAAATTATCGGCCCTATTGTAGACGTACACTTTGAAGACGGTGTTGCTGCTATTGAGAATGCGCTTACGGTTGTGCGCAACGACGGCGAGATACTTACCCTTGAAGTTGCACAACACGTGGGACTTGATCGTGTGCGGACTATCGCTATGCAGGACACACAAGGTCTTGAGCGAGGTATGGAAGTGAAGGACTCGGGAGAGCCTATCTCAGTTCCTGTTGGAGAGGAGACTCTCGGGCGGCTCTTTAATGTTCTTGGGCAAACCCTTGACTCTGGAGCATCTCTAGAGAAAGTGCCTACGCGAGGTATCCACCAAAGTGCACCTGCATTTGTGGAGCAGGCTACTTCAACTGAAGTATTTGAAACAGGTATTAAGTCTGTTGATCTTCTTGCGCCATTCATCAAGGGAGGTAAGGTAGGGCTTTTTGGAGGAGCGGGAGTAGGAAAGACTGTTCTTATCCAAGAACTCATCCATAACGTAGCATCAGAGCACGGAGGATACTCAGTATTTGCTGGAGTAGGAGAACGTGTACGTGAAGGAAACGACCTCTATCACGAAATGAAGGACTCTGGTGTACTTGCAAAGACTGCCCTAGTATTTGGACAAATGAACGAAGTACCCGGAGCGCGAGCACGTGTAGGACTCACTGGTCTTACTATGGCAGAATCGCTTCGAGACTCTGAAGGGGGGAAGGACGTTCTGTTCTTCATGGACAACGTATTCCGATTTACTCAAGCTGGACAGGAGGTGTCATCGCTGCTTGGACGTGTATCGTCTGCTGTAGGATACCAACCTACTCTTGCTGAAGAAATGGGGAAGATGCAGGAGCGTATTACTTCTACAAAGAAAGGGTCTATTACCTCTGTACAGGCGGTATACGTACCTGCTGACGACCTTACTGACCCGGCACCAGCGACAACATTCTCACACTTGGACTCAACAGTAGTACTTTCGCGACAACTCGCGTCACTTGGTATCTACCCAGCGATTGACCCACTTGAATCTAACTCAACAGCACTTGACCCAACAATCGTAGGTGAAGAACACTACCGAGTAGCTCAAGGTGTAAAGTTAATCCTACAGCGATACAAGGATCTACAAGACATCATCGCGATTCTTGGTATTGAAGAGCTTTCTGAAGACGACAAGCAAGCAGTATACCGAGCACGTAAGATCCAGAAGTTCCTTAGTCAACCATTCTCAGTTGCCGAAATCTTTACTGGAGCTAAGGGAAAGTATGTAGGACTCGCTGACACAGTGCGAGCATTTGGAGAAATTCTAGATGGTAAGCACGATGAGAAGGGAGAGCAGGACTTTTATATGAAGGGGAGTATTGACGAAGTGGTAGCTAAGTCTGAATAATATGGCTGAGCAAAAACTTCTAAAACTTACTATTTCCCGAGTAGATGGACCCATCTTTAATGGCGATGTTACTGCAGTATCAGTACCTGGGGTGGAAGGTGATATGCAAATCCTTGCAAATCACTCATCATTAATTTCACCATTAAAGAAAGGAAAGGTAGTTATCAAGAAAGCTGATGATGCAACCGAAGAACATGAGATTGAATCTGGAACATTGGAAATCAGTAACAACCACGCAACGATTCTTATTTAAGGCTCATACACAGCATTAAAACCCCACAGTGGGTTTTTTTGATATAGTTAATGAAATGAATTTTCTACAAAAAATATATGCAGTGAATATTCCAATTGTCACTTTTTTTATTGTTGGTGCTTATTTTGAATGGTTATTGTTTGAATCTGATTTTATTTCAATGGCTTTAGGGGTATATATTGTGTTGTTTTTACTGTTTTCTTTAGTAAATCTTTTCTGGCTGATAAAAGCAGTCACTTCTGGTCAGTGGAAGACTGACATTAAAAAAATAGCTATATTAACAGCAGGACTTCTGGTTGCAGTGGGTGTTAGTCTATTTTTAATTAACAACTATGACGAAACCGATCTGTGGAATTTGTATGAAAACGATTTTTATAACTACAGTGTTCGGTATCCAGATAGTGCTAATATTGCCTTCACTGAAGGGTTGGCCAGAATTGGTGCATTTAACGATGTTACTGAGTTTGAACTTGAAACAAACGCCTATGTTGAAATTTTTGTGGAACTAGAAGAAGTTGAAGACGTAACACATTATGCATCTCTTGCAATAATATATAGGGAATTACCAGCATCTGTAGAAATGACAAACCATATACCCAAATACTTTAACGATGAATATATACCAAGTCTCATAGCCAAGTCTGGTACTAGTTCACCAATGCTCGCTTCAAATTTTGTCATTACTGAAGGTGAAAGCTGGGTGTCATTGGCATATGATGGTTTTGCAACTGAATATGTCACAATCCATAATGATTACTTAGCATTTGTCATTCCAATCAACACACTGAAGGATAGGGAAGACAGTAGTATAATGTTAGATAAAATCAGTGATACATTACAGATGTGGGAATAAGATTTAGTGTGATTTGTGTATAGCTAGATATTAATAGCTATACTTTTGCTACTATGGTGTGTATATGAATACATTAATTATTTTACTGGCAATCCTACAGAGTATGGGTGTGTCACTTGGAGTAGGGAGTTCAACATTAGCTATTACTAATTTCTTTGTAGCAATCAGCGACGGCAAGATAGATGAGGGGGAACGACGGATGATGGGGATCGTATACATCGTGCTACGTGTTGCGATGGGAATTATCTTACTAACAACATTGGCACTAAGTGCTATCCAATATACACAATTCGGTCCTGCGTACTTTAGTCCTTTTGTTATTGGATTCTGGGTACTTATTGTTGTTCTTTTTGTGAATGCTGTCCTTATGACCAAGCATATTATGCCGAGTAACATTGGTCCAGCACTGCAGGCATCATCTTGGTACACAATGGGAATTATGCTTGCACTTTCAAGTCTCGGTTTATACGGCTTCTCTCTCTTAGCATTTTCTGTTGGATACGCAGTAATGATTACGTTAGCTGTAAGTTTGGTTAATGCAATAATGTTTCTCCTGAAGGCAGGAAGATAAGTGCGTAACACAATCAAAAAATCTGTAAGGATTACCCTTACAGATTTTTTATATAGACGTTCTACTAGTCTTTGTTTCCAAGTTCACCTGGGTTCCTGCTGTATGCGATAGGTACTAGTAGTAGTGTGATAACTACTGAGAACATCAGTCCAAACATCACTGCATAGGCAAGTGGTGCCCACAGATCATCTGTATACGTAAGCGGAATCATACCAACCACTGTTGTAAGTGTTGTCAAAAGAATCGGACGCAAACGATTCACTGCAGAATCGATTACTACAGCACGAGTTTCTTTTTCAGGATGTCGACGTCGTTGTGCATTCATCATGTCAATCAGAAGAATTGAGTTATTTACCACAATTCCTGAAAGTGCTATGAATCCCATAATTGAAGGGAAGGAGAGTGAGTTTCCAGTTAACGCTAAACCAATCATAATTCCAATTAATGAGTATGGCAAAATTGAAAGCACATACCGTGTGTGTAGGAATGAATTGAACTGTAATACCAATACGGCAAGCATTAATACGATACCAACCACAAGTGCTAAGAATAATTCAATGAATGAACGATTTGTTTCATCCGTCTCGCCACCTGCAGACACGGTGATACTTTCAGGAATGAATAATTCAGCCTCAATGCGCTGCATTAATTCAGTTTGAATTTCAATAGCGTTAGCGTCTGAAGCAATGTCACCTGAAAGAGTGATTATTCGTTCACTATCTTCATGTGCAATTACTGCACTTGATTCCCGAACTGATACTTCCACTAACGATGATAGAGGTACACTTCCACCGCTTGGTGTAGAGATGCTAATACGGGTGAGTGCATCAATAGACATACGGTCAGTTGTCGCTGCTTGCACATTAGCGTCATTACTTACATTGAGTTTTACGATGATATCAATATCATCGTCCAAGGTAGTTAATGAAGTGGCTTCAGATCCGTATACCGCTGTACGGATGATAGACGAAACACTTAACGGATCAAGTCCTAATGACGCTGCCTTAAGTTTATTGAGCGTAAGTACAAACTCAGTACTGTTATTGTTCGCACTAGTGCTCACATTGGTACTTCCAGAAATGGATTTGAGAATTTCTGCTGATTGATTTGCTACGGTAGTAATTTCTGCAAGTGAGTCACCTGTGAATTTAACACTTACTGGTGCTCCTACTGGGGGGCCGTCACTTGGCTGTGAGACTGTTACAGTAACATCAGTAATACTAGAGAGTTCAGTACGGATATCTTCTAGAACAAGTGAGCTTACCTTAGAGCGATCTTCCAGGAGGGTAATAAATATGTTACCGAGCTTTTCATTTCGACCTCCACTTCCAAATTGGTTACCAGAACCTGCAGTTGTTAAGAATGATTCGATGTCATTGTTTTTGTAAAGAATTTCTTCAACACGACGTAGTGCGATATCAGTTGATTCAAGTACAGAACCTTCAGGGAGTTCTACTTCCACAAACATAAAGTCTACGTCTGACTGTTCGAAGAACACTACTTTAACAACACCTGTAACAGGTAGCATAAGAGCGAGAATCAATGCAATACGAATTGCCCACTGGAATATACGTTCTTTCCTTCTGTTTCCGATGATCCCTTCGAGCTTTCCTCGATACCAATTTTCAAGTTTGTGTGTATACACCTGTTGTTTCTTTTCGAATTCGGAAGTCGTTCGTCGTTTGAGGAACACCGATGCAATAAGAGGTAAAATACCTAATGCAACGAGTAACGATGCAAACAACACAAAGATTAAGGTAAATGGAATTACAGCAATAAACTGCCCTGTCACACCACTTACAATAAAGAGTCCAGTAAACATTGAGACTGTAGTAAGTGTTCCTGCAATAATCGGTGAGCTAAATTCACGGATGGTTAGAAGTGCTGCCTCAGTCTTATCAATCTGTGGATCATCCTTCATACGTCGGTTGATACCTTCAACCATTACAATGCCTGAATCAACAAGTACACCAATTCCAAGAATCAATGCAAAAAGACTCAGGAAGTTAATGGTGTTACCCGACAGATACAAACCAATAAATCCAAAAAGAAATGAGAGAGGGATGGAAGTACCTGCAATAAGTCCCTCGCGCCATCCAATTGCTACGATAAGTACCAGTACTACTAGTAGCACTGTCTGTAGTCCTGAAGAAGTAAGTTGACGTAGACTTTCCTTAATGTCATCACCTGCGTTAAGCACAACGTCAATCTGGAGACCTTCTAAAAGTTCCCCCTGTTCTTGAAGTGCAGCTAAACGATCAACAACAGCATCAGAAATCACTGTAATGTCTCCACCGCGTTGCTTATAAATATTAAATGAAATAGCGTTTTGCGATGGTTGGCCGTCAACACTTAATCGGGTTAACGATGAAGCTGGCGATAGATCATCCTCAATAGTTGCTACGTCACGAATGAAAACAGGTTGCCCGTCGCGTGTAGTGATTGCAATTTGTTGAATTTGACTACTGTCTGCAATATCACCTTCAAAAGCTACATTATACAAAACACTTCCATTTTCAATTTTTCCAATTGGGAGTGTCTGATTTGCAGTACGTAGCGCATTGGTTACTTGTGAAAGAGACAGGTCATATTGCGCTAAAGCTGACTGATCAACGATAACAGTTACCTCACGAGAACGAACTCCATCAGGATCAACACGAGAAATTCCTGAAATTTGTTCAAGGTCACGCTCAACATCTTTAGCAAGTTGTGTAAATGCAAAATCACTTCGATCACCTGAGATTGCCACAGTTAAGATCGGCTGGTCAACAAAATTTACCTCAGCAACAAAAGGGTCTTCAGCTTCAGAAGGAAGTTCCTGTACCAAGCCATCAATCTTGTCCTTTAAGTCAGAGATTGAATCATCAATATCAGCACTAGCCTCAAACTCAACAACGATATTTGACACACCTTCTTGCGAAGATGAGTTAATAGATTTTACATTTTCAAGCGTTCCCGTAAGCCCTCGCTCAAGCTCATCTGTAATGAGTGATTCTACGTCAGCTGCTGGCGCTCCAGGAAGAATAGTAGTTACCACACCTACAGGCACTTGTACTTCAGGCGAAGACTCCTTAGGGATTGTATTTATACTGTAGATTCCTGTTCCTAACAGGGCAATAAGGAATAGGTAACTAAACTTATTATTGCGAATGAAAAATTCCCACATATATATTATTTAGAAATTACAGTTACTTTCTCACCTTCGCTCAAACCACGTGCATCAACAACAATTTCCATATCAGAAGTCAGACCGGAAGGAATTTCAATAAAGATATTGCGTACAGCACCCACGGTAACAGGATGCGATACAATCACACCATCTTCTACAGTGTATACAGACCCTGCATCAATAGAGAACTTAACTGCTGTTAGTGGCACGCTGATAGTGGAAGGTCCTTGTGATGAAGTTGAAGTAGCATTTTGTAGTGAAACTACTACTGTGTCCCCATTAACTAAGTCGGGAGAAGTAGACTGAATTTTTACTTCAATCTTTCCAGTTGCAGTATTAACCACTGGGGCAATGTTACTGATAATTCCTTCGATAGTGCCTTCAAGTAATACAGATTGATTGAGAGAAATTAGGTCACGATCTGATTGCCCAACAAATGTGGTGACTTCAAGTGCGTCGTTATTAGCAATTTCAGCTATTTTTTGTGAAGCATTTACAAAATCACCCGTTTTTAAATCAAGCACATTCACTACACCTGAAATAGGTGAGCGAAGAATAGTTTTTGCATAATTTGCTTCAGCAGCTTTAAGTGAACCAAGTGCCTGTTTTAATTGTGCATTAGCCGACGAGAAGTCACCTTCAGTTCCTCCCAATGTTGCCTTTCGTACCAATTCTTCAGCATTATTCAATGCGATAATTTGAGACTCAAGTGACGAAAGCGTACTGGTGAGTACTGCGCGCTCAGCATTCAGAGCAGGGAAATATGAAGAAATTAATGCACCGTCAAGTGTCTCTGTTGCATCTGCTGCATTTATTCCTGCAATAAAAAGGTCAGTCAAGGCGATGAGTCTACGTGTGTCTGCAATAGCATTAGTTAATGGAGTTATTAAATCATCAGATGACCGTAGAGAATTAGATTGTGTTAACCATGATGAAAGAATGGTTTTAAATGCAACACGTTCATTATTAGGAAAATCGCTGGATCCCGGGACATTTATACGTACACCAGGTGTTTGATTATCTGGATTTCCATAAAAATTATCAACTGTGTTGACCAAGACGTCGCTAATAGTCGTATATGCACTTCGATAGGTATTAAGAGCTGCAGTTTGTGTATTTTCTTGTGAGTTTTGTGCTTCAGTAACTGAAATATCACTTGTTTGCGCTGCTACAAGAGCAGCTTCGTAGGATCCTTGTGCTTGCAATAATGAAGCATACTCGCTTGCATTTTCTAGCTGCGCTATAACAGCACCCGCAGCAATAGGAGAACCCAATGTCGTAGATATAGAAACAACACGTCCTGAGGCCTCACTTTGGATTACTGCTTGATCAATAGCGGCGACAGTACCAATAAGTTCTACAGCAGAATCTTCAGAAAAATTGGCGATCAATGCAGTTTGAACTGATCGCATCTGCAGTAGTTCCTCAGACTCTTCATCTGATCCCGAGGAAAGAAAAAGTGCTAGCCCTACAAGAACAACAGCCAGTAAGAGAAACCGAATCCGCCCATGTTTTGTCTTAACACTAAAAAATCCAATAAAATCTTTCACAACTGAAATAATGACACTCATACTCTATCCTTTTATCTATATAATGAGGAGAAATATACTACTTTTTTAGCGTTATGTCAATAACGTAATGACTATTAACCCTTTAAAACACAGGCTTGTATCCTTAGCAAGGTATTATTCTTTCTTTTCCAATTATCTGTTACAATACTGACCATATGTTTGGAAAAGTAAAAGATTTTGCAGTTAAAAAACTGCTTGAGAAGCAATTAAAGAATGTTCCTGAAGACCAGAAACAAATGATTATGACTATGGTTGAGAAGGATCCCAAGCTTTTTGAAAAAATCGCAAAGGAACTACAGGCCGAAATGAAAACTAATGGAAATAATCAAATGAACGCGGCAGCTAAAGTACTCCCGAAGTACCAATCTGAAATTATGGCGATTATGAGTCCTGAGATGAAAGAAAAAATGGCAAAACAACAGATGGGGACACAAGGGAAATTCAATGCAAGTGGTTCGATCCGGAGATAAGAAAGTAAAGTGCTTTACTTTCTTCCAGATCGAAAGGCGGAGCGTTGTGAGAAGTGCTTTCATAGCACGACGAACCGTGAGCCCGGGGAGGAAGTGCTTAGTATAAATATTCACATGGTGAATATTTTACTTAGCAACTTGACCCCAATTCGGAATCATACAATTTCTATCAACATAAAGACCGAGCCATTAATGTGGTCTTTCTGTATACTATGCACATGACAAAGAAAATTTTAGTTCTCCTTGGACATTCAGACGCTGATACCTTCACTGGATCGATGGCTGATCATTACCAAGCTGGTGCAGAAGATGCTGGACACGAGGTTAAACGAGTAAATCTTGGCGATTTACAGTTTGATCCAATTTTACATAAGGGGTACAAAGAAATTCAGGCACTAGAACCTGATTTACTTGAACTTCAAGATTCATTCCGATGGGCAGATCACATTGTTATTGTGTATCCAAACTGGTGGTGTACTATGCCGGCACTTCTGAAAGGTCTTTTTGATAGAATGTGGATTCCAGGATTCGCATTTAACTTCAATAAAGAAACGAACCGTCTGGATAAACACCTCAGCGGTAAGACTGGTCGGGTAATCATAGTTGCAGGGACACACAGTCCATTCATGACTTGGTGGAAGTTTGGTGATTACACAAATGAGATTCAGCACGGAATACTTGGCTTTGCCGGAATTAAGACTGCAGTTACTGCATTTGGTCCATGCAACAAGGTAGGTGACCCTTGTAAAGAAAAATGGCATAAGCAGGTTGAAAAACTTGGGAAGAAAGGTTGTTAAAGAAAAAGAACTCCATATGGAGTTCTTTTTTCTTGACTTGATATATCACAAACTATATAGTTAACGGCGTTATGTTTGTAAAGATTTTTGGGAGGCTTATTAAGGCTATAAATTAAATCTTAAGAACACACTAAAGTGATGGACGGCGACAGGGATACTCTGTCAACGGTGAGCCTCGATAGTTCTTTAATGTAAATACGTCAAGTCGTTCACACTTTAGCTGTCATATTACAATGACAGCTTTTCTTTTGCGTATTCTGAAATGTAATCAATAGCTCATTAGCAAATGGCGCCGTCCTTATGCTTGTGATCAGTCTCAAAAAATAGTATAGTCTGAGTGTTGAGTAGGGTTTGCAACTAAGTCAAATGTGCCCAGTTAAAGTTTGGATCCATCTTTAATGCCAAGAAAAGGTTTTGCAATACTCTGCTCATATCACCTCGATATCTAATCGAGGTTTAATTTTATTTTATGTCACTATCAGTAGGAATCGTCGGGCTCCCAAACGTTGGTAAATCAACGCTTTTTAATGCTCTTACCAAAAATGCAGTAGCTGCTGAAAATTATCCTTTTTGTACCATCGATCCTTCAGTGGGAGTTGTTGCAGTACCTGACAGTCGACTGCAAACACTTTCGGATATTTCTGGTTCACAGGAAGTACTGCCCGCTATTGTTGAATTTGTTGATATTGCTGGCTTAGTCAAAGGTGCAGCTTCTGGAGAAGGACTTGGTAATAAATTCCTTACCAACATTCGAGAAACAGACATGATTGCAGAAGTGGTCCGAATCTTTGAAGACGGTGACGTACACCATGTATCCGGTTTAGTTGATCCACTTTCTGACATTGAGGTTATTAACCTTGAACTTATTCTTGCTGATGCCGAGACAGTTGCCAAGCGTCTAGGTAATGCTGAGCGTGACGCCAAGAAAGGGGAGAAAGAAGTACTTGCCGAAGTTGCATTATTGGAAGAACTGTTGCCACACTTAGAGGCAGGAAAGCTTGCGAATACATATGAAATGACTGAAGAACAGTCAAAAATTATAAAGAACTTGCATCTCCTTACCATGAAGAAGTTCTTATATGTTTGCAATAAAAAATCTGGATCACTTAATCTTGATGAACAAAATGACCAACGGTGGCAAGAACTTGTGGCATTCTTTGAAGAATCAGGTTCTGAATACGTGATTGTTGATGCAGGAGTTGAACAGGAACTTAAAGACCTTGATGATGAAGAAAAGAATGAATTTCGTCGGGAATATGGATCTCAAGATAGTGGTGTAGAAGCGCTTATTCGTGCTTGCTACAATAGATTGGGGCTCATGTCGTACTTTACCACTGGAGAAAAAGAGACGCGTGCATGGACCGTACCCATAGGAGCTACTGGACCTGAAGCAGGAGCAGCCATCCACACTGACTTTAAAGACAAATATATTCGCGCACAAGTTGTTGCTTTTGAAGAATTAGTAGCAGCAGGATCTCGAAACGCTGCAAAGGAAGCGGGGAAGGTACGCACTGAGGGAAAAGAATACATCGTGAAAGACGGTGATGTGATTGAATTTATGATCTAACCAACTTGAAAAGAAAAAAAGCGGAAAACTTTGTTTTCCGCTTTTTTCTTTTGCTACAATGTGATCATATGTCAGGATTTTTTACCGCGATTTATATCACAATCATGAGTTTCTTTGGATTACACGCTCAGGAAGAAGTGATTATTAACGATACCGCTACCGTTTTAGAGGTACCAACAGGAAACCCAGGACAGTCAGCGCCACCAACAGCAGTAGCAGCATGCGAAGACATGAGTCAGAAAGATATCTGTTCCTTTGAATTATCAGGGAATTCTTACGAAGGTATTTGTACACCATCAGGGGATGAACTAGCCTGCACACCAGGTTTCCCAGACGAGATCGATATTAAGGACGATGAGTTGCTAATGTTGTAATAAAAAGACCGCCCTGAGGGGCGGTCTTTTTATTAACTTCCTTCAGTAGGCGGATTCGATTTCTGTACTGGACTTACTACATTAGGATTCCATTCTGCAGTAATTTCTCCATTTTTATCTTCAAATTCTTTAATCTCGTGTGAGAGATACTGCTGTAAACGTTTAGCATGAGCAGGACTTAGTGCGTATATCTGTGCCTGAGCGCCTGAACTCAATCCCAGCACAAAATACTCAGGGGTGAATCCAACTTTAATATTTTCAGTAAATAACTTTGGTGCTTTTTTCAAATCATCAGGTTTCATAGATCACTATTGTCTCATACTTACAGAGAGTTGCAATTTGTTACCATTTTTGAAAATCAGGAGTATAATAAAGGTATGAACACACCTAAACATTTCGTGATCCAGCTAGGGTCCCTTATCGCACTTTATATATCAATAACCTCATTACTAATCCTTGTTTTTAGCATTACTAATCTCAAATTTCCAGATGAGGCAGCTTCTTACTGGGAGGACGAAAATGCACGCGAAGCGATTCGTGTAAGTATCGCAATGCTTGTGGTATTTTTCCCGACATACCTAGGGTTAACACGCATAAGTAATCAATCACGCAGAAAAGAACTTCATGGGAAGTACAGTACTTTTGCTAAATGGCTTGTCTATTTATCACTACTAGTTTCAGCTGGAATACTACTTACTGACCTTGTAGTACTTATTAACTTCTTCCTTAATGGGGAAATAACACAACGATTCCTTGTTAAGGTCTTCGCCCTTCTGGTTATTGTAGGAGCAGCATTTCAGTATTACGCACTTGATATTCGTAACTATTTCTACAATAGAGTTAAAATTTCATTCTATTTTGCAGCCGGGGCAAGCGTTATGGTGCTCGCATCACTCATTCTTGGGTATACATATATAGAAACTCCCGCTGAAGTACGTGAAATGAGACTTGATACACAGCAGGTTGATGATCTGCGAAATGTATACTGGCAGGTGGAAGAAAGCTATCGGGTGCACTCAGTACTTCCAGAAACTATGGAAGATCTCTATCTTGACGGAGGACTCCCTGAAGCGCCAACGGGACGAGAGGCGTATGTATACAAAGTAATTGATGACACAACATTTGAATTATGTGCGACATTTGTACATGCATCACAAGATGATGAATTCTCAAGGGTTGCACCAATTGCCGAAAAGAATTATAACTGGTCACATCAGACGGGAGAAAAATGCTTTACACGAACCGTCCGAATGGAAAATACAAGTAACTAATAGTACACATTATGAAAAACTCAACAAAAGGATTATTAGGGATATTTATCATCTGCGCAGGGCTCTTTGGAACTGTTGCAACAGCGAATGCTGCGTGTAGTTACAATGGATATAGTAACTCAGGAGGAAACTGTTCAAACTCGTTTGTAACAGTTCCACAATATAGATTCACAAACTATACGCAACAGACAAGCATTGCTAATCTTGAAGCACAAATTTTGCAACTCCTTGCAATGCTTGAGCAATTAAAACAATTACAAAACTTCCAAGGGAACTTTAATACAGGAGGGAACGGTAATAGTGATGTTGATGTAGTGACTCGTAGCGCACAAAATATTGAAGATGAGGAAGCAACACTACGTGGTGAAGTGGACTTCAATAATGAAGACGAGGCAACCGTATATTTCCAATACGGACGATCTTCATCGAACCTAAACGAAGAAACAGTACAGAAGGTACTAGACGAAGATGATGACGATGAAAAATTTACTCAAAAACTTACTGATTTACGTGATGACACGAAGTACTACTATCGTGCAGTTGCAGAGGACGAAAAAGGGCGACGTGATTTTGGTTCTATCGTAAGTTTCACTACTGACGATGATAATAACCGAAGTAGTAGCAATGACGACGAGCCTGATGCTGATGTAGATAACGCTGATGACATCACAGATGATTCTGCAGAACTATCAGGAGAAGTAGACATGAATGACTTCCGTAACGGAATTGTATTCTTTGTATACGGAGAAGATGAAGATCAAGTTGAAGACGTAGAAAAAGACTACGATGAGTACACTGATGTTGACACTGACGGTGATGATCTACAGAAACGACGGGTTGACACTGATCTTGATAATAAAGATGATTACACAATCAATATCGGAGGACTCAATGACGACACTGACGTATTCTTCGCAATCTGTGTAGAGTACGAGGATAACGATGACGATCAGGTTCTTACCTGTAGTTCTATTGAGGATTTCACCACTGACGACAACGGTGGAAGTAACAACAATGGGGATGATGAACCAGAGGCCGATACAGGAGATGCAACAAGTGTCACTGATGATTCAGCACGTATTCATGGAGAAGTAGACATGAATGACTTCAATAATGGCCTCGTATTCTTTGTATATGGAGAAGACGAAGATCAGGTTGATGAAATTGCTGATGAGTACGATGAATACACTGATGTAGACGAGGATGGTGATGATCTGCAGAAGATTAAAGTTGACTCTGACCTTGACGACAATAATGCTGACTACACCGCGTTCTTCAATGGGTTAGATAACGACACTGATATTTATTACAGTATTTGTGTAGAGTATGAAGACGAAGATGATGATCTAGTAATCTTGTGCGGAGGAACAGAAGACTTTACAACAGATAACTAATCACATAGTTGATGAAAAGACGGATGGTTTCTCCATCCGTCTTTTCTTTGACTATTATTAAAATGGAGGCATAATAGACACACTACTAAGCCATAATATACAGCGTGGGGTATGCATAAAAAGTTTGATAACAAAGCGATAGAAAAGAAATGGCAAGAAATTTGGAAGGAAAGTGGCATCTACGATATTGGAGAACGCGACACAAGTAAAGAAAAGGAGTATGTGTTGGTTGAGTTGCCATACCCTTCTGGAAACCTTCACATCGGACACTGGCACGCTTTTGCGGTACCTGACATCTATATCCGCCACGGACGCATGATGGGCAAGCAAATGATCTATCCTATGGGATTCGATGCATTTGGTCTTCCTGCTGAAAATGCTGCCATCAAAAACAATGTTAATCCTAAGGAATGGACTGAAGGAAACATCGAATATATGAAAGAACAGCTCGGAAGTATGGGCACTTCTTTCTCATGGGATAAAACAACTGCAACTACCAACCCCGACTACTACAAATGGACACAGTGGATGTTTACTCAATTCTTCGAGAAAGAGATTGCATACCGAGGATCAGGAATCGTAAACTGGTGTCCACATGACAATACGGTAATTGCCAATGAACAAGTTCTTACTGACGGAACCTGCGAACGTTGTGGGAATGAAATTGAAAAGAAAGAAATGCCTCAGTGGATGTTAAAAATCACCGATTATGCAGACCGACTTATTGACGACCTAGAAACTGTAAACTGGCCTGATAACATTAAAGAATCACAACGACGTTGGATTGGACGGAGTGAGGGCGCAGAAATTACCTTCAAACTTTCAACAGGTGATGACGTTACCGTATTTACCACACGACCCGACACACTCTTTGGTGCTACGTATATGGTACTCGCTCCTGAACACGCACTTATAGAACATAACAAAGGTGCTTTGAGTAACTGGGATGAAGTTGTTGCATATATTGGTAATACTAAGAAAAAAGCAGAGCAGGACCGACTTGATGACACAAAAGAAAAGACCGGGGTACGTCTTGAGGGTATTACCGCCGTCAATCCAGCTAGTGGAGAAGAAATTCCAGTGTTTATTGCAGATTATGTGTTAGCTGGATACGGAACAGGAGCAATCATGGCAGTACCCGCGCATGATGAGCGAGATTATGCGTTTGCGACAAAGTTTGGGATTGAAAAAATAAATGTTGTTGCACCTTTAGTTATTTCATATTCTAGTTCACACAAAATCGGAGAAAGGCCAAATGTTACGGAAAAATTATCTGAGAGGAGTGCAGCAATTTCTGCAGGTGATGTTGTTACCACAGAGCTTGGAACTGTTACAAATTCAAGAGAATTCGATGGAATGTCATCTGAAGAAGCAAAAACTGCTATCACACAAAAAGTCGGCGGAAAAATGACTAACACCTATCGTCTACGTGACTGGTCCGTAGGACGGCAACGATATTGGGGGGTACCGATTCCTATTGTGTACGACCCAGAAGGAAAGGCTCACCCAGTACCAAAAGAACATCTCCCATGGCTATTACCGGAAGATGTAGACTTCCGGCCAACTGGAGTACCTCCACTTGCAAAGAGTGAAGAACTCAAGAAGCGAACTGAAGAGATCTTTGGTATTGGATGGACACCTGAAGTTGAGACACTTGATACATTCGTAGATTCTTCATGGTACTTCCTACGATATATTGATAACCAGAATGAGGACATGTTCGCGTCGCCGGAAGCGCAGAAAGATTGGATGCCAATTGATCTATACTTTGGTGGAGCTGAGCACACCACTATGCACCTTCTGTATTCTCGGTTTTGGCAGAAGGCATTATTTGATATGGGATTAGTGACTGAAAGTGAGCCGTACACGAAGCGTATTAACCGAGGACTCATTCTGGGACCTGATGGCAATAAGATGAGTAAATCGAAGGGAAATGTAATTGACCCCGATGATCATGTGCAGCGAGTGGGTGCTGATTCAGTTAAGATGTACCTTGCATTTATGGGTCCATATGCTGAAACTGCTAATTATCCATGGGATATGGGAGGTATTGCAGGCATCAGACGCTTCTTAGAGCGCGTAAATGGCTTATCAGAGCATATTACTGACTCAGAACCTGAAGAAGTAACAAAGCAACTCCACAAGACCATACTGAAGCTTTCAAAGGATATTCCAGAGTTTAAGTTTAATACTGCAATTTCTGCACTGATGATATTTGTGAACCTCGTTGAAAAGCAGAATATAACACAAGAAAGTTACGAAATCTTCTTAAAATTACTCGCTCCATTTGCTCCACATCTGGCAGAAGAACTCAACGAAGCGACAGGGAAGAGTGTCTCTATTCATTTAGACAGTTTCCCCGAGGCTGATTTAAACCTTGCTACTGATAATGAGGTGACTATTGGTGTGCAGATCAATGGAAAAATGCGGGGAAGCATAACACTCGCAGTTGATACTGATGAAGATGGAGCAATGAAAGCTGTTGCAGCTGATTCTGTCCTTTCAGAGAAATCAAAAGGAGAGATACGGAAAATTATTTATGTTCCTGGTAAAATACTCAATATTATCTTGGTGTAATGCTTTGACAATAGTGTTGACACATGTCAAGTAGTATGATAAAAATGATGATATCAAAAGAGGAGTAGGAGGAAAACGCCTATTTATACGCGTTTAATTAATAACACTGATTACTATGATTACGTTTAAACCAAAACAAGTAACAAAAAAACTGCTTTCTGCATTGCCAGATCGAGCGCGAGACGTACTAGAAAAGCGTTACGGTCTTTCTAAAGACGGAGAGAATTTTACACTCGAAGCAATTGGTCAGACGTATGGCATTACACGTGAACGTGTACGACAGATTGAAAACTACGGTATTCAATCAATCCAAAAGTCTGACATCTATTCAGAGTTTGAAGAAGTATTCACTGAACTGCACCAGATTATCGAAAGTCTCGGTGGTGGACTTATTGCTGAACACGTACTCCTTGATGAGATCACAACTGATCCTCTCCTACGAAATCACATTTACTTCCTACTTGTTATTGGAAATCCCTTTTACCGAAGCAAAGAAAACTCAGGATACGCACACCGATGGTATACAGAAAAGCGGACAGCTGACTATGTTGAGAGTGCTCTTAAGAATGTATACAATGGACTTAAGCGAGATGAACTTATTGAAGAAGAAGAAATGCTTAATCGGTTCCGAGAAGAACTTATTGAAATTGCTGATAAGCATGACGATGTTGTACTCAAGCGATGGCTACAAATCTCAAAGGATATTGCTCGAAATCCTCTTGGAGAATGGGGAGATGCAACATCTCCAAACGTACGAGTGAAAGGAATTCGTGATTACGCATACCTTGTGGTAAAACGTCACGGTTCTCCAATGCACTTCCGAGAAGTTGCCGAGGCAATTGAAGACCTCTTTGGGAAGAAAGCACACACAGCTACAACTCATAATGAATTGATCAAAGACGAACGATTTGTATTGGTTGGACGTGGTCTCTATGCACTTACTGAATGGGGATACTCTGCTGGAGTTGTGAAAGATGTCTTACGAGACATCCTCGTACAACACGGACCACTTTCTCGAGAAGAAATTATCGACAAGGTACGAAAGGAACGATACGTGAAAGACAATACGATTGTGGTTAACCTACAAGACACAAACATCTTCAAGCGGTTGGCAAATAGTACATATATTGTTGTTGAATAGCAGACACGATAAAAACAGGCGGCTCCTACAGGAGCCGCCTGTTTTTACATCGGCAGTTATCCAGCTAACTTACGACATACTCGCAAATTACCGTACTCTTGTTGTACAATGGTACAAATGTCTACAAAAGATATTCCTATTTTTGGATCAATCATCGGCTTTCTCGACGGTGAAGATATCGACTACGGTATAGTCGCGTTCCTTATTGGTCTTTTTATTATTTTTTTTGTTTTTAACAAAGTAGGACTTCCGCAATCACAAATTGTAAGTATTTTATTTGCACTGGCTCCTATCTGGTTACCTATCATGAGCTTCTTGGCGTTCTTCAAAATTTACATGGACATGGTAGGGAAGAAGTTTGGCATTAATAGTGGGCGTACTGTAATGGAAATCGTTCTTCCGCCTGAAGTTTTCAAATCACCTGAGGCAATGGAATATGTGTTTACGCAAATATACAATGCTGCAAGCCCAGACAACCTTATGGAAACATATCTTGATGGTAAACGACCTTTACCGTATACCTTTGAATTAGTCTCGCGGGGAGGGGACGTACATTTTTATATCACCACACCCAACAAATTTGTTCCCTCCTTAACTGATAACATGTACGCTCAATACCCTGGGGTTGAAATTAAAAAACTTGATCTTGATTACACAGCTGAAATTCCGAAAAACCTTAAAGGCCTTTCGTTTATGTGCTTCCACATCGGCAAGAAAAAAGGTTCAGAACTTCCGATAAAAACGTATATTGATTTCGGTCTCGATAAACTTCCAAAGGAAGAGGAAAAACTAGATCCTATGACACCAATGCTTGAAGTACTTGCGAATATTCAGCCTCACCAGCAACTGTGGGTACAGTTTATTTGTATAGCACATCGTGAAAAGAGTTTTAAAAACGGACAATTACGAAGCAAAGGCACATGGGAAAAGGATGTATCAGCAAAAATTGATGAGATCATGATGCGTGATCCAAAAACTAAAACAGGAATGGCTGATCTTGATGGGATGCCACGTATCACAACAGGAGAACGTGATACTATCGAAGCAATGGAACGAAATGTTGGAAAAGCCGCATTTAATTTTGCTTGTCGTGTGGTGTATATCTCAAACAAAAACGAACGTGACTACGACGGTGGACTCTTTGCACGAATTTCACGAATGGTGTCACAAACTGAGTTAAAGGATCGTAACGGGCTTGGTATCCGATGGCGGACCGACTTCAACTACAACTTTATCTCTGACCCGTTCTTCAAAAAGCGACCTGCATTAAAAAAAGCAGAATTAAAAGAGTACAAAACTCGAAAATTGTACACAAAAGCTCGTAGTATGAGTTACAAAATTATGACCGCAGAAGAAATGGCAACAATCTTCCACCTTCCAGGAACCGTAGCGATCACCCCGACACTGAATCGAGTAACCTCAACACGGAGCGATGCTCCATCAAACCTACCTATTGGCAACTTACCTATATAACATATGTTAGATCTACAATCAGACTCGAACCCTTCACGAGTAAAAAAAATATTCTATATAGTGATAGCAATCTGCATTCTTCTTTTGATACTTCTTACCCTGCACATCCGTACACAGCTCACAGCACCAGACACTTTCTTACCCGACACAGTTTTTAATGTTGAATCTGGTATGAATGTGCGTGATATTGCTAAGGAAGCACAGGAGAAGGGAATTGTGCGCTCAAAACTCCTTCTGTATGCAGTTTTAGCATACTCGTATGAACCCAATAACATTTATGCGGGTGGCTACCTCTTTAAGGAGCCTGTAGGGTTATTTGCTGTTGCAAAGAAACTCGCTGAGCAAAAAATAATTCATGACACCATTGCACTTACCATTCCCGAAGGTGTCCGTCTTACACAAATTGCTGAAATAGCACAACGAACACTTGCAGAAGACTTTGTACCACAAGCATATCTCACACTCACCGAAGGTCGGGAAGGATACATGTTTCCGGAAACATATTTCGTTCCAGAAACGTTTGAGGCAAAAGAACTTGTTGAGCTGCAAGAAATTACTTATGAAGCATTTATGGAACCTTTGCGAGAGGAAATTGAAGCATCAGCATTCACAGAATATGAAGTTTTGATCTTGGCATCAATAATCGAACGGGAAGCAAACGATGCAGACTCGATGGGATTAGTCTCTGGGATTCTTCAAAATCGCCTGGAGATAAATATGGCCCTGCAGGCTGATGCCTCTATTGAATACGTACTAGATACGCCCTTAAACGAATTACCAGAAGGGCAACTCGCTTCCGAATTGCGAGAAAAGGATTCACCATACAACACCTATCTCAATACCGGCCTTCCACCAACCCCAATTGGAAACCCCGGTGAAATGGCAATCTTAGCAGTACTTAGACCTGCTGAATCTGACTATTTCTTCTATATCACCGACGCCGATGGTCAGTTTTTCTATGCTGAGACATTTGCTGAGCATAATCGAAATATTGAACAGTATCTGCGATAAGTATTGACAATAATTAAAATATACTACATATTAGTTTTAGTTACGACTGATCTAAAACGGAGAAACAAGATGCCCATTGAGTACATTAAAATCGACCCAGCCATGCTCAAGTTTGAAGCTGAAATGATTCAGGAAGTTCAAATGAGTGAACTGACGAGCAAGGGACTTGAAACGATGACCTCCGAATTTATTGAAAGAAATCAACCAATGCTTGATTCAATCAATGTCAAAATTGATGAAATATTCGGAAAGGAAGTACCTCCTGATGTGAGCGGGTACCACCAATCACTTCTTGAGAAATTTGACCTTCTTAAATCAGGAACAGTTGGTCCGTTGTTCTCAGTTGCAAAAACAGCTGTGGCAATTGCCGAAATCCGAGCATTGCAGCTCACTTTAGGGATCAACTGAAGAACCTTGCTGTAAGGCGCCCAGAATTCTGGGCGCCTTTTATTTTAATTTGTGATACTCTTTCCTCACTATATGAATACCAAGGAAAAAGTATTCGTGGGTCTCTCTGGAGGAGTGGATTCCTCTGTAGCAGCACTACGTCTCATACAGCAAGGATACGCCGTTACCGGTGTATTTATTAAAGTATGGCAACCTGATTTCTTAGACTGCAACTGGGAACAAGAACGATTGGACGCCATGCGGGTGGCTGCAAAACTCGACATTCCGTTTCTTACGTGTGATGCAGAAAAGGCCTACAAGGATGACGTGGCTGATTACTTTATTTCAGAATATAAAGCAGGTCGCACACCAAATCCTGACGTGATGTGTAACAAGTATGTAAAATTTGGTGCGTTCTTGCAGTTTGCCGAAGAACACGGTGCGGACTACATAGCAACAGGACACTACGCACAGCGCATTGCTACTGAAAAAAAGATGGAATTACACCGCGGTGTTGACACTAACAAGGACCAAACCTATTTCTTGTGGACACTTACCCAAGAACAACTTTCAAAAACACTTCTTCCAATTGGCAACAGTCCTAAGGACGTTGTCCGTAAAGAAGCTGAAAATGCTGATCTTATCACAGCACATAAAAAAGACAGTCAAGGAGTGTGCTTCTTGGGACACATTGATATTCCAGAATTTCTCAGTCACTATATTGATTTAGAAGAAGGAAACGTACTCAACGAAGCAGGCGAGGTAATCGGAGACCATAAAGGTGCTCTGGTATACACCACAGGCCAGCGCCATGGATTCATTATCCATACGCAAGACACCAATCGCGGAGCATTCTACGTAACTGATCGAAATATTACTGACAATACAATTACAGTAAGCGAAACACGTAAAGAAACAAAACAATCAGAGCACATCTTTCTTACTTCAGTGAATTTCATTGGTGACCCGATTACGGTGCTTGATACATTTACACTGCAAACGCGTTATCGACAAACACCCGTAGCTTGTAGGGCTATTGCAATAACGAGTTCTGAGTTGGAAGTTGAATTACTGGAAGAAATAGAGCAACCAAGCATCGGTCAGTCCTGTGTACTATATAGCGGTACACGATGTCTCGGGGGTGGTATCATAGCGGAATGTCATTCCAAGTAATTAAAGCCGACGGTAACAGTGAAACATTTGACGTTTCAAAACTAAAACGATCACTCCAGCGCGCTGGGGCAACCAAGGCAGAGATTATCGATGTAGTTACTAAAGTGGAAGGAATACTCCACGACGGAATAAAAACGCAGGAAATATACCGGCATGCATTTGAACTACTACGCAATAGTGAAATGCCTATTCGGGCTCGCTATTCTTTACGCCGTGCATTATTTGGCCTGGGACCAACAGGATTTCCCTTTGAGGATTTTTTAGCAAGGTTATTTGAAAATGAAGGATACACAACCAGAACACGTGTTGAACTACAGGGAAAATGTGCTTTACATGAGCTTGATGTGGCAGCATACAATGAAACTGACAGTTTTGTCGTTGAAGCAAAATTTCATTCACGTCCGGGAGTGAAGTCGGACCTACAGGTTGCGCTGTATACATACGCGCGCTTGATTGATCTACAAGAAACTCGTATTTGTAATGAAGCAGTTTGTGACATTTCACGTTTAATATTGGTTACCAACACAAAGTTTACCTCAACGGCACAGAACTACGCAGAATGTTCAGGTTTAGAGCTCTTAAGTTGGGATTATCCGAAAGGAAATAATTTACATGACCGTATCCAAAAGTCAGGATTGTATCCCATTACCGTACTACAAAGCCTTTCCCAATCACAAAAAAAGGCGCTCCTTACGCGCGATGTTATCCTTTGTTCTGATATTTTAAATAAGCCGGAATTACTCAGACACGCGCATATTGGAGCAAAGAAAACACAGGTTGTGCTAGATGAAGCCAGTCTCTTATGTAATCAGAAGACGACAAACTAAAACAGCACTGCGATTTGTCAATCTTTGCGTGTTCGAGCAATATTGGTATACTCCTGCTATATAAGCATTATTACAGAGTTTTTGTATGTCAGAACAAGAAAAGCAAGAAGGTCAAAAGACAGTAGTTTCATTTATCGCAGGGCTCCTTATTGGTGGATTACTCGTATGGGTATTCGGAGGAACACCTACTGAAGAAGTACACGTTGATGAGAACACAGATCACGAAGCTTCAGAAGTAATGGACGACGCTGAAGAAGAAGCGATGGATGACGAAGCTGAAGAAGAAACAGCAGAACCAGTAGCAGTATTGGAAGTAGGTGACGGTGCAGTATCAGTAGCAAACCAAGCTGCAGGAATAACCGTAACACTCGACACTGCAACATTTCCTACAGAGGAAGGTTGGGTAGCAGTACGATCATATCCTAACGGACAACTCGGAAGCATCCTTGGGGCAGTACGATACAGCAAAGAGCAAGGTCTCGTACCAAGCGAAATCGCACTTGTAGCTCCAACTACAGCTGGACGTGATTACGCAGTTGTATTCTTCACAGAAGATGGTGACCGAAGTTTCAATCTTGCTAACGACGTACAGATTGGTGACGTGTTTGGAACATTCACGGCACAATAGAAACTCTCTATTACACACATCTAAAGCCCCGTCCGGGGGCTTTTTGTATAGTGTTATACTAATAAGTAATTACACATCATTTGCACTGTTATGGCCTACGAATATAAATACAATCCCAACCGATCAGCTGACTGGAATTATGGCGGAAAGAAGTGGCGACTTTCCCGATCAAAACTCGATTTCTTTATCGAATGTCCTCGTTGCTTTTATCTAGATAATAAACTCGGAACTAAGCGGCCAGGTTTTCCTTCGTTTAATTTGAATATTGCTGTTGATGAACTCTTTAAAAAGGAATTTGATGTACACCGTGAGGCAAAAACGCCGCATCCAGTAATGGAACAGTACAAAATCAATGCGGTTCCTTTTGTGCACAAGAACATGGATACCTGGCGAGAGAACTTTGAAGGAATTGAGTACAAACATGAATCTGGTATGACAGTTTCTGGTGCAATTGATGATGTGTGGATGACCCCTGAAGGAAAGTTGATCATTGTTGACTATAAGTCTACGTCAAAAGACGGATCGATCACCGAGCTATCTGATAGTCCTTGGGATCAGCAATACAAACGCCAGCTCGGTGTATACAAATGGCTGTTGGAGCAAAACGGATTCAAGGTGGAAGATACAGGGTATCTTGTCTATGCAAACGCAAGTAAAGACGAAGACGGCTTTGACGGAAAACTTGTGTTTGAAACAACAATTGTCCCCGTTGAAACAGATACCAACTGGATTGAACCTACACTAGAGAAAATCAAAGACTGTCTAGAAAAAGACCATTTACCTGCAATAGGAGAGAAATGTGAATTTTGTCCTTATCGTGAAGCATGTGGGAAGAAACTGCAGAAAATACACAAAGACACAAAAGTCACTAACGCGGAATCAACACCGGCTTCAACCATTGCTGATATTAAAAAGAAGTACGCATAGGCGTGATATAGTAATTAAACATTCAATATGGCTAATACTGATAGGCAATCTCGAGATGCTCGACGTGGATACGATTTAGCTCGTGACAATGTTACTGTTGTCCGCCAAAAAATACATAATTTACAGCGTGAGCTGATGGATTTGACTGCAAATGACAATCGACCTTCACGAACTAGATCTGAACTCGAAAAAGCAAAGATGACCATGGAACGAAATCTTTCTGCATTAGATAAAGAACGTATAACCTTTACCAAGGCACAGGAAAAATACACAGAAGCGCAGGAATCGTTTAAGTCTGCACAAATGGCACATAACAAACTCCAGGAAGAACTCCATGCTGAAGAGAAGAAAACCCTGGTCGATCAAGACCGTGAGAGAAAACAAATTGAGGATAAAATTAAGCAAGAAGAAAAAGCAGAGAAGTCATGGAGTATCAAAATGCAGACCACTGAGAGCGAGCTACGTAAATTACAGGAAAATGCAGCTAACGATACCCACCAAGACAAAGGAAGGCAAAACCGACTACGTGCATAACAATAGACCGCTATACAGGAAGTGTTACACTAAATTATTATGTACTCATACCGAATAGAGCAAGCATTACGTGCTGCGACCATTTTACACAAGGATCAGGTCCGTAAAGGGTCGGTGCCTATGCCATATGTAAG
>DLQJ01000007.1:183163-187752 GCA_002477545.1 Patescibacteria group bacterium UBA7435 | reverse complement strand
TTCATTAATCGCTGTATCCATTCCACCAAAAAGTGAATCTTGACTTGCAGCCAAACCAGCGACTTGTTCTTTGTTAAAAGCTAAGAGGTTCTCAACATTCGCATGCATCTTCCCGCGTTCTTCAAAACGATCAAGCGCTCCAGTCATGATCAGTGCTTCAATAGATTTCTTGTTAAGGTTCTTGTCGTGCACACGGGTAAGGAGGTCAGTCAGCGACGTAAAGTCACCGTTGGCTTTTCGTTCTGCAATAATCGCGTCGGCAATTCCTTCACCGAAGTTTTTGATAGTGGTTAGGCCAAAACGAATCTTTGCGTCTTCACCGTCTTTAGCGGGCACTACCGAGAAGGGGGCAAAACTTTCGTTAATATCAGGAGGTAGCACTTCAAGATCCATTCGTTCACACTCATGAATAATCTCAGAAATTTTTTCCGTATCTCCAGCGTCAGCGGTCAGCACAGAGGCCATATACTCAGAAGGGTAGTTCGCCTTCATATACGCGGTTTGGTACGCTACACGTCCATATGAAGCCGCGTGTGCCTTGTTAAACCCGTATGCAGCAAAAGGCTCAATAAGCTTCCAGAGCTTGTCAGCAACCGAAGGAGAGAGTTTTCCGTGATCACGGAATCCGTCCATAAGCTTGGCTTTCTCAGCCTCCATTACCTCAGGAATTTTCTTCCCCATCGCTTTACGCAACTTATCAGCATCAAGCCACGAGTACCCCGCAAGTTCAATTGAGATCATCATAACGTCATCCTGGTAGGTAATAACTCCGTAGGAACGATCAAGAATCTGCTCAAGACGTGGGTCAAGGAAAGTCACTAAATTCGCATTGTGTTTACGCTCAATGTAGTCAGGAATAGACTCCATTGGTCCAGGACGATACAGCGCCACCATCGCGTTGATATCGTGAATGGTTGTTGGTTTTAGTTGCTTCAAGAATGAGGTCATCCCCGTACCATTAAGCTGAAAGAGTCCCATGGTCTCACCGTTGGCAAGCATGTCGAAGGTCTTTTGATCATCCACAGGAATATCTTCGATATCTACATCAATATCATGAATTTTCTTTACCCGTTTCACCGCGTCCGCCAAAATTGCGAGGTTTTTAATGCCGAGGAAGTCGAACTTTAAAAGACCAACTCCATCTTCTCCTACAGAGTGCATTTCGTACTGCGTCACGTGCTTGCCTGTCTTCGAGTCAACTTGAATCGGTACGTAGTTGGTAAGTGCTTCAGGTGCAATTACAACTCCAGCTGCATGCACACCCATATGTCGCACACGTCCTTCAATACGCTTGGCAAAGTCAATTACCTGACGTGATTCACTGTCTTGTTTGTATAACTTCGCGAGATCCTTCTCAATCTCCATCGCTCGATCAATAGTCATCGCAAATCCCTGACTTCCCATGGGAATAAGCTTAGAGATTCTGTCTCCAGTGGAGTACGGATGCCCAAGTGCGCGTGCTACGTCTTTTACTGCAGCTCGCGCCATCATCGTTCCAAAGGTCCCAATCTGCGCCACCTTGTCTGCACCATACTTTTCCTTAGCGTACTCAATAATCTCATCACGTCGATTATCAGCAAAGTCCATATCGACGTCCGGAGCCGACGGTCGCTCTGGGTTTAAGAATCGCTCGAAGGGAAGTTTGTATTCAAGTGGGTCTACGTTGGTAATCCCGAGCACATACGTTGCATATGATCCCGCTACTGATCCACGAATAGTGGTGTAGATACCTCGCTCACGCGCTTCACGAAGAAGGTCACCCACCGCGAGGAAGTATTTTGAATAGCCTTTAGTTTTAATAACTTCAAGCTCGTAATCGAGACGTTTTTTAACTACCTCGTCATTCATGTCGTGCTTTCTCCACGCAACACCTGCATATGCCATTTCCTTGAGTTCGTCGTCTGGCGTCTTTCCACTGGCAATTTTATAGTCGGGAAACTTCCATGCCTCTTGCCCCAGCACGATCTCAATATGACATTGCTCAGCAATCTTTACTGTGTTGGCAATCGCCTCAGGTTCATCTTTAAACTTCTCTTTCATCTCTTCAACAGTCGCAAATGAAAAATCTTCAGCGAGCGCCTCATCAGGATCAACAACACCTCCACTTTGGATCTTCATCATTAGTGCACGCACTACGGAGTCATCTTTATGCATGTAGTAGATGTCTTGCGCAGCAACCAAAGGAACCCCGTCTTTTTTGGCGAGTGTTTTTATTTGTTCCTGTAGTTCATTATGATCAAGGATTTCGGGATGGTGCGTAATTTCGTGATAGAGATCTTCACCAAAAATTTCTTTGTACCACGCCAGTGATGCAGCAGCTTTTTCTAGATCGTTATTCTTGAGATGTTGTGACGTTTCACCTGCGAAAGAGGGAAGGATGCATATGAGCCCTTCGCTGTATGTCTTGATAAGTTCGTGGTCAATTCGTGCACGATAATAGAAACCTTCCGTATTAGAGAGCGTCACCATCTTAATCAGGTTTTTGTACCCAACTTCATTTTTAGCCAAAAGCACTAAGCGCCCACGCGGCCGGTCCATCATTTCTTTGTCAAAGCGTGTTCGAGGCGCAAGATATGCATCAAGACCTATGATTGGCTTAATGCCTGCCTTTTTACATGTACTGTAAAAATCAATAACGCCATAGAGTGCCGCATTGTCGGTAATAGCCATTGCATGCTGACCATCAGCCTTTGCTGCTTTTACAAGCTCCTTTGGGGTAGGGACTGCGTGTAATAGAGAATACATTGAGTGTGTATGCAGATGTACAAACTCAGCTTTCTCCATTGGTTTTTCCTGCGTATCTGACATAGTTTCGTTATTATAACAAAACTATTGCCATAAGTTATCTACAGATCATATTAGGCCACTATGGTGATATTTTGGACACAAAAATACCCACCCACAGAAGTGGATGGGTGATATTTTAGATAAACAACCCAGCAAGCCCAAGCAAGAAAAGTAGAAATACTGACGCTATTAACTTGGTATCATTGATCGCGTATTTAGCCAATGCGCCTTCTGGGATGGTTTTCCCCTCAACTTTATCATTGACAGTCATGCACTGGTCATTTATTACGTTCTTTTGGTGTAATTTCTTAAAGAACCAAATTAACGTCGCACACATTAAAATCACGAAGGCAATTTTTACTACTAGACTCATTGTCATTATTTTCTCCAGTCTTAGTATTTCATCTATTAATTAAGGTACACTACTTACAATATTATGCAAAAGAGATACGTCATTGGCATAGACGAAGCAGGACGTGGTCCACTTGCAGGACCGGTGTCTGTTGGTACTGCGTGTGTACCTACTGACTTTGATTGGAGTTTAATTCCGGGAGTAAACGACTCTAAGAAACTCACTAAAGCAAAACGGGAACAAATATTTAAAATTGCAAAACGTTTAGAAAAGGAAGGGAAGTTGCAGACAAAAGTCTCCATGGTCTCTGCAACAGTTATTGATCGTATTGGAATCGTTCCATCAATCACTAAGGCAATGCATCGCGGATTAGAACGTATTACCGCTCCTGTATCTAATGTCTCTGTAAAACTCGATGGGGGACTGAAGGCTCCAGAACAATATCTTGAGCAAGAAACGATTATTAAAGGAGACTCGAAAGAAAAGGTGATTGGGCTTGCTTCAATTATGGCAAAGGTTACTAGAGATCGATATATGGTACGAAAGTCAGCATTCTCTGAATTTAGTGTATATATGTTTGATATCCATAAGGGGTATGGGACTAAGAAACATCGTGAAGCTATTGCTCAAAATGGACTGTCTATTGAACATCGCAAAAGCTACTGCAAGAATATTAAATGAGCAACTGCTGATCTGTCGAAGGAGTTAAGATTCTTCCAAATTTAAAAAAAGACTGTTGCTGATTAGGTTGATCTTTTCTCTTGTATATATATGAATATATTGTATAATAAATGAGTTCCGAGCGATTATGCCAATCACACCCATAACCAAAATCTAACCTAGAAAATGAGGGAGTGAATTAGTGAATAATCCGCAGAAGGCAAGAAAAATAGGCTGTGTAGACTGTGTCTGCAATCAAGGCCCTGGGGTGAAACAAGACCATATTAAATGTGGCCCGCTCACAGCAAGTGAACACCCTGAAGTACCAATCCGTCATGAACCATGGGGAACCTGTGGCAGACGAAAAAAAATCGCAGTATCTCTTGTGGAGGAAGCAAGAGCTGCTCGTTGCGAGATAAACTTGCAAACTAAAGTCGGCTGATGCATCTCCGATTTGGCTCGTCAACATGGCGGGCTTTTTTCTTGCCCGAGGCTATTGCAATTTTACGCACATCTGCTATAGTTCTGGCCACTAAGTAACAAATCTTATGGTAATTCGAATGCGACATACGCGGGCTCATACAAAGAACCGCCGATCACACCACGCGCTTAAAGCACCTGCTTTAGCTGTGTGTACAAACTGTGAATCACAACACCGACCTCATCACATGTGTCTAGAATGTGGTTTCTACAAAGGGCGATTAGTAATCGACCTTGCAGGACAGAAAGCAAAGCGAGACGGACGTATGCAAGCTAAGAAGGATGCAATTGCTGCAAATGCAGAATCAAT
>DLQJ01000007.1:0-183085 GCA_002477545.1 Patescibacteria group bacterium UBA7435 | reverse complement strand
CAAAAAGTGCTCCACAAGGAGCACTTTTTGTCACAAGGCATTTTGGCATATCGTATCTGATATGTTGGTAAACTCCATACAAGACTCATCACACTGATGATATACTTGTGGGCAGTAGAAGTTAGTACATTATTTTCATGGCAAATCGACACTTATCGCGATCAATCGTTCTTCAAACCCTCTTCGAGTGGGATTTAAATGATATAGACAAAAAGGCACTTACTGAAGTTTTAAACCGTAACGTTGAAGAATTTGCGCCAAACAAGGCGGATAACCCATTCATTGAGAAATTGCTCGATGGTGTTATCGGAAAGCAGTCAGAATTAGACCAAGTTATTGAAAAGGCTGCACCTGAGTGGCCTATTGATCGTATCTCACCTGTTGACCGAAATATTTTACGTCTTGGACTGTTTGAACTTTTGTTTGCCGATCGTAAAGAAGTGCCTGCAAAGGTTGCTATCAATGAAGCAATCGAACTAGCTAAGCAATTTGGGGGAGACAATAGTAGTCGTTTTGTTAACGGGGTGCTTGGAGCGGTATATAAAGAAATTGGTGAACCAGGGAAGGAAGAACAGGGGAAGAAAAAGAAAGCAGTGCCATTCGATGAGATGCCTATCTTCCGGCTTTCAGGAGCAGTTGTGTACGCAATGGAGGACAATGTGATGTACTTGGCATTAGTACACGACATTTTTGGTCACTGGACTCTTTCTAAAGGAAAGATCGAGGAGGGAGAAACCGTTGAAGAGGGTGCGAAGCGTGAACTCAAAGAAGAAATTGGTTTAGATATTACTATTGAGGCTGAACTTGGAAAAAATGAGTATGTTGCATCACATCCAGAATTAGGAAAGATCCGTAAGCAGGTTACCTATTATCTAGCAGAATCACCGTATACAGAGCTTACTCTTGAAAACAAGGGAGGATTAGATGACGCACAGTGGTTTAAGGTTGCAGATATTTTGGATTTGAATTTTTATGAGGATATACTGCCTATTGTGACCAAAGCCATAACAATGTTAGTTGCTAAAAAATAAGCAAAGGAGTGCAACGACTATTGCGAATTTTGTTCCCGATTTGTCCCTTCCTAGGGCAAATCGCTGGAACTCGAAGTTTCGCATATAATTAAGGATCAATAAGGGTCTCACCGTGAGAAAGTTTGGGAGACTTTCGCAAGAGGTTCCTGCTATTTTTTAGCAACTAAGTGAGTAAAAGAAAATCGGTCGCAAAAACTGTAATTTGGTGTATAGTGGATTTGACTCGTAGATAGATTGAAGAAGGTGTATGAAACACTATTTGCAATGTACCTCGCGAGTCCTTATGTTCTATGCATGAGAACTAAAAGCTAAAAACTAATTTTATGACTGACGAACGAAATATTGATGCTGATTTGGTGAAGATTGAAGCGTTGTTAGACGTGACCTTTACTGACAAGATGCATCTGCTCACCGCAGTAACACACCGTTCGTACCTGAATGAAAATCGCGGTGCGAAGCAGGAGCATAATGAACGGATGGAGTTTCTTGGGGATGCGGTCCTTGAGTTGGTGGTAACTGACTTTCTTTTTAAAAAATATCCAGAGAAACCAGAGGGAGAACTCACTGCAGTACGTGCAGCGTTGGTAAATACGGTGTCATTAGCAGACGCTTCGGCAAAACTTGGTATTAATGACTTTCTTTTGATGTCTAAGGGTGAGGCAAAGGATACAGGCCGCGCACGGCAATATATTCTCGCAAATGTATTTGAGGCGCTTATTGGTGCGCTGTACATAGATCAAGGATATGATGCTTCACGGAAATTTATTGCGGGGCATCTTTTCCCAAAGACTGAAAAAATTGTCGAAAAACGTCTCTGGCAAGATGCAAAGAGTCGCTTCCAAGAGCTGGCACAAGAAAATCACAGTGTGACACCAACCTATGAAACATTGGGACAAGAAGGTCCTGATCATGATCGCGTATTTACTGTCGGTGTATTTCTTGGAAAAGAAAAAATTGGGGAAGGAAAAGGTCTGGCCAAACAAGAAGCTGAACAAAAAGCAGCTGAGAATGCTATGGCAAATAAGAACTGGTAGCGTACAAAAAATTATGCACAAAGCCTGTAAATACGGAGTATTTACAGGCTTTGTGCGTGGTATTATTGCAGTATGAAAAGAAACAACTCTCGAAGCGGTTTTACATTAGTAGAACTTATTGTGATTATTGGTATCATCGGAGTGCTTTCATCAATTGCCCTTGCTAGTTTCAGCGATGCACGAGCAAAATCTCGCGATGAAAAGCGTGTTACTGATGTTGCTCAGATTCAATTAGCGCTACGCCTTTATGTTGAACAAAATGGTTCCGGTATTGATTGTAGTGGCGGTCTAAAAATTGATGGATCGACCACAGTTGTTTCGCTTGGTTCTGGTGCAGCTCCATGTGACGATGGTTCAGCAATACTTTCATTTATTGAATCATCCTTGGGATCTATACCAACGGATCCAAGAGGCTCTGGAAGTAGTGACTATTATTATTATTTTGATAATGTCCATAGCTGTGTATCTGCACCAGGAGGTATATCAGCAATGATTGCTGCGGTAAATTTGGAAAAACTGTCTGGAAATATAACTGAAGTTTGTGGTTCCTCCAGCGGAAATGGTGGAGGACTTCAAGATACAACTTCTTACGGAGGAAGTATAAATCCAAGTGTGCCATACGTGCGTTTGATCAATTTTACAAACGAAATTTAAACAAATGTACCTCAAGCACTTAACAATTTCAGGCTTTAAATCATTCGCTAAGAAGGGCGAGCTTGAATTTAGTGCACCCATTACTTCTATTGTAGGGCCTAACGGATCAGGCAAGAGTAATGTTGCTGAGTCATTTCGGTTTGTATTGGGTGAACAGTCAGTAAAGGGTATGCGTGCTAAGAAAGGTGCTGATCTTATCTTTAACGGCTCAGACAGCACGTCACGGGGGAACCGAGCCTCTGTTTCAATAACGCTCGATAATACTAAGCGGGTGTTTCCAATGGATTTTGATGAAATTATACTTGAGCGAACAGTCCATCGTGATGGACAGAATGACTACCAAATAAACAACTCTAAGGTTCGTCTTAAAGATGTGCAGGAGTTGTTGTCGGCTGCAAACATTGGTCCAACGGGGCATCACATTATTTCTCAGGGTGAGGCTGATCGTATTCTCTCAGCTAGCGCAAAAGAACGACGGGAAATGATCGAAGATGCACTGGGCCTAAAAGTATTTCAGTATAAAAAAGTAGACGCAGAAAAGAAACTGAAGAAAACTCGGGAAAATATTGAGCGCGTACAATCCTTACGTCGAGAAGTAGCGCCACACTTGAAATTCCTCGAACGACAGGTAAAAAAGATTGAACGTGCAGTTTTGTTGCGTGAGGAACTGACCACGGTCTATAGCGAGTATCTTAAGCGAGAAGATACATATATTGCGCACCATAGTGATCGACTTCGTCTTGAGCGTGAAGAACCGTCCTCAAAGATCGAGGTTCTTAAGGAACAACTCGTTGAGGCAAAGAAAGTACTTGCCGATAGTGAGGATGGTGAAAAGGGAAATGAGGTAGTGGCGCTTGAGGAGAAAATTTCAGCAGTGCGTACTTTGCGTCAAACGTTACTACGAAAGAGTGGGCAGATTGAAGGTCAAGTAAGTTTCTTACAGCGTCGTATTGCTCAAGCTCACGACAAGAGCACTAAAGAGTCTGAGGCGCCTGTTCCAATGGTGGAAGTGAAGAAGATCCTGCAAGTAGTTGAGTCATCAGTAGAGAAGGCAGTGAAGAGCGATGATGTCAGTCAATTACAGCGAGCCTTATCTGACGTAATGCATACGCTAAAGAAGTTTGTACAGGGAGCTTCCGGTTTGGTGGTAGTTAATACAGATACTGAAGAAAAGGAATTAGTAGCCCTTGAAAAAGAATTGCATTCTTCTGAAAAAGAAATTACCGCAGTAGAAGAACAAGAGACAAAATTGACCGGACAATATGAAGAACTGAAGCGTTCAATTGAATCGGAATCACAGGAAAGCCGAGAGGCGGAACGGGAAGTGTTCCGTATCGTGGGCGAGCAGCGAGAGTGTGAAAACATTGTTGCACGTATTGATGGGGAGCTTGGAGTGCTTGAACGGGATCGTAATGAGTTTAAACGTGAACTACAAGAAGCAGTGTCACTTATTGGAAGTGGAGCATCAAAATATTTCAGTTTTGAAATAGTGACCGACGGGAAGGTGGTGAACAACAAAACTATTGCTGAAGAACCACGAGAACAACAACGAGAACGTCGACGTTCACTTGAAAAAATGAAAATCCGTCTTGAGGAACTGGGAGGAGCTAATTCTGATATTGAAAAGGAATATAAAGAGGTTAAGGAACGCGATGAATTTTTGGTACATGAAATTGCTGACCTTGAAACATCAGTAGAGAAACTTGAGGAATTGATAACGGAGCTAGCTGCACAACTTAATGAACAGTTTGTGGCAGGAATCGATAAAATTGGTGCTGAGTTTAATCGGTTCTTTGCTCTTATGTTTGGTGGAGGGGAAGCGAAGTTATTGCGAGTAAAACCAAAGATCCGGAAGAAAAAAACAGACGATGATCTAGGCACTGAAATTGAGGAAGATGACGAAGAAGACGAGAACATTGAAGAGGGAGTTGAGCTTGATGTAAAGCTTCCTAACAAGCGTGTACGCGGACTTGATATGCTTTCAGGTGGAGAGCGAGCGCTTACCTCAATTGCCCTTATCTTTGCAATGAGTCAGATAAATCCTCCATTGTTCATTATTCTTGATGAGACTGATGCGGCACTTGATGAGGCCAACAGTCGACGGTATGGAGATATGATCGAAGCATTAGCAGAGAAGTCACAGTTGATCCTTATTACGCACAACCGAGAGACCATGAGTCGCGCAGGAATTCTCTACGGAGTGACCATGGGAGGAGACGGAATTTCAAAACTACTGTCGGTAAAATTTGATGAAGCGGTGGCAGTGGCTAAGTAAAAATCCTATGGAATAAAATTCCATAGGATTTTTTAATTGGCACTTTAAATATTACGTATGTAGTAACTGTATGCTGATTTGCGAGAACCATAGCCACGGCCGGATCGAAGTTTGAAAAAACCAGAGAGTCCGTTCATCCAAGTGGAATAAACGCCGCCTTTCTTAATAAAGGCAGTTTCGATAGTTCGATTCGCAAAATTGTGAGTTTGTGTGTTCATGATGTTTTCGCTTTGTATTAGTTATGACGAATCAAAACCAAAAATCTTTCACGATGTATCAGCAGACTTCTAGAACATAAAAAGAACGACGCTCGTAGAGCGTCGTTCTTTTTATGTTCTGAGGGGTTTCCGCTATTGCTTCTTATTTTCGGGTTTAGCCGCAGGCTTGTTTGAGAGCACAAGACTGAAGTCTAGCTGTCGTTCTTCCAAGTCAGCACGCATTAACTTAATGCGAACACTCTGTCCAAGTGTGTACGTTGACCCCGTCTTATCTCCCTTAATGCGATATTTGTCAGCTTCATGTTTGAAGTAGTCACCCTTGATACTTCCAAGTCGTACCATTCCTTCTGCCATCGAATGTTTTTCTTGTACGTAAATACCCCAATCAGTAACACCAGTGATGATTCCGTCGAATTCCTCACCAACCTTGTCGAGCATAAACTCAACCTGCTTATACTTAATAGAGTTACGTTCGGCTCGCACTGCGAATCCCTCACGGTCTGAAGAGTGTGAGGCTGTCTTCTCATGCTTCATCATCTCCTTAGGACCGATGAATGTACCGTCAAGGTGCTTTCGGAGCATTCTATGTGCAAGAAGGTCTGGATACCGACGAATAGGCGACGTGAAGTGTGAGTAGTGTTTGAATGCAAGGCCAAAGTGTCCAATATTCTTGGTTGTGTAGATTGCTTTAGCCATTGAACGAATCGTTGCCACTTTAAGAAGGTCTTCTTCAGGAGAACCTTCCACATCCTTAAGCAACTTATTGATAGTTTTTGCATCAACCGTACCGTCTGTAACTTTAAACTCATACCCAAGGGCATGCACAAAGATCGCAAGTGCTTCAATGCGATCTGGATCAGGCACATCATGAATACGATAAATAAATGTTGTGTCGTTGCCTGCTTTCTTGCAGAGTGTTTCTACATGTTCCGATACCTTCATATTCGCAAGAAGCATAAAATCTTCAATCATCATCATCGTTTCAATACGAACTTTTGCAACCACATCAATAGGTACTCCTTCATCATCGAGTACAAACTTTACCTCCGGTTGCTCAAACGCAATAGCGCCGTTCTTGTATCGTTGTTTTCGTAGGATCCGTCCAAGCGTCATCATGACATTTAGTGCATCGAGATTATCACCACTTTGTGTATCAATAACCTCTTGGGCTTCCTGATAACTAAACCGACGATTAGAGTGAATGATTGTCTGTCCGTACCATTGATCTACCACTTCAGCGTTAGGGTTCATTTCAAATACTGCAGAGAATGCAAGACGGTCTTCGTTGGGCCGAAGCGAACATAGGTCGTTAGAAAGTACCTCAGGAAGCATTGGAATTACACGGTCTACCAAGTAGATAGAAGTCGCTCGTGACTGTGCCTCAAGATCGATTGGTGTTCCTTCTTGTACGTAGTGTGATACGTCAGCAATATGAATACCAATTTCGTAGTTACCGTTGGGTAGTTCCTTATATGAAAGAGCATCATCAAAGTCCTTCGCATCAGCAGGGTCAATAGTCATTGTTGTTGTGTCCCGCATGTCCCGTCGTGTCGGATTCTCACCTTTGGTGGCTTCAATAGCAGCTGCAAAGATCTCATCTTGTCGTTCGTAGAGGTCTTGCCCAGCTTTCGAGATTTCTTGAGGGAAGTTTTCAGAAAAACCACCAGAACGAATGATCGCCTGCATTTCAGTTTCATGGTCTCCTGCTTTACCGAGTGTTTCAATAATCTTTCCTACAGGATCTGTGTGTGGGGAAGTCCATGATGCAATTTCTGCTACCACTTTCATTCCTTCATCCAGTTCAGTTGCATCAGGAAGAATAGGTCGTACATGGATACGATGATTGTCAGGTTGGATGTATCGTACTGATTTTCCAGCTCCTGCAGGCTTTACCGTTCCCACAAATTCCTTATGTACTGCCTCAAGTACTTCGAGCACCTTCGCTTCCTGTCGTTTTCCACCTACCTTAGGAAACTCTTCAACTTTTACCGTGTCTCCATCAAGTGCAAACGAGAGGTTTGCTGTTTCAATCAGTAGGTCTTCTTGGTCTTCGGCTTGGTCAGGTCGAATAAAAAAACCGATGCCTCTACCACGCACCGCAATAGTTCCTTCGTATGTATTGTTTTCGTTTGTATTAGTCATATATATGTAGCGCGAGTGTACCTTGATGAGGAAGGATTGACAAGTCATGTTTTTAATTATTGTTCAATAAAATGAAAACAATATAATGAATTGTGTTGTATTGTTGATATTGAAGTAGCGAGCATTGGCAGCTGACTACCTGGGATCGTTTTCGATCATCCCATCCTTGGCGATCCCAATTTTTACTGAGCATCTTTGATTCTCCCCAAAGGGCTCAATGAGGGCCGAACACTGTTTCGGCCCTTTTTTATATAAAATTACAGACAGGGACACAAGATTGATGGTTTATCTATAATATTTGCTTGAGTAGCGTAGTTGCAGGTAGGCAGAAAGACCTGTAAAAAGAATAGGTTCGGGTGATCTAAATTTATCTGCTCTTATGAAGCACTTGGGGCATAACCTTAAAAGCGTCGCAGCGCGATACTTTTATCTTGCAAAATAAAAGTGTGATGCTATGTTTTGTGTAGATAAATTCAAAGAAGGAAGGAGGGGGTGCTATGTGCGTCGATTCGGTTGTTCAACTATACGTTGTAGCTATTGAAATTAGTTGGGTATTAGTTGAAAAATATGAACCTGAAAGTAAAGGTCAAATTTTTACATATGAAGTTGTAACAGAAAGTGAATCCTTTGCACGTATTGATGCATGGAGGCAGGCTTCTAAACAATTTCCATTATGGGGAGGCTGTACATCAGGGCGTTTAATTTCAGTAGATAGTACATATCAAATAAAAACACCATGAGAATTCTCGTGGTGTTTTTCCTTGCCAACTATACATATATATAGTATTCTACCGCCGTTATGTTAATGATGAGATTACAACGAGTCGGCCGTAAAAACGATCCTAGTTATCGTATTGTGGTGACTGATAAGCGTACTGGCCCAAAGAGCAACAAGCATGTAGCAATCATCGGATCTTACAACCCGAAGATGAGTCACATTCAGCTTGATGTGGATGCGGCTAAGGACTGGCTTTCAAAGGGTGTGCAGCCTTCAGATACCGTGCACAACATTCTCGTCGGACAAAAAGTGATTGATGCGAAGAAGGTAAATCCTCTTCCACGAAAATCACCTATTGTTGACGAAGAAGCAGTTGCAAAGGCAGCTGAAGAAAAGGCTGCAGCTGAAGAAGCAGCTAAAGCTGAAGAAGCTGCTAAGGTGTCTGAAGAACAGAGCGCAAGCGACAATTCAGAAGATACACAGAGTGCAGAAGCTGAAGCGTCAGCGGAGGAAACTCCAGCTGAAGATGTTGCAGAAGAAGCTGCATCCGAAGAAGTTGTCGAAGAAGCTAAGGAAGAAACTCCTGAAGCTGAGGAAGAAACAAAGGAAGCTGCATAATCAGTTTTTCCTTCAACAGCCCCACGTGCTTTGCACGTGGGGCTGTTGACGTATCTGCCAACCTTACGTACTATTGGTACTAGCAACACATTACTGTGTCCGCTTATCAGACATTAGTATCTATCGCATATGCAAGAAGATCAGCAATTTCTAGAATCAGTAGTAAAGACACTAGTAGACAATCCAGATAGCGTGAATGTAAACCGAACTGTAGACGAGATGGGTGTACTTTTGACACTCGACGTTCATGCAGATGACATGGGTAAAATCATCGGCCGAAGTGGAAACACTGCTAAAGCAATCCGAACACTCTTACGAGTAGTAGGGATGAAAAATGATGCGCGTGTAAACCTCAAGATTAACGAACCAGAAGGAGGGCGTGTGGTAACAGAAGATCCAACTGAAGCAGGAGGAGATGATGACATGGGAGAAGCTATGAGTAGTGGTGGAGATGAAGTAGCACCAGAACCAAAAAGTCTGGACGATGCTATCGACGACCTCAAGATATAAACAAGCGAACTACTTCACAACAATTACAGCCGCGTCAGGCACGGTACTGCAACGTACCGCTCCCTCCGCGGCTTTGTTGTTCTTCGTATTTCATCTCGTTTCTAACTTGAGGAACCCCATTTGTTTTTATGCTAGGATTGCTGGATGATAAAAGGAATTGATTACATCGGGAATGCCGTGGTGACACTCTGTCACGATGGCGAGGGTAAATATCTTTTGGGTTTACGTAGCGATATGTGTCGAGACGAACATGGCAAATGGGACCCGATTGGTAGTGGTGGGATCGAGTTTGGAGATTCAATTGAAGAAACTATTCGCAAGGAAGTAAAAGAGGAGTGCGGTGCGGATGTGATTAATTTTGAATTCCTTGGAACTCGAGAGGTTTTCCGCAAACATGAAGAAAATCCTACTCATTGGATCCAATTTGATTATCGGGTACAGATAAATCCAGAGCAAGTAAGAATCACAGAACCGGATAAGTGTCTCGAACTACAATGGTGCGATATAGATAAAATTCCGGAACCAATGCACTCGCAGTTTCCTGTGTTTTTAGAAAAGTATAAAGATAAATTGTAAACATGAATTTTCACGTAATTACACTATTCCCAGAGGTTTGCCGTGCGTATACTGATGCGTCGATTCTTGGACGTGCACAGAAGACAGATAAGGGTAAAGGAGCCAAGGTTCGTGGGAAGAAGATTTCGGTGAATTATTATGACCCTCGGGACTATGCGAATAATAAGAATAATAAAGTAGACGATAAGCCGTATGGTGGTGGACCTGGAATGGTGATGCGGGCTGAGCCGGTACTTAAGGCATGGGATAAGGCGGTGGGACGTAAGAAAGATCAGAAGAAGGTGAAGACACTGATGATGTCTCCACGTGGGAAGAAGTTTGATCAGAAGATGGCGAAAGATTTGGCAAAGAAATATGATCACGTGGTGCTTATCTCTGGACGTTATGAAGGTATTGATTCACGGGTAAATAAGGCACTTAAGGTGCAAGAGGTCAGTGTAGGGGATTACGTGCTTACAGGTGGCGAACTTCCAGCTCTTACTATTATTGATTCAGTCGCACGGCAAGTACCAGGTGTGCTTGGGGCTTTTGAATCGTTGGAAGATGATCGCTCGGACGCAGGGCCAGCGTCCTCTGAGTTTTATACGCGACCTGCAGAAATTATCTATAAGAAAAAGAAGTTAAAGGTGCCGTCAGTATTTCTCTCAGGTAACCATGCGGAAATTGTAAAGTATCGAGCGGAGAAGAAATAAACCCTTGCGAAATTTGCAAGGGCTTCTTTCAATAGCTTTTCCTCTTTCGCTCAACACGAAATTCATATTGTGATGATTTCTGACAAAGTTTCCTGCAGGCTCCGATTACTGGATTATCTTTGTATACGTCACTATGGCCCCGTGGTTGCATTACATACAGATGGTCTAAATGTCTCCACACATGCTTGATTAAGGAATGGAGGTTACTTGTAGGTTGGCGATGCAGTGTTGCATTCCGTAGATCCCATTTTTCCTTTTCAACATCCTGAACAATAAGAGTTTCCCACAGTTGTGCAGAACCAAAGGTGTCCCCATCCAATGGTGTGAGTACAGCGTACTCCTCCTCCGAATAAAGTTTTGAAATCCGTTGAGGATAATCTGGTTCATCTTCAGGGAAGAAGAAACACCATTTTCCGCTACGTTTAGACATGACATGATTCCTTCGCTTAGTTCTGATTTTCTTTCTATTGGAACATTATCACGCAGTGTGTTGCATTGCAATATATTCCAAAGTCTGTATAATAGCGCCCACTAACGCATTTTCTATTCGAGTGAGTCACGGTACTAAGAATAGCGGAGGTCGGAGATCAAATGGGTGGGAGTCCATTCTCCAAAAAAACAACACTTTTCATTAGAAAACCAAGGAACGAAGTGACTACGGTTCTCTTATGCGGAGTATATAAAAACAAGGAATGTAATGACTATGTTTTTAATACGATAGAGTGATGCAATTAGTAATCGTGCAAAAATAAATACGGCTAACAACAAGCGCTTTTAAGCGCCTGCTTTTCGTTGCTGTATTTATCTGAGCACATAAATTTTCGTACACATATATATGTATACCAATCCAAAAGCTGATGAATATACTTCAGTTGGCGCAATGCCACAGAAGCGATTCAAACTTGCCAAAGATCCTTTGGTTGAGCTGCCGGACCTGATCCAACCACAACGTGATTCTTTCAAGTGGTTCATTGAGGAAGGTCTTAAGGGAATTTTCAAAGAGTTTTCTCCTATCACTGACTACTCTGAAAAGAAGTTTGAAATGCAATTTAAGAAGTACGAACTTGGAAACCCTAAGTGCACACCAGCGCACGCTAAGGCAAACAAGCTTACCTACGATGCTCCATTGCGAGCAACAGTAGTGCTTAAGAACAAAACTTTTGATTCTGCTAAAGATCAAGAGATTTTCTTGGCAGACATTCCAGTAATGACTGACCACGGTACATTCATCATCAACGGTGTTGAGCGTGTGGTTGTACCTCAGCTCGCACGAAGTTACGGTATTTTCTTTACTTCACAGGAAATTAAAGGAAAAACATACTTTGGAGCGAAGATTATCCCAGCACGAGGTGCATGGATTGAAATTGAATCTGAAGCTGATGGAATCATCTACATCAAGATCGATCGAAAGAAAAAAGTGCCTATCACGTCACTACTTCGAGTACTCGGACTTGAAAAGGAAGAAGACATGATCAAGCTTTTCTCTGATGTTGAACGAGGAGAAGAGTACATCAAAGCAACACTTGAAAAAGACCCAGCAAAAACTACTGACGACGCATACATTGAAGTATACAAACGTCTTCGTGATGGTGACTTAGCAACCGTAGATAACGCAAAGGAATTTGTGAACTCTATTTTTGCACCTGAACGATACGACCTTTCAGAAATTGGACGTCATCACTTCAACCAGCGATTTGATCGACCTATCGATAAGAAAGCGACTGACCAACGAACAATCAATCTTGAAGACTTCCGATTGATCCTTGGAAACATCATGACCCTCAACCACAAACCTGGAGCGGTACCTGATGATATTGACCACCTCGGATTCCGACGTGTGCGGTACTTCGGTGAAATGGCTATCCAGCGAGTACGTGTTGGTATGACTCGTATGAAGCGAAACATTCAGGATCGAATGTCGACTATTGAAGCAGAAACCTCACTCCCAATGCAGATTCTTAACCCGCGTCCTCTACAGGCTGCGATCAAGGAATTCTTTACCACCAACCAGCTTTCACAGTTCATGCCTCAGCAAAACGTGCTTGGAGAGCTTGAAGGGCTACGAACACTTTCAGCACTTGGTCCTGGTGGACTAACGCGAGAACGTGCTGGATTTGAAGTACGCGACGTACACACGTCACACTACGGACGACTGTGTCCAATCCATACCCCAGAAGGACCGAACATTGGTTTGATTCTTCGTCTTGCAATGTACGCACGGGTAAACCGATTCGGTATTATTGAGACACCATACGTTAAGGTAGAAAAGGGTGTACTTACCGGTGAAATCGTATACTTCAACGCACATGAAGAAGAGCAATACAACATCGCACACGCTGCGGTAGTTGTTGATGCCAAAGGAAAGATTGGTCCTGATTTTGTTGAAGTGCGACGAACAGGTGAACCTCGAATGGTTGCAAAGAAGGACGTTGACTACATGGATATTGCAACAAACCAGGCGTTCTCTGTAGCGACCTCAATGATTCCTTTCTTGAACCATGATGATGCGAACCGTACATTGATGGGTTCAAACATGCAAAAGCAGGCGACTCCGTGTGTTATCCCGGAAGCGCCTATTGTAGCAACAGGAATTGAAGGAATGGCCGCACTTGATACTGGACGAGTACTTACTGCTCGCGAAGCCGGTGAAGTTATTGAATGTGACGCTAAACACATTGTTGTTAAGAAGAAAGATGGCAAGAAAGATGAATACGAACTGACAACTATCCAGCGAACAAACGACTTCTCAGCGTTCTACCATCGTCCAACAGTGACTGTTGGAGACAAGATCAAACGAGGTGACCTCCTTGCTGATACTACTTCAACTGACCATGGTCAGATGGCTGTAGGACAAAATGCACTTGTAGCATTTATGTCATGGAGTGGAGCGAACTACGAGGATGCGATTATTATTTCTGAACGTCTTGTGAAGAAAAGTAAGTTTGCATCTATCCACCTTGATGAGCTTGATGTGTCTGTACGAGATACAAAGCTAGGGCCTGAAGTTACAACTCCAGATATTCCTAACGTTTCAGAAATGAAACTCCGAAACCTTGATGAGAACGGAATTATCCGTGTTGGTGCTGAAGTGCGCCCAGGAGACATTCTTGTCGGAAAGGTAACGCCAAAGGGTGAAGCGCAACTTACACCTGAAGAACGACTACTACGATCTATCTTTGGAGAAAAAGCAAAGGATGTAAAAGATACATCACTACGTCTTGAGGCAGGAAAGCGAGGACGAGTTATTGGCGTGAAAATCTTCTCACGAGAAAACGGGGACAACCTTGAAAGTGGAGTGATTAAGAAGATTCTTATTACGGTTGCTCAGGTACGAAATGTATCTGTTGGTGACAAGCTTGCAGGGCGTCACGGTAACAAGGGAGTTATCTCACGTATTCTTCCAGAAGAAGATATGCCATACACAGATGATGGACGTCCCGTAGACGTGCTACTAACACCACTTGGTGTACCGTCACGTATGAACCTCGGACAGATTCTTGAACTACACCTTGGTATGGCTGCAAATTCACTTGGATACCAAGCGATTGTGCCACCATTTGCGTCAGCAACTGAAGACGAAGTTAAAAACGAACTTGAAGCAGCAGGAATTCCAAGAGACGGAAAGCTTCAGCTGCGAGACGGACGAACAGGTGAAGAATTCGAACAGAAGACTGCAGTTGGATATATGTATATCTTGAAGCTTCACCACATGGTGGAAGACAAGATCCACATGCGTTCAATCGGACCATACTCTCTTATTACGCAGCAACCACTTGGAGGTAAAGCTCAAATTGGTGGACAGCGATTCGGAGAAATGGAGGTGTGGGCACTTCTTGGATACGGAGCGGCATATACGCTACGTGAAATGCTTACTATCAAGTCTGACGATATTGTAGGACGATCAGCAGCATTCGATTCAATTGTACGAGGAGAAAGCATTGGTCATCCACACACGCCTGCAGCATTTAATGTACTAGTGAACCAGCTACGAGGGTTGTCACTAGACGTTGACCTTAAGCGAGAAGAAAATTAATAGTCCTCAATAATATATTTGTCTATGAATCCAAATACACAAAAGCGGAGCGCACCAACACCATTCTCACAAGTGAGTTTGAAGCTTGCGTCACCGGATAAAATTCTTGAGTGGTCACACGGTGAGATCACAAAGCCTGAGACGATCAACTATCGAACACAGCGTCCTGAAAAGCACGGTCTGTTCGACGAACGTATCTTTGGCCCTGTTGAGGACTTTGAATGTTCATGTAAGAAGTACCGAGGAATTCGATATAAAGGTATCGAGTGTGAAAAGTGTGGGGTAGAAGTAACCCGAGCAATCGTACGACGTGAACGAATGGGACACATTGAACTTTGTGTACCAGTTTCTCATATCTGGTTCCTACGAGGAGTGCCTTCACGGATCGCTTTGATTCTTGGTTTGACTGCATCTTCAGTAGAAAAGGTTATCTACTTCGCAGGATACATCATTACGAAAGTAGCGGAAGATGAGCGAGTACGACTTCTAAAAGAACTTGATACTGAATACAAAACAAAACTTAAGGAGCTTCAAAACGAAGACGCTAAAGTTGCACTTAAGGAACGAATGACCGAAATGAAGAAGGAAATTGAATCTATTAAATTAGGGACAATTGTTGATGAAACAACATTCCACAAATTCTCAGTTAAGTACTCAACACTTTTCGAAGCTAAAATTGGAGCAGAGTCTATCTTTGAACTGTTCAAGAACATTGATCTAAAGGTTCTATGTGAACGACTGGAAACAGAACGAGAAACAGCTGGAGTTGCTGAGCGAACAAAGCTTGATAAGCGACTAAACCTCATCCGAGGACTTATCCATGCTGATGTGCGTCCTGACTGGATGTTCCTTAACCGTATCCCAGTTATTCCTCCAGCGTTGCGACCAATGGTTGCACTGGAAGGAGGACGACATGCATCATCTGACTTGAATGACCTCTACCGTCGCGTAATCAACCGTAACAACCGATTGAAGAAATTGATCGACATTATGGCACCAGACGTTATCTTGCGTAACGAAAAGCGAATCCTGCAAGAAGCGGTGGATGCACTTATTGATAACTCTATCCGCCACGGAAATACTGCATACTCAGCAATGAGTCAGGCACAACGACGACCACTAAAGTCTCTTTCTGATTACCTAAAAAGTAAGCAGGGATACTTCCGACAAAACCTTCTAGGGAAGCGAGTAGACTACTCTGGACGTTCGGTAATTGTTATCGGTCCTGAGCTTGAACTTGACCAATGTGGACTTCCAAAGCACATGGCACTGGAACTTTTCCGACCATTTGTTATCTCAGAACTATTGCGACAAGAACTTGCATACAACATTCGAGGTGCAGGACGTCTTATTGAAGACGGTGTACCAGAAGTATGGGCAATTCTTGAAGATGTTATTGCACACAAGCACGTACTACTTAACCGTGCGCCAACGCTTCACCGTCAGGGTATCCAGGCATTCCGTCCGGTATTGATTGAAGGTAATGCGATCCAAGTACACCCACTTGTATGTACCGCGTTTAACGCGGACTTCGATGGTGACCAGATGGCGGTGCACGTCCCACTATCTGAAGAAGCACAGACGGAGTCACGAGAAATGATTTCAGCTAACAAGAACGTTCTGAAACCAGGGTCAGGTGAGCCAGTTGTGTCTGAGGCACTTATGGATATGGCACTCGGTGTGTTCTGGATGACTAAGGAAATGGAAGGAAAGAAGGGAGAAGGAAAATGGTTCTCTTCACCAAACGATGCAATTAATGCATACGATTACGGGATCATTGATTTCCGAGCGAAGATTAAAGTACTTGCAACAGATACACCTAAGTACGCACAGTATGAAGGTCAAATCTTTGAGACTACTGTTGGACGACTACTGTTTAACTCAGTACTTCCAAGTGATCACATGTTTATCAATGATGTGGTGTCACAGCGAGATTTGTTTGCGGTGGTACTGGATTTAATCGATGATCAAGGTACTGAGATTGTACCGAAAGTTGTAAATAACATTAAGAAATTTGGATTTAAATATGCAACTGTTTCGGGTGTTACTTGGGGGATTGACGAGGTTGTGGTACCGCCAGAGAAAAATGAGATCATCGAACGATCACGAACTGAAGAGCGGGAAATTATCGCACACTTCGACGGCGGACTTATCTCACGAGATGAACGACGACGAATGATTATTGCTATCTGGCACCGAACAAAGGCTGAGCTTGAGGAAATTATCCCTACACACATGGATCACGATGGTTCAGCATTCGACCTTTGGAAGTCTGGAGCGCGAGGAAGCATGCGACAGATTGCACAGATGGTTGGTATGAAGGGGCTTATTGTTAACACACGAGGTGAAACACTTGAGTTCCCAGTAATTTCTTCGATGAAGGAAGGAATGAGTCCAGTTGAGTACTTTACAACAACCCACGGTTCACGTAAGGGACTAGCTGACACGGCGCTTCAAACTGCGAAAGCCGGATATCTAACGCGACGACTCTTCGTGGTTGCACAAGATGCAATCATTACTGATTCAGATTGTAAGACAAAAGAAACAACAAATATCGGACGTCTTTCAGCTTCGGGTATTGAAATTGCCTTCTCTAAGGCCCTGAAGGGACGTGTATTAGGAGCAGAAGCTGCTGATGCCAAAGGTAATGTGTTGTTCAAGAAGGGACACATGCTTACCCGACGAGACGCAATTGCCATTGAAGAAAGCACTTGTGAATCAGTGGAAGTACGATCACCAATGACGTGTAAGACACTACGAGGTGTATGTCAGAAGTGTTACGGTGTTGATCTTACTACGAACGCTCTTGTAGACATGGGTGAAGCAGTAGGAACTATTGCTGCACAAGCTATTGGAGAACCAGGTACACAGCTAACGATGAACACGAAGCACGCAGGAGGTACATCTTCCGCTGGCGGTGACGTAACACAGGGTCTTCCTCGAGTAGAAGAAGTATTCGAAAAACGACTTCCGAAGATTCCAGCGGTTATTTCTAAGACTGCAGGATTTGTAACTGAAATCCGAACTGAAGGAAAAGAGAAATTCATTGTGGTTGCAGTAGACAAAACTTCAGAATTCGCACCAAAGAAATCTGACGTTATTGAATACGAAGTAAACTACCGACGAGTCCTAAAGGTTTCTAAGGGTGATAATGTTATTGGTGGGCAAATGCTTACTGACGGATCTGCGTACTTACCTGACTTGTTTAAGTACGGTACAAAGGTAATGACGCAAGACTACATCATTACTGAAATTAACAAGATCTACGAACTACAGGGTGTAACCATCTCACGAAAGCACATCGAGCTTATTGTTAAGCAAATGATGAGCCGTGTGAAGGTAAATGCATCAGGTGATTCACACTTCACGCCAGGGGAAGTTATCGAAGAATGGATCTTCGTAGAAGCAAACATGGCGCTGAAGGAAGCAGGTAAAGAACCTGCAAAAGCTGACAAGCTTATCATGGGTATTACCGAGTCATCACTTTCACGGAAGTCATTCCTCTCAGCTGCGTCATTCCAGAATACAACACGTATTTTGATCAACTCAGCAGTGAAGGGAAGTAGTGATAATCTCGCAGGACTTATGGAGAACGTGATTATTGGGAAATTGATTCCTGCAGGATCGGGATTCAAAGGATCGCCTAAGTACGACATGATCCAAGCCGTGAGCAAAGCAAACGACTAGATCACCCCATCTGCGTTGTTGGAACTGCAGTTTCAACACTCACCGTACTATCCGTACGTCTCGCGTCAAAACTTTGTTCCGCCTAGCATCTAAGGCAATCTATTCATTTGCTAGTAGCACAGAGAAAGCAAGGGGAGTAAACGAAACAAAAGACCGACAGCTTAGCTGTCGGTCTTTTGTTATCTCTAGAGCAAAAGGAAAACCCCAGCAGGTAGCTGGGGTTTCTTGAAGTTAATCCGTTTCAGGTCAGGGTCGACTCAGACGAATTTGATATTGATTGCTTGTTTCACCTTGACCTGTTTCTGCACCCCATCCATTTTGGGTGTAAAATTCTACAAGTGCAATACGGAGAGATTCTGAAGGTATTCCGCCGTCATTTTCAGTAAAGGCAATTATCAGTTCTTTTTGGACAGGTTCCCTGACAAGTAAAAAATTGATTCTACGGACATGTTTTTTAAGTTCGTCTACTTCATGTGGTGTAGGTATCATCTGCCGTTCCTTCTTTCATTTTTTCTGTCTCTATCTAAACATCAATGATGAAAAATTACAAGAAATGCGTAGTTTTGTATTTTGCTGTAGAATAGGACAATTATGGCTTCAGGTGATTCAGTATCTCAGATTAAGGAACGACTTACGATTGTGGATGTTGTGTCTTCGTATGTGGAGCTTGCTCCTGCAGGTAAGCACATGAAGGCCCGATGTCCGTTTCATAATGAGAAAACACCATCATTCACTATCTCACCTGATCGTGGGATGTACTACTGCTATGGGTGTAGTGCTGGAGGTGATATTTTTACCTTTGTACAAGAAATGGAGGGGGTTGATTTTAAAGGTGCATTAAAGATTCTTGCTGATAAGGCTGGGGTTGAGTTAGTGCAAGAAGATCCAAAGAAGAAAACTGAACGTGATCGACAGTATGATGCATTGGAGTCAGCAACAAAGTTTTTTGAAGAATATCGCACTAAGAAAATTGATGCTCAGACGTACTTGAAAGACAGAGGAGTAACCACAGAGACCATTGCAAAATGGCGTATTGGTTATGCGCCTGGTCCACCTGATCATGGATGGAGAGAGCTTAAAAACGCTCTGGAGGCCCAGAAATTCGCCTCTGTGGAGCTTTTAAAGGCTGGATTGGTCAAAGGAGCAGATGCGGGAAAAGAACCATACGATTTATTTCGTGACCGCATCATGTTCCCAATTTTTGACCCAGCAGGGAAGGTGGTTGCGTACTCAGGTCGTATTCTTACCAAAGACTCTGAGGCTCCGAAATACGTAAACTCACCTGAAACAGAACTCTTTAATAAATCTGAAATCCTCTACGGATACGACAAAGCTAAGCAAGGAATTCGCTCAATGGATTTCTCGCTGATTGTAGAAGGACAGTTTGATGTTGTGATGGCGCACCAAGCTGGGTACGCAAACACTGTAGCTGTGTCAGGTACGGCACTCTCCGACCATCATGTGATGCTCCTGCAAAGACTTTCTAATAGAGTAGTACTCGCGCTTGATGCTGACCGTGCAGGAATTGCTGCAGTTAAACGCGCTGCAGAACTTATGCTTGCTCGTGGTATGGATGTGAAAGTTGCGCGCGTAAACGACGGGGAAGACCCAGCGGATATGATTCAGAAGGATGTTGCGTCGTTTAAGACTGTAGTAGGTCACGCGTCACATGTGATTGAATACCTGCTAGATATTCTGGAAAGTCAGGGTCTAGACGATAGAACCTTCAAACTCAAAGCACGAGAAGAAATCCTTCCGTACGTTGTCCGTATCCCAAACCGTATTGATCAAGAACACTTTGAAAACATTATTGCAGAACGTCTGGGTACCACTAAAGATGCAATTCACTTTGAAACAGAACGCATTGCAGAGCGTCTAAAGGAAGCTGCTGCAAAATCTACAGCACAGGCACCAGCATCAAAACCTAAACCAGCAGAACCTGATCTTGATCCTAAAATGATAGTCCTCCGAAAAACAGAATTACGACAGTATCTTGGTGTGCTTGTAGATATTTTTCCTGAAGCTCAGCGGAAACCTCTTGCAACAGCAATTGAAACAGTGCTCGCTGAAAAACTTACTGATGTACAAAGCAGTCTAGACGCAAAAAAGACAAGCGGCCTGTCGTTTACTCTGGAAACCTATATAGAAAAAACACCCATCAAACAAGTCTACGAAGAGACGGTTGATAAGCTCAATGAATTAATGTCACTCATCGCCCGAGAAGAAATGCGAGAGCTTACCAATACACTTAAGAAAGCAGAGGTCGAAGGCGACGATGAAACCATGATGAAAACCTTAGGAGCAATTTCAGTATTCAAAAAGAAACAGTCTGAAGAAATGTTCACAGGGTTATTGTTTGGTGTCGAAGAAATTAGAAAGACTTAGATAATTCTCTCACTCTATCTTAACGAGCGTTAGTATAGCAATCCAGCCTTTTACTACTGGACTAATTCCATAAATAGAGTATAGTTGTCGCATTATGGCTGTAAAGAAAGCAACCAAAAAGACGGTAAAAAAAGCGACTAAAAAAGTCGCAACTACGGCAAAAAAAACAGTAGCTAAGAAAGTAGTTAAAAAAACTACATCAGCTAAAAAAACAACTGCCAAAAAGACGGTAGCAAAGAAAACAGTAAAGACGGCAGCTAAAAAAACAACAAAAAAAGCTACAACCAAGAAGGTTGTGGCTAAAAAAGTTGCCAAAAAAGTAGTCCCCAAAAAGAAACTCACTAAGTCTCAAAAACTACTTGAAGCAAAGTCTTCAGAATTAATGAAGCTTGGACGAGAGCGCGGGTACGTTACCTTTGATGAAATTCTTAAATTCTTTCCACAAATTGAAAAAGAAGTACCATTTTTGGAACTGATGTATGAACGATTTTCTATTGCAGGAATCGACGTCTTACAGAGTGGAGGTATGCTTGGCGACGATCAGTCAGTTGGGGTTATCGAACGAAAGAATGCATACAAACGGAATGACAACAGTCATGACTCTATCCAGATGTACCTACGAGAAATCGGACAGTATCCGCTACTAACAGCACAAGAAGAGCGTGACCTCGCGCAACGTATTCTTGATGGTGATGAAGAAGCACGTAACCTGTTGGCTCGAGCTAACCTTCGTTTGGTGGTGTCTATCGCAAAGAAATATGTGGGACGATCACCGGACCTTACCTTGCTCGATCTTATTCAGGAAGGAAACCTCGGATTGTTTAAGGCAGTAGACAAGTTTGATCACCTTAAGGGATTCAAATTCTCTACATATGCGACATGGTGGATTCGTCAGGCAATCACACGTGCGCTTGCTGACCAATCGCGAACTATCCGTATCCCCGTACACATGGTGGAAACTATGGCAAAATATAAGCAAGTGTCTCGACGGCTTGCACAAGACTTCGGTCGCGACCCAGTACCAGAAGAAATTGCTACTGAAATGGGAATTGAGGTAGAGAAGGTATACCAGATTGAAAAAATCTCTCAGGACACTATTTCACTGGAGCTTCCAATTGGAGACGACGACGATCGATCGCGGCTCTCAGACTTTATTTCTGATGACAAGATGACTTCACCAGATCAGGAAGTGTCACATAATATCCTTACTGACCAGATTCAAGAAATTCTCGATACACTTTCCGATAAGGAACGACGTATTCTTGAAATGCGACACGGACTCCTTGACGGAACCTATCACACCCTTGAAGAAGTGGGTAAAGAATTCGGCGTAACCCGAGAACGTATTCGACAAATTGAAGCAAAAGCTTTAGAAAAAATCCGACAACACGAAAAAGCTCGAAGACTAAAATCATATTAAGCCAACAATTATAAAAACATGTGTAAGGGTAGCCCTTACACATGTTTTTATTTAGTTCACGTCACTATCAATTTCTTGTTCTGGGAAGGGGAGAGTTTTAGGGTTGAGAATTAGTCTCTCGTCACGTTTTGCTCCAAAGTAGTCAATGTAACTTGAGTATTGGTATTGTTTAAGAAAATTTGTTTGATTGTTTTCTCCAGAAAGTTTTTTTGGATTATTATGTACGTACAACATCAACCAACGAAGATACCTATCTGTATTAATATGCTTTGAACGATAGGGGTGACACATGAGTGCTCCTGTCCGTTTGTATTTAGTGTTAATGCTCATTGAATAGGCTGTTCCGAGTTTGCCCATGAAAGTACTTATTCCTGCTGGTGTTTTCTCCCGCACAATCAAATGGTAATGGTTGGGCATGAGAACATAGGCGACTATGTCTACGAGTGTCTCATTACGGTCAATTTTGTGTAAGGGTAACCCTTTCACACGTGATGTATCTATTCTTTTACTTGTGTTTCTTGTGTACAAAAGTTTCTGAAAATGTTTCCTGTCATTCTCATCAAAGAAAATCTTTTCCTTATTAATCCCACGGTTATAGACGTGGTAAAATTCCCCTTCCAAAAAAGTAATTGATCGTTCCATTATAGACAGACTAGCAATATGATCATGAAATAAAGATTATGTGGTATGTGTAAGGGTTACCCTTACACATGTCTGGGATTTCGTGAGAGGTTCTTGCTGTAGACGTCTGGTACAATGTATTCAATATGCACAGGAATTTAATCTTGCTCTTTGTGATGGTTTTATATTATGGTTTGGGTACCTATGGTTTGGTTGTGTTCGATGCGGGGCTTTTGGTGAGTAGTTTAGTTTTGTTTGGTATTCCAGCGTTGGCGTTGGCTCGGTTCACACTCGCGCCTTCTGCGGTTCTTGTTTCAATTGCCTTGCTTGGCGGCGGAGTTGCGATATTGCTTGAAGGAATCGCACACATCTATGGCTTATGGTACAGCATCGGTATTGCTGAAGCTCGGCTGTTTGGTTTGATTCCCCTTGAAATGCTTCTTTCTACAACAGTTCAAGTTGTCTTCTTGGGATTGCTCTACGAAGTATTGTTTGATGATGGTATCTATACACCACGTAGTGCATGGCATCGCATGACATTCTTTGGAGTCTTTAGTATTGCGGTTTTGGTACTCATCGGCATGCATCAATATCTCATTGCAGGAGTATTCTTAACGTACTCATATCTTTGGATAATCGGATCCATTCTTGCAGCAGCCTTAGCCTCTATGGCACTACATAAAGATTTCTCAGTACTCTTTTTTGATAAAGTAATAGACTTTTCAATTATTGCCTCAGTGCCGTTAGCTATTTCACTTTGGGTTTCATCTACTAACGTACACAAAGTGTTTGCGCACCATACTGAATACTTAGCAACCTTTTCACTCTTCGGACAGACGGTGCCTATTGAAGAAGTGGCACTACTTTTTGCGTTACCGTTTTTTGTGGCAACAATGTACGAGATGTATCTAGATGATAGAGCCTAGTGCTTCTTTTTGTGTAAATACTTTCCGAGGATCTGTTTGAGACCTCTTCGAGAAATAATTCCTACTGGTCGTTCACTATGATCCACTACAGGGATACGTGCACGTTGGTGTCCGATAGCGGTAGCTGCAACATCCATGAGTGTATCGTCGGGGCGCACGGTACTAAAGTCAGATGACATAAATTCAAATACGGGAGTTTGCTGTGCGTCGTGTACCGCTTGTGCAAAACTTTCTTCATCGCTGAGCTTTTCCATGGCGTCGTCACCATCAAGCATCGGGGGGATAATACCATCAAGAAGATCAGTTACGGTAATTTCACCTGAGAGTTTTCCTTCTTCGTCCACTACTAAAAGAGAGTTCGCTTGCTTGGAGAGCATGGTGTCTAATGCTTCACCAAATGTTGCGTTTTCTGAAATCACGATCGCTTCTTTGATGATGTCTTTCAGTTCCATACATTTTTATTCTACTCCTAAAGCAGTTTTTTGCATAGGGTGTATAAATCACTTGCATTTTAATCTCAGAGGAGTACTATCGTGAATCTTGTAAGTTAAATAATATAGAAAACGTAGAGCAAAGTATGGTGACATTTCAGATAATCGCAGCAGTAATCTTCACAGTGGGGTACATAGGTATTGCCACAGAACACAAATTTCATATTAATAAAGCCGCGTGGGCGTTAATGGTAGGTGGGTTCCTCTGGGTTCTTGTTGCTCTTTCGGGAGTGGGACACCTTGAAGAACATTTAATGGAAACAGGACATGAGATATTCTCGCTGGTAGTATTTCTACTTGCTGCAATGTCGCTTGTTGAAATTCTTATTTCATGCGGTATTTTTGATGCACTGCGCACAAAAATGCTTGAGTATAAGCTCAACAACAGTAAACAATTTCTCATAATCATGACCGTAGCATTCTTTTTGTCTGCGATCGTTGATAACTTAACTGCAACAATCATTATGATTCAGATTGCACGCAAGTTTTTTAAAGGCAACAACTTGCTTGTCGCCGCAGTGGGTGTTGTGCTTGGTGCAAATGCGGGAGGTGCCTTCTCACCAATTGGTGACGTTACAACCATCATGCTTTGGATAGCTGGAAAGTTTAGTGCGGTTGAAATTATTCTTAATGGGTTCTTACCAAGTCTTGTAATAGGTGTTGTCGCATACCTGCTGCTTGCACGGAAAATTGATGACTCAATAGAGGATGATACCCCGCAAATGACACAGCGATACTCATTTTCATTTGCTAAGAAAATTATTATGGTCAGTGCTGCAATTTCATTTGTATTGCCTGTGTTTTTCAAACTCATTCATCTCCCTCCTGTTCTTGGGATCCTCACCGGTCTCGGGGTAACGTGGTTTTTGGTTGAGGCACTCACACATAACGGAAAGGAAGATTCGAAACTTACTGCTCGTATTGAGGAGCTTATTCAGAAGACCGATATCGCATCAATAAAATTCTTCATCGGAATTCTATTGGCAGTGTCTGCTTTGTCAGTACTTGGTGTGCTTGAAATTGTTTCTGGCTTTATTTACGGTGCAGATGTTTCAACAGAACGTATTATTATTGGAAACATTATACTTGGAGCGATTTCTTCCATCTTAGACAATATCCCACTTACAGCTATTGCGATTGATGTGCTTGATACAACTAACACTCATCTTTGGATTCTGCTGGCGCTATGCGTGGGGACAGGGGGATCACTTCTCTCAATCGGTTCAGCAGCAGGTGTAGTTGCTATGGGGCTTGTAAAAGAACTGACATTCAAAAAATATTTTGAAATTGCTTTTATACCAGCCGCTGTTTCGTTTCTTGTTGGTATTGCATTCTGGTACGGACAATGGCAACTTACTCTTGCTCTGTTCTAACTCCTGCGACAGTTACTAACAACTAATAGCAATAAAAGGTACCTAGTGAGGTGCCTTTTATTTTTGGTATACTACTGACATGAGTAATGAAAAACAGGACGCTTTCAAGGAAGCATACGCGGTGCTTAACGATGCACAGAGAGAAGCAGTAGACACCACAGAAGGCCCCGTCATGGTTATTGCGGGACCGGGTACAGGAAAGACACAGATTCTGACACTCCGCATCGCAAACATTCTCCTGCAGACAGATACTGCTCCTGAGAGTATCTTGGCGCTCACTTTTACTGAATCTGGAGCAAAAGCAATGCGTGAACGATTGCGTCGATACATTGGCGCCGAAGCATATCGTGTCCCAATTTATACCTTCCACGGATTTGCGCAGAAATTAATTAGGGATTATCCGGATGCATACGATCGAGTGATTGGTGGACGCCCTGCAAGTGATCTGGAAAAGATTAATTTGATTGAGACTATTCTTGATGCGGGTGATGTAAAGCTTCTGCGTCCAATGGGGAGTCCTTCATATTACGTATATCATATTTTACGTATGTTTGGTCAGCTAAAGCAGGAGTATATTACGCCAGATGACTTTGTGAAAATTATTGAACAACAAGAAACTGAGCTACAAGGAATTGAGAAAGTACATGAGAAAGGAGCACATAAAGGCAAGGTACGTGGTGAATACACTAAGAAGGAAAAATCTATTGAAAAGAATCGCGAGTTACTCCACATTTATCGTCAGTATGAGGCACTTTTAAGTGAGCAGGATTTATACGACTTTGAAGATATGATTGTAGAGACCGTTAAGGCTTTGTCTGCTAATGAAGATATGTTGCGTGATTTGCAGGAGACCTATCAGTATGTGTTGGCAGATGAACATCAGGATGTGAACGGTTCACAGAATAAAATTCTTGAACTACTGTCCTCCTATCATGACGCACCAAATATTTTTGTAGTGGGAGATGAGAAGCAAGCGATCTACCGATTCCAAGGAGCATCACTTGAAAACTTTTTATACTTCGAAGATGCGTTTAAAAATACCAAAACAATCGCACTGACTAAGAATTATCGTTCGGGACAAATGGTGCTTGATGCGGCACATAGTTTGGTTGCAGTGGAGGATGGCCCATTGGCAGCATTGCGTGTGCCACTAAGTGCCGAAGCGGTGTCTGATTCAATGGTGACACAGCAATGTTTCTCACATCAGGCTGTTGAAGATGCGTGGGTGGTCTCTGAGGTGCTCGCGGAAGCAAAGAAGGGTACTTCACTTGAAGAAATTGCGATAGTGCTTCGTACAAACCGAGAGGTTGAAGCGATGTCTGCTGCACTACGTAAAGAAGGACTTGCAGTTACTGCGTCGGCCGACGGCGATATTCTACGACACCCGATGACACATGCTGTGCAAGGTTTGATTAATGCAGTAATTGCTGAGAAAGATGAGTCTGCGTTGTTTGCAGTATTGCACGGTACGTACTGGGGTATTGGTATAAATGATTTAGTTAAGATTGCCTCAGCACGCAGCTACGGGACAACACTCATCTCTATCTTGACCTCCAAAGAAAAATTGGAAGCATTGGAGGTGGAAGATGTTGATGCAGCATTGCGCGTGTGTACAGTATTAGCTCAGGCTCGTACGAAGGAAGTACATGAAGCTCCCCATCGAGTGCTTGAGTTCATCCTCCAAGAAAGTGGCTTCCTCGATCACCTGATGGAACATGATTCGTTTGAAGGAGTTCGTGTGGTACGTCGTTTGTATGATGAGGTTGAAGAGCTTGTGCTGCGAGATGGTGTAGGTTCATTGCGTGAGGTCAGTAGCATGTTTGCAACTCGTCTTTCATATGGTTTGCCACTCAATGCACCATACATCGCAACCAACGCACAGTCAGTGCAAGTTATGACCGCACACAAGTCAAAAGGGCTTGAGTTTGAGGTAGTTTTTGCACCACACTTAAGTGATGGTCTGTGGGGCGGAGGAACCAGAAAGAAATACTTTGATGTTCCCTTAACTAAACATCTGCAAGAAGATGAGTTTGACGCAGTAGATGATGAACGACGACTTTTATATGTGTTGATGACGCGTGCAAAACGATCGCTACACCTTTCGTGCGCTGACACTAACGCTGATGGGAAAGAACTTACTCCAACCCGTTTGTTCGATGACATCACTGATGCGTATCTAGAGCCGTTGGATACTTCTGCAGCTGAAAAAGCATTTGATCCTGCTACTGCACTTCTCCAGAAGAAAGGAGAGTTATCGGTTGATGCACAATTACTTACCTACTTACTTTCTGAGCGTGGATTTTCAGCAACATCACTAAATAATTATTTGCGAAGTCCTTGGGATTATTTCTATCGAAATGTATTACGTATCCCAGAAACCCAGCCAGTACATATGCAATTTGGTACTGCGGTACACAATGTGATGGAGAAATGCACGAAGGCCCACACCAGTAAGGGTACGATGCCTAGCGACACTGAGATTAAGAAAATGCTTGAGCTTGAACTTGAGCGCATGCCCATAAGTAAAGAAGAGTATGTCCGTTTGCACGAAAAAGGACTTACAGCGCTATATACATACATTGAACACACAAAACAAACGCTTCCAAAAAACACTAAAGAAGAATTGAGTGTTCGTGTGATCCTTCAGACTGGTATTCCTGAATTGCCTGAATTGCCGTTAACCGGAAAACTTGATCGCCTTGATATCAGTGAAGATGGCATTGCGTATCAGGTGGTAGATTACAAAACAGGGAAGCCAAAGACGCGGAATGTTATTGAAGGGAAGACAGCATCCTCTGACGGTGGGTACAAGCGCCAGTTGGTATTCTACGCGCTTCTGTTGTCACTGTATGATGACGATCGCTATCGGTGCAATACCGGAGTCTTGTCGTTCGTTGAGGCCGACTCCAAGGGTATTATTCATGAAGAGGTGTTTACGATTACTAATGAAGAAGTAGCGGAACTCAAAGAAGAAATTATTTCCGCGACCAAAGAAATCGTGAGTGGTTCATTCTTAACAACTTCTTGTGAGGAAGGAGAAAGTGATTATTGTCATCTGGTTCGATTGTTGCAGAAGTAAGAGAAAACATAGAAGAAAACACCCAGCAGGGTGTTTTCTTCTATGTTTCGTAGTCAGTAGTTTATTCTGTTGACGCTCCTTCAATTTGACTTAAAAGTGTCTCAACAATTTGCTTCACTGCTTCGTATGGTTGTGCACCGCTGATTGTTCCTTGTTGTCCACCAACAAGTACTATTGAGTGCGGTGTTCCTTGGATTCCAGCAGCAACACCATCGTTGAAGTCTTCTTCAACTAATGATTGCATTTCATCGCTGGCTAGACACGCTTCAAATTCAGCCTTGTTTGCACCAGATTGTTCTGCGTAATTAGCGATTTGGGTCATATTTGTTGGTTCGTTTACACCTCGTTCACCGAAGACAAGGTCAGAAAATTTCCAGAATGCATCATTTCCACCAATGCTTGCGACACATTCAGACGCTAATGCAATTTTAGGGGCATTTGGATGTAATTGCTCAATAGGGAATTGTCGGTACACCCATGCAACTTGTCCTGTTGCGCCATAATCAGTAAGAATAGAATTCATAGTTTCATGGAAATTCTTACAAAATGGACAGTCGAAGTCTGAGTATTCAACTATTACAATAGGAGCATTAGGGTTTCCTCTGATGTGATCATTCTCATCAACTGCTCGGATTGCTTCAGTCACTGCTTCAGGAGCAGCTGCCAGTGGTTGGTTTGCTGTTGGAGCGAGCGTAGTACCGCCTCCACTAAAGTAGATAGCTGCAGCAATCAGGCCAAAACCAATAAGAATTGCTCCAGGAATAATAAAAGGGTTTGATTGTGTTTGCACAGGCATTGCTTTGTGTGCAGTATCTTGTGTCGCTTCTGAATCCATACGATTAACAATTATGTGTATATAGGAAAAGTATACCATGCAGAAAATACGATTATACAGCTCTATGGAGTGGATGATCCCTCAACAAAGCGCTACAATACAGCTATGACAATTATTGAAGCAATTATCCTCGGCGTAGTACAAGGTCTTACTGAATTTCTACCAATCTCATCTACCGGACACCTTATCCTCACTCGGTCGTTGTTTGGTGTTGCTGACACCAACGCACTAGCGTTTGATGCCATCTTGCACCTTGCAACTGCAACTGCAGTGATTGTATATTTCTTCCCTGACATCTGGGCTCTTACCCAAGCAGGTTTACGGAAACTCGGAAAACTTCCGGTAAATGAACGTGATGAGACACTCTTATATTCCTTACTGATCGCAACAGTACCTGCAGTGATCCTCGGTCTATCACTTGAGTCACTTATGGAATCAACATTCCGCTCACCGTTGTTGGTTGCGTTTGTGCTTATTGCGGGGTCATTTCTTTTTATGTATGCCGAATGGTCGTATCAACGTAAGCCAAGAACTAATATTATAAATATTCGTAAAGGATTCAAGATTGGGTTGTTTCAGTGTCTTGCATTAATTCCAGGAATGTCCCGATCTGGGGCAACTATTTCGGGAGGTATGATCTTAGGGCTTTCGCGAGTTGAGGCGGCACGCTTTGCATTTCTTCTTGCGGTGCCAGTTATTACGGGGGCAGGTCTAAAGAAATTTTTAGAGCTTCTAGGTTCAGAGGGTACAGTTGCATGGATACCAGTACTCATCGGGGCGATCGTGTCATTTTTTGTTGCATTAGGTGCAATTCACTTTATGCTTAGTTTCGTAAAGACACATACGTTGTGGCCTTTTATCTGGTACAGAATAATCCTAGCCTCCTTTGTCATCTATGTCTCAGTCTTTGGATAAAAAGCAAACAGTTTTGCTTTTTATCCGCACCGAACGGGAGTGAGGGCGCCCGATCGGCGGCCTCAGCCGTGGCAGGGCGAGGTGGGACGCACTCTGTATTCCTAACCCTGTGCTGCGAAGTCTCTACTTCCGCGAGTTTACTTCACGTCGACCCTAACGAGAGTGAGGGAAACTCGATGCCGTTTAGGTGGGGCATACATTATTTTCGATACTTTGTGCTACCTATTTATATTTATATTTAAAACGGTAACGAATGTGTCATCGAAGCGTCTTCTTTGGTTTCCCAGCCTGAGATGTCTAAGGGGATTTCCTTCTTTCTGTATCCGTCTTTGAATTTTACGCGTTCGTTTAGCAGAGCGTAGTCGAATACTTTCTTGGTTACTTTCACGTCTTGTTCGCAGTACTTCATGATTTCATCGATTTTACCTTCTCGCCACCAGCGTACCGCTTGTAGCCCGTCAGCACTTTTCTTTGAGCCGATGGTTGCTGATGCAACAGAGTCTAAACGAAGACGTCGTCCCAGTGAGTCACGAATACTCGCAAGTAGATCGATACTTTTAATCTGGGTAAGGTCACCTGGATAATATTTATTTAACAATGGAATATCAAAGTGATTACTATTGTATCCAACCAATGCATCTGCGCGCTCTAAAATTGGCCACACGGTTTCTAAGTCATCAATATGCACCGTGGTGTACTTGTCGGTATCACTTTCGTAAAACGTTGCTACAGAGATATCTAAGTCAGATGCATCATTAGAACCGACATCAGCAAAGATGTTTTGTGTTTCTAGATCAAAAACTACGTAATTCAATTTATAATCAGGATTCGCCATTGTTAGTTTGCTAACTTCTCAATAAGTTCTTCTAGTGTACCAGTGATTTCAGTGCCTTCAATAAGGTCTTTAACTTTGTATGATTTACTCTTCACTTCATCTTCACCGAGTACCAGTACATAATCAACAAATTGTTCTCCAGCAAGTGATATTTTCTTCCCAACCTTCTTTCCACTAAGGTCTACTTTTGTTGCTACTCCTGCCACACGGAATTCTTGAGCAATTTTCTGTGCTTCAAGGTTAAGAGCCAGGTCGGTTGGTAGTACAGCGAGTGTTACAGACATAATGTCAGTAGTCATGAGATCATGACTGATGAGGAAATCTTTAAGTGTTACATCCCCAAAGCCAAACCCGATACCGGTGATAGGTTCACCGCCAAATACTTCAGTCAGGTTGTCGTAGCGTCCACCTCCCATCATTGCCCGATTGTTTTCTGGATCAAGATCAACTACTTCGAAGACGATTCCAGTGTAGTAATCGAATCCACGGATGATAGTAGGATCAAAGATAACTTTGCAGTGCATTTCTTTCATGGTCTCAACCAATGTTTTCATCTCAGCATATGCCTCAGAAGTTTTTACACTATCAGGCACCACATTGATATTATCCGCATTGAGGAAGGTGAGTACTTCAGATGCTTTATTGCCAACCGCCTCAGTCATCTTTGCTTTAAAATCAACAGCTTCCATTTTGTTCTTTCGGTCAGCAAGACGAGTGGCTGCAGTGCGTGCATCTGTATCCAGATCAAGTGCGTCATACAGGGCTTCAAGAAGTCGGCGGCTTGAAACATGAATGTTGTATTGCTTTCCATTTATCGCACCAAAGTTTTTGAAGATTTCGTTCGCAAGCAAGATGATTTCAATATCAGCAGAAACATCATCCACACCAAAAATATCACAGTTCAACTGCCAGTGTTCACGAAGGCGTCCTCTCTGCATACGTTCGTATCGGAAGAGGTTTGGAATTGAGTACCAACGAACGGGGAAGTGTAGGTCACGGCGTTTGTGTGCAACCATCCGCGCGACAGTCGGTGTCATCTCAGGACGTAGTGTCACTTCACGGTCCCCACGATCGGTAAATGTATACGTTTGTTCGTTAACCATTTCCTCATTTACTGCACCTTTGCTCTTGTAGAGCTCTGAAGGTTCAAGAATAGACGCATCGTATTGTTCAAAACCAAAATGCTCAGCAGTCATTCGCCATACATCAAACATGTATCGCTGTGCTGCCATATCTTCAGGATAGAAATCTCGTACGCCTTTATACGGATTGGTTGTTAGTTTAGTCATGTATAGATTTTAGTTGAGTAAGATTAGTATTGCAAACTATTCACCATTTCGGTCAACGTCACTTTGTGTGTTCATGCGTTCATCAGCTGCTTTTAGAATGACCGACTTAAGTTCTCGAGGGCGGGGGAGATGTTTGGTTCTAAATTCAGTCTCACTTCCACCAGCAGTTTGTGCCTCAATAGTTCCGAACCCAAGGAAGGTGGCAATAATACCGTTTACTTCTATATTAACGTCTTGTAGTTTTTCAAGTCGGAAACTCCCTATCTGTCGCTTAAAGAGAGAAATCTGCTCGATAAGGATAAGACGACGGTCTGTAATCACCCAAATATCTAGATGATGCGTGGTCCATAAATGCGCGAGAGTCATCCAGTTAAGCAACAGCCAGAAGCTATAGAAATATACAAAATAGTTGGTGTATAGAGATAGATCTATGTGGATGGTCGCATCGTAACTTTGTGTCAGCATACTCAGTGCGAACCATGCCAGTAGTGGAGCAAGTGATACAACGGCAATGTTAAACGTTATGGTGAAAAATATAAACCAGTGACGGTGTGCAATTTTAATGATTTTTTCATCACGCTCTAATTGAATTTTTTCGTATAACATACCTATAGTGTGTTAAGTGTTATTGCCATGGTAAGAAACAATACTGCACTGACTGCGAGGTATACACATAATGCGATCATTGTTGTTGATTTACTTGAACTGTATGAAAACCAGTGATAGGCGATACTTAAAGAAAACCCTACAAATACAAGCATAACCACAAAAAAACTTCCTTCAAATAACATAGGAAGCATATCGGTAATAAATGTGTTGTCTATCATGGGTTTATTGTAGCACCGAATAACGCTCTATACGGTATTGATCTTTGTGTGTAATGCAGTGGAATCCAGCTTTGTTTGCAAGGGCGGTAATGGCTTCTGATTGCTCCGGTTCGTGTTCAATCCAAAGCTGTCCGTCTTTATTTAGATACTGCGGAGCTTCCTCGATAATACGAGTAATACATTCCATCCCACCAGTTCCTCCATACAGCGCAAGGTGCGGTTCGTGCATTTTTACCGAGTCTTCCGCACGATCAACCGCGGGGTCTATGTATGGCGGGTTGGTCAGGATAAAATCAAAAGTCCCCGAAATGTTTTTAAAGAGATTACTTTCAGTTACAGTGAGACGTTCAGGTGTGATTTCGTTGAGCTCAGCATTTCTGATTATAGTAGGGAGGTGTACAGGATCAATTTCACCAAAGGTGACGTGTACATCGGGAATTGCTTTAGCAACCGCCGTCCCGATAGCTCCAGAACCAGCACAAAGATCGAGCATTGTAGAGTTTTTTGTTTTTTGTATTTCAGTAATGGCTTTTTCAGTCCAATATTCAGTCTCTACTCGTGGGATCAGCGGGTGTGAATCAAGAGCGATATCACAGTTTATAAATGGAACAGAGCCAATAACATACCCAAGCGGTTCACCATCGCGCAGACGCGTCAGGTCGGCATGGAAAGCTTCGCTTTCCATGCCTTTGTACTTTTCAGTAAGTAGCCACTGTTCTTCTTGATCCATAGTCTAGGAACTATGCGTTTTAAGTGAATGAAAGTCAATCAAACAAACTAATCACTGTAGAAATTCTCCATAGATGCGCCCAGATACTTTTTTGCTATACTACTACCATGTCAGATATACCAATGCTTGAGATTACTAATCTCGTGAAGAAATATGGGAAGGGGAAGGATGAGAAGACGGCGGTAGATAATGTTTCATTGTCTATTCCAAAGGGGAGTTTCTTTGGACTCCTTGGTCCCAATGGGGCAGGGAAGAGCACGACAATTCATTGTATTACAGGAATTGCACAACCTACTTCAGGAACGATCACTATTGATGGAACGGATGTAGTCAAGGACTACAAGGAAGCACGAACAAAAGTTGGACTTTCACCACAGGAATTCAATGTGGATATTTTCGCAACACCAGAACAACTCATGGATTATATGGGCGGATACTATGGTGTGCCTGCAAAGGAACGACAGGAACGTATTGATGAAATGATTGAACGATTTGACCTTCAGGATCATCGTCATATGAAGTTTCAAAAACTCTCAGGAGGGTTGAAACGGCGAGCAATGCTCGGGCGCGCACTTATTCATACACCCGACCTACTGATTCTTGATGAGCCTACTGCTGGAGTTGATGTTGAGCAACGGCATGATCTCTGGGAATACCTGAAGGAAATGAACGAACGAGGGAAGACCATTATTCTTACCTCACACTATTTGGAAGAGATTCAGTATCTATGTAAGGACATTGCGATTATCAATCATGGACGGATTGTGGCACAGGGGACTAAGGAAAGCTTTATGAAAGACGGTAAATCAGTTGAAGATGCATACCTTGCAATTACTCGCGAAGATAATAAAAAATCGTAATTATGAATGGAATAGGCTTATACACGATGATTCGACGTGAGGTACAAAGGACATTCCGTGTGGTTGTACAAACATTGATTGCACCGGTAATCTCAGCAGCGCTGTACATTTTTATTTTTGGAACAGTTATTGGATCAAAAATTGATAGTATTGCGGGAGTGCCATACATCTCCTTTGTATTTCCGGGGGTTTTGATGCTCTCAATTATTAATGCATCATTCTCTAGTGCATCATCTTCGCTGTACTTTATGCGCTTTACACGAGGACTTGAGGAGATTTTGATCGCGCCATTTTCATATCTTGAGATGATCTTTGGATTTGTTGCGGGATCAATCGCTCGTTCACTAATGGTGGCATTCTTGATTCTTATCACGGGACTTTTCTTTGGCGCGGTTACACTCGTTAACCCAATTGCCTTTATTCTCTACGTGTCTGCAATTGCTGCGATCTTTTCTATGCTGGGATTGATCGTCGCATTATGGGCTGAGAGTTTTGAACAGCTGACAGTACTCAATACGTTTGTAATTACACCGCTGACATACTTAGGTGGTATTTTCTACTCAATTACAATGCTTCCAGAGGTCGCTCAGACAATTACACTTTGGAATCCATTTTTCTACTTTGCAGATGGTATTCGTAGCAGTATGATCGGTGTAAGTGAAGCGGATACTACGTTTGGTGCATTCTTGATCATTGGATTGGTTGTTGGGCTGGCATCGCTGGTCAATCATCTATTTAAGATTGGATGGAAGATTAGGTCGTAAGAGTAGAATAAAACCTGAATTCATACGAATTCAGGTTTTATTCTAGAAAGCAAACAGTTTTGCTTTTGGACTCTTTTGACAGTCGGAGACATGTTTTTATTATTCACAATATAAAAACAGTCGAGGCCGGGTGAGAAAGTATCAAAATACTTTCGCAAGAGGTTGCCAGATCTTCAGAGCGACAACCTAAACAGTTTCTGTAAGAAAGGAAGTTCTTATGAATATAATGAATTAGAAACTTGGCCCGTTAGATTTTGTACCCACAGGGAGTCCTAACGAGAGAGGGTTCTACTGATACACTATAAGCATGTCAAACATAGAAAAACTCCATGAGATCGCATTGCAGCTCGTGTCGCCACACAAAGGTATTTTAGCAGCGGACCAGAGTCCACGAACGATGAATAAACAACTTGAAGCCCTAGGGCTACCACCTGAAGCTGAGCTCCGACGGAAGTATCGACAATTAATGTTTACCACTCCAGGTATCGAAGAATTTGTTACTGGTGTTATTTTGCATGATGGAACCATTCGTAACCACACTGATGACCAGGTTCAATTTTCTGACCTACTTGTTGCTAAAGGAATTATTCCAATCATCAAGGTAGATACGGGAACAGTCCCACATCACGGATTTGAAGGGGAGGTGGTTACTCAAGGACTTGATGGACTGCAGGATCGTTTACAGGAATATTATGATATGGGTGCACGCGGTGCAAAATTCCGTACAGTATTTAATATCTCAGACACGACACCAACAGAGCAAAATACACTGTTCGACTGTATGACATTAGCGCGATATTCAGCACTGTGTCACGAAGTTGGTATTGTGCCAATTGTAGAGCCTGAGATTATCTTTAGCGGACCTCATTCATTGGAACGGGCTGAAGAAGTGACTACACAGGTACTGAAGAAACTTTTTGAAATTATGTCTTGGTACAAGGTTGATTTACGAGGAGTGATCCTTAAATCAAGTATGGTACTTGCCGGAAGTGAACATCCAGATCAAACCAGCCCTAAAGGTGTCGCTGAAGCCTCTATCCGAACCTTTCAGAAGACTGTGCCAGATACAGTACCGGGAATTGTCTTTCTTTCAGGAGGACAGACACCACAGCGAGCTACAGAGAATCTTGACGCATTAGCTGAGCAAGAGGAACAGATGGGAGGATTACCATGGGAGCTCGCATTTTCATTCTCACGAGGAATCGAACAGCCGGTACAGCAAGCCTGGATGGGGAAAGATGAAAATATCCCTGCAGCACAAGAAGCCTTGCTTAAACGATTACGATTGAATAGTATGGCGGATCAGGGAACATACGACCCATCGATGGAAGCATAAGATTCTAAAAAAGGCCTCCAAGGAGGCCTTTTTGCTATGTATCGTGCCAATATAAAACAGTTACTTAACCGTAACCTCCAGCTGGAAAGCTTGTTCTAAAAGTTTATCCACGGCACTGAATATGATTACGGCAGTTGCATTGGGACCATCTTCAATTTTTACTTCGAGAGCATTATCGAACTGATTACAAATATCGACTCTGTCAACAGGCAATCTTGATATTTTGAGCAATTCCCCAAAAATCTTAAGTTTTTCGATGGCCATCAGTTGATCTTCATTTTTCGTCAGTCCACCGGTAAGCGATGTTGTGGAAAAACGTTGCCAGTATCGGTTCTCCTCAATTTTTCCGATTCTGAAGGGAAAGCGAAATTCACACCAAACGCCACTGGGGGATACTTTTTTTACTATATGCATAGTTCATCCTTCGGTCAATTTCTATTTTGAACAATAGCAAAATATATGAAAGAATGCAAAAGAAATAACCAAAAAAAAGACACACAACTATGAGTCTTTTCTTTTGGTTATCATTGTATTTGTGGCCTTCTTTGTGGTTAGTAAATGGATCTTCATCGTAATTTTGCACTTCCGGTTCCAGCGATTTGTCCTAGGATGGTACAAATCGGGAGCAAAATAAATAATAGGCCCTTGCGGGCCTTTATTTATTTTTTCTGTGTGTAGTCTGTATGCGCTTTAGCTACTGGATTGTATTTTCGTTCTGTGTGCTTCGCTCCTGGATCCTTTTTATTTTTATTATTGAAAACTGTGTAGTACACGTGACCTTTACCAACGCCTTTGGCGTCTCCCTTTGTTATCATCTTAATGAGTCTATCTTGTGACATAGTGGCGAAATACTACCAGAGTGGGTGGCCAGAGTCAATACGCGCACTAAGGAGAATATATAAAGACTGTGTACATGCTAAAATGTGCTTACAGCGTCGTCTGAGACGGCCGCTTTATGTATAATTTATATAAGGTGATATCTGTGTATTAGTGCAATGAAAGTTCTTACTTTTGGTTGGGATTTCCCGCCACACACAACAGGAGGACTCGGCGTAGCATGCCAAGGTCTGACACGTGAACTCGCCGAACAAGGCGTTGAGGTTATTTTTGTATTGCCAAAAACACAAGCAGTAGAAGGGTCAGGCCGTTTCATTTTTGCTGACATTGAACACATGGTCCGTGTGCACGAGGTTAACTCTTCTATTGCACCGTATTTAGGCTCAGAAACGCGCATGGATGTATATGATGAGTATGGGGTGCGGCGCATGTACCAGAGTACTCTTATTGCTGAAGTGCATGCGTTTGCTCATAAAGCATCAGAGATTGCAAAAAATGAAACATTTGATCTTATTCATGCACACGATTGGACTTCGTATCTTGCTGGAGTTGCAGCAAAAGTTGCTACAGGAAGACCATTGATTCTCCACGTACACGCGACATCATTTGATCAGGCTGCCGGAAACAGTGTTGACCCAACGGTGTTTGGTATAGAGCAGGAAGCATTTAATGCGGCCGATCGAGTTATTGCAGTAAGTCAATTTACTAAAAATATTATCGTTGATAAGTACGGTACTGATCCAGAGAAAGTGCAGGTTATGCATAACGGGGTACATGTCCAAGAGCCAAAGCGACATGAACCAACGCTACAAGAACTGCGAGCACAAGGCAAAAAGATTGTTCTGTATCACGGACGAATCACGATTCAAAAAGGGGTGGATTATTTTGTCCAAGCTGCACAGAAAGTAATTGAGCATGATCCAAATATTATCTTTGTCATTTCAGGCAAAGGGGACATGACTGCACAGATCATGCGACAGGTGGGGGCACTGGGTCTTTCACAACATATTTTGTTTGCAGGGGCACTTTGGTACGAAGAACGTGATCAAATGTATCAGAGTGTCGATTTGGTGGTGATGCCATCAGTATCTGAACCGTTTGGTTTGGTGCCACTGGAAGCAATTCAACACGGTGCACCGTCGCTTATTTCCAAACAGTCCGGTGTTGCTGAGGTGGTAACCCATGTACTAAAAGTTGATTTTTGGGATGTTGAGGATATGGCTAATAAAATTCTTGCCACAATGCGGTATCCGGTAATGCATCAACAATTGGTTCGGGAAGGTCAACGTGAAGTGAAACGACTTTCTTGGAAAGGCGTAGCAAGCAAAGTCCGTGACTTATATCAGCATCTGTTAGAATGGGTAAAATAATATGTTAACTGTCTGTCCTTATTTTCATGTACATCAACCGTATCGGATTAAGAAATTCCGGGTTTTTGATATAGGTAACGATAACGAGTATTTTAATGATTCTTCTGAAGCTGATTTGAATAATCGGAAGATTATAGAGAAAGTGGCACATAAGTCATACCGTCCAATGAACGCAAAGCTTATGGAACTTCTCGAGAAGCATCCCGAGTTTTGTTTCGCACTTTCATTTTCTGGAACTGTACTCGACCAGTTTGAGGCGTATGCACCTGATGTTTTGGAAAGTTTTCAAAAGCTAGTAGCAACCGGACGTGTTGAAATTCTTGCAGATACCTATCATCACTCACTTGCATTCTTCTACTCAGTACCTGAATTTGAACGACAAGTAGCGCAACACGCAAAGCGTGTACATGAGTTGTTTGGAGTGTCACCGCGTGTGTTCCGCAATACAGAGCTGTCGTATCGTAACGATCTGGCTAAATGGTGTGAAGACAATGGGTACCTAGGGATCATGGCTGAGGGTTGGGACCCGGTCTTAGGATGGCGTAGTCCTAATCATGTGTACTCACCGGTTGGATGTAATCGTATCAAGGTACTGCTTAAGAACTATAAGCTCTCTGATGACGTAGCCTTTCGTTTTGGTAATAAAGGATGGGCAAGTCATCCTCTAACCGCTGAGACGTACGCTGACTGGATTCATGCACATCATGGGGATGGGAATACAATTAACCTCTTTATGGATTATGAGACCTTTGGTGAACACCAGTGGGAGGACACAGGAATTTTTAATTTCATTAGTGCATTACCCGAAATTTTATTACGTCACCCAGACACTTCATTTAAAACTCCATCAGAAACCATTGAAAGCTATGATTCAGTAGGGGAGATTGATGTACCAGATATTCTTACGTGGGCAGATACTGACCGCGATTTAACTGCATGGACAGGTAACGACATTCAAAAAGATGCCATAGCGGCAATCTATGGAATGGAGAAAGATGTGATGTCTACGGGAGATACCGAACTTGTTGAAGTCTGGCGTAAGTTACAAACTTCCGATCATTTCTACTATATGTGTACAAAGTGGTCAGATGATGGAGATGTGCATGCGTATTTCTCTCCATACGAATCCCCATATGATGCGTATGTCGCTTTCATGAATGCCTTAAGTGACTTACAATTACGAGTACAACATGCAGTTGCTCAAAAGCAACAAGAAGAGATGATTAATGCAGAGGATTCTCAGGAGGTGATGATGCCATGGTACGAACGTATCGTGCAGTATCTGAAACACCTCGTGACGCGCGCGTTACTCTTTATCAAGTTTTCTAATTAGTTCTTATGTCTATATTTAAAAAAGTTTCAAAAAAAGTGGGAGAGAAAATCGCTCCTAAAAAAACTGCTTCAAAAGCAGTGAAAAAAACAGCTGTAAAAAAAGTAGCTAAGAAAACTGTGAAGAAATCAACTCCTAAAAAAGCTGTCAAAAAAGCAGCAAAGAAGGCACCTGCAAAGAAGGTATCCGGAAATAAGAAACAAGTGCGAGCTCTAGTGTGTGCCGACCCTGAACATTGCTTCTGGACAACTGACGGAAAAGTTTTGGAAGATCTTAATCATCTACAGATGGCGTTTGGATCTATGCAGGAGGAAGTGTTTCTGCACCATGTAACTAAAGAAAAAAATGACTTCGCAGATTGGGTAGAGCATATTCTTAAAGATGAAACTTGTGCCGATGAGCTACGTCGAAGTCGCAAGCCATCTTCAGCGCGAACAGTCATAGTACGCACCTTACGTAATTACAGTTTTTAATATATGTCACGAGCAGTCACATTAGGAAACGGAAACATACTTGTCGGGTTAGATTACCGTGGGCAGGTTCGTGATCTGTACTATCCGTTTGTCGGGTTTAGCAACCATATCAGTGGAGCAAGTGGAAGTTTTGTACACCGTATCGGTATTTACGTTGATGATACTATTTCATGGTTAGATGACCCACAGTGGCAGATCACCGTAGGGTGTGACGCTGAGACAGTGGTGGGTACTATGAGTGCGGTAAACAACGAACTAGGTATTACGCTTTCAAGTGTTGATATTGTACATAATGAAAAGAACGTTTTTATCCGCTCATTTACGGTCACAAATATGACTAAAGATACGCGCGCGGTGAAAGTATTTTTCTCACAGCAGTTTCGTATTTCAGAATCGCGCAGGGGAGACACTGGTTTTTATGATCCTCGAGTAAATGCGGTAATTCACTATAAAGGAAAGCATACGTTTCTTATGAACGCCATGCATGAGGGAAAGCAATTCACTGAATACAATATTGGACTGTTTGGTATTGAAGGAAGAGAAGGTACCTATTTTGACGCCAATGATGGCATTCTTGAAAAGAATCCTATTGAACATGGGTCGGTTGATTCAGTTATCGGCGTTGAAGTTAAACTAAACGCAAAAAAATCTGCTGATATTGATTATTGGATTGTGTGCGCTGAAGATATGGCAGAAGCACACGACCTTAATGCGTATGTGTTAGAAGAAACACCAAAACGTTTGTTGCGATCAACGGAAAACTATTGGAAGGCGTGGGTGGATGCTGACGAGCGTGATCTCTCGCTCTTATCTGTACCGTTGCAAACACTCTATAAACGTTCGCTCACCACTATTCGTGTACATACTGATAACCGAGGGGGAATCATTGCCTCAAGTGACACCGATATGTTGCATCATGGCCGAGACACATATAGTTATGTGTGGCCACGCGATGCTGCTTTGATTGCTAACTCACTTGATCGCACAGGACACTCTGATGTCGCTCGACGCTTCTTTACGTTTATGACGGACAAGTTGGAGCGCGGTGGATATTTCATGCACAAGTATCGTTCTGATGGATGTCTAGGAAGTTCTTGGCATCCGTGGATTATTGAAGGTGAACCAGAGTTTCCAATTCAAGAAGACGAAACTGCGTTGGTGCTTCATATGCTTTGGAAGCACTATGAGATCGCTAAAGACTTGGAATATATTGAATCACTCTATAATCCGTTTATCGAAAAAGCAGCAGACTTCATGACCGAATTTGTAGAGTCACGTCTGGGTCTTCCAAATAATTCATTTGATCTCTGGGAAGAAAAGTTTGGTATTTCAACCTATACAGCATCGTCCGTGTACGCTGCGTTAAGTAGCGCAGCACAGTTTGCAAATATGCTTGGTAAAGAAGAAGCTGCACGTACCTATAGTGCTGTGGCACAGCGAATCCAAGGTGCGATCATGGAACATTTATATGATGAAGAGCAGGGGATGTTCATTAAGCAGATTCGTGCATATGATGATAAAGACGATGTTCGAGACACGACGGTTGATATGAGTAGTTTCTTTGGCCCCGTGTACTTCGGAGTAGTAGAGCCACATGATCCGCGTGTACGTAAAGCACTACAGACCGTTGAAGACCGATTACGAGTAGATGCCAAAAGCATCGGATATGTACGGTATGAAAATGATACCTACTACACTCTGCAAGACACGGGGACTCCAAACCCTTGGGTGATTACAACCTTATGGATGGCACAGTACTGCATTATGGCCGCAGAGAGTCTTAAAGGCTTAGAGCAAGCGTACCAGATTTTAGAATGGACATGCGAGCATGCAACTGAAAGTGGCGTACTTGCTGAGCAGATGCACCCGCACACCGGCGAACATCTTTCTACTGCACCGTTGACGTGGAGTCATGCTGAGTTTGTTATTACTGTTGACGAGTATTTGAAGAAACATGCTGAGCTTTCAGAAAAAAAATAGTTCTTACCAAGAGGTACCAGTTGTGGTATTTTAGAAAGATATGAAGGTATCAAAATATATTTGGGAAATACTTATTGTCCTTGCAGTATTGTGTATGGTGCTTATATTTATTTTTGGTAAAAATACAACTGATACAACTGCCGTTATCTCCGATTCTGACAAGATTGAGGATCAAACATCTCTGACTACAACAACTGATGCTATACATAGTTCGGCATCAAGTTCTGTGCTTGATTTAGAGACACAGGAGACTGAGTCTGCGGTTGTCCCTATGGTGGTTCCCGTTACACCAAACCAAGAGAAGGAGGAGATTGTGCCACCATCCCCTGTACCTACTCCTTCGATGTCTGGAGTCACTTCGGTACATATTCAGAGCATCCTTGCTGGACATAACACTACTCGTGCAGGCAAAGGCCTGTCTCCATTGACCTATGCACCTTCAGTGGCTAAAAGTGCCCAAGCATGGGCTGATAATCTAGCTGGTCGAGGTTGTATTCTTGAGCACAGTGATGGGCCGTATGGAGAAAACTTGTATTTCAGTTGGACTACCGCAAAGACTCAGACACTCGACCCAACCCAAGCTGTTTTCTGGTGGCTTGATGAAGAGCAGTATTACAATTACAGCAAAAACACCTGTCAGGCAGGTGAGCAATGTGGACATTACACTCAGGCAGTTTGGAAAGAAACAACACAAGTTGGATGTGGAGTGTCAGTGTGCGATGATGGTGATCGCTTAACTCAAATGTGGGTCTGTCAGTACAATCCATCGGGCAACAATGGTGATCGTCCGTATTAATATTTCTTAGTCCAAATTCCACCAAGCAAGGGAAGTTTCTTGTATGTACCTACGGTATTTCGGTGGATAGCATATGCGAGTCCCGTAGTGTCACACGCTTTTGCGATGACCTCAGCTAACGTGCGCATGTATGTACCTGAAGAAGCGGTACAGGTAAACGTTGCAACATAAAAGATATCTTCAAAGGAACCATTTTCAATAAATGTCTCCCAATCCTTACGGACGTCAACTCTGCGGAAGTCGTTACCAATAGCTTTACGTAGTTCAGTAACTGGAGGAATTGTTTCAATTTTAGTACTTGCATATGTGTACACCTGCTTTCGTGTCTCTTTGTATAGATTAGTGCATGTTAGTGTGTGAATCTGTGATTTTTTCGTAGGGATTTCTATTTCATCAATACGACCCTCAAGTGTCCATGTGTGTAATGGTTTCCCCTGTACCGTCTTGGAAGAGAAGTGTGGGTAGGGAAGGTCTAGCTCACCAATAAGTCCTTTGGTCACTTTTTTGATTTGTTCCTGAGTGATTGTAGGAAGCTCAGTATTTTCAGTAAGTCGACCAAGTACATCAGCGGTGTCAGAAGAAAGGCCAAAAAGAATTTCGAATTCGTATTCTTTATCAAGATTATGATACTCCTTTTGATTCTTACATTCCTCACCCAATAGAATAAGAAGTGTTCCTGAAGCCATTGGGTCTAGACGTCCCGCATACGACATAGACACACCTTGTAGTTCTGGGTGTGTAGATTTGTATAGTTCAACACATTGCAGGGGAGTCTGTCCGACTTTTTTTTCTAGAGATAAATACTTTTGCATGCGTGTAGCGTACCATATATATAAAAGAGCGACCCAGGGGTCGCTCTTAGTATCATGAACCGTCTTTCATTTTACACGATTCTGCATCTATTGCGTTAATGATTTGTTGCTTGCTCGTGTAGGCCACTTCGCCTCTGTATATTTTATGGTCTAGTGTCTTCTCTTTGGGAAAAGCAAGCTGAGCTAAACAGTGGTTGCCATGGTAGCTTTTTATATCATATAACTCTACTCGTGTAACTGAAACACCAGATATTTTCACAAAAATGATATCCGCATGTGCCATGTTCACTGTGAACAACAACGCAAGTATTACAATAATATTTTTCATTTCAAATCCTCCTTAGTTGAACCTTCTCACAGATCCATTTTCTTGTACAGTTGATTTCTTTAAAATTAATGGAAAAGGCGCTCAAATCGGAGCGCCTTTTTCGTTATTCTTGTGAGACATCCTGTCCTTCAAGATCAGGGGTTTCCGTAAGTTCACATCCGTAGGTTGCGACATATGCCGGAATGTCATCAGGGTGATGAAAAATTCCAAGATACTCCACTTCACCGAAACTATCTCCTTCAGTGTAGATACCCTCACCCTTTTCAAGAACTCGATAATCGATCTCTAGTTCGCAGGTGATGTAGTCGGTGTCACCAATAGTTTCAACGAACTTTGGGTGTACACCTGTAATCACGGGTTTTTGCAACTCACGATACTCAAGTCCGTCATCAGGATAGATAACATCCTCAACATAGGGATAAGTAGTCACACCATCCCATTCTGGACATAAGCACTGTAGAGCCACGATTGTGCCTAGTGATAATACATTAATCATTGGAGCTGCCTCTCTTTTTAGCTGATTTTCGTACCAGCTTTCCGAAAGTATTATAACATATTTAATACCAAAAGTAAATGGCTGAGAGTGAAACTCTCAGCCATTTACTTTTGTCTGTTTGAACTAGTGACTCACAACAGCATCCATAGTTCCGGCCTCATCAATCCACTTCTGAACTGTTTCAGCAGAAGGTACACGATTAGTCAGATTCTTCTTTTCGTTACACTCCGCCAGTGCAACTGCTAGATTTTCTGCATTACGCGTAGCGAGTTCTTTTACCGTATCTACACCTGCTTCTTCAAGTAGGTCAGCAAATTCTTCACCAACACCATTGATGCGCATAAGGTCGGAAAGGTTTACCCATTCCAGTAAATGCTTTTCACTGATACCCGTTTCTGTGGAAACCCCCTCTCGTCCTTTTTTGTCTCCACAACGTCGTAGTAAATCCTCTGTAGTCTGGATGTCTACAGCTCGTAGTTTTTGACCAAATTCTGGTCCAATTCCTTCAACTTCTTCAATTGAATATGACATAGCTTGTATTACTATTTTGATAGAAATCTATTGTATCAGAAAAACCACCTCGTGATGAGGCGGTTTTTAATGTGTTTATGTTCCTGCTGGAAGTGCTTGACAGGCAACCCCGTCTTTGTTGCCGTCGAGTCTATTTACATCTCCTTCAACACCGCCGGCTTTTTCATAAAAGCGTTGTGCTTCAGGTTGTGTATTGAAGTCGTCACAGTTGTATTCATCCGTGTACTTTGCATTTGCAGAACCCTCAGTTACGACGTTACCTTCTCTGTCTCGCAATACTCGTGTTAAGAAACCACCATCTTCTGATGCTTTTAGATTTCCATCAATATCCCGCTCAATAACTGAGTCAGAAATTGATTCGCCCTGCATTACTGAGTTAAGATCAACATCAGTATTAGCAGCCTCAAATCCAAGTGCAACTAAGAGCACTAGGCCAACTCCAATCATCCAGATTCTTGTGGCTTCAAAGAAGAAACCGATGATTGCTACAAGTACCAATAGACCAACAATGATTCCGAGTCGAGACTTTTTATTTCGACGCCACGATGCAATCTCTTTCATAACTTTTATATAGTTAAATAATATACTATAAGTGTACCGTGGAAAAAATAAGACGTACAGGGATCACCTCGTGATAGGATAGTACACATATGGAAAGAACAGTACCTTTTTTGAACGGATGTATTTCGTTTGTGGCATTTGTCACCGCACTTGCTCTTGTAGTTTATATGTTAATTGCATTCGTATCAGGAATGTTCGATGTGTCGTTATTAATGTTTGATACGGTTTTCCTAGAACCATCTGAGAGACAGGCTATCTTTAACACTATTAACGGAGATTTTCTTCACAACGTTGCGGTCTTGATTGTCTTGATGAAGGCGTATCGGATTCTCGTTGAGTACATGAGGTTTCGACATATAGATATGAAGTTTATGCTTGAAATCGGTATCATCGCGTGTATCCTTGAGTTACTCTTCAACTCTGTGACCTACACTGAACACATGCAGATGGTCCTTGCTGGCCTGGCTCTTGGTTTGGTGGCGGTGTATGCCTTTAAGTACGAAACGTTTGTGAAGTCAAAGAAAGACTCACAGAAGGAGTTTGAAAAAGATAATCTCCGATAGTAAAAAAGGCCACTCTCAGAGAGTGGCCTTTTTGTTATTTTGGTTCATCATCTTCATCGGTAATTTCCTGTTGTATGATCTCTTCAATGATGTCCTCAAGGGTGATAACTCCCATAAACATGTCGTTCTTGTTCTTCACAATGCACATGTGCTGATGTTTTTTAAGCATGCGCGCTAGGACCACATCAAGTTTTTCGTTTGGACGTGCAGTGATGTACGTGTCCTCGTATGCTTCGTCAGTTTCTTCGATGGTTATACCGTCGTCTTCAGTAAGGAGTTCCTTAGTGAAGAGCATACCAGTTATATTTTCGGTATTTCCGCTATATATAGGATACCGAGAGTGACCATGATCAGTAACGAGCTCAAAAAAATTTTCAGTAAGACGCTGATTAATTTCAAAAGAAATAACCTTTTCTTTGGATGTCATCACTTCACGTACCGTACGGTGTGAGAATTGTAGTGCGCCATGCACGATTCGTTCTTCGTCTTCATCAATCGTGCTATGTTCTGAATCTTCGTGCTCAGAAACAATTTCCATAAGTTCGTGAGCACTGTATGTTGTTTGCATTTCTTCACCAAGGAGACGGTCAAGTGCCCAAGCAATGGGGAGTGTCACAGGAGCGGTTATGAACATCACTATTTTAATAAACGGTGCAGCTCGAGAACCAAACCACATGGCATGACGTGAGAGCACCGCCTGTGGAATAATTTCCCCAAAGAGGAAGATGAGTACAGTCGCCGAAAGAGCCGCTACAAGGCCACTTGCCAATGAAGATAGATAAACCGAAAGAGCTGCGTTTACCGCAACATTTCCAAGAAGGAGGGTGGTAAGAAGCTGGTTGCCTTTTGTGCGCACTGGAAGGATCGCAATAGCTTCTGCATTACCAAGTTTCGCCTGACGTTTAAGGTTTTGCGTGTTGAGGGTGAAATACCCGAGGGTAAGACCCGAGAAAAGGGCAGAGAGTAATATCAGTAGAAGGGATATGGCGTATTCGTCCATTGTAGGTAGTTATTGTTATTAGGCGGCTATAGTATCACACATTATTTCTTTTGTAGTGTCTACGAAAGATATGCATTGACGATGAGTAATGCAATAAACAAACCTACTGCAATAATGACTTGTTTCATATATTTAGTATACGGCACATTGGGTCAGAAGATGCCTTGCAATACCCATGTATTGGAGTAGGGTATAGAGAGTTATTAGTTAATTATATTCTCTATGAAAGACGTAATTAATGAAGCAATGAAACAGGACTTCGGCTCGAGTATGGTACAGGGAAGAGTGATGTTTGGTATTTCTTTTCTTGCGCTGGGGCTGTACAGTATTCTTAACGCAAAATCATTTGCCAGCTGGGCTCCCAGTTTTGTGCCTGATATGCTGGCACCATTGCTGGTGGTTCTTGTTGGATGTATTTTCACGGGCGCTGGGTTCGGTATCGCAGTAAACAAGGCGGTCTCTCGAAGCGCGACTGCTATTGCTCTTGTGTGGCTTGCCATGGCGATTTTTTCAAATGTCATGAGTTCATACTTTGATGTACGAGAATTTTTTGTGGCGATGGCAATGATTGGTGCTGCACTCATGATCAAATCGCACGCTGAGGTTCCTGAAACAGTGGTCACTGCGCGACCAGTACCAGAAACCCCCGAAGCTCCACAGCACATGAATGAACAGATGTAATATAGGAAGAGTTTATAACAAAAGACCATGCGCATGCGCATGGTCTTTTGTTATGTAACGTGTTTCTTCTCAAGGTCACGTGCGATTGATTTTAATATTTCTGCATACGTGGGGTGATACCAGGTCATGTGCAGAATATCTTCATACGTGTTTGCATTTGCGAGAATTGGTACCAGAATTTGGATAAGCTCACCCGAACTGTCTGGTCCAAGAATTTGTGAACCAAGAATTTCACCCGTCTTAGCGTCGGCTACTACTTTCCACAGACCGTACTCCTGCCGCTTAAGAATTCCAAGACCAATACTTTTAAATTCCTTGCTCGCGCTTATGACATCCATCCCACGTTTAATTGCTTCTTGTTCGGTTAAACCAATTAACGCTGAAGGGAATTGGTCGAATGAAACTGCAAGCATATGCCGATCGTAGTCCATGCTGATAGGATCTTCTGGATTTGTTGCATTATATCCTGCGATCTTGCCCATCTCCGCAGCGAAGTGAAGGATCTGGTGATGTCCTGTTACGTCACCTGCAATATATATAGAAGGAACCGATGTTTGCATTTGTTCATTGTGTTCAATATTTCCACGTGCATCCAATGAGACACCAGTTTTTTCGAGGTTCAATGTGTCCGTGTTCGCTCGCCGTCCTGTTGCCACTAAGACAGCATCATATTGCTCAACACGTATATCTTCATTACATTGAATATGACAAAAGACCGCACCATCGTGTTTTTCTACTTTTACTAAATTAGCATTAAGATCAATAGGGAAGCTTGTGGAGTCTTTTGATGCACGCACTCGTTCATCCCCAAATTCTGGGTCAAACAGACCAAGTGCAGCTTTACGTTGTAGTACGCGTACCTGCGATCCCATATCGTGAAAGAATGTTGAAAGCTCAAGACCGATAGGCCCGCCACCAATAGTGAGTACCTTTTTGGGTACTGCAGTAAATTGCGCTTTGTTTGAAACAACGTCGTCACTTATTAGAAGAGAGCTTCCGATACTATCAAGTCCTTCGATTACTGGAACAAATGGACGAGATCCTGTTGCAATGATAATACTGTCTGCGGTGTAGTGTTGTACATTTTTTTGGTCAGTGACTGCAACAGTATGATTATCAATGAATACTGCAGTACCAAGAACTATTTCAAATGCTTCGCTTTCCAAGCCGTCAGTTAAAGCCTTTTTCAGACGAGTAATATGAGCATCACGATCCTTAAGCACTTGTTCTAAAGAGAGATTTTGGTGTGCTCCAGCAAGAATGCTCTTGCTGGGCATACAACCTTCCTCCACACAGGTGTTAATAAGACCTCGAGGTTGTATAATTATTACCTTTTCAGCTCCTGCTTTAACAGCCGCACGAGCCGCGTTACTTCCTGCAGTACCGCTTCCCAGCACCAGGACATTTGATTTGATGATATGCATATTATGTTACTACGCGCATAGTACCATATGTCTTTCAGCAGTTTGAGGAGGGTAACAGGAAAAGGCGACGAGAAATTCTCGCCGCCTTTATTTTATTTTTGCGCAACTTGTACGTTGCGCCAGCAATGTTTAGATGGGTACCAGTCTTGAAAACTATTTTTATTTCTGTTGAAAAGATATTCAACAAAAACGAGGTAATCAGCAAGTACTTCAATCTTGAGACCTTTGCGGTCAAAGTCTGGTTTGTGTAGTCTGCTCATTACTTGAAAAGATGCCCGAGCTTGTCCACCTTTCTTGTTTGGAAGAAGGTTACCCTTTGCATCCCATTGGAGTATGTGTCCATTTGGCACGCCACTTGTTTCACATGAAGCGACGCGTATAGCTTGCCGGACGACACGCTCCCCATATTTTTGGAACGTTATGCGGATTTTTTCTTTCATAAACGCAGTTTGCGCGTCTGGATCTGCATAGAGGTGTGCATACTGAGCTTCAGCGTGTGCTTTTCCTGAAGAAATGCACAGCAGGGAAACCAAGAGTGCACCTAAAATAGTCTTCGTCATTACGTAAATTCCTTGTCGATGTTGTTGAACTGTTTCCAGAGATGTTCTCTGGCCGACATCTATGACGCATGAGAATCACATTTCTTACACATTTCTGTATACTGTAGTAATTATGGCTCGTAATACAAACGGAAAGGGATTTAGTCTCAAGGATCATCTTTTTAATGAACAAAAAGTTCGGGGACTGGGGGATCGCTTTGCTGCGGTAGACGTAAATTTTAACGCTGAAATATTTGTAGAAAAAGTGATGACTACATTACCTGTACTTGAACTTAAGCAAAGGGTTGTATGTATTACCGAAGGTCTTGAGGCACAGTTACCAAAAGATTTTAAAAAAGCAAGCAAAATCATCATTAAAGCATTACCACCACCTCTTGATCCGACAAAAACTGATGACGATTTTGGTGATTTTATATTTGCCCCACTTGGAGAGTATGTTGTGCGTAATGGATTGCGGAAAAATAATGTCGCCACTTCACTTGCAACACTGCAGGAGATTACCCAGCGGTTTTCGATGGAAGATTCTATTCGTTACTTTATCAATACATTTGAAGAAGATACACTTCAAGAATTGGAATCATGGATAGGACACACAAGCTATCACGTACGACGTTTGGTAAGTGAAGGAACACGACCCTTGTTACCTTGGTCGGGGCGCTTGAATATTCCCGTTAGCGTACCGTTGCCATTTCTCGATGCACTCCACGCGGATGGTACCCGATACGTCACCCGATCGATTGCGAATCATATGAACGACATCGCAAAAATTGAATCAGATTTGGTTGTCCAGACACTGTTGCGGTGGAAAAAGGAAGAAAAGCAAGATGTAATGGAGCTTGATTGGATGACTCGACATTCGCTGCGTACATTACTTAAGCAGGGTCACAGTGGGGCATTAGAATTATTGGGATATCACACAAAGCCTAAGATTACAGTAGAACAATTTTCTTTAAGTTCTGACTCAAAGAAGATCGTTCCCGGGGATCCCCTCACTTTTTCGTTTACAGTAACGGCACAAAAGAATGAAAAACTGATGATTGACTACGTGATTGATTTTGTGAAGGCTAATGGGCAGACAAAACCAAAAGTATTTAAACTTAAGAAAATTGATATACAAAAAGGGGAATGTGTCGAGATTAGTAAGAATCACCGTTTGCTTGCTAACGCAACAACATTTACATTATATCCAGGGAAGCATAGATTAACTCTGCAGATAAACGGTGTACAGCATGAATCGCTAGATTTTGAAATAAAAGAATAGACACACCAAGTGGTGAGCCTATTTAAGTTACTTTTTCTTGAAATATTCGTATATTTCCTCTGCACATATACATAAAGGTACAGTGAAAAGAAACAGAATACTTAAGAACCTCTGGGTGGCCCGAGAATGTCCTCTTTCTTCTTTGTGTATACAATACCCGACGCCGTCATCAGTTGGTACACTAGTTGTTTTCATCTGCCTGTTTCTCCTTCTGTTTCAAAAGCAGTATCTAGTATATATACATGGATGTCAATGTTGTGATGACTGGAATGGTACTATTACCTGTATATGATTACAAAAATTCTTGTGTATATTCTCGTACTTCTTATTGGAGCAGTCGGGGCACTCGCTTATTACGAACTAATTGCTGAAAAAAATGAAGATGCCTATGATCATCAAGCTGTGCATGAAGATTATGAGGATACACATGAACATCCTCATAGTGAGTATATCGCTGTGAAAGATAGGGTGTTGCAACAGGAGGTAACTACTCAATCAACACCAAATGAAACGACACCTGAGGTACAAGCTGAAGATATTCAAGATGTCGTTCCAGAACCGGCAGTTACTCCTTCATTGTTTATAAAAAATGGTGGATATGGGTCTGCAGTTATTACTACTGATGGCATCTATCGGTACATTACCTCAGACGGTATTCCAGAACATGAGCCAGGCACATTTCCTAATAGTGGCAATCCTAATGCAATAAGTGCCCAAGATCATGACTATAAGGTGCCAATGGTACCAGTGTACAAATCAACAGTCACCAATGCACAACTTGCAGGAGTAGCACTTAATGGAATTCCGCTTGAGGCTGGAACAGGAGAATTCTACAACAACGACCGAACTTCAGGCTGGAATGAAGAAGCTTTCTATAACGGAGTTGCAGGGCTTGGTATCGACTGGTCAAATGCGCACGTGCAACCAGGTGGTACCTATCATTATCACGCAACACCTGAAGGTCTACTCGAGACGGCACTTACCGATCAGTCGGGAGACATGATTCATCTCGCGTGGGCTGCTGATGGGTTCCCGATGTACTACTCGCAATCCAATGCGTATAGTGCGAGCTATCAGGTTAAGTCCGGAACTCGACCAAGTGGGCCCGGAGGAGTATATGATGGAAAATATACTCAAGATTATGAATATGTGAAAGGGTTGGGTAATCTTGATGAGTGTAATGGGACATACATCGATGGGGAATACGTATATATTATGACTGACTCGTTCCCACGTATTACACGGTGCGTACACGGTACGCTTGATAGCACTTTCCAGAAAGGTCCTGATACTGGCGGACAAGCAGGCGGTTCAGCTCTTGCGCCAGAAGGACAGACTGGTTCCTCAAGCAACGACGGACCTCCAGCTGAAGCAATTACTGCATGTTCTGGTAAATCATCAAATAGCAGCTGCACAGTTACCACGCCACAGGGGACGCTCTCTGGTACGTGCAAAATGCCTCCGAATAGTAGTGCATTAGCCTGTGTGCCAGGATAACACCAAACTCTTAACTTAGTCACCAGTGCAATCGTAAAAGACATCTTCAAAATTTTGAATAATGCCTTTTTCGTTTATGAAAATACCCTCCAGCTCATAGAGTTCTTTTCTTCGCGCTTCACGTTCTGGAGTGATCCACACTTTCCCTCCTGCGTATACAATACGGTGCCATGGAATAACGCCTTGGTTTGGATACTTGCTGAGAATACTGCTCACACTCCGCGCAGCCTGACCTCCACCTCCGGCAGCTTTAGCTAGGGCACCGTATGTAGTGATCCTGCCTTCGGGAATAGAAAGTGCTAATTCGGTGACACGTTGAGAAAATAAACCAGCCATAATAAATACAGTATACCAAGTATTCTGTCACCATTGCCAATATGCTGTCTGAGGAGTAGGGTAAGACTATTACTTGTTAACATTCGTGTACGTATGAATCTTAAACATATTCTTTTTGTTGTAATAGCACTTTTGGTGTTATTAGGTGGGTATTTATCTTTTAATAAGAAATCAGAAGAGGTCAAAGAACTGGCGCTTACTGCATATACTGAAACAGTGGTGTATGCAGCTGATGCCGAGTTAACTGTAGATACAACGATTATTGCCGGGGAAGCTACTGTGCTAATTGGCGGTGCACAGTTAACCAGTCAAGCTGACCTTATTATTGATGGTGCGCTTGGTTGTCGTGATGGGTCACTCACGGTGGTCACAAGCGGAGCACTCACTATCAATGATCTGGTTGTATGCGAGTCTGAAGAAGGTGGAGATGTGACTATTGTGGCTACTGGCGGACTTACTATGGCGCCGGACGCAGAAATTATTGCTACGGGTAATGTACAGATTGTCGATAGTCTTTCATCTGTACGTTCCAATGAAGAATTAGATGCTTTGTATGATCAAACAGAGACAGTATCAGATACTGGTGTTTCAGTGGGGCCGTTGTTGGCTGATGATGGCTCATCTGACACTATTCCGGAGGAAGCTGATGATCCCAGTACTAATGAAGCGGTATCTTGGATGTTCCCATTTGTGAATGTGGCGCATGCTCAGGTAGATAATGGTACAACCACGGTAAATCTTACTGGCGAACCGATCCGGGTCAGCGGGAAAATTAAAGTTGATACACCACCACAGGGATCACGTCGAATAGTAGTTTTTGATTTTCCAAATACTCCTGAGGTAATCGTGCAAGACTTTGAATTAGAAGGTCCGAAGGGACGTGCTGGAGATGCTGATACTGGTTCATGTGATGTAATAGGAAAAGACGGTGAAGATGCATTTCGATTTAACGCCTTTGCACCGAACCTAGAGGTTAACAACTTTACACTGATTCTTGGTGATGGTGGAGAGGGGGGTGAGGCAGTTACAGGTGATGGGTGTGATGATGCGAAAGCTAAGGGTGGTAAAGGTGGAAAACCTGGAAACTTCCGGATGGTCGGAAGTCAGAATTTCTCTATCACGGGTGCATTTATTATTCATCCAGGATGGGGAGGGGCAGGAGGGAGTGCAACCGCTAAAGGAAAAGTTGGTGAACCTAGCGAAAAAGGAGGTGACGCAAACGCAACAGGAGGAGAAGGTTCAGATAATAAAAAGAAGTTAACGGTAAGTGGAACAGTTGCAGGTACTAGTAATGTACAGTTTGGTGACGCAGTTGGTGGACTTGGTGGTACAGCCATAGCTGAAGGGGGTGCTGGTGGTGACGCTGATACGTGTGGTGTTGCTGGTGGACCTGGTGGTAAAGCTGTAGCTAAAGGTGGCGACGGTGGAGACGCTAGGCTGACTGTTTCCGGCGGTGCACGACGAATGGATGTGGCTAATGATATTGGTGGTGCTGGAGGGTTAGTTGATTCCTATGGTGGAATTGGAGGTACCGGTGGGTCGTGTGACGAGACTGCAAAAGGTGGCGATGGAGGCAAAGGTGGTGATAGTAATGGTAAAGACGGTAAAGGTGGCTTTGGTAAAAATGGACGTGCTCCCGACGGTGGGATAATTGGAGATGATGGAGGAAATGGTGGAAACGGGGGTGATGGATGTACTGAAGGAAAGGGAGGTAAAGGCGGCCAAGGTGGTGCAGACGATGGTAAAGACGGCGAGGATGGACGAAACATTTGTCTATCTATTACTAAAGAAGAAGATTATATCTCATTATTACCTGGAGAGATTCAAGTGTTGATGTATATGGATTATGAAATTCCCTTGGGTAATCTTGACGTTGTTACGGGGCACGCACCAAACTGTGACGGTGATCATTATCATCCCGGTGCTGGTGCTGCAGTTAATACTATGGGTTATCCAACGCCTGACCCGGCTCCCAATGGTTGTGGGTTTGGTAAGGTAGGTGAGGTTGAGATTCGAATCGTGCAAGATCCTAACTACGTTGAACCTACAGAAGATCATGAAGATGGACAGATGATTCGAGTTGGTCCACCAACGACATCATTCCCGGCAGGGCAAAGTGGGCTGTAGGTAGAATGAAAGAAAAATCGTCGGAGAAATCCGACGGTTTTTAATAAATTGAAATGACTTCATCATGGTACTATGGAGCCTTACTACTTTCAGTAAATCTCTATGCAAGACACGAAAAGACGAAGTCTCCTAAAAGGAATTACGTGGCGATGTATCGCAAGCACCGACACGTTGCTGCTCTCATGGATTTTTACTGGAAGTATTACTGCTGCACTTACCATTGCTTCACTTGAGTTGATTACTAAATCAGCGCTCTATTACGTACACGAACGAGCTTGGGTGCGTATCCCACGGATATGGCAGAAGAAGGCTCCTAAGGTACCGTTGTGGAGCACCGGTGCATTTAAAGCGATAACATGGCGTTTGCTGGGTGCATTAGACACTATGACATTGGCAATCATTGTTACCGGTGATGTAGGAATAGCTGCTTCCATTGGAAGTGTTGAAGTAGTGACGAAACTATCACTGTATTATGTACACGAGAGGATGTGGAGTACCACCGGATGGGGAAGAGAAGTAGTTACTTTAGCGTAACGCTTTCAATCGATCCGTCTAGGTCAGCATCTCCGGATGATAAAAGAGTGATGTCAGCACCGAGTATTCCAAGACCGGGTATTTCAAGCGTTGGTTTCTGTGTGTAACCAGATCCTCCGCTGATAATATGAATTTCGGTCACTGTTCCATGTACTACCGTTGCAACAAGTTCTGCAGGGTTGGTTTGATTTTCACCGATAATTGTGACTGCAACGCTCGTTGTATTTGATGCAGAGACCGCAATGGTGCCGGTACTTTCTGAAGACGTTTCTGGATATTCGGTTGGTGCATCAGCACGTTCCTTAAGTGTAGTGATTTTCCCAACGTATTGGTTCTCCAGCTCATCAATTTGTGCATTGTATAAAGCACCTTCAATTTCTGATTCAACAACTTTGTTTGATTGTTGTCCCAGATAGAAACCAAGTGCAAAAATACAGAGTCCTAAAACTATCGCAAGTATTTGGGATAGTTTTGTTACTGAATTCCATAGTGTGTTCATAATTTCAGTATAGCATCTAGTGTTTCTCTATATATGACAAAAAGAACGCCAAAGGCGTTCTTTTTGTCATATATGAAATTATTAAATGACTGCGTGTGTCGCGATCATAATAATTGCCATAACAATAATAAATCCAACCTCAACCTTAATTGCATAGTGACTTTTTTTGCTAAATAAGCCATTTGCCTTAATAAGCACTGCAATAGTGAGCGTGATAAGTATTGCCGTGAGTAATGAATCAGTTGTGGCCGTTAATCCAATAACCCATGCAAAGAGAAATGTTCCTACTATTTGGGTGATCATTGCCGGCATCATTGATGTTTGATCATCAAATGAGATACCGATACCGTGCAACCATTTTTCTCCAAACATTTTTGGAGAGTACCACAGCCATCCAAGTGCGAAGGAGACCACGGCACCTACAACAACTGCAATCCAGTTGACGTTTGCGATAATTTCTTCCATATCGTTACTTGTTAGTTATTATGATTTTAGTATATCATCAAAAAAACCGCCCATAGTATGAACGGTTTTAGTTGCTTAGGCAGCTATTGCTACGTTGTTTTCGATTTTATAGTACCGTAGCCCAGCAATTGACTCAAGCATCTCTCCAAGATGGAACCGGCCTGCGTCCGCATAGAAACGCGTTATTCGCTCCTTTGATTCACTTAAATGGGAAAGACATTCATTCAGTAGACGACATTCTTCCACGTAATCCTTGTCATGCGGACTACGACGACGTTTTTCTTCAGTGCGATGCAGTGCATCTCGGTAGTCGCCTATTGTTTTTGAGTGTAGTGAGCGACCATCAACCAGATATACCTTATGCTTAGGGAAACTCTGCAAGAATGCACCCACTACAAGTTCAAGACGTGGTTTTGATAGTTTGTATAACCAGCGATTCCCCAGCCTTTCCTTCAACTGTACCTGTTGTAGTAGAATTTTTCTGTCTGCGAGGACTGAAAAACCAATAGTCATCACGTGAACACCCTTATGGTGTACCAGAAAACCAAACACACCATCGAGAAATGTTCGGCTGAATTGAGAGTAACCAAACTGATTACATCCCGTTGTATAATCCAGACGAATCTCAAATTCAGAACCAAAATCAAGTGAAAAATTGCGAATTGCTGTGTGTGCTTCCACCACCTCATTCCAGTTGTCGCCGGCAAATGAGTATCGCCACATTGAGTTTTCAACTTTTCGGACTACCTCATGTTCAGCGAAATCGGCATCCTCCTTTGGGTTGCCAAACAACTCATCGACACTTCGAGACATCATCATAATGGTCGAATATTTCAGTTTGCATAGTTCATCAAATGAGAATGCAGCGAATGCGTCAAGAGGGAATCGATGATACTCCTCACGAAGTTTTTGATCAATCAGTTCGCCATATTCAGAAGCGCTGCGCCACCGTCGCAGGCGGCAAATGAGATCCGGAACCTCATTTGAGGGCTTTGCATTGTTTGCTTCAGACACGGCATGAAGGGAACTGTTTAGTGTTTGTAAAGCTATACCTTTCATAGGTACCTCCATAAGTTAGAACATGTACTAAAGGTACAATAACACTATTAATTATTGTGTCAAGTTTATTCTGTAACTATCAAAAAACACCCTTCGGGTGTCTTTTCAACTAGCATTTATGTCGTTATAGCTGCATTGAATCGTTCTTGATTCTCTTTCATCCATGCCCCCATTTTTGCTTTCATCTCTTCAGGATTCCCAGCGTGCTGTGCCATCACATCTGCATGAGCAGTCATGTAGTGTGGCTTTAGTGCGTTCATCCATTCTTCAAACGTCTCTCCTTGTGCAGTGTGATCACATAGATCACATTTCATAGTTTTCATAGTGTTAGTGGGTTAACCAATATCTTTCAAATATACCAAACTAGCGCCATCACGCATAGTTATAGATTGCGCGCATCATACGACCAGTGCAGTATGGCTTGACGTTGTCTGGGACGGCAGTGCTGATCTCCAGGACGGCAGTTGTGCACTATCTGTGAAGCATGTCGGGTGATAGCTTTCCACCGTTTAATTTGACGTGCATCGTCCTCATGTCGACGCCCGAGGTAGTATCTACAGTACCACTGAAACCATCCCCGGGGATCATCTGTATGGATCCAACCCTTCACTTTCCAGATAGAGAGATCTTGACTGGCGTTTACTTTGTAGTAGTTAAGTTCCTTGTGGACTTTCTTGTCTGGGGAAAGCGGTGCTTTTGCAAACCAAGCTTTCGGGAATTCATCAGGTGTGTCACTAAAATACAGGCCGCCAAAAATACCCATAGAGAGCATTTCTTGTGGGGTAAGGTGCGGTTTGAAATCAGTATGAAAATTCTTCCCAACTTTTTCTGTTCGGGTGTATGTGTAGTGTGATTGCATCGCGTCTGTGACAATTATGGTCTTCATCGCACTTTTACTAGAGGAATAACCATTTACCAATACTGTAACTTATTGCTGCAATAGAGCCTGAAAGTATCGCTCCCCAAATAATGTCTACAAATACTACCGATAACGACCAGTCTGTAAGTGTTGCAAGATTAGTAAGGTCGTAGGTTGCGTAGGTAAAGAATCCAAAGAGAGTGCCTAAAATTATTGCTTTACTAAGTGATTGTCCATCTAGTGCAGGGGCCACTGCAAAGAACAGTAACCCAGCAATAAATATAAAATAAAAAGCAATTGCAGCAGGCCATTGTACCGGACCAAGTAAATGCATTAGTCGAGTTTGATAAAAATCATTTGCTATAAAACCAAGCCAAAGAATATCAAGTAGCGCTAATATTGGAATAGTCAGTAGATAGAGATAGACGAAATGAAGTGATGACATATATTATAGATTTAAATAGGTGATAGTTAGCTGTAGGACAGACGCGAATGAAACCCATAAAAGGTAGGGGATATTCACGTATGTAACCAAGGGAATGTATGGATATATTGCATACAGCGCCCAGATTAATGTTCCCAGAACCAATAGGATGTCCAATGAGGCAAGTAGATTGTTCTGTAGTCCAAATTGAAGTGGTGTGAACGCAGCGTTAAAAATAAGGTTGAGAATAAAAGGTAGGAGTACAATAAAAGGAATACCGCCTTTGAAATATATGTATGCTACATATCCAAAAGAAATACCAATGATGGTGTACAATACACTCCATACCGGTCCGAATAACCAAGAGGGAGGTGCCCATTCAGGCTTCATAAGCGTTTGGTACCAGTTGTATGTATCGTTCATGGTTTAAGTATACCAGCACTCGTTATTTTCTGAGTGTGCTGAGTTGTATTTTCTGTAGCTTGGAGAGAATTCACTACTTTTAAAATAAAACAAAAACACCGTCAGGAACCTGCCGGTGTTTTTTTGATGTGACGTATGATCTTCTACAATCCTAAATACATCAGGACACTGGGAAGTGCAATGAGTATAAAAGCGATTCCGCTAAGTACAGGTGGGGTCATCCATCCTCTGGAGCTGTGCTTCAGAACCATCATCAAACCAATGAGCAACACCGCAATATTAAACAGCATAAATAATGTAGACATAAAATGTGATATCTAAACTTATAACGCTCTACTCCATTTATACTAGCATTAATATAAAGTGTAATTGGTATATACTGCACACAATTACGAATAATCTAGAATTATATATGGAAGATGAAAATGAAGGAATAGGGGAGTTAGGGGTGAAAGATGGCAATGGAAACATTCTAAAAAATGGAGATACGGTTCTGGTAATCAAGGATTTGAAGGTCAAAGGGAGTTCTTCAGGGTTAAAACGTGGGACGAAAGTAAAGAATATACGCCTGACTGATGAATTAGAAGGACTTACGGGGAAAATCGACGGCATGAAGGGAATTTATATCAAGCCAGAATATGTAAAGAAGGCCTAGGTGAGTGAGGGAAATCAATAAAATAAAACCCCTGCCAATGGCAGGGGTTTTATTTTTAGGCTTACGCCTTGTTTACGTTGATTGCGTTTAGCCCTTTTGGACCTTCAGCAACTTCAAATGTAACTTCGTCACCTTCACGTAGCTCGTCGAACTGTACGTTCTTAAGCTCGTTTGAGTGGAAGAAAAGTTCTTTCTCCTCACCTTCTTGAGAGATAAAACCAAAACCTCGGTCTGTTACATTTGCGATTTTTCCTGATTGCATATTAATTAGAAATTAGTTTACTAAGTTATCAAACATTGAATACTGTGCCGTCAAACTCAGCTTGTATCTGATTAGACACACTATAGCACGTATTAACACTTTGTCAAATATAAATGCACTACATGCATCATGCGGTCCATAGAAATGGTGAGCAAATGGATACAACATTTATTGCTGGCTCTTGCCAATACTTCCCACTGGGGGTACTGTGGATGCAGACTGCAATTTTGAAAGGGAGTACAAATGCCACACACAAATGGAATGAAGAACCCGGGCGGTTCACCTCGGGGCAAAGGAAATGGAAAACCACCTCACCATAAAGTGAGTAAGAGGCAGACTCAGGCAGAAAGCTGGCATACAAAGCAAAGTATCCCAGCTAAGTTTCGTCGCATATCAGTTGACACAAAGAGCGTAATTACTTACGTACTTGATACGAACGTGATCATGTCTGCATGGGATTCGCTGTTTAAGTTCGAAGAACATGATGTGTGTATTGTAAGTCAGGTTCTTGAGGAGCTTGATACACATAAGAAAGGTCACACCCCAGAAGCATGGAATGTCCGGCAAGCAATCCGAGCAATCGGCACACTGCTTGAAGGCAAGTCCACGCAAGATATTCAGAAAGGAGTACAACTAGTACCCCCATCTGAGTTGATCAATGGGAAGCCACACACTGGGACACTTCACTTTGATTTCACTAAACCGGTGGCTCACAAGGAGTTCGATCTGGATCTTAATCATCCAGACAATCGGATTATTCTGATTTGTTTGGCGCTTAAGGAAGAAGGAAAACGAGTTGTCTTGGTATCAAACGATGGTAGCTGCCGGATTAAGGCAAGTGTTGTTGGCTTAGATGCTGAGGAGTATCTTAGTGACACGGTAGGTCTTGTTGAGGGTGAGGAAGATCTCACTCCAGGTTTCCATACTATGCCGTCAGATTTCTTCGACAGCAATGTTGGTAATCCTGAAAGTGCCAAGGGTGTTTCTCAATACACATTTGAGCATCCTGATTTGGCTAAGGTTACCTGTAATGAGTTCTTGCTCATTCCTGAGCAAGAGCCACTTCGTGTTATCTCAAAAAATAGCACGACAAATGTGGTTGCGCAGACATTCTCTCATCACTCTGACCTTAAGGAGATTAATGTTGTTCCTAGGAATATTGAGCAGGCAATTGCATTGCAACTGTTACTTGATATAAATTTGCCTGCAGTGTCACTCGCAGGTAAGGCTGGTAGTGGTAAAACATTTTTGACACTTGCTGCTGGTCTACATCTACTAAGGAGAGGAGTGTACAAGCGAATCATTTTTACTCGTTCCATGTTTGGGTCTGATGAAGACATTGGATTTTTACCCGGAACTGAAGAAGAGAAGCTTGCTCCTTGGATGGGTGGACTCTATGACAATCTAGAGTCTTTGTTAGAACTGCGTGGTGAAGGTGAGCAGAATGCTTCAGACGAAGCAATCAGAAAGCTTATTCAAATCAAGGCCCTGAATTTCATGAAGGGTCGCAGTATCGCCAACACGCTGATTATTGTTGATGAGACACAAGATCTCACCGTCAAGAAGTTGAAAATGATCTCAACGCGTGTAGGAATGGATTCAAAAATAGTTTTTCTAGGCAACGTAGCCCAGATTGATGACCCGTATCTGACAGAACATACCTGTGGTTTGTCGGTATACATCCGTACATTGCGCACTGCAATGATTACGGGACACGTTACGCTCCAAAGCGGTGAACGCAGTGCGTTTGCTACTTTGGCAGAAGAGCGTCTATAAAAAACAGAAAGGGCTGCACATGTGCAGCCCTTTTTACTATTTCAATGATTTATGTACAGGGTATTCGCCGGTATCATTCATTGTCGGTTCGAGTCTTAGTCAAGGTGGTGTTTAGTCACTTTTCCACTGGATCCAAAACGAAAAAACCACCCTAACGGTGGTTTTAGCTTACTTCTTGCTTCCTTTACTCGCTTTTTCAGCAAGCATTTCGTATTTTGTTTCTAGACGCTTCTTTGTTTTATGGGAATGTCGTGACCCATATGTTTGCGTTAATTTTGTTGATCGTTTTGCCATGCCAGCAGTATACATTAATTGTGATTTCTGGCTATGTTTTACTTTTACTTGTTTCGATGGGGGGCAGGGTTCTCGCTTCACAGGCGCAGTATAGGTTGTCGCCATTTTCTAAAGAAAATGCCAGGCAACCTTTTCGAGTCCTGGCGAAACTGACGTTTAGTCACTTTCTCCGCCGGAACAAGTAAAAAAGCCCCCAAAAGGGGACTTTTATATTGCTCCGGACCTTTGAGGCTGTTCGAACTTTTTATGCTCAAAATGATATCAATGTGATGCTTCCTGACCTGCAAGATGATGGAGTTCTGGTGTAAAAAACCCCACCGCCTGAGCGATGAGGATAATGTTATGAGACTTACTTCAAGCGAATACCTGTGAGTCTCTGACCGAAAGCAAAGTTGAAAGCCGAGGGCTTCGAATAGCCGTCGCCAACCTTGTAGAAGAAGCTTGGGCTGGAGAAGGAGTCGTGGATGAGGTTGACGAGTTCCTGTTCAACAGCTTGTCCGTAGAACTTCATACTCCGTGACTCATCCTTGTCCAGCGAAAGACAAATCATAAAAGGTTTCGAGTCAGCTTCATCCTTGAGTGTCAATTGCACACTCATCGAACGACTATAGACTTCATTGGTGAATTCTTCGAGTGAGTAAGACTTTCGTCCCTTGAGCGCCTCAGTGACCTCGTCTGCCATGAAGGTGACCTGCGAGTACAGGTGGGTGTGAGTGTCCTCGGTCGTAAGGATTTCTACGATTGCACTTGACCTCGCTTTCTTGACCATTGCTACGAGTGTAGTTGCCACCTGAAAGAACTCTTCGAATGAGATTCTGGAATAAAATCGTTTGTCACGACTAAATCTGAACATGGTATATTCCCCTGTTGTTGAACGGTATTCCATCAGCAAATCGCTGAATCTAACAAGACTGTACATATAACCTAAACGTATGTCAATACATTTAGGTTCGAACCACCAACTATCCTACTAAAAATGAGCCCTGTAATTGGGGCTCATTTTCGTTGCTCCGGCGGCAGGACTCGAACCTGCGACAAATTGATTAACAGTCAACTGCTCTACCAGCTGAGCTACGCCGGAATGTGTGGTTTTCTTGGTGCTCAATGACCACCGGTAATTGAGTAGTGGTATTGTACAGCGTTTTGTTATTTTTTCAACTGGGTGTGTTCATTGCTTGTTTTTGTTAGGAAAACTAAAGCTAATAAGGTAGTGTATGCCTAGTTTTAAACAGGAGAGCGATATGCATATAACTAAAGTTAGTGCATATCGGTTGACCCGCTATGTTCTTTCAGGAATTCCACCGTTTTTTACCTTTTGGATTGTTTTTCTGTATATGGATGCTACCGGCGCTCATTACATGATTTCATCAGCTGTGGCTTTTGTCTGCTACTGGATAGTGAATTTTGTTTTCATTAGATATGTAGCGTTTAGAAGTGAAGGTGAACTACGAAAAGAGATGCTTCAACACGTAACACTACACCTATCAAACCAATTCCTCACTTTTGCGGGATTGCATGTGTTGATTGCGTATTATCATATGAATACAACTTTTGCGCAGGCAATTATGAATTGTATATATATTCTGATCAACGTGTATGTCTCTCATCGAATTTTTGATGAAGACTTTATGAAGAAAATCCCGCCAAGCTAAGCTTGGTGGGTTTTTATATTATGTTCGCTTATTTTGTGTATACTAAATAGGTATGAAAAATGCGTACACACTGTTGGGAATGACATTTTTGTTTGTATTTGGTGGTGCGTTTGTACTGCTTAACCAAGCACATGCTCCCACGGTGGATGAGGAGTTATTAGGGGTAATTGAAAATACTATGCCAATGAAACTTACATCGACAGCGTTTGAGCACGGAGCTACTATTCCATCTAAATACACCTGTGACGGTGAGGGTTCCAACCCGCCACTTTCAGTCAGTGATGTTCCTGAAGGAACTAAATCGTTTGTGGTAGTCATGGACGATTCTGATCTCCCACAAGAGATAAAAAACACCATGGGTATTACTAAATTCAACCACTGGGTTGAGTACAACATTCCTATCACTGAAGACGGGGAATTATTGCCTGAGAATTACTATAACAATCCTGAGATTGAGCCTATTGGTATTGCAGGAAAAAATTCACGTGGGGAAGAGAAATACTCAGGCCCGTGTCCTCCTCCACAATACGAACCAAAGACACACGCATATGTTTTTCGTGTATATGCGTTGTCAAAAATGCTTATGTTTGATAAAACACCAACGCTTGATGAGGTTGAAGATCGTGCAAAACAACATATGCTTCAAAACGCTGAACTTGTCGGGTACTATACGCGCATGACACAATAATTTTTGTGATGCGTAGTATACTGTATAGGTACTTATCAAGATAACTACACAACGTATGCTTACATTATATTTTAAACCCACTTGTCCTTTCTGCCAGCGCGTATTAGGCGAAGCTGAAGACTTGGGTGTTAAATTTGACTTAAAAGATATTTCAGCAGATCCAGCTCTTGCTAATGAATTGATTGAGCGTGGAGGAAAGCGCATGGTGCCGTATTTAGTTGATTCCGATCGTAATGTTGGAATGTATGAATCGGGAGATATCGTCACATATTTGCAAGAGCACTACAAAGACGGAACGAGCTCTGATGACTTTAACGGTGTGAAGGTGCACAAGAGTGAGGAGGCGTGCGATACATGCCAGTAGAAGCAGATTACTACAATAATATATAGATTATGTCATTTCCAATGATTCAATTTAAAGCAACCAATACTGAACTAATCGGAGAGTTGCAAGATATTCTAGAGCAAAAACTTCATTCACTTACAAAATATATTGCTGAAGATCAGACTGATCTCACTTGCCAAGCTGAGTTTGAAAAAGTGACTGCGCAAACTTCAGGTAAAATATACCGTATTGAGGTGAATCTCTATATCGATGGTACGCTCTACCGAGCAGAATCAACTGAAACGACATTTGAAGAAGCAATTGATGAAGTACGTAACGAACTTGATAAAGAACTCCGCCGTTCTAATAAGAAGAAAGAAACGATGCTCAAGCGTGGGGGTCGAAGAATCAAAGAAATGATGCGATTTGGCTCTCAGTAGTCTAAATAGAAAAGATGGGTTTCCAACCCGTCTTTTTTTGACATATGACAAAAAGTATTTCAAAGTTTTATTTAGAAATAAAATGTGTCATACTTTAGGTACAAACGTCTCGACCTGATCTTGACTACCACTCCCTTTACGTATCATTCCGATTCGTTTCGCATTAGTAGAATAAGTTTATTGCCTATGCTATCTCAAAAGGTGCACATAAAAGTAATAAACGTAGAGCTTACTGATGATCAAAATCTTCAAATTATTAAAAAGCTAACCCCGTTAACACGTCTGGTTAATGGAGGCAGGGGGGCTGTGTGTGATGTTGTTATTCGTAAAATCACTCGTACATGGAGTGGTGTCGTATATTGTGTCTTAGTGCGTCTGGAGACTGATACACAAACGTACTATGCTGTTTCAAATTCACATCGTTTTTCACGTGCAATTTCTCAAGTCCGCAGTGAGTTACGACGGACAATGAGCAAGGAATACTTTTCTGACGTTGATAAAGTAAAATATATGCAACAAGAAGTCCATAGGGGGTATTTCAGTGAATTATTTGTACAATAGGTTTATCTAGCTAGCCCGTCCAAATATAATTGGAACGCTATTTGTTTTTTACCCTCAGGAACTACCTGGTTTATTTCCAGTGTGCCACTCTCACTGAGTACTGCATCAATTACCTTAACGCGCTTGTTTTCATATATAAAAAATGTCCCTGGGTATCCTTCAAATGCACGTATTTTCAACAGTGTTTGGTATGCTTCCTTGCCAGTAGGGAGATTGCATGGATCTAATTCAAGTTCGCCGGAGGAGCGATCGAGTTTTCCACAAAACGTTGCTTGATCGTGATCCTGTTCCTGCGGATCGATATCACCCGCCATCCACTGAGGGATAATGCTTGCAAGGAGTGCTCCACCGATATTTGCCAGTGCAATATCAAGTTCATTGCCGTGTATTGGCCACTGTGCTTCTTCTATATCCATGATCTGTTGGGCCACAATCGGCCCGTGGTCCATTTTTTCATCCATTTGCATGATACTCACGCCACACTGTTGCCGCATGTCGCCAAGGATCGTAGAGCGGATTGGACTTGCGCCACGAAGTAGTGGTAATAGAGAAGGGTGTACGTTAAGCGTTCCACGAGTAGGGCTATCGATCAGCCACTTGGGCATTATTTTATTGTATGCGACCACAACAAACAAATCGAATTGTCTTTCTGTGACTGCACTTAAGGCCTCTTTTTCTTTGAGTGTCTCAGGTTGCAGTACTTCGATATTTCGTTCCAGAGCCCATTGTTTAACCGGCGGGGCAGTGAAGACTTGTTTACGTCCAACAGGTCGGTCAGGATTACAAACAATCAGTGAGGGAACCAAGCCACATGCTTCAAGTTCGTTTAATACAGGTACACCAATAGGTTCACCTCCGAAGTATACAAAGTTTGGTGATTGTTCTGACATTATCCTTTAGCTTCACTTAACCCACGTTTTTTCATCTCTTCTTTTGAATACACCTTTTCGGCAATGTCGATAAAGAGAATTCCGTCCAGGTGATTGTTTTCGTGTTGGATGATTTGAGCGAGTAGTCCACCAGCACCACGTTCAAAGACGTTTCCGTTTTCATCCAGTGCCCGCATGGTGACATTCTTGTGCCGTTTTACCTCTCCGTACATTTCAGGCAGTGACAGACATCCTTCCCCAACGATGTGTGTTTTCTTTGAGGTCTTTATAATCTGAGGATTTATTGCAGCAAAAGAGGGAAGTGCATCGCGATCATTGCTCTGATCTTCGATAATAAATACGCGCTTTGATACGCCAATTTGGGGCGCAGCAATTGCAACCGCAGTAAAACCATCGACACTGTAACTTTTGAGTGCCTTTTTCATGTCTTTAATCAACTTGTCTACAAAACCATTCTCAATTTCCTTCTGCGTTACTTCTTCCGCAATAGCATGTAGTACTGGGTGATTTTCTGGGACGAGTGTAGCCATATATGATTGGTACTATAACGTTTTAATATAAAAAAGAAAAGGCTGTGAACAGCCTTTTCTGACTGACACAACCTATTGGTCACCTGAATACTCCCAATGACGATCTTTCTCGGTAGATTTATCGTTTTTTTCTAAGTAGTCGTAAATCTCCTTCGTGTCTGCCCTTTCTTCATTCTCGAGTTGTGCTGTAACCCAGATATGAGGCCTATCAATACTTAATTTAGATTCAGCCAAAAGTGGGGTGTGTTCAATTGTTGTCACAATCAAATCACCAGAAAATCCAGGGAAAGTAAGATTTTCAGTGTTAATTAATTCTCCGATACGCGGTATTTGGGTAACATATAAGTCCACCAAGCCGACGAAGATAGCTTTTTTGATGCCTTTCATTTCACCGTGATAAGGAACGATTATTTCGAGACGAAATTTTTCAAACTGCACTGCATTCTCCTAACTTTCTTCTACTAGCATAATTAAACACTAATTAGTTGGTATGTCAATAATTAAATAATTTTATCAGGATTAATCTCAATTTTTACCGAAGGAGGAAGTTGACGCAACTGATCGATAAGTTTTGCGTCAGGATAGTCTTCTTTTGCAATACGGATCAACCCGTAGCGTGTGATTCCCTTGGTAGTTACAGTAGGTGCGTTGTAACACTGCATCTCATGTCCGAGAATTTGTGTTTGTATATATCCCTCTGCTTCACGAATTTGTTCTGGGGTACCTACCCACGTAAGGAGAATGAAAACGGCATAGGGAGGGTAGGAAAGAACCTGACGCATCATGATCTCTTCGGTATAGAACTCGTCAATTAATCCACGTCCTGCATATTTTAGAAGCTGATCAGGATCAGTTCGCGTTTGTACAAAACATTCGTTAGTTGTTTTTTCTCGCAAGGTCAACAGAAGACTGAGCAATGTTTCTTCTGCACGCCAAGTAGGTATTGCGCGTGCTGCTTCGTATGATGTAACTGCGGTGATAGTTACGGGTTTGGTGAGATACGGTAACGCCATAGTGGTACCAATCATGATTGCACCTTTCTCTTCATAAAATTGTTTCGTGAGTCTCTTAGCTTTTACATGTGTAGTTGCTGAAGTGTGGTCGAAGATGGTCAACGGCACATCCTTAAAGTACTTTCGAGCTTGCATGACTACTTGTTGAATGCCGATACCTTGCTCACGCAAGCGCCACGAGCCACACTTCGGGCAAGTATCGTCAGCACGTACTTTCTTTCCTGAGGTAGATGAGAAGAACCAACGTTTTTCTTCGCCTTTTTCATAGGTCTGCAGTAGTGAGTATGGAGCTCCTGAATCAGGGCACCGGAAAATGTGACTACAGTCATAGCAGGTTATCAATGGAGCAAGGCCTTTTCGAGCGGCAAAAAGGAATACACTTCCTTTGGCCTTGATAGTTCGATTAACAGAATCAATAAGCTCAGGTGTAAAGATTGCAAATTCTTTTACCCTTTCCGTTTTTTCGTGTTCACTAACAGTAAAGGAACTTTCAATACTTAATCGCTTGGGGTGTTCATCATGAGTTTCGTATACGTCATCGCGGCGTAGTGCTTCTTCTTCAGTGCGAGGTAGTATATCTCCCATTAAGATAGTCCGCTTTGTTACCTTGGCATACGTCTTAAGGATCTCGCGTGCATCTAGATAAGGGCGCGTTCGTGTTTTGTAATGATTAGATCCACATTCTTCAACAATAATACTGGTGATGTCATGACGGTCTAAGAATGCAAAATTTGGTGTGGTGATAATAAGTTTTGCGGTACTTAAATCAGAGAACGCTTCATAGGATTTTTCAATCTGTTTCTTTGTGTGAGTGCTCGAGAAGGTAACCACCCGTTTTTCGATGCCGTTTTCAAGTGCTGCCTTTGCGCTGTGTACGGAGGCTGAGGTTGGTACAACAAATAGTACTGATCCACGATGTGCAAAACATTGACGTATATGGCTACGATACGAGATGAAACGATCATTAGATACTCCGGTGAGAATCGATGGAGTGTAACTTTCGTTGTTGCTGTAGTTAGTGCTGTATGGGTATTCGCGTACACCAGAACGTACATCAGGGGGCAGTAATGCAAAGAGAATGCTTCCTATATGTGCAGGGGTATTTTTTGCGAGTTCTTGCGCGGTTTCCATAAGGCTCTTTGGGAGCGCTGGTGGGTTTTCTACAGTAGCTATTTTTTTTAGTGAAAAAGTCGCTGCACGGATGGCAGTTTTTGCTGCAGACACAGGTTTGGTGCCAATAACTACACCTTGGATTTCTTTTTTGCGCACAGGGACACTGATGAACGATCCTATAGGATAGGCTGTAGCGCAGTAGTACGAAAGTGATTCGATCATGCCAGCACGAGATAGGGGAATCACTTCGATAATAAACATAATATAGGTAGTATAACAAAAGACCCGAAAGTCTTCGACTTTCGGGTCTTTTGTTGTTGTGTTGCCATCAATTTCTTAAAATTCCTCAAGATACGACACCTTCGCACCAAGTGACTGCAAGCGCTCTACAAGATTTTCATATCCTCGATTGATACTATAGATATTACGCAGTACTGATGTTCCGGTTGCGCCAAGCATTCCGATAAGCAGAATGGTTGCAGGACGTAGTGCAGGAGGGCATACGAGCTCGTTTGCTCGTAGTTTTGTTGGTCCGGTGATGTAGATGCGATGTGGATCAGCAAGCATGGTTTCAGCTCCGAGCTTATCAAGTTCAGTGAAGTAAATTGCTCGTTTTTCATATACCCAATCATGGATGAGCGTTTGCCCATCCGCTTGGGTTGCAATAACTGCAAAGAAGGGAAGGTTATCGATATTCAGACCTGGGTAAGGTCGAGCGTACACTTTTTCGTGCAGTGAGGTGAGTTTAGAGGGTTTGGTTACAAGGTCTACTAAACGCGTTAGTCCATTATCACTGAGATACGGTTCTGATTGCGTGTATTTGAATCCCATCTTCCCAAGCTTCAGAAGCTCAAGTTCAAGGAAATCAATAGGGCAACGTGTGATAGTGAGTTCTGAGTTGGTAACAATCGCAGTTGCAATGAAGAACATCGAGTCGGTTGGATCTTCTGCCAGTGTGTATTCAATATCCAGTGCCAGTTCAGGTATACCTGTTATGGTAAGTGTTGTGGTTCCAACTCCTTCAATTTTTACCCCGCATGCAATAAGGAAGGCACACATTTCTTGTACCATATAGTTCGCCGAACAGTATTTAATCGTCGTTGTGCACGGGGAGAGTGCTGCAGCAAAAAGTGCATTTTCAGTTACCGTATCACCTGATTCGTAGAGAATAATTTCACTTGGACATACGGGTGATGCAGTTACTTCAAATGCGTCCTCAGTTGTTTCGATATTCACACCAAAGTGTTCAAGTGCGTAGAAGTGAGGTCTCACTGTTCGACTGCCAAGTTTACAACCTCCCGATTGTGGAAGTGAGAACTTTTTAAGGTGATGCATTAGTGGACCAATAAACATTACGATACTTCGTGTGCGGCGGGCTGCTTCTACGTTGATCTTCGAAAGATCGAATTTCTTCGGTGGGGTAATTTTCATTAGATCACCCTCCCATTCGATTTTTACATCGATACTCTCAAGCACTTCGATCAAGCGATATACTTCTTCAATACGAGGCATACGACGTAGGGTAGTAGTTCCTGTATTTAGTAATGACGCACACAAAAGACCAACCGCACCGTTTTTCGAAGTATTGGTTTGGATAGTTCCCGAGAGCGTCTCCCCACCTTCAATTTGAAGATTTACTGATCCAGGTGTTCCGGTCAAGAGATTTTTATTTAACGCTTTGCTTATTTTTCGTACCATTTCAGTTGAGATATTTTGATTTCCTGTTTCCATTCGTGCCACCGCACTTTGTGTGGTGCCGATTTTTTCTGCTAAGACAGATTGTGTAAAGCGTGCCTGTTCGCGCAGGGAAGCGATTCGATTTCCAATATTATCCATATATCTGCACTATAGCACAAACGCTATATACAGTATTAATTGCTCTATCAAAAATATTGTGGTATAGTCTTTTCATTACAGATTCGGAGGTAGAAAAATGGATGATGGTAGTGATGTAGCACAGGAAATATGGTGTGTAGTGCGTGATGAAAATAACGGAAAAAATTTATTTCCTGTTGATACGAACGGGAAATTTTCTGAAGAAGCTTGTGTTGTAGTTGCAGCTGATCTTACTGCTTCTAAAACAACCGACGCAGTAAATTTTTTGGTTTGTAAGGGGACCTTCGACGAGGTCTTAAGAAAACATAAAGCTGCGTAGTTTGACGATAAGGGCGGATACTTAATCCGCCCTTTTCTTTTTCCTAAAACAGGCTACTATTGAGGCTCAATGTTTTCATCATTTACTCCAAAACTTGGGATTGATTTAGGTACAACTAATGTACTGGTGTTTGTTCCTGGTGAGGGAGTGGTACTTAACGAACCGTCAGTGGTGGCGGTCTCTGACGATAATCAGGTGCTTGCTGTAGGTGCTGAAGCAAAGCGTATGATTGGACGAACTCCGGAAAGTATCCGTGCGTACCGACCTATGAAGGATGGAGTGATTGCTGACTACCGAGTGACTGAAGCAATGCTCCGGTACTTTCTTAAGAAGACACTTAGTAAATACAATATTTTTCGACCTGAAGTGATGGTGTCCGTACCAGCTGGAGTTTCTTCTACAGAAAAGCGTGCGGTAGTAGAAGCAGCAGCAAAAGCTGGTGCAAAAAATGCATACGTGGTGAAGGAGCCAATTCTCGCTGCTATTGGTGCGGGAGTGCCTATATATGAAGCGCAGGGACATATGATTGTAGATATAGGTGGAGGGACAATCGATGTTGCGGTGATTTCACTTGGCGGTATTGTGGCTGCGAACTCAGTAAAGTGCGCAGGAAACCGAATTGACGCAGCGATCATTGATTATGTAAAGAAAACGCGAAATCTTGCTATTGGAGAAAAAACTGCGGAAGACATAAAGATTAAGGTGGGTTCAGCGTTGCCACTTGAGGAAGAGATCACTATGGATATTAAGGGACGGGACTTACTTTCGGGTCTACCGCGAACTACAGAAATCAAAACTAATGAAATTGTGCGTGCGATCTCGCGAGAACTACGAGAAATGGTTAAGGCAATTAAGGATGTTTTTCAAGAAACACCACCTGAGCTTGCTGCAGACATTATTGACAACGGAATTATTATGACTGGAGGAACGTCACAGTTACGGAATTTTCCAGAATTGATCCGACGCCGTACCGGAGTGAAAGCACTTCTTGCAGATCAGGCACTGTTTTGTGTCGCGAAGGGGACTGGGGTGGCTCTGGAACATCTAGACACCTACAAGCGCACAATCCTAACGAAGCGGTAAAATTGAGAGTTTGATGGTGAGATGATGGCTAGATTGTTGAACTCACGCCCGCAATGATGTATGCCTTCATCTTTGTGAATTATAACGGCGCAATCCTGCATCGTTATTTCTTTTCCACTTACACTCTACGTCATTTACGTACTAAGCACCTATAATAGAGGGAGATATGCTCGAGGGTGTTCCCAAGCAATTTTCTTCTCCCGAGGAGGAAATTTCATACTTACGTCAACAGATCGCTGAGAAAGAGCGAACGCTTTTAGACCGTGCTCCAGAGGCCGATACACTTGAACTCGAAACGGTGGGAAAGCAGGAGCTTTTTGAATATGGCACATTTACCCCAAATACGGTTTTATCTTCTGAGCATCAAATGGAGCCCGAAGATGTGACTTCTCACGCAGAGCACATTACTACGTCTACCAATGTTGTTGAAGAAGTGCTGCAACTGGCACTTGAAAAGGGAATTCACAACGCACTGTCTGTCCTGGAGAAGAGTAACAACCCATTTGAAACCGATGAGGTACATCGACGTTTAGTTGAACTTATTAAGGAAGGTGCACAAATGCAGGATTTAAAAGAAGGCATTGCGCCATGGCATATTTTGCATATGACACTCTTTGAAGTTGCACTTCCTGAAATACGCACTAAAGAGGGACATGAGCAACAACTCTCTGAGCTGTTTGGCATGATGGAACAATTTTATGCAGGAATGCAGGCTATAGGGCAACATACTAAAAATGAGCATTATGTACTTGAAGTTGCCACGCCAGAGGGGAGTGATCACATCATTTTTTATGTGGCAATACCAACGCAATATATAGACTTGTTCCAAAAACAGATTCTCTCCCTCTACCCAGACGTGGTTCTTACCGAACAAAAACACGATTACAATGTCTTTGTTGAAGGCGGGACTTCCAAAGTTGCAGTGGCGAAGCTTGCTAAGCATCCAATTTACCCAATTCGTTCAAAAGAAAATTTTGAAACTGATCCGTTTGCAGTACTTCTAAACGCATTTTCAAAAATAGAGAAAGATGGAGGAGGTGCTGCACTACAAGTGGTTATCAAAACTGCGCCTGGTAAATACAAAGGGCAGTACGAAGGAATCATCAAGCGTGTTGAGAAAGGAATGAAGGTTAAGGAAGCTATCGCACGTAGTACGTTTAGTGGGGACATGTTTGTGAGTGTGAAGGACTTAGTGTCTGGGAGTGCTAAGAAAAAAGAAAATGACGAACACCTTCCTACTGCACAATCTGACCAAGACGTTATTGATCTCTTTTCAGAAAAACGAACTGCACCGATTGTCGAAGCAAATATTCGTGTTGCTGTTTCGGCAAAAGATGGTGCACGAGCTACGCAAATTCTTAGTGAGGTTGAAGCTACTTTTAATCAGTTTGAGCACACACGGGGAAACAAGGTTACGTTTACACATCTTTCAGGCACGGCTCTGCAACGTGAAATAAAAGCCTTCTCATTTCGTGAATTTTTAACAAAGCGTGCGTTACCTCTTTCTTTGATTGAGCTTGCGACGATGGTTCACTTTCCTGCAGATGGCATTGATTCATCTCCCGAATTTAAGCAATCACGCGCAAAGACAGCTGCTGCACCAAGTGAGATGCCTCATGACGGAACGCTACTTGGGACCAACTCGCACCGTGGTTCTGATCGGCCTGTATACATTTCGCAAGAAGATCGACTGCGTCACTTCTATATCATTGGACAGACAGGAACAGGAAAGACGACATTGATGAAGAACATGATCACGCAAGACATCGCTTCTGGAGCTGGGGTGTGTATGATCGATCCTCATGGAACGGATATTGAAGATATTTTGAGCTCAATTCCACCTGAACGTGAGAAGGACGTGATTTATTTTGACCCGTCACGTATGGACCGTGTGGTTGGGTTTAATATGCTTGAATACGATATTAATAAGCCTGAGCAGAAGACCTTTGTGGTGAATGAACTCTTTTCTATATTCCAAAAGTTGTATGGAGGAAATCCAGAATCCATGGGTCCTATGTTTGAGCAGTACTTTCGTAATGCAACATTGTTGGTTATGGAGGATCCTGATAGTGGAAGTACGTTGATGGACATCTCACGCGTCATGGTTGATGCGAAATTCCGTCGCATGAAACTTGAGAAAGCTAAGAACCCTGTGGTGGTCCAGTTCTGGAGGGAGATTGCAACTAAGGCAGGAGGGGAAGCCTCACTTGAAAATATTGTGCCCTACATTGTTTCAAAATTTGATGTCTTCACCGCGAACGATTACATGCGTCCAATTATTGGACAGCAGAAATCAGCGTTTGATTTCCGTGAGGTGATGGATCAAAAGAAAATTCTGTTGGTAAATCTTTCAAAGGGACGGCTTGGTGAAATCAATGCGAATCTCATTGGTATGATTATGGTGGGAAAAATTCTTATGGCTGCTCTTTCGCGCGTAGATGATCCTACCAAGAGCTTCCCTGACTTCTACTTACACATGGATGAGTTCCAGAATATTTCAACAAATTCTATTTCCGCAATTCTCTCAGAAGCCCGAAAATATAAACTTGGTCTTACCGTTGCACACCAGTTTATTGCACAGCTTGATGAAGATATTAAAGACGCAGTATTTGGAAACGTTGGATCCATGGCGGTGTTCCGTACGGGACCTGAGGACGCACAGTATCTTGAATCTCAATTTGCACCAACGTTTGAAAGTGCTGACTTAATGAATGTACCTAATCGTACTGCGTATATGCGAGTACTTGCCAATGGAACTCCAACAAAGCCATTTAGTATGGCAACGCATGCGCCACAGGATACTGATCATGCACGAGTTGCACGAATGATCGAGATGAGTTACCAGAAGTACGGGAAGCCCAGAGCTGAGGTTGAGGCAGATATCGCACAGCGTTATCAAAAACCAGAAGTCAAAATCGACGATCCATTTGGTATGATGTAGGGATATGGGTTTAGAATCTTTCAAAAAACGGTACGGTGAGTTTAATCTTTCCGTGGTACACGAACCTGAGAAAGGTTCTGGTTCGGGAGGCGATAAACCTGAGCAATCAAAAATTGCTCAAGAAGCAGTTGAGATGCCAATGGTCTCTTTAGAAACTGAAGAAGGAAGAAAAGAGATGTTTAAATCTGCAATTGTACTTTTTACAGAAGGATATCAGATACGTACTGCTTTAGGATATGAAAGTCCCCGACTGGGGCTCTCGAAAGAAGAAGTGGAAGGAAACTTCCCGCTTCGCATGCAGTATGCAAAATTAAAGAAAGCGCTTGGTGAAGTCTCACGTAAAGCAAAAGAGCAAGGTGATGCAGCTCTTACGGAAGATGATGTCCAAGATATACAAACTAAATTTAATGCATTGGTAAAATTGCGTAACCGTGTTGAAACTTTTGCAAGAAAAAATGGAGTGCAGTTAGAAACACTTATTCCTGAAGATGAAGAAGATTCTGTCAATCAAGAGATTGTAGAACCTGACTCATTAGCCCTGAGTGATGATCAACCTGTCACTTCTGTGGAAAGTGATCTTGATCTTCCTGAAGATGATAATGCAGATATGAAGCATACGGCAGAGGGGTTTGAAGCATTTCAACTGTCTGAGACTAAACGTCTTAACGAACTTTCTCAGAATGTTGGACCTGAAGCAGATGGGGAAAATAAAAAATCAGAACGACTTGTGTTAACACCCGATATGCGTGTTAAGGATGCGACTGACGATCAGTTCGTTGGTTTTTCTAGTGAAAGTGAACCTATTGAAAAGGTCGAATTATCTGAGAATGAAAAACCTGAAGAAGTACTCAATGAGATGCAAGCTACGCTTGAGACAAGAGCTTCAGAACGAGGATATTTTGAAAAAATTAGTGAAATAAAAAAAGACAGAAAGGGGTTCTGGAGTACTGCCAAAGCCATAGGGTTAGCTGCTTTAGTGACATTTCCAACGATGCTTAATAACGAAGATATGTCTAACCCAGCTTTTTCAATACCTAAAGTTCCAACTGCACATGCATCAACAAATGATATTTCCACACCAGATTCAGGAATTAAACACATAGGTAATCAGTCAGTTGAATCAGAGCAGATATCTTCCATAAATGAAGAAGGTACGGTTATAGAACAGACTGACGTCATTACCACACTGGACGGTTCAATGTTCACTTCTGCAGCAGAAATGAACACGCATGTTTCAGCTGAAGGTATTTCATCTACCTATACAGCTCCCTCTGAGATGTCTCCAGGTGAACAAGAGGTCTCATATGTATTCTCGGGAGCAAAGAACGCTGAAGGTAAAGTGATTGATACAGTTTCCGAAGCTGCTTTTGAAACATGGAAAGCTGACCATTCTATAGCTGAAGGCCTTGATGTTTCCAATGCACAATTCCTTGCCGGTATGTGGGCACTTATTGCTGATGTAGAAAAAAATCCAAATGCACACACCGAACTTACAAAAAAGATGGGAATTGATTCAGGAGATATACACACCGTTTTTCAGGGGGATGAAAACGGCATTAACCTGCAGCCATTTTTTGAAAGTGTAACTAAGTATATATAGTATGTCAGTGCAACTTACAACAGAACAACTACAGGTACTTGGGATTGAGAATTATGTACCAACACAGCGAGCTGCATTTGTGGCTAAAATTGGCGGATTAGTTTTTGATGCATCCATTATGCGTTTGATGGATACACTAACCGAAGATCAGCTGCATGCATTTACACATGCCATTGAATCGTATGACACTTTTGATGCAACACTTGCCCATATTCAGCAAACATATCCATCGTTCAACACGATCCTGCAGGAAGAACAGCATTCGTTTATGCAACAATTTGTTTCTCGTATTCAAAGTCAGGGAGTTTAGAAAAGGTATCCACAAGAGGTGCGAGCACAGCTCGTACCTCTTTGGTGTATACTGTGTGGGATATGTCGAGTATGACAGGAGGTTCTTCATCCATTGGTTCTTCAACGCAAAAAGTAAGCGTTGCCTTTTACCTGCGTGATGAAATTTCAGTACTCAAACTTCTTAAAAAGATTCACCACAGTATTCTACCGGTAGACACCAAAAATGAATTGCGTGACATGATTTTTTCATTCCGCGCAGTTCCTGATGCTCAAGTAACTGACACATTACGGACTACCTTTGCTGAGTATGGTTTTACGGTACTTGGAGAGGAAGAAGCCGTTACAGCTGTGGAAGAATTATCGGAAGTGTTTACTCCTGAAGTAGTGAAGACACAAAAACCTTTGAATCGTATGGGGAATACTCGGATGCAACCACGATTTACTCCAGCATCAATATCTACAGCGTCACAAACATCACGTGTCGCACCCGTAGCTCAATCAGTAGAACCAACAAAGGTCGAAATTTCAGAACCTGAGCAACCGATAGCTGAACAGCCTATTAATGAACCTGCTGCAGAGGTGCCTGACGTACTTACTCCAGAACCAGTTGTGGCTTCTGGATCTGAATCAACAACATCAACAGCAGATAGAATCAAAGAAATTAAAAAAGAAGTTAATACACTGGTTGGGAATCCGGTAAATCTTATTGATGTTAATAATGAAGTTGGACGTGAGTACATGAGTGCGTTATTGGACGCTATGAAGAAGACTAACGGCGGATCATCTGGAGAAGTTGAAGCAGCAATGGTGCGTCTTGAGACTGCATTTGCGTCAGTGCAAGTAACAGTGGGTTCAAAGGGTATTGTGCAAGATACTGTACCCCCAGAACAAAAAACAGCACCAGTATCTGAAACTTCAGCCAATAAAAAGATTGAACAAGTACCAGCAGAACCAATTGTCGAACCGACACCTGCTGCTATTGCGCCAGACGATGCTTCGAAACCCGTGGCGCCCGTTACGGCTCCTGCGGTATCAGGTTTTGCTTCGGTACACCAAACACATGTACCAGAGGTGGTTGCAGAAACGGTATCACCGGTTGTTGAGACATCACCTGCTCCTGCTGTAGCATCAAGCCCTGAAGTTGCTAAACTAGCAGTTACTCCCGTGCCTAATGTTGCCCCCGTAGTTCCAGAAGTGGAAAATGCATCCTCAGACATGCTGTCAGTTGCAAAAGAGAAACAAATTGCGGACCTTCTAACTTCACAAAAACAAGAAGCTGCAGTTACTGACAAGCAACGAAAAGATGCTGAGATTGCTTCACTTGATCCGCTGATGACCCCTGACGTAACAAACGGTTTGAATCAACTTATTTCAGAATGGGGACTGTTTAAGAGTAGTGGACTGTTTGGTACAGGGCCAAGCGGAGTTGAGCACCCATTGTATAAAAAACTTTCACAACTGACTATGTCAGCGATTGTCGCAGGACGTTTTGATGAAGCTACACCACAAATCAAGCGCAGTATCACTGATTATATGAACGGCTGGCGGTATGAAGAAGGAATTCTTCATGAACATGGAGAGACATTTGAACATTACCTGCGCCGCGTTATTAAACACATTCTGGGTAAAAAATTTACCGACACACCCGTTGCATAACTAAGTACCAACCCCACAGTACGAGTAATCGTACTGTGGGGTTTCCTTTGGTATACTTATCGACATGACTACTGATGATCATCACGCAAATGTTTGTATAGCTTCCACCCTAGAAGCTTCTGGAGTACCTGAAGCTTATAAAAAATCATCAAGTGATGTTACGCATATAGTCCTTGATAGATTTAGTATTGCTGATGCACGTACCTTATCAACTGACGCACTACAAAAACCAATTGAACAAGATATGCGCGTGTTTGTATTGGTGGTTAAAGTATTGCCTATTGAATCACAAAACGCCTTACTGAAACTGTTTGAAGACCCACCAGAATTCGCGCAATTTTATTTGGTCATACCACAAGAGGGAATGCTTATTCCTACACTACGATCACGTGTAGCCATTATCAGCTCAGACAGTGCAATAGCAATGCTAAGCAATGATACATTTGATATGTTTGTCGCAGATGATTATGCAGGACGCCTCGCTTCCATTGCTGATGCGGCTAAGAAAAAAGAAATACAATTTTTTGAGGATGTGCTTTGTGGAGCTGAAGTGTATGCTTCTGGAGATACACAAAAAAATGCACTGTTGTTAAAGACAGTATTATTTATCAGAGAATACAGTAAAACTCCGGGCGCTTCTGCGAAGATGTTGTGTGAAGAGTTAGCATTAGCACTACCAAAACAGTAGCTGTGCTACTATATATACGTAAATAAATTGATACATATGATAGACATTGATGCACGAGGAAAAGAAATTTTAGAGTGGTTAAGCACCGCATATATTGGTATTCGAACAGGACAGGCAACGCCTGCACTTTTGGATAGTATTAAGGTAGAGAACTACGGAAGTATGATGCCATTAAACCAAGTTGGTTCAGTGGGTGTTGAGGATGCACGAACACTTCGTATTTCTCCATGGGATGCAGGGAGTATCACTGCTATAGAAACTGCATTACGAGAAGCAGATTTAGGTATTTCAGTTGCGACTGATTCTGCTGGTTTGCGAGTTATTTTCCCAGAACTGACCTCAGATCGACGTGAACAATTATTGAAACTTGGAAAAAGTAAGCTTGAGGATGCACGTGTATCAGTACGTACTGTGCGTGATGAGTTTATGAAAGACTTGGAGAAGCAACAAAAAGACGGAGATATTAGTGAGGATGAGAAGTTTACACAAAAGGAATCTGCCCAAAAGAAAGTTGAAGCTATCAATACACAATTGGAAGCGCTCTACACACAGAAAGAAATTGAAATCTCTCGCTAATTATGACTATTCTATTATTCTTCCTGGTACTTTTTGTACTTATTCTAGTACATGAATGGGGGCACTTTATTGTTGCTAAGAAAACAGGAATGCGGGTAGATGAGTTTGGTATTGGATTTCCACCGAAATTATTTGGTAAGAAATGGCGGGGAACCGAGTACACGTTTAATGCGCTGCCTATTGGAGGGTTTGTCCGAATTGCAGGTGAAAATGCTGAAGATGTTACTGTCGATGGAGATATTCCTTCTGACTCTTTTACTGCAAAGAGTAAATGGGCACAGGCTGCAGTACTGATTGCAGGGGTAACAATGAATATCATCTTTGCATGGTTCTTGTTCGCAATTGTGTTTATGGTAGGTCTTCCTACGGCGGTTGATGAAGATGTTGCTACTGATGGTGCACGATTAACCGTGGTACACGTGGTGCACGAAGGCCCTGCTGACGTTGCACTGCTTCCTGTTGGGGCACAGGTTACAGGGTTCTCAGTAAATGGAGATGCTGCTGACGAACTTACACCCTCAGCGTTTGCAGAATTTACGCAGGCAAATGGTGAAAACGAAGTGACTATCGCGTACACGCTTGATGGGCAGACTGCAGAAGCAATAATAACCCCAGAGAAAGGTTTGATTCTTGATGATCCTGAACGAGCTGCTGTAGGAGTAGCGTTGTCACTTGTTGAAACGGTGAAAGAGCCTGTGCATGAAGCACTTTGGAGTGCAACGAAGACGACTGTGTTTTCACTTAAAGCGATCACCATTGGAATTGCTACACTGCTCGGACAAAGCGTACAAGGAACTGCTGACTTTTCACAGGTTGCAGGACCAATTGGCATTGTGGGATTAGTAGGAGATGCAGCTGAGTTTGGTCTGACGTCACTCCTTATGTTTACTGCAGTGATCTCATTGAATCTTGCTGTTATTAATATGTTACCGTTCCCAGCACTTGATGGAGGACGTTTGGTCATGGTGGGTGTTGAAGTGGTAACACGAAAGCCCATTAATCCAGTGTGGGTTGCACGATTGAATATTGCTGGGTTCATGCTGCTTATGCTACTGATGATTCTTGTCACTTTCAATGACCTGACTAAAATTTTCTAGTATGGATTTCACTACAACACTAGGAATAACAGGAGCAGGAATTGTGCTTTTTGGATTTGTTCTCAATCAGTTTGGCATTCTTTCTACAAAATCAAGAATATATGATTTGCTGAATGTTGTGGGGCCTGGAATATTGGTGGTGTATGCAATATTGCTCGACAGTGTCCCGTTCCTGATTTTGAATGTAGTCTGGGCAGTCGCTTCAGCGTATTCCTTTTCTAAGACGTTTAAAAAAGAGACGTAGCTCCCGAGCGTTAAAATTGTCAGAACGGGTAAGGAAGGGTATTATAGTGGAACTGTGTAGAGGGCCAAAAGCACAGCTTTTGGCCCTCTCTCTAATTTATAACCACATGAAACAATCACAACTTTTTAGTAAAACAAAAAAAGAAGCACCGTCAGATGAGGTAGCAAAAAATGCTCAGTTACTTATTCAAGGAGGATATATTTACAAGAATATGGCTGGAGCGTATTCATTTCTCCCATTAGGTCTTCGTGTGATTGAAAAAATCAATACTATTATTCGTGAAGAAATGAATGGTATTGGAGGGCAAGAGATGCATATGCCATCTTTACAAGATCCAGCACTTTGGAAAACTTCAGATCGGTGGAGTGATGAGAATGTTGACGTATGGTTTAAGTCTGAGCTTAAAGCAGGTGGTGAGGTGGGACTTGCTTGGACTCATGAAGAGGTGATTACTGATCTGATGCGACAGTATGTTTCATCGTACAAAGACCTGCCGTTTTTTGCATACCAGATTCAAACGAAATTCCGTAATGAAATGCGAGCTAAAAGTGGAATCATGCGAACCCGTGAGTTTGCAATGAAAGATCTGTATTCATTCTGTGCAACCCAAGAACAGCATGACGAATTTTACGAAGCGTGTGCGCAGGCATATGCACGGATTTTTGACCGCATTGGTATTGGAGAAGTGACATACAAAACATTTGCATCCGGAGGTGCATTTACAAAATTCTCCCACGAGTTTCAAACACTTGCTGAAGCTGGGGAAGATATTGTGTATGTAGATCAAGAGAAGGGTATCGCAGTAAACGAAGAAGTGCTTGAAGAAGCTGACCTCTCAGAACTTGGCGTTACTAAAGATGATTTAGAAAAACGGAAGAGTATTGAGGTTGGAAATATTTTTTCTTTAGGAACCAAATTCTCAGAAGCCATTGGTCTTATGTATAAAGATGAAGAAGGAAATGATCAACCCGTTATTATGGGTTCATACGGTATTGGACCTGCTCGCGCTATGGGTACGGTGGTTGATCTTCTTTCTGACGACAAAGGAATCGTCTGGCCGGAAAGTGTTGCTCCGTTTACAGTGCACCTCATTGGTCTTAATGGTGATGATTCAGAAATTAAAGATTGGGCTGATGGTATTTATAGTGCATTGCAAAAGCGAGGAGTGGAAACGTTGTATGATGATCGTGATGCACGACCAGGGCAGAAATTTGCTGATTCGGATCTACTTGGTATGCCGTATCGTGTAGTGGTAAGTAAAAAAATGAAAGAGGAGGGAAAATTTGAAGTGGTTGCACGCGCAACTGGAGATGTGTCCTATATGACTGAAGATGAACTGTACAGCAAATTTGCTGTGTAAATATACTGTAATGAAAAAAATACTCAAACACATAGATAGAATGGTGGAAGCGGTATCAACTGATATTGGTATTGACCTTGGGACAGCAAATACACTTGTGTATGTAAAGGGTAAAGGCATTGTGTTAAATGAACCGACGATCGTTGCAATGAATAAAAAAACAGGGCAACTTGTTGCAGTGGGTAACGAAGCGAAAGTTATGATGGGGCGCACGCCAAACCATATTCAAGTGATTCGCCCACTGGTTGATGGAGTGATCTCGGACTTTGAAGTAACCGAAGAAATGCTTGCGTACTTTATTAATAAAGTGCGTAGTGACACGCGTAGTATTATCGCTCCTCGTGTACTTGTAGGCGTTCCGTCGGGAATTACGAATGTAGAGATGCGGGCGGCACGCGATGCGGCTCGTAATGCTGGGGCACGTGAAGTATTTTTAATTGAAGAACCAATGGCTGCTGCTATTGGTGCAAAGCTTCCTGTTGGGAAGGCTATTGGAAACATGATTATAGACATAGGAGGTGGGAATACAGACATTGCAGTAATCTCACTTAATGGAATTGTGGTTGCAAAAAATCTTCGAGTGGCGGGAGATCATTTAAGTGCTGCAATTATCAGTTACATCAGAGATCAATTTAAAGTGCTCGTTGGAGACAAGACAGCTGAAGATGCGAAGGTAATGCTTGCATCTATTAGTCATGATGAAGAAAAGGAAATGGTGGTACGCGGGCGTGACGTAGTAACAGGACTCCCGCGTGAGGTAATTATTACTGACACTGATATTAAAGAAGCAATTTCACACTCGGTTGATTCGATTGTTGAGGCGGTGCGTTCGGTGCTTGAAAAAACACCTCCAGAAGTACTTGCTGATGTAATGCAGCGAGGTATTCATATCGCCGGAGGAGGAGCGCTTATTCCTGGTCTAGCATCTCTTTTGCAAGAAGTTATGCAGGTGCCTGTATATATTGTGCCTGACCCATTGCGTGCAGTTGTTCGTGGAACTGGTATTGTATTAGAGAACTTGGACAATTATGAAGAAATTCTCGTCGATAACGAGGGGGAATTATCGCCGCACCTCTCAGAATAAGAATCTCACACGCATAGTAGTTACTACGCTTGTTTGTCTTGTGCTCCTTTTTCTCGTGCCTAAAGCGCTCCATGTAGTATTTAGTGTTGTTGTGGCACCAATAAATGGTGTAAAGACGTGGGTTGCAGAGTCAGGTGGAAGTTTGCCAATGTATTTACGTAACCGAACTGAGTTAGTTGATGAGATACATACTTTGCGACAAGAGCTTGCTACTGTCGGGGGTGATATTTTTACACTCAATACATTAGTAAAAGAAAATAAAGAATTACGAGGTCTTTTGGGAGACCATGGAGAACAACGGGTACTTGCAGGAGTAATTGGAAGACCAGGTGTTTTGCCCTACGACACCCTGATGATTGATCGAGGAACGCAAGAGGGTGTAGTCACCGGTGCTCCAGTATTTATAGGAGAAAATACGGTCATTGGAATTGTGAAGCATGCCACAGCACACAGTGCGCTTGTGGAGCTTGCAACAACTGCCGGCTTTGAAGCAACGGTATACATCATAGGTCCTGACATTTACACTAATGCTGTAGGGATCGGTGGTGGACAATTACGTGTGGGAGTACCACAAGGAATTGAGATTTCAGAAGGTGATTTGGTGGTACTCCCGTCTATCACTTCAGGAGTGTATGGTGAAGTGAGTGTGGTGCAATCTGAAGCATCACGTCCAGAGCAGTATGGTTATGTTTCGCCAGAGGTTCCTCTGTCGAGTATCCGCTTAGTGTCGGTTGGAATCACACCAATACAGAGTGTTTCTTTTGAAGAAGCACAAGCAATTCTCACTGAGATAAAGTCTGATTTGTTTACGGTGCCAGTGCCAGACACGATTTTGGTTGATTTAGAAAATGGGACAACCACGTCGAGTACCAGTGACGTAACTGAAGAAGAAAATGAAGAATAACGCATTACAATTTTCACTTTTTGTTTTGGTGGCGGTGCTTGGCCTCACTGGCCCTGTTGTCGTATTTGTTGTATCCGCTGTAATCTACGCATTTTTGTATGCAGGAATTGAGTTGATTGTACTTGCTGCAATAATTGACGCATATTTTGGATATGGCGGTAGTGGAATGTATGTGTATACGCTTGTAACTGGGGTGGGACTTCTATGTATCCAAGCACTTAAACCGTATCTGCTGATGTATCAACAATAATATGTTTTGGAAACGAAAAAACAAAAAAGATGTTTCTTTTGAAGAAATTTTATTGGATTCTTCAAATTTACCTTCCTTTAATCAAGGACGTATGGAGGGGAAAAAAGAACTCCCTATTACCAGCTACAACGTTGGTGTTGTTGCGGTCCTTTTTGTACTTATCGCGTTATGGTTTTTGAGTAAGTTATTTCTTTTGCAGATAACCCAAGGTGCAGAGTTTAGGGACATTAGTGAAAATAATAGTCTTGATGAAACAGTCATTATCGCCGAGCGAGGTGTAGTGTATGACCGTAATGGAGAATTGCTCGCATGGAATGAACCTGATAAAGACGGAGCGTATTCTTTTCCTGTGCGCGCATACACCGATCGTAATGGATTAGGGCAACTTATAGGGTATGTAAGTTATCCATTGAAAGATAAAAGAGGTTTTTATTACCGTACTGAATACATTGGGCGCAATGGAGTTGAGTCCTCATTTAATGAGCTACTTAGTGGTAAAAATGGACAACAACTCATTGAAACCGATGCATTAGGTGAAGTAATTGGGGAACACATTGTAGAACAACCAAAGTCAGGTAAGGAACTAACTCTCTCGCTTGATGTACGGCTCTCTGAAGCGATGCACGACATCATTGCGACCTCTACAGCACAATCAGGTTCTCGTAGTGGTGCAGCAGCTATTATGGACATCCACACTGGTGAAATTATCGCCATGACAAGCTATCCATCGTATGACCCAGAAGTAATGGCCGATGGAGATGATATAGACCTCATCGCACAATACAATACAGATGAACGATTCCCATTTCTTAATAAAGTACTTGCAGGTGTATACACTCCTGGTTCTATTGTGAAACCATTTGTTGCATACGCTGCACTTGTTGAAGATGTCATCAGTCCAAACAAGATAATTGTCAGTACTGGGGAGATTGTGATTCCAAATCCATACAATCCAAATAACCCATCGGTCTTCCGAGACTGGCGAGCGCACGGAAAGATGACCATGAAAGAAGCTATCGCGTTTTCGTCGAATGTGTATTTCTATATTATTGGAGGCGGGTTTCGTGATCAGGAGGGTCTTGGTATTATGAAAATAAATACGTATTTCTCACTCTTTGGATTTGGAGAACGAACAAATGTTGATTTGGCAAACGAGCAGTCAGGAACCGTTCCAAATCCGGATTGGAAGCGGGAGCATTTCGATGATGACTGGCGTCTGGGAGACACCTACTTCACCTCAATCGGTCAGTATGGTTGGCAGGTGACACCGTTGCAGATGCTTGTTGCCTATGGTGGTTTGGCAAACGGTGGAAAGTTTTTTGTGCCACATGTAGAGAAAGGAAAGGTTGGTGAATATCGTGAAGTTGCACTCGATCCTTGGGCACTTGATATCGTACGTGAAGGAATGCATATGACGACCTACTATGCTGGAGGTACCGCTCGGTCACTTGAGAAGGATTATGTAAAAATTGCTGCAAAGTCGGGGACTGCAGAGTTGGACTCTGCTAAATCACGTTTAAACACGTGGGCAGCTGGTTTCTGGCCATACGAAGATCCCCAGTATTCTTTTGTGGTACTTATGGAGAACGCGCCGTACAGTAATAGTCTTGGAGGTACTACTTTGGCGGGAGATATTATGGATTGGATTCACGAGAATGCTCCAGAGTATCTTGAAATCACTGAAGATCTCACCGAATAACACCTGTGGAAAACTTCGCTGTTTGACCGGAATTTTTTTCCGCGTATAATGGACGAAACAAATTTATATGAATGACACACAAGAATTTTTGACCAAAGAGAAGTTCGAAGAGCTTAAGACAGAGTTAGAAAACTTAAAAACAGTACGCCGGAAAGAAGTTGCTGAATCGCTGGAGTATGCACGAAGTCTGGGAGACCTTTCTGAAAATGCAGAATACCAAGAAGCACGAGATATGCAGGCTGCTATCGAGGAACGAATTACACATCTTGAACAGGTAATGAAAGAAGCTAAGATTGTAACTAACAGTAAGTCAGATGTTGTAGGACTCGGAAACGAAGTGTGTATCCAAAAGACAGGAGAGAAGGGAAACATCTGCTACACAATTGTAGGGTCAGAAGAAGCTGACATTCATGCAAAGAAGCTGTCATATCTCTCACCACTTGGTGAAGCATTGATGGGGAAGGAGAAGGGAGAGGAGATTGAATTTGAGACACCAGGAGGGAAGCAGAAATATAAATTGTTGAAGATCGACTAGATCTGAGAACAAAAGAACGGCGCCTTTGGCGCCGTTCTTTTGTTTATTGTTTCTATACATTTGCAAAACCCTTATTATTAGCTACACTAACGACATTATGTTTTGGGCAGATAAAATTGCAGATGAGGTAGTACGAAAATATCAGCATGTTATTGATACAGGCGAACCTATTATTGTACGAGATGAAAAGACTGCATCAGGACAGGTACATGTTGGGTCACTTCGTAGTGCAGCACTGCACGCGATCGTTGCTGACGTGCTTAACGATCGAGGGATTAAGGTGAAGTTTCTTTTTGAAATTAATGATTTTGATCCGATGGATGGTATCCCGGGCTACTTGGACGAAGCTGAGTACAAAAAGTACATGGGACATCCTCTGTATTCAATTCCATCTCCAGTAGAAGGGTATGAGAATTTTGCTGAACTCTACGGACAGGAGTATGTAGAAGTAGTGGGACGTATCGGATTTGGCGCAGAAGTGTATCGAGCTACTGAGCTTTACAGAAGTGGACGTATGAATGATGCAATCCGTGCAGTACTTGATAAGAAAGAAATCATCCACAAGATCTATAAAGAAGTTTCAGGAAGCGAACGAGCTGCTGATTGGTACCCACTTAATGTGGTGTGCGAAAACTGTGGGAATCTTAGTGCGACGCGTATTACTGGCTGGGACGGGGAAATGGTGGACTACACCTGTTCTTCAGACACGATTGAATGGGCAGAGGGCTGTGGTCACAATGGACGAATCTCTCCATTTGATGGAAACGCATCACTTCCATGGAAGCCAGAATGGGCTGCGAAGTTCATGGCTAACGGTGTGCATTTTGAAGGAGGAGGTAAGGATCATTATTCTAAGGGAGGCGCACGGCAAGTCGCTGAAGCTATTTCTCGTGAAGTGCTTGAGCACCAGCCACCATATGGTGTATTTAATGAGTTTTTCTTAGTAGGAGGGAAGAAAATGTCTTCATCAAAGGGGAATGCTGCAACGGCAAAGGAAATGACTGAACTACTGCCGCCGCACATCCTACGGTTACTTCTTTTGAAGACGCCAATTAATCGCCAGTTGGACTTCGATCCTGAGGGTGACGCGGTGCCGGTATTGTTTGATACATACGATCGACTTGCACAGAAAGTATGGAGTGGGGTAGAAGACGATGACTCACAAGTATTTAGGTTTGCACACTTACCGGAAGAACGGGCGAATATTCCAAAACGGTTCCTCCCACGATTCTCACAGATTGCATTCTTGGTACAGATGCCACACATGGATATCTATGAAGAGGTAGAAAAAATGAAAGAAGCTCCATTAACAGAGGAAGATCGTGCTGAGATTGATCTGCGAAGCGAATACGCAAAGCGTTGGCTTGCGCAATATGCAGAAGATCGATTTATCTTTGCACTACAAGAAGCAGTACCAGAAACCGCTTTAGTGCTTACTGATGATCAGAAGAACGCCATCAAACTTTTTGCAGATAAGCTAGAGAGTCTTGAGACAATGGATGGTCAAGCGATTCACGAGCTCACGCACCAAGTGAAAGAAGAGTCAGAGCTGAGCCCAAAAGAATTCTTTACTGCGCTGTATCTATTATTCCTAGGAAAAGAGAGTGGTCCTAAAGTTGGATGGTTTATGAGTACACTTGATAAAGATTTTGTACTTGAGCGATTGCGCGGTGTTGTCTAAAGACATGCAATAACAAAAGTGTGTAAGGACTACCCTTACACACTTTTGTTATAACTTTATTAAGAATAGGTTTGTTATAAGAGCAATATGGAAATCAAAAAAGGACTGCATGTGGGGATTATTCTCGACGGAAATGGTCGCTGGGCGACACAGCAAGGAAAAGAACGTCTTGAAGGTCATGCTGAAGGTGTTCGGGCGTTACTTGGTCTTATTAAGACTTGCCCAGAAAACAGAGTACAAACACTTAGTGTGTTTGCTTTCGCTATTGCTAACTGGAAAAGAGACAAGAGTGAGGTGGACGGCATTTGGATTTTATTTTTACAATTTTTAACAACCCATCTAAAAGGGCTCATAGATGATGGTGTTCGTTTTAAGCTTATTGGAGATCGGTCAGGATTACCTGATGCAGTACTTGCTGCATCCGAGGATGCTGAACGTCGATCTGTTTCTAATAGTGGAACATTATTACAAATTGCATTGAATTACGACGGGGTGGACGAAGTTGCCCGCATGGTAAAAAACGCACTACAAAATGATATTTCCCCAGATGATGTTACTGCTCAATACGTACAATCACATTTAGATACAGAAGCAGGGAACGAACCTGACATAATTATTCGCACCGGTATGCCTGAAGCAAGTGGCGGGATGTCACAATGGCGAGGTTCAGCATTTCTTCCGCTACAGTCCGTTCAATCAGTGTGTGTGTCAACTGAAGTTTTGTGGCCAAATTTCACAGTGGACCATCTGCAAAAAATTATCGCCTATGCTGACCCCAGCTCACGCCTTTTTGGAGGACAGAGAACGAAAGTGTAACTTTTTGTTTTGTCATTCAGTTTGATATGAACACAAGCACAAGTGAAAGGATGCACGTCATGGTTGTTTACACATACAAAGAAGCAGAAGAACTTTCTGAAGCTGTACGTACACTTCTTATTCCGATTACAATCGGCAGAGGTTTTGATCAGCGAACATTGGGTTATGCATTAAAATCTTTTGGTTTATAATGCAAAAACCGCGGACATTTGTCCGCGGTTTTTTCATGCTTTGGCACAGTCGTCCTTTTCCAGTAGGGAAGGATAAAATTTAAGTTAGTAAAAGATTGACAAAACTAATTAATCATGTATAATACATCAGGAATTTAGCAATTATGGGGAGATGAAGAATGATCACTGCAGTACAGGAATCAACGGATGGTTTTAGCACTGGTCTTCCAGATTGGGAACGGGAACGACTTGCCCAGGAGGATCCGTTTTTTTACGGACACCTTGTCGCCGGAGATGACCTTGTCATCGAAGGTAGTCAGCAAGAACCGCACACACTACGAGGTATAGACAGTGCCGATTTCAACAACGGCATGCACATTATTAAAACAGCCGGCATGTCCGGTGAAACAAAAGGAGGATAAAAATGAGTCCCAAACTCATGCGAATCGTTCATTATGACGAATTCAGATACTGATCTAACTTTTCGTTGGATCAAAAATTTTGCTTGATGATGGGGGTATAGGTGAAACTTGCCCCCGCATGCACTACCATTGAGCACAATGCTCTATACAGATACCTGACAATTGTTGGGTGTTTTTTTATGTCCAAGTGAACCTTGTTTTTAGCCATATTTTTTTACCGGTGGGATATGGCAGATGTTCGTACTTTGGTGCGAAAACAACCACAGAAAACATGTTTTCTGTGGTTGTTTTCGAATATCCTTTGTTTGAGGGCTGTAATAAATCCTTTGTTTGCTTCTTGTGGCGGGACACTGTGTATAACTGTGTTAGACAGTGGGGTAAAGTGGTATATAATGTGCACGTGGTGGGAGATAGTGGTATACTCTTGAAATAGAGTATACAGGGATGAGTTGGTTTGAATACCCTCTGTAATTTACTCCACTTAATTGCAGTAGGTCTTCAGACCAACTCAAAACTATCAAGACATGTTAATCGGTGAATACAAACATACGTTGGATCCTAAGAAACGGCTGTCCATGCCGTCCAAGTGGCGGAAGGAACTTGGGAGAAAACTTGTAGTTACTCGAGGTCTTGATAATTGTCTCTTTGTATATCCATTGAAACAGTGGCAGGTGATTACCGAGAAAATCGGACAGTTGCCACTGGGACAATCGGATACGAGAAGCTTTAATCGATTCTTCTTATCAGGAGCGGTTGAAGTCGAGGTAGATAGTGTTGGACGTATTCTCGTTCCAGATTTTTTAAAGGAATTCGCAAATCTTGACGGTAAAGTCACGCTTGCAGGAATCCATGATCGTGTAGAAATTTGGGATGAGAAGCAATGGGAGGAATACAAACGACGTATCGAAGCACAGGCAGATCAGCTTGCTGAGAAACTTGGCGATATCGGCGTCCTGTAGATCTATGCCCGAAACAACCAGACGACATTGGGAAGTGTCGTGTTGGAGGCAGGGCATGGATCTTCCATCTACCCTACAGACCACGTAATCAATTCGCTATGCGACATATTACGGTCTTACAACAAGAAGCAACTCATGAACTGAACCTGTCAAAGGGTTCAGTTGTTGTGGATTGTACTTTGGGTAGCGCGGGACATGCAGAAACAATCCTCTCGATAATCGGAAAAGAAGGTACTTATATAGGACTTGATGCGGACAAAACGGCAATTGAAGCAAATACTCACCTCCACAGTGAGTACAAAGCAACAATCCATCTGGTACACAGTAATTTCCGAGATATCAAACAAACACTAGAGACGCTAGGAATTAACTCTGTTGATGCAGTATTAGCTGACTTAGGTTGGCGAATGGAACAGTTTGACGGTTCTTCAGGTGAAAAAAGAGGATTTTCCTTTCAGGAAGATGAGCCTCTACACATGACCTTTGGATCACCAAATGATTACCCATTTACTGCACACGACATTGTTAATGAATGGGACGAAGAAGACATAGCAAATGTTGTCTATGCATATGGTGAAGAACATTTCTCGCGACGCATTGCAAAAGCAATCGTTGAGAAGCGTAAAGAAGAAGAAATTACTTCATCCGTACAACTTGCAGACATCATTTATCATGCTGTGCCAGTTCCATACAGGCGAAAACGTACCCATCCTGCAACAAAATCATTCCAAGCACTGCGTATTGCAGTAAATGATGAGTTTGATGCACTTAAGGAGCTGTTAGCTTCAGGCATGGATGTCCTAAAGCCCGGTGGGCGCATGGGAATCATTTCTTTCCATAGTTTGGAAGATCGGATCGTTAAGCAAACATTTAGGGAGTACGCACGCGATCAAAAAGGAGTCTTAGTTTTCAAAAAACCAATGGCACCAAGTGCAGAAGAACAAAACAGTAACCCCAGAGCACGTAGTGCGAAATACCGAGTGATCGAAAAAATATAAAAATGACTACTAAAAACAAACAACAACATATGTTACAGAAGCGTATCTGCATAGGTATGTTGTTTGTGTGCGTCGCATTGTTTGCGTTGTATGTCTACTTTATCAGCGCATCAATAGTGCATGTGGTAATACGAACAGAGGTAAATCAAGAATTACAGAAGCGAAGTTCAGAAATCAGTCTTTTAGAAGGACGATTTATTGAAGCACAACACCGCGTTAGTTCTGATATTGCATCATTACAAGGGTATACACAGACGTCACATAAGGTATTTATAGATCGAACAACACCAGCTTTGGTGTTATCAGATGGTGCACAGCGCTAGCGTAGCAGTGTGATTTTACATACAATGCTTATATGAGAAAGAACGCAATTATCCGAATACGCATCATCACTGGTGCTGTTCTTTTTTTAGCACTTATTTTAATTGTACGTCTGTATCAAATACAGATCATGCAACATGACATCTACCAAGAGAAGGCAGAGCGACAGTATGTGCATACCGTACGTGATCTCTATTCTCGCGGGAGTATCTATTTTTCTACTAAAGCTGATGAAAAAGTATCAGCAGCAACTGTACAGTCAGGGTATCTGCTCTCAATAGATCCAACACGCATAGAAGACGAAGCATTTACATACGAACAAATTAATAGCGTTTACGCGCTTGATGAAGAAACCTTTTTATTGCGCGCAGGGAAAAAGGAACGGACGTATTATGAAATCGCCTCAGAACTTTCAGAGGCACAGGCTGATGACGTAGAAGCACTCGACCTCAACGGAGTACAACTCTATCGCGATCAATGGCGATATTACCCAGGAGAAGATCTTGCAGCTCGCACGGTTGGCTTTGTCGGTTTCACTTCGGATAGTGGTACTGGTGTAACAGGACGCTATGGACTCGAACGGTACTACGAAGACGTGCTTGCGCGAGATAATAGTAAATTGTCAGTTAACTTCTTTGCAGAGATCTTTAGTAACCTTGGAAGTATTATTTTTGATACCACTGATGCCCGTACCGGAGACATCGTGACAACCATTGAGCCCACTGTTGCGCGTATGCTTGATCGTGAGTTAGCAAAGACTCAGGAACAATGGAACAGTAAAGTTACCGGAGGAATCATTATCAATCCACGAAATGGTGAGATTTACGCACTTAACGCTGTTCCAACATTTGACCTCAATGATCGAACCGGGTCGACCATTGATGACTTTAAAAATCCGCTTGTTGAGAACGTATATGAGATGGGTTCTATTATTAAGGCATTAACTATGGCGGTTGGCCTTGATAGTGGGGCTGTAACGCCAGATACGACTTACTACGACTCTGGATCACTTGATCTGGACACATACACCATTAGTAACTATGACGGCAAAGGGCGGGGGACGGTGGATATGCAAGAGGTGCTTAATCAGTCACTTAATACCGGAGTGGCGTTTATTGTAGATAAAATGGGGAAGGAGAAATTTCGGACATATTTCAAAGCGTTGAGATTTGGAAGTGAAACGGGTATTGATTTACCTAACGAAGCATATGGTCTTGTTGCTAACCTTGATTCACCGCGCGACGTTGAATATGCAACTGCATCATTTGGGCAAGGAATTGCGTTAACACCGATTGCGACCGTGCGTGCGCTTTCCACATTAGCCAACGGAGGGAAGCTGGTGACTCCACATATTGTAAAACGTATTGAATATCTTGACGGCACTGTCAAAGAGGTGCAATATCCAGAAGGAGAACAGGTATTTAGTGAAGAAGCGAGTGTAACTGCTTCGCGTATGCTTACTGCTGTAGTAGATGACGCACTGCGAGGAGGGAATGTAAAATTAGAGAATTACAGTGTTGCAGCAAAGACCGGAACTGCACAAATTGCTGACGAAGTAGATGGTGGATATTATGAAGATAAGTTCCTCCACTCATTTTTCGGATATTTCCCCAGCTATGATCCTGAATTTTTAGTTTTCTTGTATACTGTTGAACCAAAAGAGGTTCGCTATGCGTCAGAGACATTGACTGAGCCGTTTATGGAAGTAACAAAATTCTTAATCAACTACTACAACCTTCCTCCAGATAGGTAACAAATGCAAGAAATTATCTCATCTACTTTGTTGGTTTCGGTAATTGAGCACTCACCGTACATTAAGTTCGTCTCGCTCTCAATTCCTCACCCGCATCGTATCTAAAGGAATTTCTTGCGTTTGATGTGACTGATACAGTCCTAAATTTCACAGACTAAGTTAAGAAATGTTAAAATAAACTTATAATCCTGCCAAACTATAATGAAACAAATCCTTAAAAATATTGTCGTTGCTATCCTTACCTTTGAGGCCAAAATTCTCCTCAAACGAAAGAAACCCACAATCATTGCCATCACCGGAAGTGTAGGGAAGACATCAGCAAAGGATGCTATCTACACCGTCCTGAAAGAACATGTGCATGCGCGCAAGAGTCAGAAGAGTTTCAATTCAGAGTTAGGTGTGCCATTGTCCGTACTTGGTTTAGGAACCGGATGGAGTAATCCAATAACATGGTTTAGGAATATAGTTGACGGTGCACTTATCGCACTTTTCTCACGTGAGTATCCTGAAGTCTTAGTGCTTGAAATGGGTGTTGATCGGCCAGGTGACATGAAAAATCTTATGGATTGGGCTCAGCCCGATATTGTGGTACTTACCCGATTACCTGACGTGCCCGCACATGTGGAGTATTTTAGTACTCCAGAAGAAGTAATTGCAGAAAAAATGCACCTAGTGCACGCGCTTAAGCCAGAAGGAGTACTCATTTATAACAATGATGATGAAAAGATTCGAGAAGCCGTAAAGGACGTTCGACAACAATCGTTTGGTTTCAGTCGCTATTCACCCTCACACTTTACTACTTCAGCAGACGAAGTTATATATAAAGACGATAAGCCAGTAGGGGTAGAGTGTACGCTGGCACACATTGGTGAAGAGATACAATTCCAAGTATATGGTTCGCTTGGTGTGCAACACGCATATAATTACGCAGCAGCAATCGCAGTTGGAACTCAATTTGACGTACCTTTGTTTGATGCAGCTAAAGCATTGAGTTCTCATGTGCCTCCCAATGGCCGCATGCGCCTGATTGAAGGGAAGAAGGGAACCTTTATTCTTGATGATACTTATAACTCATCACCCGCAGCAGCAGAACAAGCATTGCAGACAGTGAAAGAGCTACAAGGCTTGGGTAAAAAGATAGTTGTGCTTGGCGACATGCTTGAGCTCGGGCAGTTCTCAGTGCGCGAACACGAAAGAATGGGGGAGTTAGCTGCCCAATCAGCAGATATATTGATTACCCTAGGATTACGCTCTCGAAAGATAGCGGAAGGTGCACTCGAGCATGGTCTGAGCGAAAAGAATATATTCCAATATGATGATATAGAAAGAGCAGGAACTGAACTGCTACAAATGATCGAACCAAATGATGTGATTCTGATAAAAGCTTCCCAAGGAATCCGCGCAGAGAAGATTGTAGAACGTTTGATGTTGCATCCAGAGGAAGCAGGGAAGTTACTGGTACGACAGAGTAGGGAGTGGTCCCATAAATAAATTAAAACGCCCCAAGTATTTTGGGGCGTTTTTCAATTTTACGCTCTTCCAAAAGTATGTACAGTAGTCATCGCTGCCGCTTCTTCGGCGTTGATGGTCAGTGTTACATATTTAACAAGATTGTCTTGTGTGACTCGAATTCGAGGTTTTGCCGTGAGTAATCCGTGTACAGCAGGGTAACATGTGTCATGTTCAGTTGTTGCAGTTTCAATAAAACTTTCAAGTCGATCACATTCAATTTGATTTTCTACTGAGTACGTTTCAGAACGATGAATAAGTGTTGTCCCTTCTTCATCTTCAAGGTAATACCATTTTCCGGTTATTGTTCCAGAATTGAGAATGTTTATAAGAACGTAAAGTTCATTTACTGCATATTTTGGAAGTGCTATTGGCATAGCAAGCATCAAGCGGATCAAGTTTACGTCTTCCGCAAAGTATAATTGACCGGCACAATGTTCTGCCCATTTTGAAGGGAGCGCAACATCAAAACCTGTATGTTCTTCTGAAGTCTCATGAAACCAATCCTTGATTTCAGCGATTGCTTGAAATGCAGAAATTGGATCAAGCAGCGAGGTACTAGTAATATGTGACATCGTATTCCTTCCCAGCGTTACTGTTCTTATACCTTTGTACCTCTAAAACCATTTTTAAACAAGTAATAAGTTGCAACACCTTTAAATAATCAACGTAATTTGGTATAACTATGGGCACACAATCGGTCCCATCGTCTAACGGCTAGGACACAGGATTCTCATTCCTGTAATCGGGGTTCGATTCCCCGTGGGATCACAATTTTAGGAAAAACCTGTGTCTAGTACTCAGGTTTTTTCTGTGTCCTACGGGGAACCGACCTCCGACTACTAGCTTGTTTCAGCTAATCGTTGTCGTGCTTCTTCAAGATCGCTCATCTCAGAGCGGAACTCCTTCACGGAGCTGTGTAAATCCTGAGCACAACTGTCTATCAGGTCTAGTGACTCACATGCTTGATCTTGGAGTTGATCAAATGTTTCTTGCAGGTGTTCACGAAGATTGAATCCCTTTGGCATATTGTTGTTGGGTTATGGACTGGTAATTACTCGACCTAGTGAAAGCATATGCTGTATTGGATTTAGAAAATAGAAGGCGGATTTTACGATTTTTATAAGTCACTTTTTAGTTGTGGTATGCTTACTCTATGCAGGAAACTACACAAAAAGTAAGAAATTTTTTTAAGTTTGATGTTGGTGGAATTGTAAAATTCGTGATTGTTACTTTTATATATTTACTAATTATTCGTTCCACTTTTGTATTTCAGGAGGTGGAATTTAATTTTATTTGGTTTGTTCCATGGGAAATTGGTGAACAAATAATTACCCCGGTAGTGTTTTATTTGCTCCTTCCTTGGCTAGTGGTAAGCTATATATATCTCTTCCGGTTTAGTATTTTAAAAAATAAAGAAAGACTACTAGTTAGGGTATTGAGGAATATTCCCACATTCTTTTTCCGTCCTTGGTTTGTTATTTTACTATTTGTTATATTATGGTTTATGTTGATTGCTCAAGCCGGCGCTGGTATGGGGGTTTAAGATTCATAAATTATGTAAATTTTTGAATCTTAAAACTAAATTGTTTAGTTTTATTTCAATATTCCAAGCAACATAACTCATTGACCATCTCTTCAATTCCAGAATTCTGTAAAAATGTTCGAGAAGTGGTACTGCATGGTTCACAATGACGAATACGGCATCTAGACAAAAAAGTTTTCTTTTGCAGCTTCTCACGAAATAATTCGTGGAAAGCACACAGGAGAAAAACATGTCAGTAACCCCTGCTTTGATTGAAGATGCCTGTTTAAAGGCTCGTGAAATTTATGGGCATGATGCAATTCTGGATCGTCCAGATCAAGAAGACCGCGAATACGCTGAGCGGATTGCGAATACCACACCGGAAGAAACAATTACTGCAATGCGTGAAACTGCGGCAAGGTCAAAAACTTGATCTAAACGGTAGCGAGGCCACCCAATTAGGGTGGCCGTTACTTTTTTATCTCCTTAACCCAACCCCAATCACCTTCAATAACCATTCTCTGATACGTATCTACACAAAATTCTATATACCGTTGAAGCTTACTTTCGCACTCCGTTTCTTCTGTACTTTGATGATTAGTTCGATAAGTGGCATGGTTATGGTCACACCCCAAAGAAAAAGGCCGGCGAAATTTCGCCGACCAGGTTTTATATTGATGATATTTGTTGTTGCAGGCTACCGCTAGCCCGACAACGATAAGCAAGAAGTTGGTGTACATCAGCACCTATAGACAATAGTACCTAGATACAAAAATCTGTCAAGGTGAGTCCAGCGAATTAATCCGCTGAACTCGTTGATGTAGAACTACTTACTCAGTTTCGAGCTTGCCGTTTCCGGACAAACCTTTCCCTTTGTAAGAGTCCAGTGACACGTCTTTTTCTTCTTTTCAGAAGTATGTGTCTTGTCGCACCCGACTGCTTGCGCAGCTGCGGTAATGGGTGTTACAAGCACCAAAGAAAGTGTCAGTAATAGTACAAATCTCATACTATTCCTTTCTTCTTGCTTATGTCAGCAAAAGCACTGACTGCATAAAAATACCACTAAAATATAATTTGTCAAATTAATCTCTATAAGTAAAACAAACCACCCAAATTTGGGTGGTTTATTCTTTGGTTGTGTCCCATAAACTTGGAACAGTGCCTACTTTAAATTCTAGTGGCTTATTTTGTAAGGTACCCCATTTTCCTGGTGCGTCATGAGGGACTCTTCCATAGAGAATCCCTTTGGGTTCAACATGAGGTTTAATTGAAATAGATTCACCAGTATGGAGCGTAATTTTAGCGATACTTGTTTTGGTAAGATCAATGGATTTTACCAAAACAGCTTGTGTTGGTTTGTCCATAAAGAACTCCTTTCTTTCTTACTATACTCCTGTTAACTTAAAAGAATTTGTTTATAACTTACTCACACAGCCATCCATGCAAGTGCATACCAGCAATTGATCCTAAGATCATCGCACCTAGATAACTGTAGCTTACTGTCCCCAGCGCTAATGCAACTGCAGGATTAAGTACCCCAGCTGAGCCGAGTAATGATGCCACTGTGATTCCTAAGAGTAGGGAACCTCCGATAACTACTCCTGAAGCAACCTGAGATACCTTACCGAAAGCAACGCTTGCGATACCGAAAGTAAATAAGGCCATGCCTATAAATTCAGCAATAAAGACACTCATTGATTCTGGTGTAGTCATTGTGTACCCACTTAGATCCATAACAGTGTTGCTTACTATTAATATCGCCGCAAATGCGCCTAGACATTGCGCAACAATATATCCTACAGTTTGTGCCAGCTTAATTTTCCCTCGTGCGTACACGCCCAATGTAACTGCTGGGTTGATGTGGCATCCAGAAACACCTCCAATGGTATAGACAAAGAGTCCAAGGACTAAGGCTGCAAGGATGGGGGTTGCGAGTGTTCCCAGTTCAGTACTAACGGAAAGAAGAACCGCCAGAGAAAGTGTACCTGCTCCAATAAACTCCGCTACATACATTCGGTATTGTTTCATAACTATAGATATTATATGTAATAGTCTCTACGATATTTTTACTATACCATGTCAAAAAACGTGATCAGGGCACTAGTTCAAACTTATGTGATACTTGAGTTGGTTACGACTTAATTTGTCTTCCGTAAAGACTCTTTCACATCAAAACGAGGATTTACCTTCTTTCCGGGATTAAAGATGTCAGTGGGGTCAAAAGTATGTTCAACGGTACGGAACATTTCTAATGTTTTCTTATTAAACATTTTGTTGAGGTGTGGAGTACGAATAATTCCATCGTTATGCTCACCACAAATATTTCCATCGTACCTTACAGCTGTTGCAAAGAATTCTTCCGCCATCTTTTCTACCAACGCTGGAGTTGCTTTACTCGTGAAATCTAATAGAGGATAGAAGTGTAAGTGTCCATTACCTCCGTGTCCATGTACTGCTGCAGTTACATTAAATTTCTTTAGGAGTTTTTTAATATCAACAAAGAAACGCGAAAGATTCTGCGGAGGCACGGTCATGTCTTCAAGGAAGGCAGCAGGACGTTTGTTTGGATCTTGGAATTTTGAAAGGGTGTAGCTTGCACGACGAATCTGCCAGAACATTTCTTTTTCAATAGTGTTTTGTACCAGTCGCGCTCGTTTACCACGATTTGCACGCAATGTTTTCACAATACCTGCAACCGACCGCTTTCCGAGTTTTTCAGTGTCTAAAGTAATCAGAAGCGTGAACTCAGGAGTTTTTCGTGCGTAGCGTACATGGTACGTCGTATACATAGACAAGAGCACTTTATAGTAGTCGATCTTTCCGAGTCGATCCTTAAAGAATTCTGGGTTTTTAAGTGCTAAGTCAAAGGTGAAGCCATCGAAGAGTTCGATGTTGTTTGGGTTGAATTCAAGTGCTTTAGTGATAACCGCTCCTGCATCAAGCAAATCAAATACCGGCACAACAATTAATTGTGTGTTGTTTTGGATCGGCTCAGTACGCATCGTTATTGAGGTTATGACTCCAATAGTTCCTTGGCTTCCTGAGATAAGGTGGGTTAGGTCAAATGTACCGTTTCCTTTCTTGAAGCTTGCAACGGTTGTAGACATAACGTCCCATAGAGGATATCCTGCAGAATTCTTTTTTGTCTTGGGTTTGCAGCGCTGGATTGACTCTTCGTTCTTTTCAATAAGCTCAAAAATTTCTTTGGCAATTTCGGCGTGTGCGTTCTTCTTTTTAATAAGAATTTTGTATTCCTTGTATGTAAGCGGTCGTAGGGTGTATGTATTTCCATCGTGCAGGGTGACGTTTAGTGATTCTACCCAGTCTGCGGTGTGTCCGTAACGCAATGAATCTGGACCTGCTGAGTTGTTACCAACAGCACCTCCAATAGAACAGATGTCCTTTGAAGCAGGGTAGGAAGGAAGATAAACCCCGTGCTTTTTAAGTTTCTTTTCAACATCTCGCCACATCGCTCCTGGTTCGCAGGTAATGGTTGTTATTCCTTTGTGAGTTACTACTTCATCAATGTGATGCATGTGGGTTGTGACATCCATCACGATCGAGTCAGTCAGCGACCCACCAGAAAGTCCTGTACCAGCAGCTCTGGGTGTGAGTGATACTGAAGGGAAGCGGTTAGTTTCTTTTTGCAGCGTTTGTACGGCAATTTCTATATCGGTTTGATTTTTTGGCTGCAGTGCAATCTGAGGACGGATGCAAAAAATACTTTCGTCAGTACTGTATCGTGTAAGGATGTCTTTGTTCGTTGAGACGCCACCACGAAACCCAGCTTCTCGTAAGAGTTTTTCAATAAGAAGATGACCTAATGGTTCACGTTTAATCGGTGTTACTGCGACAGTTTTAGCTATGGTCTTTTTAGCAGGAGTTTTCTTTGCAGTCACTTTCTTCTTTGTAGCGACCTTCTTAATCACTTTCTTAGTAACGGTTTTCACTTTCCTAACGGTCTTTTTTGCAGACTTTTTAACAACCGCTTTCTTGGCGGTGATTTTCTTTTTTTTTGCATCTGCGTGACGAACCGTCAAAGATCGTGAAGAACCCTTTTTCATTCCATACATTGTAACGCACTGTGCGTCCTCTGAGTAGGTCTTTATTTCCACATCATTTCAATAATGGTAGACTGCGTGCACTATGACACAAGACAGAGCGCTTGAAATTCTGAAGACGGGAGGAAATGTGTTTCTAACGGGAGAACCGGGTGCTGGTAAGACGTATGTGATCAACCAATACATTGCGTACCTTGAGGCATGTGGGGTGAAGGTCGCTGTGGCGGCGAGTACCGGGATTGCTGCAACGCACATTGGTGGGATGACAATCCATGCATGGAGTGGTATTGGCGCGCGCGATCAACTTAATGAGTACGATCTTGAGCAGATTACTACCAAAGAAAAGATTGTAAAGCGGGTGAAGAAGGCACAGGTGTTGGTGATTGATGAGATTTCGATGCTTGATGGGAAGTTGGTTGATATGGTGAATATTGTCTGCAAGACCATTCGTCAGAGTTCTGAACCATTTGGTGGTATCCAGACAATTTTTGTAGGTGACTTCTTTCAGTTGCCTCCCGTTACTCGGCAGGGGGACATGATGCGCTACGCATTTGAATCACGTGGATGGGAAGATGCGCGACCACTTATTTGCTACCTTACCGATCAGTATCGTCAGGAAGACGAGATGCTCTTAAGTCTTCTGCAATCTATTCGAAAAAACGACGTGGATGATGAGCACTTTACACTCCTTTCGGAACAAACTGAGATTGCGTATGAAGGTATTGAGCCAACGAAACTCTATACCCACAACGCCGACGTTGATTCAGTGAATGCAACAAAACTTGGTGAGCTTGGAGGTTCTGTCACACGTTTCAAGATGAGTGGGGTGGGGAATAAGATCATGCAACAAGGATTAGCTAAGAACTGTCTGTCTCCTGAACTTTTGGAACTTAAGGAAGAAGCGATGGTGATGTGTACGAAGAACAACTTTGAGGAGGGGTATGTAAATGGAACGTTGGGACGGGTGGTGAACTTTGATGGTGAGGATGGAAACCCAATAATCGAAACCACCGAAGGGAAGCAGATTACCATTAAGCCAACCAGTTGGAGTATGGCGGAGGATAACAAAGTACTTGCTGAGGTTACTCAAGTACCATTGCGGCTTGCGTGGGCTATTACCGTACACAAGAGTCAGGGAATGTCACTTGATGCTGCTGAGATTGATCTTTCTCGAGCGTTTGTGTATGGGCAGGGATATGTAGCACTTTCTCGGGTGCGAACTTTGGCTGGATTAAAGATGCTGGGTATGAGTCCAACGGCACTTCGTGTTGACCCGAAGATTGTTTCCATTGACGCACGCTTTAGAGATGAATCAGGTCAAGCAGAAGATGCCTTTACTGAAATGGAAGAAGACGAGATTGAATCTATGCACAAGGCGTTTGTGAAAGCTTCAGGAGGCGAGTACGTCAGTGGTGAAATTAAAGTACAGGAGAAGAAGGGGTACGAGCGGGTTCAGAAAGAAAGTACATTTGCCCTTACTAAAGAAGCATTACTCGAAGGAAATACCGTCCCACAGATTGCAAAGAAACGAAAAATTGGAGAATCGACAGTCTGGACGCACTTAGAGAAATTGGTAGTTGATCAAGATCTAACTGACAGTGATCTTGTCTCGCTTACGTCACAGTATAAAAATTGGAGTGATGAATATGAGGTACTACAGGCAGTAATGGATGAGGTTGGTACTGAAAAATTGAAGCCTATTTTTGAAGCGACAAATGAGGAATACGATTACAATCAGATACGGCTTGCACGTATGGTGTATCGATTGCATAATGGAAAAATCGTGTAAGAGGGACCAAGATCCTTCGTCTTCACTATTGAAGAGGAGGTACACAATGTTTATGTTGTGTGACTTTGGATGCACCGCTTATATTATTGTTAATATTATAGTTTACATATGAAAATTAAAATTACTGGTTTGCTGTTGGGGCTTTTTGCAGTGATGGTAATGACTGCTCCTGTAAAGGCTGAGTCAGATAGCCTTGCGGACCTACTTGCGACATTGCAGTCACTTTTAGCTCAAGTTGAGGAGCTGCAATCACAACTTGCAGAAGTTCGAGGAGAAATAAATGACGTAATTAAGGATGGCCTTGAAGAAGGAATGTCAGATGATGATATTCGTGAGATTCAAGAATTACTCGCAAGTGATTCAACGATTTACCCTGAAGGAATTACCAGTGGTTACTTTGGCCCACTTACCCGAGAAGCACTTAAACGTTTCCAGCAGCGTCACGAAATTGAAATTTCTGGAAGGTTAGATGACGATACGCGCCTTCTCTTGGAAGAGTATTTCCAAGAAAAGTTTGGGGAGAATATTCCCGAAGGACTTTTGAGAGCTCCTGGAATACGAGACAAAGTTGAACATAGAATTAAGATCAAGTGCGACAATAGCGGTAGAGGTAGCGACGAAGTTTGTAAGCGATTACGAGATAAGTTTAAAGACGCTCGTGACGACGATGACGATGACGATGATGACGACGATAGAGACAGAGATAAGGGAGACGAATTTGAAGTTGAGGTCGAAATTGAAGATGATGGATCAGTAAAAGTTTCTTTTACATTTGATGGAGACGAATACGACGTCGAATTATCTTCTTCAGAAGAAGAAGATGTACTCGATGCAGTCGCTGAGGCTCTTGACGTCGATGTACTCGATGATGATCTTGAAGCAGAAATTGTCGATGAGTTAGCTGATGAATCTGATGAAGAATCTAAAGATGATTCAGATGACGATGACGATGACGATGACGATGACGATGATGATGACGGTGACGATGACGATGACGATGATGACTATGATGACGATGATGATGTATAAAAACTAAATCAAGTCGCAACCCAAAAGGCAGCCACATATGGCTGCCTTTTGGGTATGTGTACGAGTGCATTTGCTGGCTGTGTCAGCCAAGGTATAATAAAGGTACTATTATTTAAATCTTTGGGTATGTTCAAACAGTTATTTTCTTTCTTTATGGTTGCGATGCTTGGTTTTTCCTTTGCGACACATACAGCAAATGCACAAGACGTATCAGGTGCTTTAGAGCGCATTGATCAAATTATTGCGGAAATGCAGTCACTTCGGGCTGAATTAGTTGCGTTAGTTTCTTCAACATCAGTAACAACACCAACTCCTGCAGTACAGGGATCACAGGCGGGGAGTACGCTTGGTACTGATCTTGCCTACGGTTCCACTAATGATGATATTAAAAAAATACAGACACTTTTGGCGACTGATAGTGATATCTATCCATATGGAGTATCTTCTGGATTTTTTGGGCCAAAGACACAAGAAGCTATTAAACTCTTTCAGTCACGCTTTAACCTTGATCCTGTAGGGGTAGTTGGACCATCGACTCGAGCATTGCTCGAGGTGTTCTTCGCGGCATATCCAGCTGGAAATTATCCAGAAGACGTACTCAAGAAGTCAGTACCCGCACCAGTTGTTGCAGGAGCATCTACAACCCAGACTCCGGTAACTACACCAGTGATATCTTCATCAAATGTAGTGCGATCAATTACGTTGTCTAATGACGATGACGAGTATATTGTGCGAAGTTACCAGACAAATGGTACACGTAACCGTGATATCATCTTGTACCCTGAGGATGGAGATGACCTTATTGAATTGATTGCGAAGAAACTTGGAGCATCAGAATCTGAAGTTCGATCACTTATTGATGAAGATGACTTAGATTTTGATTCAAAAAAATCAAGTAACAATTCAGATGAAAACGATGCTGAAGATGCAATTGAAGATGCTGATAAAGCAATCGATAAGGCACGAGATGAAATTAAGGAAGCAGATGATGATGGTGACGATATTGACGATGCAGATGAACTCTACGACGAAGCGCGCGAGTTATACAATGAGGCACGTGATGCTTTAGATGACGAAGAATATGACGAAGCTGTAGAATTAGCCGAAGAGGCTGAAGATCTCGCTGAGGAAGCTGTTGATGAGATTGGAGGTGGTGGCAACAATTCAGACGACATTGATGTCATTGAAGTAGACATTAAAGAAGGTGAAGCAAGAGTGAAAGTTGAATATGACAATGGCGATGATGAAAAATTCACTGTTGAAGACGAAGACGAAGAAGATATTATCGAGGAAATTGCAGATGAATTAGATATGGACGAAGATGATATTGAAGATCTTGTTGAATTTGATTATGGGGATCTTGATAAGATAACTACCTCACTTAATGGTTCAACATTCCTAGTTCGTGTGTATTTTGAATCTGATGTGGACGTGAAGTTTACATTTGACGAAGACGAAGACGAGGACGATATCATCGAAGAAATTGCTGATTCGCTTAATCTTAACGAAGATGATGTAGAGAAGGAACTTGATTTGGATGTGTAAAACTAAGAAATAATAAAAAAGCAGCGCTCATGAGCGCTGCTTTTTGTTTTGTGAATTACAAAACTTTAGTCATGACAAGTACCTTCTTTAGGGCCTCGTGACCCTGAGTACAATAAATGTTTTTGAGCCGTTGGATATTGTATTTCTTTTTAAGGAATTGAGAAAGATCATCGAAGTTTTCTTTTGAAAGTAAAAGCTTCTTTTTTTCTCCAATATACATTGCCACAAAAGTGTTGCTATCTTTATGCCACCCAAACCCTAAAGTGAGCGGTTTTTCAAACTCAGTTATTTCGTGAGCATCATATACATATTCTATTGCTTCAATGTAATAAAGGTCTTGTAGAATTTTCACTATTTCTACTGAGGTATCTTGATCAGTAATCAATGAGTTCTTAGCTCCATCTGAGTAAGATGCGATCATTGCAACAAGAGGTGGATGCCAATATACATTAAAGAGATATTTTTCGTTATATATATTGACCTCAACCAAAAACGAAACATTGGTTATTATGCCAATCCCGTAGTTGTGCTGGATTACACGCTTAAGTTCGTCGTACTCTTCGTAGAATAGAGTAAGTGATTCCCTGAGTGCATCACCTGAGAATTCTGCAACAAAAGTTCCTGAACCCCTGCAATACTTTACGATAAAACTGTATTTGATTTCTTGAGATACGATAGTTGTTAAGAACGTGCGTGTGGTTGGCGTATTGCTCGCAATCATTCCAAGCATATGGATTATTTCAGCCTCATTCATGATGTATCATCCTTTTCTTTTTCTTTTCCTTTTTCAGGATACGCTTAATTTGAGTGATGATCAAGGTTGCTTGTATATAAAAGGCACCTATGAGGTGCCTTTTAGTGGAGCTTTTATTTCTACGACAAACAAAAGAATCTGGACATCAAACTCATTAGCAAGATGGGAAAGAATTGCAAGGTACTCCTGATCGGATACATACAGTTCGGTTTTGTGACGATTCTGGTATTGTGCGACGTAAGCTTTCATTTTTTTGTGCCAATAGACTCTAAATTTGCAGTATTGACTACGCATTTCTAGAGTGACAAGTAAGGGCAAATTAATTTGCTTTTTGGAAAAAGGCGAGACGGCATTAATTTGTGTTTGCATGATGTACCTCCATGTATTGTTATACCCTCTGGTACAATAAGTCGTCAAGTATGTATTGGATTGTAAAACGAAAACGAAAAAGAGCCAGTAGTGTGACTAAGCATTATGTAATGCATAAAGAAACTGCTCGCGCAGTGATTCAGGCAAAGCTTCTTTATTGGAATCAGTTTTATAATCTACAATACAACCGCGTTTCGATACGTAACCAACGACGATGCTGGGGGAGTTGTACGTCCCTAGGTAATCTAAATTTTAGTTATAAAATTCTGTTTCTCCCAGAACATCTGCAGGACTACATCATCGTGCACGAGTTGTGTCATTTAGCAGAATTGAATCACGGTCAGCAATTTTGGAATTTGGTTGCCCAACAAATCCCTGATTATCAGACGCATATACGAGAATTGCGCGCAATTGAATTGGGCGGGATGTCGTATGTGCGTCTTGAAAAATTGAAAGATGTTCAAAAACAAAGCGTAGTAGAAGGTATATAAAGCTATAGTTAATGTATGAAATATAAAGTACTCGTAAGCGTTGCTGTATTGGTTATTGGTGTAGGAGGCGTCACTTTCTTAATGGGAAGCGATATGATGCGTGGTGGTACTCAGCAAGAGAATGCTACTGAACGCGCGGTCTTAGATGCCTTTACTGAACAAGAAGGTGTACAAATGTCTGATTCTGATCTTCTTGAGGCTGAAATGGAACACGAGAATGATCAGATGGAAGATGAACACGAAACGGAAACTGAGAATGCGACGGAAGACGTTTCCAGTGACACTCAGGTGGTATTAAATACTGAACCAGAAGGAGACAGTATGATTGCAGCCAATATTTCTGTGGACACAGATGATATTACAGTAGACACCGTACTGGTGGCGGGAGGATGTTTCTGGTGTGTTGAAGCTGACCTTGAGAAGCTTCCTGGAGTACTAGAGGTGGTTTCAGGATATGCTGACGGAACTAATGAAAATCCAACATACAGTGATTACAACAAAAATGGTCACCGAGAAGTAGCTGAAGTTATTTTTAATCCAATGGTTGTTACCTACGAGGAAATTCTTATTTATACACTCAAGCACACTGATCCTACTGACGATGATGGTTCGTTTGGTGATAGAGGTGATTACTACTCAACAGCACTGTACTACGAGAATGATGCTGAAAAGAAAATTATTGAGGATCTGATTGCTGAGATAGATGAGTTTGGTCCGTACGACGCACCATTGGCCGTTGATGTGATGCAACGACCAACCTTTTGGCCTGCTGAAGACTTTCATCAAGATTACTATAAAGGTACACTCTCAAAGTTGAAGTATGGTTTTTACCGTAAAGCATCTGGACGTGATGCGTTCATTGATAAATACTGGCCAACTGATACATCAGCTTCACTTTCGTGGCGAACTGCACAAACCAATAGCAGTACTGATACATGGAGTAACTTTGTAAAACCCACTGATGCGACACTTCAGGAAACATTAAACGCTATTCAATACAAAGTAACGCAGAAGAACGGGACTGAGCGTTCATTTAGTAATGAATATTGGGATAATCATGAAGATGGTATTTACGTTGACATCGTTTCAGGTGAACCTTTGTTCTCATCAACCCATAAATTTGATTCAGGTACAGGATGGCCTTCGTTCACGCGACCTATCGAATTTAGTCTCGTTACTGAACATGATGATTATGTCTTGCTTAAGAAGCGAACCGAAATCCGTTCAGTAATTGCCGATTCGCACTTAGGGCACGTATTTAATGATGCTCCACCTGAACTTGGTGGTGTCCGGTACTGTATGAACTCAGCTTCATTACGATTTGTGCCATTGGCAGACATGGAGAATGAGGGGTACGGAGACTTTTTGTACCTATTTCAGTAGCGCTATCTAGAGGGGTATAAAAACACAGGCTTTGCCTGTGTTTTTATATTTATCCTTAGTATATGCGTGTTTAAAACAAGAAGTGCTGTACAATGGGCACAATATGGAATGGATTCAGATTGGCATATGGACGTTATACCTTGCTGCAGCACTTTTTGCATTGGTGCGTGGAGCGGATATGTTCGTAGTTGGTGCTAAGCAGGTAGGGGCGTCGTTGGGAATGAGCAAGTTTGCTATCGGGGTACTTATCGTAGGGTTTGGTACGTCATTACCGGAACTGGCATCATCAATTGCTGCAGCACTTGAAGGATCAACTGAAATCGTACTTGCTAACGCAGTTGGGTCGAACATTACCAATATTCTTTTGGTGGTCGGTGTCCTTGCGACTATTGGAGGAAGGGTGGTAATTAAACGGGACTTGATTAAGACTGAACTTCCAATTTTCTTTATCGCAACCACACACTTCATTGCTGTGGTGTACGATGGTACAGTGGATCGACTTGAAGCGATGCTTCTACTTGGAACATTTGCTGCATATATGTGGTATCTATTTGTTGAAGCTCGCACTGAGGACTCGGTTGAGTTGCAGAAGAAGGGTCGTCATGAACATCTGAAGGGAAAATCAATTGCCTTAATTCTCATTGGTATTCTTGCGGTGCTTGTAGGTGCAAACTACACGGTAGACATGGTGGTTAATATTGCAACGGTAATGTCGGTTCCTCTAGGTTTAGTTTCTATTGGTGCAATCGCACTTGGTACATCGCTACCTGAATTATTTGTATCAATCAACGCAATTAAAACAGGAGAGGCTGAACTTGCTATCGGTAATATTTTTGGATCAAATGCATTTAACATTCTGGTGGTGATTGGTATTCCTGGATTGATTACACCGCTGATTGCTGATGCGGTTGTGATGCAACTTGGTCTGGGTATCTTACTTGCTGCGTCTGCTATTTTCTTTGTAAATGGCTTGGCCCGCCAGATTATGCGATGGGAAGGTATGATGATGCTCCTATTCTTCGCCTTCTTTATACTGAAACTTGTAGACTTTTTGTAGGATGTGCTAGTCTAGCGGGATGTTAGAACTACCCGAAATACTCCTGATTGATAAGCCGTTAGAGATGACGTCTTTTGATATTATTCGTGCACTACGTCGTCGGCACAAAGAAGAGGGAGGTGAAGGTCGTTTGAAAGTGGGGCATGCAGGAACTCTCGATCCCTTAGCTACTGGCTTAATGATTCTTGGTGTGGGGAAGGGTACCAAGAAGCTCACTGAGTTAGTGAAACTTGATAAGGAGTATACTGCAGAGGTACGCATTGGAGAACAGCGCACTACCGGCGATCTCGAAGGAGCAATTGTTGCAGAAAAAGAGGTTGACCAAATTTCGGAAGAAACAATCAAAAATGTTGTTGCGAGTATGGTTGGAACGCTAACGCTCCCTGTCTCGGCCTATAGTGCAATTAAGAAAGAAGGGAAGCCGATGTACAAACGAGCCCGTGAAGCTGAAAAGAAAGGGGAAGTGATTACCGATGTTCCCGTGAGAGAAATGACGGTGTACGAAGCAGAGGTTTTAGATAGTGCAAACATCATAGTTTCGGGTAAAGCTCGACTAGTGGTGACGGTGCGCTTTGCAGTGGCAAGTGGTGTGTATGTTCGTTCGCTTGGAGAGGAACTTGGGAAGAGACTGGGGTACCCTGCAACACTACAAGCATTGCGAAGGACGAAGGTTGGTGATTTTTCTATTACAGAGGCTGTTTTGTTGGAAAACATATAAATAAAACCCCCAACACAATCTGTGTCGGGAGCTCAAGTGCCTCGCTGCGTACATTACTCGTATAATTCTAAAACAAGATAGTACACTTTATGTTTATGTCGTTTTTTTCTAAAAATCTTCCCAACTAACCCAAATGAATACAACCGATCTGCAAAAATTTTTGCTTCACGATATGTTTTGCCTGCATTAGGAAAATATATTGGAAATTCCGATCGTTCATCTTCAGTGAGTAAATCATCATCAATGCGAAACAAAGTACCTCCTTTCCGGCAGCATCTATTTACATTTAACGCTATTTATTAGATAAGTAAAGTAAAAGCTGGGCAATGTCTGCCCAGCTCGATTATTTTTAGAGAAGTATCAGCTCCATCTCTAATGCAATAGTGTGTGCTCGCTTAGATAACGCTTTGTGTCTCCTCCATGTAAAGAAATGACACAAAATGTGTTTAGCAATAGCACACGCTTCCTCTGATTTAAAAATTTGAAGGACATGATCCTCGACAATTTCTTCAAAATCAGGTTTTTTACGCTCTTTTTTTCTCTTGTGGTACACAGCGTTTATTTGTGTTACCGCTGTTAAGAGTTTAGTAAGAGTGATTCCATGAATGGGAACCGTATGTTCTAGCTCTATTACTTCAGAATTTTGTCGTTCCTTTTGAACTATTTTACAAGCGATTCTCAGTCGATCAAGGTCATCGATCATGGGTGTCACCAATGTCAATGACTTCACATGGAGTAGGTAAACTAGCTGCTTCTGCGAGGCCTAATGGAAGTGGTTTGATTTCGTGTGATCCGTAAATGACCTTAGAGCCGTCTGTTTTAAAAGAACGACCCTTGTATGTGAATATGCGCATTTTTTCGTCCTGTACTTTATTTCTGCTAGTACTTTTATACCATAAAAACTAAAACTGTACAGCACGTTGTACAGTTTTAGTTTTTAGTCTGCCTCTTTTGAGTAGTCCTGATCGTTTCCATCTGGATCAATGATGTGTTCATTTGCTGACATTGCACGTTCCTGTTCTTCAATCTCACGCTGTATCTGTTTCAATTCTTCCCGCGCCTTCTCGGATGCATTTTTTAGATCACGGTTTGTGTTTGCGACTTCAGCTCCTTTTTTGCCCATAGCAGAAAGTCGTTCATGATCCGCAGCTTTTACTGCTTCATTAACGGCTTTTGGTTTTTTGTTAAAAGCTTCTGAACCCATATTAAAAAAGTGATTCTACTACTGCCTTCACATCACCTCCGTCTGCAGTTCCTCCTAGTTCCTTCATAACTGCACCAATGAGGATCCCCATCTTTGCTTTGTCATCTATACCGAGCTCAGTTTTCTTTGCTTCTGCGATAGGACGAATGGCATCCTGCGAGAGCAGCTGCGGAAGATATTCTTCAAGCACGATAAGTTCTTCTTTTTCGGGTACAGCTAGTTCAGGTCGATCTGCTGCTTCGTATTGTGTGATTGATTCTTTACGTTGTTTTGCAGAACGCTTAATGACTGCAAGTGCTTCATCGTCAGAAAGTATATCCTGAGGAGTTTTGCCGTTTGCAACTAAATCGTTCATAAACGCAGTCATTAATCCGCGCACAACCCGCAGTCGTACTTCGTCCTTTGCTTTCATTGCATCCTTTAACTGAGATTTTACTTGTTCGTGTAGTGTCATAAGTTAGTTGTGCGTTAATTTGTAGATATGTAAGAAAATTACCGTTGTGTCTTGCTATACTACCATTATGTCGAGTTCTCCAAAAGACCCAAACGTACACGTGGTGCATGCCACGAAGCTACAGGAAAAGTCGTATGCGTATCACGCGCACGATCCTCGTGAGGTACTTACTGTTGTTGGATCTACTGATGATGGTCTGATTACAAGCGAAGTCCGGAAGCGACAAAAAGAGGGACCTTCAAATAGTTTTACTCCAAGTAAAGAAGAGACCTTTGTCGATCGCTTTGCGGGGCAGTTTAAAAGTCCGCTGGTGTACGTGCTGGTACTTGCGTTTGCTATTACCATAGCGCTTGGAGAATATGTGGATGCTGGTGTTATCGCGTTGGCATTATGTGTTGCTGTTTTTGTTGGAGTATTGCAAGAAGGAAAAGCATCACGAGCATTCCAGAAGCTTGCACAGTCACAAGTACGCACTGCAACCGTCATTCGTAATGGCAGGAAACATCAAATCGAAGCAGTAGAGGTTGTTATAGGTGATGTGGTGGTTTTAACTGCGGGTACACAAGTACCAGCAGATGTGCGTTTGATTCGGTGTAAAAAACTCACGGTAAACGAAGCAGCTCTTACGGGGGAGTGGATGCCGGTAGATAAGAGTATTGATGCAGTTGCGGTGGGGACACCATTTGCTGAACGTTCCTCTATGGCATGGATGGGAACGTTTGTGTCTGAGGGGTACGCACAGGGAGTTGTTGTGGCTCTTGGAGACGATACTGCGGTGGGTGTATTGGCAGCGAGTGTACATATGGTTGAAGAGGTGAGAACACCACTGCAGGAGGAAATGAAAAAACTTTCTGCAATTATGCTCTACATCATTGGAGCACTGGTGGTCTTTATTTTTGTGATTGGTCTTTTCCAAGATCAGACGCTACATGACATGTTACTGATGTCTATTGCCATTGCAGTTGCTGCTATTCCTGAAGGACTTCCTGCTGCGGTGACTATTATTCTTGCTGTAGGGATGGAGGCACTGCTTACTCGCGGTGGACTAGTGAGAAACCTGCTGGCTGCAGAAACACTTGGTTCAACCACATATGTACTAACTGATAAGACCGGTACACTTACCCAAGCGACAATGGCAGTAACTGGTGTTCTACTTGAAGAAAATAAATATGTTGATCAAGAAGATTTTTCAAATGTCGATGATGTATATGAACTATTTGATGTGTCCCTATCAGCTGCCGATGCATATACAGACGTAGCAACGCACGAACGTGTTATACGAGGAGAGGCAGTTGAACGAGCAATCTTGGAGTCTGCGGCTTCTTTAGATATTGATGAGAAAAAGGGAAGTTTGCGATCTAACCGCATTGATTATCTTTCGTTTACTTCGGAGAATCGCTTTGCAGCTGGATTATCTGAAGAAGTAGATGGTTTTCGATTGTGTGTTAATGGTTCACCTGAGACGCTTATTAAGCATGCAACGTCAATTGTTCATGAGTCTGGAATTGAAGTATTTCATGATGAAGCAAAATTGCACCTTTCACAAGCGATTGCAAAATATACCCACGAAGGAAAGCGTTTGATTGCCGTTGGGTATAAAAAGGTTCAGTACGATGATATTCCTGAAACTGAACCGACACTACTCGAAGATCTTGTGTTTGCAGGAGTTTTAATTATTGACGATCCATTACGAGAGGGCGTTGAACATGCTATTGAAGGCGTGCAATCGGCAGGTGCGAACGTGGTACTTATCACAGGAGACAATCCACAGACAGCATTGTCTATCGCACAGCATGTAGGTATCGCAGGACCCGATGATGTGGCTCTTACCGGAGATGATTTGGCACAGCTCTCAGACGAAGAACTTATCGAGGCTCTCACCACAGTGAGTGTTTTTGCCCGCATACTGCCAAAACAAAAAATGCGTATTGCTATTGTATTGCAACAAAAAGGTGAGATTGTTGCGATGACTGGTGACGGAATAAATGATGCTCCTGCCCTACGCCGTGCGAACATTGGTATTGCAATTGGCTCAGGTACTGAAGTTGCCAAGGAAGCCTCTGATTTAGTTTTGGTTAATGATAGTTTTGAAACTATCTATGCTGCTATTGAAGAAGGACGCCGTATTACCGCAAACCTTCGGAAGATTGTGGGGTACTTACTTTCAACGAGTTTGAGTGAGGTTGCGCTTATTGCCACCGCATTGCTGACATCTTCAGCTGTACCAATTCTTCCTGCACAGATTCTCTGGGCAAATATGATCGAAGAGGGGTTAATGAGTGTTGCGTTTGCTTTCGAGAAGGGAGATAAAAATGCAATGAAGCGTAAGCCGTTTGATATTCACGAAGAAGGTTTACTTTCAAAGCATATGGTTTGGTTTATGGTATTTGTTATCACTGTCTTGAGTGCTATTACCATCTCACTATATTTGTATCTACAATATCTAGAATTGCCATTGGCAGAGTTACGAAGTGTTATGTTCCTTGCTATTTCGATGGACTCACTGTTTATCTCATTCGCATTTAGATCACTTACTGTACCGATATGGAAAATCCCGCTACATACCAACCTTTTCTTTGTTGGTTCATTCTTGATTAGTGTATGTATGTTGGCCGTAGTACTTACCGTACCGTTCTTCCAATACCTTCTTTCGTACACACCACTGCCGTGGAATCTTATTGGATATGCAGTGGGAGCAAGTCTTCTTTCTCTGGTCACTATCGAGCTAGGAAAACTCTTTTTCTACGAAGGGAAGTAAGGCGAAAATGTGTGTAAGGGTAGTCCTTACACAATATGTTGTGTAAGGACTACCCTTACACACATTTTTGTGTTTTTCATTACGTGGTAAAATAGTCGGACTATGGAAATAATTCAGATTGCGGTGCTCCTGCTCCTTGTTGCAGTGTTAGCTATATTGGTGTACAACTCATTTTTTAAGAAAGAGGAAGATAAAACAGACGATAAGAGTATGTTACTGATGCAACAACAGCTTCAAGAACTTAATCGAACGATGCACGAACGAATGGGGGAGAGTAGTGCACAAATGCAGAATAATGCTCGCGTGCAGTTTAAGGAGAGTAAGGAGCTTATTCAGGAGATAAATAGGGACGTGAATGCCCAAATTCAGTCCATACAAGAGAGTGTGGGTGCAAAGCTGCTGAATGTACAAAAGAGTGTTTCTGAGGTGTCTGAGAGCTCAAAACAGGTGTTTACGGTTGCTGAACAGTTACAAAGTCTTGAGAAGGTGTTGAAACACCAAAAACAACGTGGAAACCTTGGAGAAGCCTCACTTCTGCTTGCTCTTGAAAATATTCTGCCTGCAACTGGCTACAAACTGCAATATCAATTTCCAGGAGGTGAAGCGGTAGATGCAGCGATTATTACCAAAGATGGATTGATTCCTGTAGATGCGAAGTTCTCGCTTGATAACTATCGGCGGTTGGTTGAGGAGACTGATGACTCTAAGCGTGAAGCGCTAGAGAAGGAGTTCAAGAATGATCTAAAGAAGCGTATTGATGAAACAGCAAAATACATCCGTCCGAAGGATGGCACGCTACCATTTGCGTTTATGTATATTCCGGCTGAAGCAATCTATTATGACTTGTTGGTAAATGAAGTTGGATCAGTAAAAGTAAACACACGATCACTTATTGATTACGCGTATAAAGACAAGAACGTGATCATTGTTTCTCCAACAACATTTGCTGCGTATCTGCAATCGGTATTGTATGGATTCCGTGCGTTTAAGGTAGAGGAGTCAGCAAAAGAAATTCAAAAGAATGTAGAGAAGCTAACCCGACATCTTTCAGCGTACAATGAGTACTTCGAGAAGTTGGGAAATACACTGGGAACAACGGTAAACCACTACAATGCTGCGCAGAAAGAGTTAGGAAAGATTGATAAGGATGTGACGAAGATTTCTGGGGACAGCATTGGGGTAGAGAAGTTGGAATTGGATAAGCCTGCGCAGATTGAGGAATAAAAATTTTAGCCGCGACCCAAGTGGGTCGCGGCTTTGTTCATCGCGCGCTTTGGCGTGCTCCTAGTGGTAAGTCTACTGCAACGTTCTTACGTCGCACCCAGAGCTTGTTTTTTGCAAGTTCTGAATCTAAACGAGTAATTATGTGATAACTCGGGCGGATTGCAGGTCTGTAGATTTCAGGCGCTGAATCAGTATCAACCTCACATAAATGCATTTGCCGAACAAATGCAATATTTATAAGTTGTAGATGTGTTTCAGAAGCCTTTATCGAGAAAGTTAGTCGGTTTCCGTCTTGATTAAACCACATGTCGGGAAGTAAAAATTTAGGCCCAATCCAACGGTGATTGTCAAAGTTGAGAATTACTTTTGTTCTATCCACTTATGCCTCCAGTCAATTATTCATGTTTAGTGCGCGTCTACACAAAACGTACAGTATCTTCTTGCATTATGCAACAATATCTAGTACTATATCGCGCATTATGACTACAACAGCAGTAAAAACAGAAGACTTTGCAGTAATCGAAACTGGCGGAAAACAATACATTGTTTCTGTAGGTGACGTTCTTGATGTAGAGCTTCTTGGTGAGCACGAAGAAGGCGCTAAGATTGAGTTTGATAAAGTGCTCATGAACAGTGCTGCAGTTGGTACTCCACATGTAAAAGGTGCAAAAGTAACGGCATCATACATGGAGCTAAAGAAGGCAAAGAAAATTTCTATCCTTCGATACAAGGCTAAGAGTAACCGAGACCGAAAGATTGGGCATCGACAGAAGTACTCTCGAGTACGAATCGAAAGTATTTAATCTAAAATCACCTCATCCACGTCACCCTCTCACAGAAAATTATTCTCACCGTACTATCATGTGCACTCGAACAATTTTCCTTGGATGGTTCGTAGCTAAGGCAATTTTGAATCAAATACAGACAGCTGAAACAAAAAACTCCCGAAAGGGAGTTTTTTGTTTGTCGTTGCGAGATCACAGTTGTGACATCAGGATCTATTCTTCAAAGCGTTCTTAATAGTCTCGGGGTCAGCATACTCGAGTTCACTTCCGGTAGAAAGTCCACGTCCTAATTGGGTGATGGTGAGATTATGTTCTGCAATATGCTCCTTAAGTAATGTTTCTACATAGCGCCCAGTATTTTCTCCATCAGGATTTACTGAGAATCCTAAGATTATTTCTGTGAGGTCTTCGGTTATCTGTGCATCAATAGAAGCCTTCAGTGCACCTCCGCGAAGTTTGTTTGATTCAGCTGATTCAAGCAGGGGAATAGTGCCTCCGAGCACAAAGTAGAGGCCGTTGTAGATACCTGACCGCTCGATTGATTGTACGTCAGTGTCGCGCTCGACTACCATCAGCTTTGATCGATCTCGGTTACCATCGGTGCAGATAGAACACATCTCAGTAGGACCATCATTTTTTGAAAAGAATCGATGACACCGTGAACACTCAATTACTGATGATTGTAAGTTTGTCAGTAATTCAGCTATTTCAGTTACATCAGCATCAGGCAAGGTAAGAACATGAAACGCAAAGCGTCGTGCTTGTCGGCCTCCAATACCAGGGAAGCGTTCGAAGTGTTTAATGAGTTTGTCTAGGTTTGTCATCTTGTTGGTGTAAAAAGTTGTTTAGGTTGTTGTGGTGGTTACATTGGAGCGAGAGGAGAATTGAGAGTTGTTAGGTCCAGCGATTTGCCTTAGGACAAAAGGTGAAATTGGGGACTAAATTCATAATATACCCTTCGTTCTTACAGTATGTCACTAGGTCGGAAATTACCCAAGGGCAGAACAATTTCCGACATTAATTCACAATAGTCGCTGCGCTCCTTTGTTCATTAGAAGTCATCATCCTGTGCTGTTGCATGCTCTATCGCATTACTTGAATGGTTCGTGTCCAGATTAAGGAAGCGTACATGCTGACCGTCGAAGTATAGCTCAGCTGACCCAACTGGACCATTACGGTGTTTCTCAACCATGATTTCTGCGATGTTTGGTCGTTCTGATTCAACGTCTCTGTTTGCTTTGTCCTCGCGGTGAATAAACATCACCACGTCAGCATCCTGCTCAATAGACCCTGAGTCACGAAGGTCTGACAATCTCGGCTTTCCACCACGTTGTTCAACCGCACGCGACAGCTGTGAGAGTGCGAGCACCGGTACATCAAGTTCACGAGCAAGAAGCTTCAGTGCACGAGAAATTTCTGTCACCTGTTGTGTCATCGAGTCACTTGCTTTTGAGTTGGTAGGACTCATAAGTTGGAGGTAGTCCACAATAAGAAGATCAAGACCATGCTCGTTCTTCAATCGCCGTGCCGCAGAACGCATCTTAAGAATGTTTGTCCCTGGCTGATCATCAATATGAATGCGTGCGTCAGAAAGCTTAGCCATTGATGCTTGTACTGCTTCGAATTCAGCGTCAGTATTGAGTTTACCGGTACGCAGTTTCCATGAGTCTACTCCCGCGTCAGCGGCAAGCATACGGTCAACCAACTGTTGATCACTCATCTCCAATGAAAAGATACCAACTGACTTTCCGTACTCAAGTGCTGCATTACGCGCAAGGTCTAAGGCGAAGGTTGTTTTACCCATAGATGGACGCGCTGCAAGAATGATAAGGTCAGATTTTTGGAAACCGGCCAGTACATTATCAAGCGCATGGAAACCTGTAGGCACTCCACGTTTTTCGTCTTGGTTTGCACTAAGGTATTCAAATCGTTCCCAGGCTTCGGTAAGTGAGTTACCGATGGTCTTGAATTTTCCTGTTGAGGTAGAGTTGGTTACTCCATAGACTTTCTTTTCTGCCTGATCAAGTGTTTCGTCAAGATTTTCAGGATCTGCGTAACTCATCTCAGCAATCTCGTCTGCAGCGTGAATAAGACCCCGAAGAACTGCTTTTGCTTGCACGAGCTCCATATAGTATGAAGCGTTACCAGCAGCAGGTACAGTGTCCACAAGCTCGTTAATGTATGTTGCTCCACCAACACGGTCAAGTTGCCCTTCAGACTTCAGACGTGTGGTTACCGAAAGAAGATCGATAGGATCACCTTTGGTAAAGATGGTAAGAATCGCTTGAAAGATCTGACTGTGTTTATCAGCATAGAAACTCTCAGGATAAATATTCACTGACACATCATGCATTACCTCAGGTTTGAGCATGATTGCACCAATAAGCGCTTTTTCAGCTTCAATATTGTGAGGCGGTGTACGGAGGCTTCGAGCCAATGGTTTGGATGTGTCAGCCATAAATTTATTATGAAGCTATTTTACCATGTATTTGAGAATCGACTATTGTATGGATTTTGTGGAAAATATGTGTATTATTTCTTATAGAGATACAATAACCTAAAAAAAGGGGGGGGTAGTAGTGAATCAATTCTTATCTTGGATTTTCGTTTTATCAATATTTCCATTTGTTGCATATTTGCTCTTTCTTGTGTGGAAAAAACAACGAACAGAGCGAAAGAAAAATGAGCAGAACTCCGGTTGGTGGACATTCTGATTCAAAAAAGCGGGCCACAGGTCCGCTTTTGTTTTTGTTTAGTAATCCACTGTTTTTTAAAAATACAGATGATAAGTGCTTATGCTGGGTGTATAGTGAGAATATAGAAGAAAGGACAAAACAATGTTAATTAGATTTACATTAATCATCTGTGGATCTCTGACAAGCGCATATATTTCTTGGGAAAAATGCCCGGTACCTTATGTATTTTTCCTACTAATGCTAATTCTTGTTGTTACTGTATGGTTGTTGCAATATTTTTACAAGCAAAAGCCTACAGTGAGACGAGTAACAGGTGTGTTATATTGGAAAAAAGGCGAGTATGGCTAGAGCTACACAGATAAAAAGCGGACCTCTGGGCCCGCTTTTATCTATTATTGCTTGGTAACCTTTGGTCCTTCTGAGGAATCCTCGACGGTGTAACCTGCCAATAAAAGTGCGTCACGTAAGCGATCTGCCTCTGCCCAGTTTCGGGCTACGCGAGCAGCTTCGCGTTGGTCAATCATCTCGAGTATGTTTTGGGGCAACGAGGTTAGAGCGACATGTCCCATCGCCCTTAGACCATCTTCTGGATCGTCAGATAATCCAAGTCCTAACAGTGCGTCGCATTCCAAGATTAGTGCCTTTCGCTCGCCGGTGGTCAAGGTTTCGTCTTTAGTAAGGTCATGCATCATTGCGATCACTTTTGGAGTATCTAAATCGTTATTGATTGCAGATACAATCTCGAGCTGTTTTTCTTCATTAATTTTTCCTCGTTCGTCCCTCCATTCTTCAAACACTAAACGCTTCAAACGGATGAGTCCTTGCTTTGCTGCATCCAAGGCCTCATAGCTAAAGTTTACCTGTGAACGGTAATGGCTTTGTAGTAGCCAGTAGCGGTAATCAGTACCTGAGTATCCTTTTTCAAGAAGGTCACTAAGAATAATTCCGTTACCTTCAGACTTTGCAATTTTTTGATCTTGTATTTGAATATGCTCGCTATGCATCCAGTATTTTGAAAATTGTTTTCCTGTTGCACTTTCACACTGCGCAATTTCACCGTTGTGATGCGTTGGCATATTGTCTACGCCTCCAGTATGAATATCAATTTGTTTACCAAGTGTCGCAAATGCCATGGCAGAACACTCAATGTGCCATCCTGGGAAACCTTTACCCCACGCGCTGTCCCAACCAAGGTCACCATTCTTCCAAACGGCAAAATCTGCAGGATGTTTCTTTTCTGAATTTTCTTCTACACGTGCACCACCACGAAGTTCTTCTACGTTGATGTTACCAAGGCGTCCATAGGTAGGGAATTTTGAAATATCAAAGTACACGCCGTCTGAGGTTTTGTATGTATAGCCTTTTTCTTCAAGTGTTTGAATGAGTTTAATCTGTTCGGTCACATACTCACTTGCTCGCGCGTATTGTGTTGGAGGGATCACATTGAGTGATTCCATGTCTTTTTCAAATGCAGCAATGAACTTATCAGAGAGTAGTCGCATAGACTCAAGGGATACTTCCATATTCTCACGTTTCAAGCCCTTCATCATTTTGTCCTCACCCTCGTCAGCGTCAGACACAAGGTGACCAAAGTCAGTGTAGTTGATCGTGTGGTTTACGTTGTATCCATTGTACAGAAGCGTTCGCTTAAGTATGTCAGAGAACGTGTATGCACGAAGGTTACCGATGTGTGCGTAGTCGTAGACAGTTGGCCCGCATGAGTATACGCGCACTTCCTTTTTTGAAAGTGGTTCAAACGTTTCGGTTTCGCGTGATTCACTATTAAAAAGCGTAACAGGAGGAAAGAGTGCACTAGAATCCTTCTCTGATTTAAAGAGGTTAAACATTGATGTAGTGTAGCAGATGGATGCGAGGGATCAAATGTGACTCAGGTGAATTTTATGCGAAAGAGTTATTATGTAGCACAAGGGTTAGAAATACAAACTGCGCCCCACCATTTCCTCCTAAAGATCAGAAAATTAAATGAAGAAAGGAACGTAGTGGTCAGAATCTGCCCAAGGACAGAACAGGTTCTGACATAAGAAAACTATAGTCGCTGCGCTTCTTAGTTTGCTTAACTACTGTGAATTGATGTCCCGATTTTTTCCTTCCTAGGGCAAATCGCTGGAGCTTCGCTCGCCCTCGGATCAGATCTAAAGTGGTGCCAACCACTTTAGATCCATTTCTTATACTTGAAAAACACAAAGAAGAAAACAGAAACAATAGCCATGACACTTAAGATAATCCAAAAGTCTCCTTCTTGGCCAACAATCGGTGTAGTAACGGTGTTCATGCCAAACATCGAGGTGAATAGGGTAAGTGGAAAGGTAATGAAGGCGAGGATGGTAAAAATCTTCATGGTTTCGTTTTGTTTTGTTGAAAGCAGAGCCATGTTGGTATCACGAAGGTCATCAAGTGTGCTTGAAAGCGCATAGACTTGTCGATTGAGATTACGGAAATGATGCTCAAGCTCATTTATACGTTCTTCGTATTTCTTACCAAATGCAAAACCGACAGAGCCGCGCAAACGCATTAAGGCGTTTTCGTGTGCTGAAATTGTTTGTTTAAAGGTAATTAGGCGACGGCTCACACTCGATATTTCAAATACCATCTCACGCTCATGTTCGTTAAATATTTCTTCCTCGATGTCACGCATCTTTGTTTCCAGATAATCGAGCTTTAAATACATTGCATCGTATAGGTAATTCAGGAGGGTAATAAACAAATTAATAGGTTGTGTTACTTGTTTGTTATTAAGCATACATAGAACCTCAAATTCTTTTCCAAAGCGGTGAATAGACTCAATATCCTCAAAACGGATAGTGACTAAGTGAGTCTTTGTGACAATAAATTTGATTTCATGAGGATGGTTGATGTCCGTACGTTTTACAATAGGAAAATCAAGTGTGATTTTAAGCGCTCCTTTTACATGGAAGACCTCATTATGAGGAATGGTTACCGTAAGGTCATTGGTAAATTCTGAGGGGATTCCTGCTTCAGCAGCAATTTCACGTATATCTTCAGTAGTTGGATTTAGTACATCCAACCAGGTGAGTTTTTTTTGTGTAAATCGCTGAATCATAGGAACAAATTCTATGCATATAGTTTAACACGTCATCTTTTTTGCGATGTCATATATGTGTGTAATAATAGCTCTATGAATGACAACACTGAATCGCACGCAGGGTCCTCGTCGACTCATACGCGAAGCTTCTTAGGAGTAGGGCTTGCTTTGATTTTGGCAGCAGCTGCCTTTTTTTCAGGGGTACACATGGGCACAGGCGGTTCTAATAGTGGACCACTTGAAGCGGGGCTCTTTTCACTCTTCGCAAAAACACCAGCTCCAGCGGAAGACGTTGACCTTGCTGAGTTCTGGCGTGTTTGGCATTTGCTTGATGAAAAATTTGTGGAATCAACCTCAACTGATCTAATGAGCAATCAAGATCGTATTGAAGGTGCGATTTCTGGATTGGTTAAGAGTTATGGTGATCCCTATACTGTATTCTTGCCACCAACAGATGCTGCAGCATTTGATGAAAATATTTCTGGAGAATTCAGTGGCGTGGGGATGGAGGTAGGTATCCGCGATGAGGTTGTGACAGTGATTGCACCATTACCTGATACTCCGGCACAGAAAGCAGGCATTGTTGCTGCGGATATTATTGTAAAAATTGATGGTACTTCAACCGAAGGAATGGGAATTGATGACGCAGTTCAATTAATTCGTGGAGAAAAGGGAACTGAAGTAGTGCTGTCGGTCTATCGTGAAGGTGAGATTGAGTTGTTAGAAATTCCAGTTATTCGAGACAGTATCACTATTCCGACCATTAATACTGAAGTAAGAGATGGTGTATTCATTATTTCACTCTACAGCTTTAACGCTATTGCAGACTCTGCAATACAGGATGCATTACAAGAATACACAAAGAGTGGGACACGGAAACTTGTTTTAGATTTACGGGGTAACCCTGGAGGATTCTTGCAAAGTGCTGTGTCTATCGCTTCATTCTTTGTTCCAGTAGGAGAGGTGGTGGTACGTGAGGACTTTGGTGATGGATCAGAAGAAGAACTCTATCGTTCACAAGGACGGTCCTTGGGAAAATATGCTCCTGAAGAAATGATCGTATTGATTGACGGAGGGTCAGCATCAGCATCAGAAATTCTTGCTGGAGCTCTTGCACAACACGGTATCGCAACGCTTATGGGAAAGACAACCTTTGGGAAAGGGTCAGTGCAAGAATTAGTAGACTTGCCAAATGGGTCGTCGCTGAAGGTAACTATCGCACGATGGTTTACGCCAGATGGCACGTCAATTTCATTTGAGGGACTTGCGCCTGATATTGAAATCGACCGCACACCACAGCAGGTGATTGCAGGAGAGGACCCACAGATAGAAGCTGCAGTGAAATGGCTCAATGGAGACAAGACTGTCGGGGAGAAAGAAAACGAAGAAATCATAGAAGTAGTTGAGTAGACAATGAAAAAGGCGCATCATGGTGATGCGCCTTTTTAATATCAGCAGTTTCTAGTTTTTCGTATAGGTCGTGACCAAGTGTAGTTTACACCGCTGAAAAAAGTTATATGGTGAAGTGTTTTACCGATATAGAAGCGCCATGTCTTTGGGCCAATTTTCAAAATTTTTTTAGCAAATTTATTCTCGGTTTTTATGTAGGCTACTGACATTAAGTTGTCTCTCCAGATCTGGTTTGTACAACAAGAACGTAAGACGTCAAATATACCACATATGATCTAGAAGTAAATCGCTTTAAATGCTATAGTACGACACGAATTTACACGTAAAAAAGTTAAACATGAAAGTAATTCTGCTACAGGATGTTGCGAAAGTAGGACGACGATTCGATATCGTTGAAGTACCAAGCGGCTACGGACTAAACAAACTGATTCCACAAGGAATGGCTAAACAAGCGTCACCAGAAAACGTTAAGGCAATTAATGCACAATCAGCAAAAACTGAAGCTGATCGAGCTGCGTCTGACAATGTATTCCAAGAAGCGCTTGCGGCAATTAAAGAAACAACACTAGAAATTGCAGCTGAAGCAAACGAAGAGGGACGTATGTTCCAGGCATTAAAAGTTGATGCTATTCTTGAAGCAGTTAAAACTGCAACAGGAAAAGAGGTGCTTGAATCTCAGATTGTTATCAAATCTCCAATTAAAGAGGTCGGGGAACATGCTATTGAATTAGTATCAGGAGATACACAATCATCAGTAAAAGTATCAGTAGTTGCTAAATAACGTCTATGGCAGATATCAAACAAATTGTATTGGTACTTGTAGGATGTGCGGTATTAGTTGCAGGACTCATGTACTTAACGTCACGTGAATCTCAGGCACCTGCACTGCTTCTGAATGACGATGGTTCAGTCATCGAATTGGAAGCACCATTATCACCAGAGGTACTCGCGGAAAATGAACAGTTAGCTATAACAAACACTATGAACCCAGTAGCAGTATTTACAACTAGTAAAGGAACGTTTGAGCTTGAGCTTTACGCTGACCAGATGCCTATTACTACAGGAAACTTTATTACGCTTATTGAAGACGGATTCTACGATGGTATTAAGTTCCACCGAATTATTGATGGATTCATGATCCAAGGGGGAGATCCTAACTCTAAGGGAGACGATAGTTCTATCTATGGAACTGGAGGGCCAGGGTTCACCATTCAAGATGAATTTGTGGAAGGTGAGTTACTTACAAACACACGAGGGTCAATCTCAATGGCAAATACAGGACAGCCAAATTCAGGAGGAAGTCAATTCTTCATCAACACGGTTGATAACCTTGCGTTAGACTTTGATAAGCAACCATTCACCTCAAAGCATCCAGTATTTGGACGTATTGTTTCAGGAATGGATATTATTGATGTTATTTCAACGGTAGAAACTGGACCACGCGATCTCCCGATCGAGCCAGTTATTGTTGAGTCTGTGACTATCAAGGCTGAAGGGTAGAGGCACGTACAAAACAAACGACCAATGCGCTTAGCGCATTGGTCGTTTGTTTTTGTTTATGAAAAAGCGTACGGTATACCGTACGCTTTTTCAATGGAGTCTTTCTACGCAGTTACAACGTCTACCATCTTCTTGACCTTGATGTGGCCACTGAAACTGGTCTTTCGCATACTTCGGAAAGAAACTTTTCCTGGGCATGCTGCGAAAAGAGTGTGATCTTTCCCAATTTTAACGTTTTTTCCTGCTTCGACTTTAGTACCTCGTTGTCGAACGATGATCTGGCCGGTCTTTACAGACTGCCCATCAGCGCTTTTGACACCGAGATATTTTGGCTGCGAATCACGCAGGTTTTTGGCTGTTCCGCCGGCTTTCTTAGTTGACATACAATATAGGTATAATCGAATTAATAACGGGAGTGAGTATACAAGATATGGAGCAAAAACTCAAGCTCTTGAGCGTATAGATGTGTGTAAGGGCTACCCTTACACATTTTTCTTTAGATTTTACTCATACTAAATTTCCTATACTTATGGCAACGTATGAAAATACAAGAACTATATAAACGTATTTTTGAGGAGGACGTTTACTTTTACACTGTATTGTTGCTGACGGTAGGAATGCTTTCATTCGCATTGGGACGCTTGTCAGTTACTGAACCAGTAGTGGCAACAACTAACGAACCAGGGGTTGTATTATCTCTGCAGGCCGCCATCGCAACCTATGGATCGTCAACAGAACAAAACTTTGTTGCCTCAAAAAAGGGAACAAAGTACCACCTGTTGGATTGTTCAGGTGCTCAACGTATTAATGAAGAAAACAAAATATATTTCGCTTCACAAGAGGAAGCACGTGCATCAGGTTATACACCTGCAGTTAATTGCGATTTTTAAAGTAGCGCATCATGTATTCGTACATTGGAATACAAGAAGTTAGAAACAGTATTATAGAAAGTAAGCATTTTTGTCTCACCATTTAACAGTTCCCAAATTATGTTTATCTAAATATTGATTTGTTTTATTAAAATGATCACAACCAAAAAAACCTCGATATGATGAAAGCGGGGAAGGGTGCGGTGCTTTGAGTATTAAGTGCTTCGTTTCATCAATTAGTAGATTTTTTCTCTGCGCAAACGCACCCCAGAGTAGAAACACAATATGTTCCTTATTTTGTGAAATCTTGGTGATTACCGCATCAGTAAACTGTTCCCACCCTAGATCTTGGTGTGATCCTGCTTTGCCAGCTTCTACAGTAAGGGTGCTGTTTAGCATGAGGACTCCTTGGTCTGCCCAACGTTCAAGATTTCCGGACTTAGGGACCTTGCTGACGTCATCTTTGTGCACTTCTTTAAAAATGTTTTGTAATGAGGGTGGATTTGAGATTCCGTTAGGTACTGAGAATGAGAGCCCGTGTGCTTGTCCGGGCCCATGATAGGGATCTTGTCCGATGATGACAACTTTGATCTCATTGAAGGCACAATGATTAAATGCATTGAATATAAGTTCTTGGGGAGGAAAGATCACCGTATCAGAAGCATAAGCATTATCTACAGTGTTCCAGAGTTTTTTAAAATGCTTTGTATTGAGTTCGTCAGCAAGAATTTCCTTCCAAGATTCAGTAATGTGAACAGTCATGTAGGTATTGTATCAAAATGTCCGTGATACCATAGACGTATGTTAATTGTAGATATTGAAGCATCAGGAGTTAATTACCAAAAGCACTCCATTGTCTCTATAGGGGCGATTGATTTTAACAATCCGAATAACCGTTTTTATGAGGAGTGTCAGATATGGACTGGTGCGCATGTAATGGACGGTGCCCTTGAGGTCAATGGATTTACTGAAGCTGAGATTACTGACACGAATAAGCAGACTGAAGCTGAGATTACAGCAAAATTTCTCGAGTGGTCAAAAGTGTTTATTGATCGAACACTCACAGGGCAGAACATATCCTTTGATCGCGATTTTCTGCGTGCAGCAGCACAAAGAGCGGGTCTTAATTGGGATTTAGCGTATCGAACCATTGATACACACTCATTGTGTTGGATGCATATTGTGAAGCGGGGACTAACACCTCCAGTTGACCCGAAGCGACATCGTTCAAACCTCGACCTAGATGCGGTGCTTACGTATTGTGGTATACCAGAAGAACCACACCCGCACAATGCACTTACAGGAGCCTTGTGCCACGCTGAGGTGACCTCTCGTTTGCTCTATGGTCAAAAACTTCTGCCAGAATTTGAAAAGTTCAAAATTCCGTTTTAGAAAAAAGTGATAACAACCATTACAAAGATAAGGAAGAATCCTGCAGTAAGCACGGCACCGGCAGCCATGTCTTTTGATCGACCAATTTTGTGATGCAAATCAGGATGCATATGATCGAGTGCTTCTTCAAGCGCTGAGTTTTGTATTTCTGTAATAAGGATAAGTACCCATGCTAGTGTCAGGAACATTAGTTCGGTTTGGTTGGGTGAAACGAAGTAGGTGAATATACCGATAACTAAAGCACCTCCATACACTTGTGATGCATAACTGAAGTCATTGCGTAGTGCAAAATAGAGTCCAGAAAATGCATATTTAAATCTTCCAAGATGCCGTTTTATCATGATTTCAGTATACCGTACCTGGGAGCAACTATGCTTTTGATTTTACACCCATGATAAACTGTATGCATATGGTACGTAAAATTTTGGGAGGGAAAGCTTCAAAAGCTAAGAAGGGTGATACGGTTGAGAACTGTCGTATTGTCACTGAATTACTGGATACTAACGGAGATGCTATTGAATCATGGCGTGTGTTTCGAATTATGTCGGAGTTTGTGATGGGATTCGAACTTTTACGGAAGCAAGGGTTAGCGGTAAGTATTTACGGAAGTGCACGAACCAATCCAGGTGACCCATACTACAAAGCTGCTGAAGCATTGGCTGCGAAGTTGGCTAAGAAAAATTTTACGGTAATTACTGGAGGAGGTCCGGGAATTATGGAAGCAGGTAATGTCGGTGCGTTTAAAGTTGGAGGGCAGTCTGTTGGACTAAATATCCAACTTCCATTTGAGCAAAAATTAAACCCGTACACTACTGAGTCTCTTGATTTTGACTTCTTCTTCTCTCGAAAGGTGATGCTCGCGTTCGCGTCCGAAGCGTATATCTACTTCCCAGGAGGGTTTGGAACGATGGATGAGCTCTTTGAAATGCTTACCCTTATCCAAACGAAGAAAATTGAGCGTATTCCTATTGTGTTATACGGAGCGGATTTCTGGGGACCAATGGTTTCTGTATTTAAGAAGACACTACTTAAGGAGTACAAGACAATCAGCAAAGAGGACATGGACTTGTTTCAAGTAGTTGATTCTGTTGATGAGGCGTACAAGTACGTTGTGAAAGCAACCAGCGGAAAGAAAACTAAGCAACTATAGTCATGGGTATACACCAAGACACATTGGCACAATTTACAATCGATTCATTACCAGATCTTGATGTGGTTGTACTTGGTGCACTTGAGCTTTTTGCGGAAGCTGAATTACCGAAGCTTAATTTTTCTCATATGAAGAAACCGTTGGTGCTCGGTAGTGGTAACGCGTACCTCACTGCACAAATTGTCTTTTCAGAACAATCAGCTTTGTTTGCCGATGAGTCTTCGTATTATTCGGTCTTGGAAAAGGAAGCAGGTATTGATGGTGCGGTTGTATTTAGTGCCTCTGGTAGCAAGCATGCCATAGAGATGGTCGCTGATCTGCAAGCAAAGGGTCTGGAGGTTCATTTGGTTACTAACACACTAAACGCACCAGCTTCAGAAGCTGTATCAGTGGATTGCGTCCATGTGTTCCCAAAGAATCGTGAACCGTACACTTACAACACTTCAACATACTTGAGTCCGATTTTGGGAAAGACAGGGGAGAACGCTGAAGAAATTACTGCATTTATTTTGGAGGAAGTATCACCAAAATTGCTTCGTAATTTTGGTGACTACAGTGCGTATGCCATCCTCATTCCATCACATTTTGAACACGCTCGCTCCATGCTGCGCACCAAGTTTGATGAATTGTTTGGGCCACAGATCACAGGTCGTGTGTTTACTGATGAAGAAGTAAAGCATGCAAAGACAGTGGTACCCTCAGGCGATGAACTGTTTATTAGTTTCGGAGTAGAAAATGAATATTACGGACTCCCTAAGAATAGATTACAGGTTTCATTACCGAAGAATGTTGATTACGGGGCGTTTATCGCCATTAGCTACTTTGTGGTAGGAAAGATCCAAGCTGCACATCCACCATACTTCAAGCAGTCAATCGAGCAATACGTTCAGACTGCGTCAAAGATTTTTGGACAGGATTTAAAAGCGATAGTGGAGTAGCTGAAAAACAAATAATTTTACCTGATACAATACACATACATATGAGTTACGTTCTTTTCGATATTGGTGGTACTAAAACACGCGTTGCAGTTTCAGAGGATTTGAAGACTATTTCTGATTCTGTGAAATTTGATACGCCTAAGGATTTTTCTGCAGGTACTAAAAAAATTATAGAAGAAGCAAAAAAACTGATTGGAGGGAATAAGGTACAGGCAATGGCGGGCGGTATGCGAGGCATCCTTAATGGTGAAAAGACGGGGATCATTCGGGATCCAGGTATGGCTTTGTCTACTTGGGAGGATGAACCTTTGGCCGAGGTGCTTGAAAAAGGTCTTGGCGCCAAAGTATATTTAGAAAATGATGCAGCAATGGTTGGTTTAGGCGAGGCTGTTTTTGGTGCAGGTATTGGTCACGATATAATCGTTTATCTTACCGTTAGTACTGGCGTTGGGGGAGCGAAAATTGAAGGAGGTGTTGTTGATGACTACAGTTATGGGTTTGAACCAGGTCATCAAATTTTAGATATTGACCATACAATTCTAGGGGAAGATATTGAGCCTACCCTTGAAAATCTTGTTTCAGGTACTGCCTTAGAACGTCGAATGGGTGTAAAGCCGTATGATATACCACAAAGTGATGCGGTATGGGATCAACTCGCGATGTACCTAGGGCATGGGCTACGTAATTCAATTTTGTATTGGTCGCCAGATGCTATCGTGCTTGGTGGTTCAATGATTGTGGGAGATCCACGCATTTTGCTTGATGACATTATAAAACACACAAATGAGGCTATGAATGATGTGGTCCCCACACCACTTATTTTGGATGCGACTTTGGCGGATCAGGGTGGACTTTACGGCGCAATGGCCTTACTCAACCAGAAGGTCTGAAAAATTTTATAATCTGCGATATTTAGTGTGAATTCTGTATTTTTGCTATACTGGGAGGACTTTATTGTATTAATTATATAAAACTATGGGATGGATTCTATTTGGGGCAGCGGTTGTGGTTCTCTCGTTTTTGCGGGAGGTCAAGCAGTATGAACGTGGGGTAGTGCTTACTATGGGTAAATTTACGGGTATTCGACAGCCTGGGTGGAGCATCTTGGTGCCTATTTTTCAGAAAATGCAGAAGGTGGATATGCGGGTGAAGGCGGTAGATGTGCCTGATCAGAAGGTGATCACTAAAGACAATGTGTCTGCAAGTATTAATGCAGTAATTTACTACAAGGTATCTGATGCGTCGCGCGCTATTCTTGAAGTAGAAGACTTCCGACATGCAGTCTCACAACTTGCACAAACGACTATGCGTAACATTGTGGGAGGTGCTGAGCTTGATGAGGTGCTTTCGCAGAGAGATGAGCTTTCTGCACGTATCCAGACTATTATCGACAAGGAGACAGATGAGTGGGGAATTACGGTAGAAAATGTGGAGCTTAAAGATTTCTTCCTCCCTGAAGATATGGAGCGAACTATCGGTAAGCAAGCTGAGGCTGAGCGTGAACGACGTTCAGTGATCATTAAGGCTGAAGGGGAAGTAGCTGCTGCTGAGAACATGGCAAAGGCTGCAAAGATGCTTTCAGGGTCTACAGGAGCGCTTCATTTGCGTACACTGCAATCTTTGAACGACCTTTCCTCAGACCAATCTAATACGGTTGTCTTTGCGGTTCCTCTTGAGATCTTACGGTCGGTAGAGTCTGCAACTCACTTGATGGATTCTCTGACAAACAAGAAAACAGAATAGAACACCATTGGAACATAAAAAAGCGTGCCTAGGCACGCTTTTTTGTTTTCAGATTATATACTTCCGCCGCTGTTCTGGTTGTAATGCTTGTTCTTAAAGTATATTCCTGTGCTGTACCAAAAGGATTTATCCCGTCAAGAAGTAAAATTATTTCGTTAGTATCAGAAATTGTGAATGATCCTGAGCGTGACAGAATGCTATCTATGCCTACTCTTATTTCACCGGCCGTAGAGGTATAGGTCTCTGATTTTTTAATAAAACAAACTCTTACCCTGAAATGATCAAGTTTTGGGTTATTAAAAACACAAATAACAGAGAAATCTGTTTTTGTATGTTTTTCAAAAATAACTTCACTTAATACAGTCTCATTTATATTGCAATTATACCTAAGTCTAAGGACTTCAAGTAAACGCATTGCAATAGTAATCGTACGCAATTCTGCTTGCTTATGCCAAGGTTTTTTCCATCTTAACAAATACATTTCCGTCTCCCATATGATCTGTTGTTTCTACTTAGCACTATAGCCTATATTATGTAATTTGCAACGATTTTTAGTCTCGGTGAAGATCTAAAGGTACTATGAAACATTGTAGTAGAGCCGTTTTTTGATTGCAAGAAAGCTATATACATTGACATAAAGAGGAAAACATGGTATAGTCATATAAATCCGAGAATCATGCTATGATTGTCCGGTTGTCTCCTTCGGGAGATGTTTGTATTACCACTTTGGTATACAGAAGTGGTTGTGAGGAGGGTTTATTGTAGGGCACAAGGCCATACAATCTGCGCTTGTTCGGTCATACAGAACTGTGAACAGTTCTGACATTGCTACGGTCCCAAGATATGAAAGTAAACTTTAATATCTAGGTGCCTCCGCAATGTAACAAGTCTCACGACCTGTGTGACTCTCACGACGCTTTATTGTTAGATAAGACAATTGGCTTATTATATCCACTGTTATTGCAGCAATTATCGCTGTTACAGGAACCGTATCAGTACAATCTACTGATACCGCGTACGGAAATATCGCAACAATTGAAGATACAGCAACCCAGGTCGTTGTTGTTGGAGATACTGAAGCAGTGGTACGAGAGTACTTTGCGGATATCCCAGTAATGATCCAGGTTGCGCGATGTGAATCGACATTTCGACACACATTAGCTGACGGTACCGTTCTTCGTGGACATGTAGACAATCGAGATACAGGAGTAATGCAGATCAACCTTGGTTACCATGGTGAGACTGCAGATCGAATGGGACTCGATATGGAAGATATCTACGATAACATGGCGTATGCCCGAGACCTCTATGAGCGATCAGGTACACAACCATGGAGTGCATCAGCACCGTGTTGGAGTCGGACACTTGCGTCTGTCTAACATTTGCAACTCCACGTGTAGAGTTTAAGACTCGGTATACACAACAAAAGGCCGGAAGCTTTGCTTCCGGCCTTTTGTGTATATGACTTATTTTATACAAAACAGTGCTATATACTGTGTATATGAAAAGAATAGCAATTGTTGGAAGTCTCTTTGCTCTGCCAGTTATGGCATTAGCTCAGTTTGGAACGGTAGATACATTTTTTAATAACATAAGCGGGTTTATTAATTCAGTACTTATTCCGCTTATTTTTGCCATAGCACTACTGGTTTTCCTATATGGCGTATTCAAGTACTTTATTCTTGGCGGAGGTAATGAGTCAGCTCGAGAAGAAGGAAAGCAACTAGTGATGTATGCGATAGTTGGTTTTGTTCTTATGGTTTCTATTTGGGGAATTGTAAATATTATCGCAGGAGGATTGTTTCCTGATAACACACCGCCAAACACTCCATCAGGACCTGATATTGGTGCGTAGATAATGATAGCTGTATACGGTAATATAACTAATATGAATAAAGCTCAGAAAACAATAGGGAAGTATGCAATGTTGATCCTGTTAATGCCAATAGTGACATCTGCACAACAATACTTTGGAGAGGTAGATACATTTTTTACAAACATCGGAGGTTTTATAGATAACATTCTCATCCCGTTATTATTCACACTTGCCCTGTTGGTATTTGTGTTCGGAATGTTTAAGTACTTCATCCTTGGTGGAGGAAATGAGGCAGAACGAGAGAAAGGGAAACAACTAATAACATATGCCATCATCGGCTTTGTGCTCATGGTTTCCATTTGGGGAATTGTGAATATCATCGCAGGAGGATTGTTTGGGACCACCACAGTACCCACAATACCCGGAACACCAACGCTCTAGATTTGAACATACAAAAAAGCCACAGCATGCTGTGGCTTTTTTGTATGTATGTAACTTACATTTGTTCTTGTGATTGTGATTCAGTTCGTTTCTCGGCATGTCCTTTTCCTGTGTGTGCAAACATGTACAAAATACCTCCAAGCAATGCCATGTTCTTCATGAAGTTGAGTTGTTGTCCTCCTGTAGGATCATCAGCCCATAGATGAGGCCCGTGAAAGAGTGCAGTTACGAGAATGGTGTACAAAGCAAGCAACCCAAGTGCTTCTTTCATATATTTACCAATGATGAGTACTCCTCCTGCAAGTATAAGAAATAGTGCAGCATCCCATGCTAAGAATGTGCTCATAGGTAATCCTGTTGAAGCGATATATCCTGCAGTACCTTCAATGTTGGTAAGCTTCCCAATTCCAGCGAGGAGGAAGAATGCTCCTACAAGGATACGTCCAGCTGGTGCTGCGTATTGGTTAAGTGTGGTTAAGTTCATAGGCGTTAGTTATGTAATAAAACTATATATTTAGTATACTAGAACAATGAATACAAAAACCTCCCAAAGTGCACAATATTGGCTAATGAAATCTGAGCCCGATTGCTTCTCGATTGATGATCTTAAGCGGAACAAGGTTGAACCTTGGGATGGTATTCGTAACTATCAAGTGCGCAATATGATTCGTGATGATATGCATATTGGAGATCACGTGCTGTTCTATCACTCCAATGCAAAAGAAATTGGTGTAGTTGGAGAAATGAAAATTGTAAGTGAGGCCTATCCAGACCCGACACAGTTTGATTCCAAGAGTGATCATCCAGATCCGAAGAGTAAAAAGGAGAATCCTACATGGCTACTGGTGGATGTGAAATTCATTCAGAAATTTCCACGGATTGTGACACTTAATGAATTGAAACTTGATCCAAAGTTAGAGGGGATGATAGTGACAAAAAAAGGGAGTAGACTTTCTATAACCCCTGTATCAAAAAAACATTTTGAATACGTTGTGAAGCTTGCAAAAGCATAAGTTTAACTTTGTATACGTGCGTAACATAACCTTTTAAAAAAGCAGTGTGCGGTACAATACATAGATATGGAACGAATTACGGTAGTACTTTCCCGACTTGTCCAAAGAGGAACACAGCGAAAAGGTGGTTTTTTGCAGTTATTTATCTCCAAGCGTCTGATACAAGGTCTCGCAACCGCCATGATGGGGATGTTTGTCCCTATCTTTTTGTATGAGACTACTGGTTTAGAATTTTGGATCGTGGGTCTATTCTATGCTGCTGTCTCTATTGGATATGCTTTATTTTTGGTTCCTGGAATGCGAATCACCAATATACTTGGTTTTAGTAAAACACTTGCACTAGGTGCCGTGTTCTCGGTTGTTCAATTCATCATCCTCTTTTTTGCTGATGGAATAAATATTTGGCATTTGCTCGCACCTCTGGTTATAGCCATGGTTGGGTTTCGTGTCTTTCACTGGGTGCCGTATCATGTTGATTTTACCGCCTTTACAAAAGGAGGGGAGCGGGGAAGAGACGTCTCACTTATGTTTGCGACTATTGCATTCATGGGAATGCTTGGGCCAATTTTGGCCGGGTATATTGTACAAAACAGTGGCTACGAAGTGCTCTTTGCTATTGGTGTCGTACTTCTTGCCGCAGCCGGAGTGTCGTATTTGTTTGTTCCCGCAGTAGAGGAGCAGTTTACGTGGACGTATAAAGAAACAACACAACATCTCTTTTCTCCTGATTTCCGTAACGTATTAGTGGGAGAAATGGCAAACGGTGCTGAGGTAGTGGTTAATCTTATTGCATGGCCTATTTTTCTATACGAAGTACTCAACGGAAACATGCTTGAGATTGGGGCACTCTCCACGGTGATTGTTGGAGTTACTATCTTTGTACAGTTGTTTGTCGGGAAGTATCTTGACGGGAAGGGACACAGTAAAGTGCAGACGCTTAAACGGGGGAGCATTCTTTATGCATTTGGTTGGGTGATTAAAATGTTTGTGCTTTCGGCAACCCAGATTTTCTTTGTGGGTCTGTATCACAACATCACTAAGATTTTTATAAAAACACCATACAGTGCAATTCTTTATGACATGTCTGGGGAGCAGGGGAGGTACGTTGATGAATTTACTGTGATGCGTGAGATGGCGTCGCACATCGGACGAGCTCTTGCGTTGTTTGGTATGGTTGCACTAACATTCTATTTCTCAATTGAATGGACGTTCATCATTGGTGCACTGGCATCCCTTGCAGTAAATGCAATTTATCACGCAAAGCATAACTAAGTATGAAGGCTGAGACAGGAAAAAAATACAGACATTACAAAAATGGGAAAGAGTATACTGTAATAGCAATCGCCCATCATAGCGAGACCATGCAGATGCTCGTGATTTACCGAGCGGAGTATGATACTGATGACTTAGGGCCCAAGCCAGTGTTTGCACGTCCTCAGGAAATGTTTGAGGAAACTATTGACGTTGATGGAAAAATGATGGATAGATTTATTGTAATTGGCTAAAAATAGGGTCCATTCCTTGTCCACACATTTACGGGGAGATAATTACTTGACGGTGAACGATCGTTCACCTATACTATATTTAATTACGAGGGGAAATAAGTAAAAATAGTATGAGTAAAAAACAATATCTAAAGGCATTAAACAAAGAGATTCAAAATCTAAACGGTATCATCGATTGCAAGATCGTTGAACATGCAGATTACAAAAGAGAAGCGCGACGACACCGACAATTACTACGACAGATCCGAAGGGAAGAACGGGCACGACTTATTATTAGTCCACTACGTCTTAACTTCTTTAGTCGAGCATAGGGTACTATAGAACTATAGTTACCAATACTAATTATGAGTCACCAAGATAAAATCTTCGAATTCTATAATCGAAACAAACGCATGCCAAGTTATGCGGAGATTATGGAGCTCGTTGGATTCAAATCAAAGAACGCTGTTTCTAAACTTGTTCACAAGCTTATTGACGCTGGAATACTGGAAAAAGATGCACAGGGTAAAATTCTCCCTGCAATGAGCGCAGGGGAAATTCCCTTACTTGGTCTTGTTGAAGCTGGTATCCCAAGTACAGCAGACTCGCAAGTGCTCGACACATTAAGTATTGAAGAATACCTTGTCCCAAAGAAAGAAAAGACCTTTATTCTGGAAGTGAAAGGAGATTCGATGATTGAAGCACATATTGATGAAGGAGACTTGGTTATTGCAGAACGATCACAGACTGCTAAAGATGGAGATATCGTTATAGCTGAAGTTGACGATGGATGGACTCTTAAATATTTTAAAACTGATGGAAAAAAAGTATGGCTCGAACCGGCAAACAAAAACTACAAACCAATTTATCCAGAATACGACATGCGAATCGCAGCGATCGTAAAAGGAGTGATCCGCAAGTACTAGTGCATCGTTCTTCTGTTGAGGTTGATGTGCTGAGTATCATTAATAATCAAGGAAGAGTTCTTTCATCAGATCCTCGGATGACCTCGGTTGTTGATGTAAAGAAATTGTTTTCATGAGGTAATTTAGAATCTATTTGCTATAGTGTCTGTATAGATATTATGAAAATAGGTTTTTTTGATTCTGGATTGGGTGGATTACTGGTGCTGAAAGCAGTAGCTAAAGAACTGTCACAGTATGACTATGAATATTATGGGGACACTAAACATCTTCCGTATGGTGATCGTACTGAGGAGGAGATTTATGAACTAACAAAAATAGGCGTAGAGTATCTTTTTACCAAAGACTGTAGTTTGGTAGTAATTGCCTGCAATACGGCCTCTGCGGAGACGTTACGGCGCTTACAGGAAGAATTTTTGCCACTGGAGTATCCAGATCGTAAGATATTGGGTGTTATTGTGCCTGTTATTGAAGATGTCATAGAAAGTGACTGTAAACGAGTACTTATGTTCGCAACGCAAAGGACAGTAAGTTCTGGTAAATATCATCTTGAGCTTGGTAAGCGTAATGAATTTGATGTAAAAATCGAAGCTATAGCGACACCTGAATTAGTTCCGTTACTTGAAGATGGGAACATAGCTGGTGCTTACGCAATTACCGAAGCGTTGATTGACGATCGATTATTACAAGGCGTCGCCGTGGATGGCATTATATTGGGCTGTACACATTACACATTACTTGCTTCGAAAATTAGGAAACGATTTGGAAACGGTGTTACCGTATTTTCACAAACAGAAAGCATCCCAATGAAACTCAGAACGTACCTTCAATCACATCCTGAGATTGAGACACTCCTGAGCAAAGAGGCACAATTACGCAATGTATTCCTTACACAACATACCAGCATGTACGATCAACACATCGCAATGTTACTAGAAGGCCAGTTTTTAAGTGAGCAAGCATGGATAGAAAAATTTTAACACTTTGTATTTTACATACTGAAGGCCGTGTACTGCTGGGCATGAAAAAACGTGGTTTTGGTCAAGGTCTCTTTAATGGTTTTGGCGGAAAAGTTGAAGCTCATGAAACTCCTGAAGAAGCTGCAGTGCGAGAGATGCATGAGGAGTCAGGTGTCAGTGTTGTCATTACTGCTGAACATAAAATGGGGATTATAGAATTTTCCTATATGGATACCGACGAGCTCCATGAAGTACATATATATAAAGTGGAGGAATTTGAAGGGAAAATAACAGAAACTGATGAAATGGTGCCTGAGTGGTTTCCTGATACTGAAATTCCATATCATCAAATGTGGAAAGATGATCCGCATTGGATGCCCATGCTCCTGGAAAGTAAAAAATTTATTGGAGCCTTCGTATTTGATGCTGAAAAAAATATTGTTAAAAGTGAGATTTCAGGCTAGGGAAGGGGAATAGAGTAAAAGCGCCGTTTGGCGCTTTTGTTGTTATGTGAAATTTCTTTAATCGCAAACAGATTCGAAGAACATTGTTAGAGGGCCTGAACCTGTATTACATGGAGCAGTACATCCCGAAACTGCGATAAACAAAAGAACTGCTGTGATAGATTTTATCCAAATCATTTTAACCTCCTTGTTGATACGCACACTATAGTCGGGAAGGGCTTATTGTACAAGCGTAACTATTCTTATAAGCGTCGCACAATATATCTTTTGCGACGTATACATAATGGCAAAGCCATGTGTATACGTCGCAAACAGATATGTTTGTAGTAAGAGCATCCTAATACACGTCGTACAGTGTACTTTTGTGACCTAATGTACCTATAAGTAACATATTGAATCGAATTAGGCTTATGTAGATAATATCTATAATTATCCATTTTGCTTGTATTTCACGCTTCTGTAATGGATTCTAAGCATCTTAAAACTTTCTGCTTGAGTATTGAGTCGTGTATATTTATTTCAAAAAATAATTTCAAATTTTCAAAATAATTTTTGCCAAAAAATTTCTACTGGTACCTTAGTACCTGTTTTTTCATCCTGGAACACTCTGAGTATCAGAGTTGCTGCTGTAATGCTAAAAACAACTCAAGATTGAGTTGTTTTAGCTATCTTCCCAACCGACTGCACTTCCCTATGTAGAAATATTGTGCGACCCTTAGTATTTAAATAACTTTTAGTGGTAATGCTCTGCAGGTTCTGTAATCTGTGAGTGACCACTAATTATGTACTGGTTGCCGTCCCATTGAAGGTCTGTTGCCTGCTCCCCAAGTAGTTGAATGTCGTATAAACCATTGTTGTGTGTATTTTTTACAACTAGACGTTTAGCTGTATACCCAAAAGGAATTATTTCGGCAGAAGTATTCGTGATAAGACACAGTTCGTATGCACATCCAAATTTGTTGCAATAGGTAGTGTCGGTTTCTTTAAGGATGATGTCTTTTTGTAGATCTGTGTTGATCTGTACTACTATGGACTCGTAGTGACTGCTCCTCTTTTTCTTAGGAAGTGCTTGAATACATGCAGCTACAGGAGACTCGAAATCTTCAATATTAGAAACGCTGTGTTTATTGTTTGTATATATAAACGTTGAAGATCCAATCAGAAGTATAGTTAGAGTAAATATCGCACTGTTGGTTTTGGTAAGTAATAAATTTTGCATCATGTGCTAGTTTGCTCTCTTTGCAAAGGAAGGTCAGTAAAAATCTTTGATTCAATTTGTGTATGGATATATGCAGGAAGTTCATGTAGTTCATATGGATCATGTAATGTTTGCAAAATAGCAGTTTTCTCTGCTCCCACTGCATATACAAAGGCAGTTGTTACATGCTGCATAATGCATTTTGGTGTAATGCTCGATCGTTGTGTAAAGGGTGCTGGAGCTGTGTGTACTGGTACGTACAGCTCTCCTTGCCCGTATGTGTCAACAAAGTCCACATTCTTCATTGGAAAAATACCTGCAGTGTGCCCATCTGCGCCTATGCCAAACAAAGCAAGTACAGTTGCGTTTGGGTGTTCAGAAAAATAGGTATGTAGGGTATTGTTTAGTATTTCAGCAAAACTTTCTAAAGTCTCCCCTTCCTCAGGAACTGTTGGAATGGTGTATGCTTCATTTTTAGTAATTTTTTCGAAGAAGGATGACTTACTCATTTGTAGGTAATTATTTTCATCTGGTTTACTCGAAAAGCGTTCGTCCATCATCATGATCGTTGTGTATTCATTAATACTACTTGTGTCCACATATTCAAGCACATCCAGTGCAGAGCCGCCGGCAAGTAGCAGAAGCACCTCACTGTTTTTGTGAGTCTCTAATGCAACAGATACTGCTTGCGCAGTGTCTTTCATGATATTGAGCATGTTAGGTATAGACATATTAGTTATTCGGTATCAACAGGCTCCTTGTCTACTATTTTATGACCTCCAAATTGATTACGCATTGCAGAAATAAGAGTACCAATGAACGAGGGTTCTATTCGCGTCAGTTTACGTTGTAGTACAGCCGCGTCAAGTACCCGCACATCTTCGTGGTCTATCAAATACTCCATCTCCATCTCTGTTTCTCCCGTAGGTACTTCCCCGGCAATTTTTTCTAAATACCCATCAAGGTGATATGCATCAGAAATCCAGTTCATTAAATTACTTTCAATAATACTCCCGTGTTGGTACGGTTTGAGTGTTTCGTTGATGTTTAAGTCTAGGCCATCTTTATGATGATGTAGTACATTAATTCCTTCAGCAATTGCACCCATCATGCCGTATTCAATGCCGTTGTGTACCATTTTTACGAAGTGTCCTGCACCAGAACCTCCAACGTGCCCGTACCCATCCTTTATGGCAAGTGCAGTAAAAATATGTTCATGCTGCTTTACAATTTCCTTTGGTCCACCAACCATAAGAGATGCGCCATTACGTGCACCGCTAACACCACCCGAGGTGCCACAATCAAGAAAATGAATCGGCTCCGCCATGAGATCATTGTGGCGGTGTATTGAGTCTTTAAAGAAACTATTGCCTCCATCAATAATAGTGTCACCTGAGGTGAGTAAAGGACGTAATTGTTTGAGTGTAGCGTCAACATATTTTGAAGGGAGCATCAGCCAGATAGTACGAGGTGTCTGCAATGTAGAAACTGCCTCCTCAAGTGTTTTGTGTACGATGACACCATCAACATCTGCTGAAGACCGCGCTTTGTCGTCCACATCGTACCCGTGTACTGTGTAGTCTTGCTCAACAAGATTTGCTGCCATTGCTGCTCCCATCCTTCCGAGTCCTATAAAAGTTAATTCTTTTTTCATAAATATAATCTTATTGTACAGGAGTCTTACTTCCCTTTGGATATATATGCAGTTCTTGATCTCCCCAACGTTCAAGAATTGAAGTTATGAATTTCCAAGATGCAAGTACTTCTTCGGTCTGTGTAAAGAGTGTTTGGTCACCTGAAATGCAGTCAAGTAAGACTTTTTCGTAGGCACTGATTTCTAGTGTTGATTTATCGCAGTCAAATGAAAGTGTGCGTGATTCCATTTGGTATCCTGTCCCAGGCATTTTTGCATTGAGTGTAATATGCATACTCTGCTCGGGAGAAATTTGTAGTACGACTTTGTTTTGTATGGTGTGACAGCTGTCAGTTTCAAACAAACCTGATGCAACATCATTAAATACTATTTCAATAGAAACTTTCTTTTCTGCCATCCCCTTCCCTGCTTCTATGTGGAACGGTACTCCTTGCCAAGTTTCAGTGTCTAGATATGCGGTAAGCGCAAAGAATGTTTCGGTCGTTGAGTTTTCATCGACACCTGTAGTATTGGTATATCCTTCGTACTGAGCACGTTGTAGTTGTGTTTGTATTGTTTGGTCTGTAAAGGGAATAAGTGCACTAAGAATTTCTGCTCGATTTTTTCTAATATTTTTTGCGGTAAACTCCTGAGGTTCGTCCATAGTTATTAGAGCAAGTAATTGCAGTAGATGATTTTGCCCCACGTCGCGCAACGCGCCGATACCGTCATAAAAATTTCCTCTGTCTTGGACATCGATATCTTCATGCATGGTGATCCGTACTTCTTTCACGTGTTCCTTGTTCCAAGGTGATCGTAAGAGTGTGTTGGCAAAACGAAATGAAAGTATGTTTTGTACCGCTTCCTTCGCAAGATAGTGGTCAATACGAAAGATCTGATCTTCTGTAAACAAAGAGCTTAGTTTTTGATCGAGTTTTTGTGCAGTTTCAAGGTCGTGACCAAATGGTTTTTCAACTAAAATACGTGCCCACCCTTCCCCATCAGAGCAATTTTCCGCGAGCCCAGTTTGGTGAATATATTCAAAAATAGTTTCGTAATATTGTGGTGGTACCGCAAGATAAAAAAGCCTGTTAGTACAGACATTTTGTGAATCAGAAAATGAATCTAAAGAAGTTTTAAGTGTCTGGTAACTTTGTGGGTCGTCAAAAGATCCAGAGATGTATGATACACGTGAACAAAATGCAGAAATATCTTCTTGACTATGGCCATGTTCATGGGCTGTAAGGGAGTCGTTTACAAATTGTCGGTACTCTTCGTCGCTTCGAGGTGTTCGAGCTAACCCGATAACAGAAAAAACGTCAGGGAGTTTTCTGTGCACATAGAGATCAAGCAGTGCTGGAATAAGTTTCCGCTTTGCCAGATCCCCGCTTCCTCCAAGTATTACTATTTGTGTTGCTTGTGATTCATTCATATATAGTAGTACGCAAGGGGCGTGCCCATTGTTACAGTGTCGGCAAATAATCCAACGGATCCAAGTACGCATCAATTGCAGCGAACGGTGACAATGCTGCCCCACAACCTGTCACCTTCTTAAACTGATTGAATTGTTTTACTTGTACTCCATCAGTTACATATACCGTGTAGTGTAGGTGAGGACCTGTTGAGTATCCTGTGCTCCCAACATACCCAACAATATCTCCCGTGTTTACCTTCTGTCCTGGTGAGACTGAGATTTGACTTAAATGAGCAAACATAGAAGAAAGACCGTTAGGATGATCAATCAAAAGCCATTGTCCCCATGAATAACAACCAGGTACCGCATCAGTGTTCCCAACGTTTCGTACTGTCCCTGTTAATGGCGCATAGAGTTTTGTGCCAATAGGTGCACCAAGATCCATACCATTATGCTGGCTTCCCCCGTAGGCTCCTGATTGTGCGAATTTGGTATACCCGAAATACTGTGTGATATACGGACTGTCCAATGGCCAGCGAAATACTGCAGTTCCTGGAGTTGGAATAGTATTTGGGTCTAGGATAAATTGAATCTGTGATTCGATGTCACGAACTTCAGCTAAGAGTGTATCGCGAGCGTTTTTCTTTTGTTCAAGTAGTGTTTGATAACTAGCTTCCTCATTCTTAGTCGCTGAAAGCAGGTTTGATTTGTTAGCCGTGTTATGAGCAAGGATACTCTGTTGGTCGTCGTACTGATCTTTAAGATCTACCAAGTTACTTCGCTCAGAGGTGCTTTGTGATCGTTTTTGCTCAAGGATCGATTTTGATTCATTAAGATCCTCGATTTGAAGGAACATTGTTTCCTTTACTGTTTCAAGTTCTTCAAATTCATTCCAAAAAGCTGAAATATTTTCTTGACGTAAGAATACCTCAATGAATGATTCATTGTCAGCCGTATTAAATTTGCGTAAGATTGCCTTAATGGATTCTTCGTTACGAGCAATATCTTTTTCTGCAACACCAATTTCAAGAGTGAGTTTGTTGATGGTGAGATCGGTTGAAGAGATTTTATTTTCAGTGTAACTGATGTCGGCAAGTACTTTCTTGCGTTCAAGACTAAGCTGGTTAATTGCTCGCTGCAGTGTGTCTTTCTCAGCCCCAACTTCATTAAGCGCAGCTTCGTACTCTGCAATTTCTTTTTCAATATCTGACAGTCGGTCATTGCGTTCAGTAATTTGCCCTTGGAGTTTTTGAACCTCACTTTGTGCCTGCGCAAAATGCGTACCCACAGTCAAAAGCGGAGCTATTAAAAGACCCAAAATAAAAACAGCTATCGTACGTGTACACATAAGAATATGTATATATTTTACCATATGAAAAACGGGCCGTAAGGGCCCGTTTTGTGTTTATGCAAGAAGCTTGCGTAGCGCATCCTCAATTTCATGAATCAGAAGCATTTCCTTCTCAGCTAAGTGAAGGTAATAATCTTGTGTTTCAAGAACTTTCCGCAGACGTTTTTCGGGAGTACAATCCCAAAGTGTCATAAGATTATGAAGGCGGTCAGCTAATTTTACGATCAGTGCCTTGCGTGGAGCACGACCTAGATTGTTGTGATATGCCCGATTTCTCGCTTCCTTGTCATCATCGTAATCAGATACTGGAGGCTTTGTAACCCACCAGACCAATTCTGATATTGACTGAGAAAATTCAAACGAAACTCTTTCATGAGTCCATTCAGGTCTATCTTCAACAATGTCGTGAAGCAGTGAAGCAATGATTACTTCATGGTCACGACAACGTAGGTGTTCCAGAATGATAAGTGCCACACCACGAAGGTGTTCAAAATACCTCTCACCTCCCTCACGATTGGTGTGACGGAACGCATTTTTTGCTGCGTCGTAGGCTTTTTCTATGAGCCTATATTCTGCACTTCCCATTGGCCAGTGACGTCCAACGATCTTGAAGAATGCTTCTCGATTTTTGTTTTCTGTAAAGAGCTTTCCAATTCGCTCAAGCATGGTCTAACCTCCTGTGTTGCTTGTTTGATTTTAAATCAACTATATAACGAAAATAACATTTCGTCAATATTTAAATAGAATTTAGAATTGACTGTATTCGTAACAGAGCTTCCTCCTTCCCTACTACAAACGCGCAGGTAAATGGATCTGGTGAACGTTCTCGTCCGGTAAGTGATACGCGTAACGGCCACAGGAGTTCTCCTCTCCCTACTTCTTCTGCATAGTCCCAGACTGCGCTCTTAATTGTGTCTGCAGTGCTAAAATCGGCGTCAGTTAGTAATTCTAGAGCTTTTTGTAGTCGTGGGAGTGCATCTTTAGGTGACTCATCTTTCTTCCATTGTACGAGTGCTGGATCAACCTTAGGTGTACTAAATGCCCATGAATACTCCCCTTCCTCAGCGGCTTGTGTGATCTCAGCTTTACTGTGTACTCGTTCTTGAATAGATGGTGCGAGCTTCAAAAGTGTTTGCTCGGTAAACAGAGGTAGACTCGTAATTGTTTCAGGAAGTGCATCTTTCACATACTTTGCAAAATCTTCAGTGCTGAGTTTTTGTAGGTATTCTTTATTCATCCATAATAGTTTTTCTTCATTGAAAGCTCCTCCGGATCTTTGTATTTTTTCAAGAGTGAATGTCTCAATAAGTTCAGTTTCACCAAAGACTTCCTGCTCTGTTCCTGGATTCCAACCGATAAGTGCCAAGAAGTTAACCATTGCTTCTGGTAAGTATCCTTCAGTTCGGTATTCAAGTAAGTCTTTTGCTCCATCACGTTTACCAAGCTTCTTTTTACCATCTGCAGCCATAATCGGTGGCATAGTTACAAATACGGGATATGGAATTTCAAGTGCGTCATAAAGACTCAGAAACTTTGGAGTACTTGCAATGAACTCTTCCCCGCGCATGACATGTGTTACTTCCATCTCATGATCGTCCACGATATGTGCGAAGTTATAAGTAGGATATCCGTCAGCTTTGATGATGATAATATCGTCAAGCATTTCTTCTCCAGCTTCAAGCTCGCCACGCACCGCGTCAGTCCAGTGGTATCGCTTTACTTCAGACACCTTAAATCGTAATGGTTTAGTTCCGTCCCATACACCAAATGTTTCTGGCCGATGTTCTCTGTAGAGGAATGGCCGCTTCTCTGCTTTTGCTTGTTCACGAAATGCTTCAAGTTCTTCATTGGTGTATGGATCAGGGTACGCAAGACCTTTATCAACCAAGGTTTGTGCGTATTTCTTGTAGATGTCTAATCGATCTGATTGTAGGCATGAACCAAAAGGGCCTGGCTTGTCTGGACCGTATTTCCAATCAATGCCTAACCATGTAAGTGATTCTTGGATGTGTGCGATAGAGCCTTTAACCTCTCGTGACTTATCAGTATCTTCAATGCGCAGAATAAAATCACCTCCCATTTTCTGAGCATAGAGGTATGAGTACAGTGCAGTACGAACCCCGCCAATGTGCATAAAGCCTGTTGGTGATGGTGCGAAACGGGTGACGATTTTTTTCATAATGGTGATTCAGTAAAATATTAGACGTGCTCTTCAGTAACCTCAATAAGAGTCTTGGCAATAGTTGCAGCGGCATCATCTCCAGCAAATGCTTTAGCAGCGCTACTCATTGCTTTGTAAGTTTCTTGATCGCCCATAATACGGGTTATTTCAGAGGTTAGCAAACCGTCAGTAAGATTTGCTTCCTCAAGTACCGATGCAGCACCACTACGTGCATAGGCATATGCATTGGTTCGCTGATCGTGGCTGACGTCCTCTGGAATAGGAATTACAATAGAAGGCTTTCCTTTGTGAGCAATCTCAAAGATAGTTCCCGTGCCTGCCCGCGAAACGATAATGCTCGCAGCGCTTTGAGCCAGATTCATTTCCGTTGCATTGAGGCTTCCTTTTACAAAGTATCGTGCGAGCAGTGAAGTGTCTGTAATGAGCTGGGAGGATGTCAAACGAACAGTTTCTTCGTTTTTTTCACCAGTTTGGTGCAGAATTGTATAGTTTGGTAAAAGATCATCCAATGACTCCATGATCAATGAGTTAATTTTCTGTGCACCAATAGACCCACCGGTTACAAAAATTAGCGGTTTTTCTGTCGGTAGTTGCAGTTGCTGTATAGGGTCTTGTACTTCGTCAAGGAAGGCTTTTCGCATAGGGATGCCAACAAGTGCCGTTTTTGTCACAGGAAAATCTTTTGCAGCGTCATCAAATGCAATGGCAATGTACCGTGCAAACTTCCCTCCTAACTTATTGGCACTTCCTGCCTTAGTGTCTGATTCGTGCACCATAATTGGAATGCGTAAAAACCATGCAGCTAGTACAACAGGTACACTGGTGTACCCTCCTTTACTAAATACAACATCTGGATAGATTTTGTATAGTTTCCAAACCGCAAAGAACAGACCAAAGAATACCTTAAACAAATCAAAGAAATTTAATACAGAAAAATATTTACGACGCTTCCCTGTTGGTATGGAAACAAATGTTATGTTGTTCGCATCAAGATCATCCTGACTATATGGTTCAGGGCCCATGTAATACAGCTCAAGGTCGGTACCCTGTGCCTTATAGTCGTTAAGACGCTCTGCGACAGCAATAACTGGGTAAAAATGCCCACCACTGCCTCCTCCTACAAGAACTATACGTTTCTTCATAATATATATTAATATAAGTGTATCACGCTCCCTATAACCCTTTCTTTTGGTACTTGGATACGTTAAGTACAATTCCCACTGCAATAAGTGTCGTTAACAGGGCTGTCCCCCCGTGACTGACAAACGGCAACGGCAATCCCATCAGTGGCGCTAACGAGAGCATGGCGCCTATGTTTAAAAATGCCTGAATAACAATTAAGGTCATGAATCCCACTACAAGTAACATCCCAAAGAGATCGCTTGCGTGTGAAGCAATCTTGTATCCGCGAAAGGTAAAGAACGAAAGCAGTCCAATAAGAAAGACACTTCCGATAAATCCAAATTCTTCAGAGAAGACGGCAAAGATCGAGTCTCCAATAGGCTCGGGTAGGTATTCAAATTTCTGGATACTTTGTCCAAACCCACGCCCTGCAAACCCACCTGAGCCAATAGAGATAAGTGACTGCTGAATTTGGTAACTACTTCCTTGCGGGTCGGTTGTGGGGTCGAGGAATGTGGTGATTCGATCCATGATGTATGGACGACTAAATGCAAGTAGCGCAAGTAGCACTACCCCTGAAAGCATCATGAGTCCAACGTCACGCCATCTACCTCCAGCGGTCACAAACATTGCCAATCCCGCGGTCCCCATGAGTAAGAAGGTATCAGTGTCTGGTTGGAGTAATAAAATAATCCCTACTACCATAGTGATGCCAAGAAACGGTAGTACGCCGTTTTTAAATGTCGCTACTTGTTTTTGCGTTCCAGATAACCAAGTGGCCATATAGATGATGTATCCGATCTTCAAGAGTTCAGCTGGTTGAAATGAAAATCCAGCCACAATGAGCCAACGGTGTGCTCCTCCATGTTCGAATCCTATGCCTGGGATGAAAACCGCCAGGGTGAGCAGGCAAGTCCCGAGAAATATATAGAAGGCAAAACGTCGCCAATTACGGTAATAAATCTGACTGGTCAGGAACATCCCGATTCCCCCTCCTATGATTCCAAAGACAATTTGGCTAAATGCTACAGAAGAAAAATGCGCCCCTTCTCGTGCAAGAAGCCCAAGTGACGCTGAAGAGAATATGAAAAAGCCAAGCGTTACTAACGTGATGATAATAACCAATAATGTACGATCTACGTTCTTATTCATAGGAAGTTATGCAATTGCAGCAATAATAATACCGAAAATAGCGCAGAAAATACTAATAATCCAATACCGCATAGTCACCTTATATGAGGGCCATCCAATGGCCTCAAAGTGGTGATGTAATGGTGCAATACGTAATAACTTCTTTCCTGTTACCTTTCGATAGATGACCTGAACAATATTTGAAATAACAGTTGCAACAAGTGGTAGACCAATGATAAACAGAAGTGCAATACCGTTACCATCTCCCAGACTATCAGTCATGAAGACAATTACCGCAAGTGTGAGTGTTAATGCCATACTACCTGTTTCAGTCATCCAGAAACGCGCAGGAGGAATGTTAAACCATAAGAATGCAAGAATACCCCCTGCGATGGTCGCACACAATGCTGCGATATCTAACTGTGATTGGATAACGGCAACTCCAGCGTATGAGATAAAAATTGACGCAAAAACTCCACCTGAAAGACCATCAATACCATCAATCACACCGCTCGCATAGAGTGCGTTAGCAAGAATGATAAAAATAGGAATAATAAGCCATCCCACGAATAATGTTCCATCAAATGGGATACCGACAGTATCTACTCCTAGCTTTGCGTAAAACCACCAACCGATAGAACCCGCAAGAATTGAGATCAATAAAAGTCGCACACGGATTGATACTCCGTCACGCCGGTGAGTGACATCATAAAAGTCATTAAGAAATCCCAACGCAGCACCGAGTATCATAGTTGAGATTGGTATCCAGGTTTGAGAACGACTAAAGAAATCCAGTTCTGCAAAGATCGAATTTTTAAACATCTCACCTAAAACGGCAAGTAAGAGTACAGTAAGCAGAACACTCCCCCAGATAACGATACCTCCCATGCGAGGTGTTTTTGTTTCGCCATCTCCTTTGAGTCGGTTGAATTCAGTAGCTATCATCCCGTTCATTGCAGTCTTGCCACCTTCCTTTTTCCAGACTTTGTATTTATAAAGATAGTGTGTAATCAATGGAGTGATACCAATACCAATAACAAAAGCAAGCACTGCAGGGATGAGAATTTTAATGATTGAAATATCCATATTATTGCTGAGTTACGTAGTCTTGTGCTTCTTTTACAAGCTTCAACACGTCAGTAAACCGTTCTTGTCGGGTAGATCCAAGTACACTAATAATAATCGGTCGGTCCAGTCCTGCGTCGAACGCAACCACGAGGTTTCCTCCTGCTAATTCTGTGTAGCCTGTTTTCGATCCCAAGAGATTTGGAATTTCATGAATGTAGTAATTAGTGTTCACCGCATCATGATAAATACCATCCTCACTATAGACGCGTGCATCTGGTTCTTTTGTAAACTGTAGTATTTCCGGCTGATTCTCAAGAATGTACTCCATTAAAAATGCCATATCTTTTGCAGAACCGTTTCCACCATTTTCTGACTCATCTATATCAAGACCTGTAGGATTTTTGAAGTAGGTGCTAACTAGTCCAAGTTCTTCCGCCCGGATGTTCATTGCGTGCACGAATGCAATTGCTCCGTTGTCTTTTTGCAGTACTTCTCCAGCGGCGGCCGCCAATGCATAGGCTCCATCGTTTGACGAAGACATTAACACCAAATTTGAAAGTGTTGCCCGATTGAATGTTTCTCCCTGCAGGAGACCACTATTTCCGTATTGTTTGATTGCTTGCTCAGTTACAGCCACGTTTTCAGTGTCAGCAAGTAATTCGTAGGCTACTAGCGCAGTCATGAGCTTTGTAACTGATGCAAGTGGTAATTGTTCAGATTCGTCCTTTTTGAACAATGGTCGTTGTCCACGAACATCCCATACATACGCAGCTTCAGCAGCAATACTTACCTCAGAAAAAGGTTTGATACTTTTCCCTTGTGCTTCTAAAGGCTCCACCTTCTCCTTCAAAATTGGAGCAGCGGGAATTACATCAGCTTCATCTGCGAAATAGGCAATGATTTTTGGTGTGATTGCGCCACCTAAGAGTAGAAGTAAAATGGCAGCTAGAAGTGTTAGCTGTTGTAGTACAGGGATTTTCTCGCGTAGTATGGGGTCTTCTTCGGGCATAATAAATTCCTCTGTCTGTACTTGATCCATCATTTCTTCTGTTGTGTCAGTTTCAGGTGTGTCAGTCATGATGATTATATATTTTCAGCGTCAATTTGTTCTTGCTCAAACCTTTCAAGTTGATCAAGTACCGTCGCGTAGTTTGGAAGTTCAGTTTTGTGCGTGATGCCCAAGTGAGATAGTAATGTGGGCGTCAGAGCAAATGTGTGACTCTTTCCTTGGGTTCCCCGCTCGATTAATCCACGCACCATAAGGTTTCGCAGAATAAATCCTGAATTAACACCGCGAATACGATCAATCTCAACTCGGCTAATTGGTCCTTTGTATAAAACAATCGCCAATGTTTCAGCACCTGCTTTTCCAATGTCACGCTTGAGTTCATCTTTGCGTACCGACTCTATGAGTTCATCTAGTTCTGGGGCTGTAACTAATTGCACTTCCGTTTCAGTGATAGCAAGACGTATAGCACCTTCATGTAGACGTTCCTTGATGTTCTGTACTGCTGTTTCCAATTCACCATCAGACACACTAAAAATCTTTTTCAGCGTAGTGAGTTTAATAGGTGCTGCTTTATAGAACAACAGCCCTTCAATTTGTGTTGAAAGCTCCATAACGTCGTATTAACCTTCTAATTATAGCAATATCTAGACAAATACGCATTTTACTTGTACAGCTGTTGACAAAACCATACTATGTGCTAGTATATTCGCGTTGACCTGCGGTGATGATATCGCGAAAATTGGCATCATATGACTGCTAGTTGCGATCGCCATAGAGAGCCCGTAGGCTTCTTGGCTCGAAAACGGCCGCATGGTCAACACATTGAAGAAGAAAGCTCAAACTGATAAAAGGAGTAAGATCATGCTAATTCGTGGTCCGACTACTATCGCTCCAGCGATAGTCTCAAACAACATCTGATTTGGCCGGCGTGCGTCTGGATTGACCAGGACGCAATTATTTACAGGGGGAGTCCTAGTAATGCAGAACTCAAACGGAGATTAGCTGAATTTTTCAGCACAATGCCTCACATATTATATTAGTGGGGCATTTTTTTTGACAAAAAATAAGCAGGTAGTACATTACAAAGTATAGAAGTTGTACAAAAATTTAAAAGAGGAGGCAGTAATGAAGACAGGACTTATAACAGACGTAACACAATTTAGGGGACATTTTGATGTTCATGTGCGAAAAAACCAAGAATTTAATTTATTTACTAATGGAATAAATGAATTACGATCTTACATCACTAACGTTGCACAATGTTGCGGTGAATGTTCGTTTATAGAGGATCATCTAACTGGTGAAATCTATGAAATTCCATGGTACCAATTTCATTTAGAAGTGCACGAAAAGGGAATTATTCTTCTCAGGAGAGAAGATATAAGACCTATTCGTCCTCTTGAATATAGAGGTTATCTTGTAAACAAGATTAAAATTCAGCAGCCTGTTTGAAAATAATTTTTCAAATAAAAGACAGCGGCGGGCAATATTTGCCCGCCTTTTATGTATATTTGGGGGTTTGCGCACTTTCCTGCTCTATTTCTATATCTTCAAAACGATTGAGTTGTGCCACGAGGATACTTCCCTGCTTAACTGACTCTAGGATTGCTAAGAACCCGACAATTACATCGGTTCGTTCTGTTGAGTTTTCAACCAATTCACTAAACTTCATTTTTATTTGGTTTTCAATACGCAAATGTAGGCGGTTCATCATTTCCTCAAGGGAGATTACTTTACGCACTTGTACCTTTTGCTTGATTTCTTTCTTAGGTAGATTTACTAATACACTCCCAATAGCTTCTTCTAATCCTGATGTGGTGGTAAATTTATCAGTTACAAAAACTGGATTTTTGTCAGCCACATATTGACGTTCATGCGTCATCGTATTTCCAAAAAGTTCTTCCACGTTCTTCGCGATATCTCGATACATTTGGTACCGCTTCAGGCGTAGCTCAAGGTTATCAATTCCTTCCTCCTCTTCGGTGCTTAGATCAAGTACCGGAAGTAGCGACTTCGATTTAATTAAAAGTAACGTCGCAGCCAGCGCCACGAACTGTGCCGTGTTTGGTAGCGACAGTTCCTGCATGATCGACACCTGTCGCATATATTCATCAGTCACCTCTGCAAGCGAGATATCATTGATCAACAGTTTCCGCCGTTCTACCAGATCTAACAAAAGTTCCAACGGTCCCTCAAAGGCCTCAGTTTTAACTTCAAACTTTTCTAGTGTTGCAGTTCCATCCATTTAAGTTTATTTTAGCATGTACAAAGGGCGGAAAAGCAAAGCTTTTCCGCCCTTTGTGTGTAGGTAGCGGTACTAGTACTCTTCAGCAAAACGTACCAACAGTCGTACGGGCTCACCTGTTGAACCTTTGGCTAGTTTATCGCTTGCGATTGCTTCCATCCGTGGGGCGATATCAATATGTGCCCAAGGCACCTTCTTTGGCGCGAAGTTAGCGAGAAATGTACCACCTTCAATTGACCCTCCAAAACGTGAGAAGTTCGCAGCGATGTTACTTAAATCAGCTCGGGTAGATTTGATGTGTGCTTGGTACTCGTCCCACAAAGGTAACGGCCATACGTAATCACCTGATGCTTCTCCAAGCGTTCGTAATTTGGTTTCCAGTTTTTCATCCTTCGTCATGATTGCTGACGCATGTTGCCCGAGCGCTGAGAGTGCTGCCCCAGTAAGTGTTGCGACATCAAGAATAACTTTTGGTTTGAAGCGTTCTGAGTACGTCAGTGCATCAGCCAATACCATACGTCCCTCAGCGTCAGTATGGAGCACTTCAACAGTCTTGCCGTTCATTGCAGTAACAATATCTCCCGCACGCATTGCACGATCTGATACAGCATTTTCAGCCGCGGGGATAATACCGATGATGTTTTTCTTCAGTCCGAGCTTTGCGCTTGCTGCAACCGCAGCAATAACCGCTGACCCTCCGGACATGTCCATATGCATGTCATGCATGTGTCCGCTTGGTTTTACATTCAAACCACCTGTGTCATAGGTGATACCTTTTCCAATAAATACAGTCGGGTTACCCTTCGCTTTCCCGGCTCCGTAATATTCCATCACGATCAGCTTAGTTTCATGCTTAGTTCCCGCCCCAACAGCCAATAAGAGACCCATTTTGAGCTTTTGAAGCTCTTTTTCACCAAGAACCTTTACTGATGCCTTTGTTCCTTTAACCGCCTTCACAGCAGCTTTTCCGAGGTTTGTTGGCGTCATGTCTTCTGCAGTTGTATTTGCGATATCACGAGCAACATTTACCTGTGTTCCAACAATAAGGCCACGAGCGAATGCTTTCTTTTCTGCTGAAGAAAGACCTCCACAAACAAGAACCTCTTGCAGTTGTTTTTTCTTTGATTTTGTACTTTTGTACATCGTGAATTCGTATGCTGCGATAGTAAGATTCTCAGCGAGCGTAGAAAGAATCCATTGACTATCGTGTTCCTTAAGAATTGCCGGAAGCATCGCTACAGGCGCCTGAATTGCGAGGTGTTCAATCTGGTGACTCTTAGCAGCCTGCACCACTGTTCGTACAAACGTAATGTATTTGCGTGCCGTCATCGCCTTCCACTTCCCTGCTCCTATGCGGTACTCAAGTGACCCGTCTTCGCACTCAACCAGTCGGTGCCAGCTTGGTGCGTCTTCAGTGATAACGAGTTTGCAGTATTTCTTTGCTACGGCAGGTATGTCTTTGTTGGATAGGGTTAGCTTTGTCATATTATAAAAGTTAGTACAAGTAGTATAGCAAAATACGAAAAAGGACGGAAAGTTTTGCTTTCCGCCCTTTTTATTCCTTGATTATTCAGTTTCCTCAGGCATCTGTTCTGCCTTAGAAAGTAGTGCATCAATTCGGTTGATGTCTCGAGGGAAGAGTGTTGCTTCCTTTACGTTGGCAACTCCACAGAACTTCGCAGTCAATCGCTCAAGCCCCATTCCCCATCCACCGTGTGGAGGAATTCCATTTTTGAATGCCTGTAGGTAGAATGAAAAATCTTCAGGGTTCATTCCCTTTGCAGTAATTTTTTCTTGTAGTGTTTTGTAGTCATGCACACGCTGTCCACCAGTAGTAATTTCTACCCCTCGAAAGAGAAGGTCGAAACTCTTCGTGAAGCCAAGGTCTTCAGGATCCTCGTATGTGTAGAATGGTCGCTTTGAAACTGGATAATGCGTAATGAAGATAAAGTCAGAACCAAGATTCTTGCTCGCATACTCGCACAACCATCGTTCGTCTTCCGGCTCCAGATCAGGCTCACTTGTCTTGTCTACTCCTGTCTCTTTCAGGATAAGCTCTTGAGCTTCACGAAGTTTCATGTAGGGCATGATGTCTCCATCAGGGATTGCAGGAAGTTCAATTTCAAGTGTCTTCAATGCATCAACAGCATGTGCGCCCAAGTGCTTAACCAGGTGCTTCATCAATGATGTTTCAACGCGCATCACATCCAAGTGATCAGTAATAAATCCCATCTCCATATCAAGTGACGAATATTCACTTAAATGACGGCTGGTTGCACTTTTTTCAGCTCGAAATGCCGTAGCAATAGAAAATACTCGCTCAAACACACCAACCATAATTTGTTTGTATAGCTGTGGACTCGTTGAGAGGAAGGCGTCTCGTTCTTTAAAGTATTTCACTTTAAATACTTCAGCTCCCCCTTCAGCATCACCCCCTACAAGCTTTGGTGCTTGGAATGAGGTGAATCCTTCTCCTACAAGGAACTCTTGGTAAGCAGTAACGATCTCATGCTGTATGGTAAATACTGCTCGATCGTGGTCTCGTCGGAGTGTTAGTGGACGGTTATCAAGAAGCGTATCAATCGCAAAATCTGCGTCCATATCAAATGGCAGAGCTTCTGCTGGATTCAAAATTTCAATTCCAGTAATCTCTAGTTCAATGTCTCCGTTAACGACTCCAGCATTTACCATCTTCTCAGGTCGTTTGTTTACCATTCCGGTAACAGAAACTGCGTATTCGCTTCCGAGTTCTTTGGCAGTCTCAAGCACCTCAGGTTTTCCAAAGACTACCCCCTGCACTTTTCCTGTGTAGTCACGAAAATCAAAGAAAGCCATCTTCCCTTGCTGTCGTGCAACATCAACAATTCCGTTGATTGTTACTTCCTTTTCTACATGCTCTGATAGAGACTTAATAAGTGTTCGTTTCATATTTTAATTTGATTTAACAGGGTTTAATGATATGTCTATGGTGCAGATTTCATTACTATCACGATTTGCTTTAAAGAGTATGTTTTGAAATAGTTTTGTATTTTTAAGTATAAACTGATGAAGTTCAGATAGTTCCTCGTTTGATATTCTCCCTGATATTCGAATTCCTTCTACATTTGTTTGGGTTGTAATTTTTTCGATTTTAAAGATATTATCAATATATTCACCGAGTGACTCAGCTGCGGCAACCACCTCCTCAGAAGGCTGGTGTTCAAAATTATCTGGTATTTTTTCCATAATCATAATAGGAATACATAAATCGCCCCTATAAAAATATTAGTAATAATATGTTTATAGGGGCGATTGCAATCTGGTGATTGTTCGCGGTGCCACCCTACTTCCCCAGCACCACTTTTGTGTAAGAGTGGTGCTGGGCTCGTTTGTTCAATACCTCAACAGGTGTCAACTGTGTCAGTGGTATAGATAAATAGTACGGGTGAACGTACTATTTGTAAAGGTCTAGTTAGAGTTCGATACCAATAGCAGAACGAACCTGCTTGAGTATCTGGCCTGAAACTTCTTTTGCTCGCTTTGCCCCATCTTCCAATACCGCTTTCACATCCTCATCAGAAATTTGATTACGTCGTTCTCGCATCGGTGCAATAAGTGTCTCAAGATCTTCTGCAAGAATGTTCTTTAAGTCACCGTAGCGTCCCTCGTTGTCTTTATAGATTGTTTTAAGCTCGTCTTCGCTTCGTAATAGCTTATGGATCGCATAGACGTTTTCAGGTCGCCCACCATCTGAGTCAGTCACAATGCTCATCACTGCTTTCTTGATTTCTTCGGGAGTACCAAACAGAGGAATAGTGTTTCCGTAACTCTTGCTCATCTTCGCGCCATCAATACCAGGGATCACTCCAACAGCATCAAGAATTTTTTCTTGTGGTTCCTTAAGTGTATTTCCATACGCCCGATTAAATTTTCCTACTGCCTCACGTGCATACTCAAGATGCTGTCGCTGATCTTCGCCTACTGGTACCACATCAATGTCGTACAGTGCAATGTCAGCAGCTTGTAGCATTGGGTAGGTAAAAAGTCCCGCGTTTGCTTCGTTACCTTTAGCTACTTTATCTTTGTATGAATGCGCTTGCATTAGAAATGGTACGGTGACCATACAATTAAGTACCCATCCCAGTTCCGTATGATCTTGGTTGTCTGACTGGCGAAAGATAACGGCTTTGGCAGGATCAACTCCAGCCGCAAGATAATCTTTAACGACATTAATCGTATTCCGGCGCATTGCTTCAGGATCACGTACTGAAGTAAGTGCATGGTAGTCAGCAATCATAAGAAAACTATCGTAGTCTTCATACATCTCAACAAAGGGTTTGAGTGCTCCAAAGTAATTTCCAATATGTAGGTCCCCTGAGGATTGTAGTCCTGTGAGTAGTCGTTTTTTGGTCATGTGTGCAATGATAGCAAATTACGATATAAAGTAAATTAATTAAAAAGGGCTACCAAGATGGTAGCCCTTATATGTTGCCCTAGCAACTATCCTTTAGATAGGAAATCATATTTTTGCGAATCTCAGGATTCTTTCCAAGTTTCTTCCAGTCGCTGCCAGTGATTATTCCTCGGCAATTTGCACTACCGCATTTGCAGGACATATTGAATTTTGGCCCTGATTCGGCAAGCGCATAATCATAGACAATTTCCTCCCCTTTTCTGATCTTCTTCAGGGAAATAAAATTATCCATAAAGTCGAATCCGACATTTCCGTCACATGAATGGTTCATGTGCCAGACAATTGGCCAATGATTTGGGTTTCCAATTGTATAGAATCCGGCAGGAGTTCCGAGACAAAAATCATCAACCCAGTCTCTTGTTCCCTGATCTAAGTTTTCATACTCCTCCCAAGGACAAAGATATTCAGTTAGTTCAACCGACGTATGTCCAATTATTGTATTGGCAGGTATATCACTAACTGCGATAAGTCCAACGTGGTCAGGAATCATAGTACTGATTCCAATACGTCCATGAAGAGGAAGAAGTTCCTCAGCAGTAATTTTCGGTTCCATTTGCTTCACCTCTGTTTCATTTGCACATTTAAATTATACCATAATTATTAATATAAATCAATACATTAGAAATTACTCGTTCTTTATCCCTACATTTGTAGTGGCATTTCTAGTCGGAAAGTTGAGCCATGACCAGGTCCATCAGACATTGCTGTTACTTCCCCGTTCATGTGACGAGCCATCTTACGAGCAACAAACAAACCAAGTCCAGTTCCCGTAACGTTTGTTTCATTCGCGTTGTGTGCCCGTTCGAATTTGCCAAAGATATCTTCCACTTCATCAGCGCGCATACCAATTCCACTGTCGATAATATCAATATACATTTTCTTTTTCTTTGCATCGTCGTGAGCAAATATAACGATAGTCCCTCGTGGTGTGTACTTCAGCGCGTTATTGATCAGGTTGTGCAGAATTTGTCGTGTCTTGCCAATGTCAGCATTTACTATACCGTGTCGATCAAGGTCAGATTTAAATGTAAGTAATAATCCCTTCTTCATAGCTTCCTGTCGCTTGTCGTCAGCAACATGCTCCGCCTCATCCTTGAGGTTAAAGTCAGCAAGTTCGTACTTCATATTCCCTGCTTCAATGCGTGATACGTTCAAATAGTCTTCAATTGAAGATGCCATAAACGTACTTGATTCAACGATTTTTCCAACAACCTCCTCGGCTTTTGTTGGTAGTTTCCCGTATGAACCTTCAAGGATCATTGAAGCATATCCGCGGATTGAAGTGAGTGGGCTTCGCAGTTGGTGCGAAGCAATGGACACAAATTCTGATTTCATTTGATCCAATTCCTTTAGGCGCTTATTGGCTTTTTTCAATTTTTGTGCAAGTTGTTCAATTTCTTTTCTTTGTTTGATTTCTTTTTTTACATTTCGAATAATGACAAGACCAGCCAATGCAGTAAGTACGAGTGTGACACTGGTTAAGGTGATGCTTGTTGCGGTTGTTACGTAAGTAAATTGAGAGGCAACAAGAATAAGAAGTGCTAATACTAAGGCTTGTGGTGCAAGTACTGTCACATTAAAGGTTTTGAACCGCACAATAAGCATAGCCATAAAGACCATGAAAATCATCATCCCAAACAAACCATAGAGTTCAATGCGCGAATCATCAACAACACCTGTGGTTGCAAGGTATGTTCCAATAAACGTAAGTGTGGTGAACAAGAAAAGGAATGATTCAATGCCAATTCCCATGTAGAGAATTTGAGTCCGTAATTCACTCGTGGCTTTTCTATAGTGTTTAATCAACAAGGTTGCTATCCAAATCATCGCTACGTACCCAAGAAGTGTGTAATAACCTTTGTATAGAGAACCTTCAAATCCAAAGGCATCACAGTTTGTGATATTGAATCCAGATATACTTAGATTAGTATGTGCCAAGAGTAATACTGGTGTTAAAAGTGCTAAAAAGCCGAGTTTTAAACGAAATGAGACATCTTCCTTGGTAAGAAATACATGGATAAAATAAATACTGAAAATCGCAATGAAACTCGAAAGAAGTGCAAAGAATGGCCATACAAATGCCACAAAATTAGCTTCCACATTTGTCCATGCAATCAGACTTGTTAGTGTCCACAGTGAGAAACAAACTGAAATAATTAAGAGAAGTTTATTAAGAAGTTGGTCACGTGCATGTAGAAAAACAAAGAACCCTATAAGAAGTGCCAGAACACTTGCGGGAATGTGTGAATAATATAAAAGTTCAGGTAAGTCTGGTGCAAAAAAGAAATATGTTGGTGCTTCGTAGAGGTAACAAATCATAATTATTCTAGGTCAGTTAGTGACAACATTTCACATGCATCGATATCGAGTATAGGATCACAATACAAAACTGAACATTCGGTTTCATTATCCGTGCACACATCAGCTGCTTCGCAGTCTGTTATGTCCTCACCGCATACTGAAAAGACAGCGGCAGCTTTTCGGGTGATACTCGTTGAATAAAAAGGGTCTGTACAAGTTTCATCTTCACAGTAGATAAAACATGATTCAGTATAAGGGTCACAAAAACCCTCATAGGTTACGAGGTAATCTTGACTGACCATAAAACGAAAATACGATGCGCTTACTGCAAGAATAAGCATCGGTATAATCGTGTACAGTAAAATATATCTTTTGAAGTTCATAGGTACCTTCTACACTTATATAACTATAGCAAATAAGGAACGCCTGCTTTAAGTTGTCCGTGTATATCTTTTGTGTCTATGCAACAAAAAGAAGAATGTAGGTACCGATACCAGTAATCAAAATTGCTATAAGTTTTTGCGCAATATGTTTACGTTCGGTACTCTCTGTTGAAAGTTTGGGCAGGAAGATGGTTATCAGAATTCCAATTACCAATACAAAAATTGATTGGAAAGATTCACCGAGTAGTATCAATGCCACTGGTGCGAGCATTACGGCAAATGCAACCACGATATTTCCAGTCATGTACAGACCCTCATTTATACCGTTAAGAGACAAAATAGCTACTGAATTATTGCGTAACGCCGTAAGGAAATGGTTTCGGTACGATCTGACAAAAGTGAAAATAAGTAGGCCAGCGAGCACTAACACAAGATGTTCCCAGAATAGTGATCTCCAGACACTTTCTTCAAGTGCCACCACTTTAAAGAGGACTGATTCAAGTGCCCATGCGAGTGCAGCAGCAGACATCAGAATTATAGTCTTTTTCCGGAGTTTAAAGTTATTTTTATCATCAATTTCAAATGAAACAATAGTAGTACCAAATATGATAACTCCCATAGCAACAAGTTGCATTGTAGTAAGGGTCTCACCAAGAATCAGATATCCAAGTACTAAAGCTAGTACAGGAACAAGTTGGTAAAATACAACAATAATCGAGGGTTCGTCACCTTTAAGTGCAAGTAGATAAAACCAAAGTATCGCTAAATCAAGTATAGCAACACCTGTTAAAAGAAAGATGTTGTTAAGATCTACACTCAAGACTGTGGGGTCAGCAAAAAGAATGACGGGAAGTGCCAAAACCGAAAGGAGTGCAGAAAATAAAATCAGTGTCCCTACCCCACCATCCTTGAAATACTTCTCGAGAAGAATTTTGTCGATGTGATTGGTTGTGGCGTATAAAAATGGCGCAACTAATGCGAGAAGAAACCAGCTCATAAAATGTTGTATTAATAACTAGTAGTAATCTTTAGTATACCGTGGGTTTGGTCACGATATACTTTTTTTGATGGGACAGAGGACGGTAGCCGAGTTTCATTGTTTGCAAACTCTCAATGCCGAGATCTTGTTCCCAATTCCAGTATTCGTATCCTTGAGTTTTTAGATTTTCAGCTACGCTCATGTTCAGGAATTCAGAAAGTCCAATAGTTCCAGGCAGTGTTTTGAAATAGTGAGAAAGTACAAATTTATTTGGAAGTAATTCATCAACACTAAAGCCAACTAGCGCATCTCCCTTTTTTGCAAAAGTAAGCAGTAGTCTTTCTTGTGAAATTAAGTTTTCAAGTATTCGTTGGATAGCAATGAATTCCTGCTCCATATCGACTTTTTTATCACTTTGCATTTTAGCTGTCTCCCATTTCTTCATAAGTTCAATAATCGGAGTAATAACATTCGGGTTGTTTGATTCGTCACTGATTGTAACCTCAGCACTTTCTTTACATTTTAAAGCAGCGCGACGTTTGCTGTTGTAACGTCGCCCCTTAAGTTCAGAAAGATCGGATATTGAAAAGATGTAATCATGATTATGATGATCTTCCTCGTACGATAGATCCTTCCCTTTTATAGCATTTACAGTAATTTCAGGAATTAACCTCAGTTTGGGTGTAACATTTTGTTCTTCAGAAAAATCTAAAAGTGCATGCATCGTTTTATCAATTTTTTTAGTTCCGATTAATGAATAGAAAGGTTCTCCAGTGATATAGTCGGTGAACTTAAGAAGCAGATTACCGTTAAGTTGCGAAATTTCATGCTTGTCCTCAGTATCCCATGAGAAAAAACTGTTAAAGTTAAAGTCTGAGTAGGTATCAAATTTATGCACAAATTCTTCAAAAGCTTCCTTATTAGAAAACTCAACTAATTTGAATTCAGGAAAATGAGGTATTGTACTTTTTACTGCGTTTTTACCAAATAAGGGTGCTAGATAGGTTTGGATAAAACTCATGGTGTATATATTTAAGTATTGCGTTAAATTTAGGCAATATTTTCTGTTGGATATTTCGTCCCACGCTTTTTGATATACTCATCAACTTCAGAAATTTGGAATGCTTCAGTTAGTTCTGCAGTAAGTTTGTCAGTATCAAGGTTGTTCTGACATGTGTAGACGTCAATAGTTACAAATCCTCGTTTTGGAAATGTGTGAAAACTAATATGACTTTCAGCAATCATAACAAAGCCACTCAGACCCCCAGGATCTTTTGTGTTTTTCTCGCCTACTTCAACAACAACCGGTTCATGCAGAGAATGCATGCCCATTTTTGAGGGTAACGTATTAAGAATTTCAGCCAAAGCTTCTTTGTCGCTTAGAATGTTTGAAGATGCACCATACCCATCGAGCATGTAATGGACACCAAATTGTGTTGTTTTGCTATTTTCCATATCTAATTTGACTACTGAGAGTAACACTCAAGTTATGCCTTGTAAAGGGTTTATTGGTTTCGTTACTTGTGATTTTGCACATAGGAAGTATAGGCTAAGGGTTATATTGTAAATCTAAAGTCTTAATAAAGTAATGCTTATGTGATGTACAAGATTATAATCGGTGCAATCAACCAATAAAAGAAAGACTGGGACGAGGCGAAGAGGTAGTTAATTGGTGAACCGGGGGTGATCAATTCTGTTACTGGTAGTGCGTGATAGCTATAGGCCATAACAAGCACTGTTCCAGCAAGTGCAAGGAGAAACTTCCCTCCAAATCCTTCAAATGAGGTTTCGTCATATTCTCTAGGTAGAATACGGGTAAAAAGAAGTGTGGCAGCAAATGTAAATCCTCCAAATACAATAAGCATAAGTATAGATTCAGATTTGGCACTGCTGGCGCTACCTAAGATTGCGTCATAATATGGAAATTCTAATGAAATTAAGAGTGCAAGATAGAGTCCTAGGATAATATTTGTAACTGTCTGTCGTCCCTTTCTGAGTGCCAGAAAAAGAAAAATGCAGAGTACGATAATCATAAAAAGAGATTCTTGTAGGAATCCCAATATAGTTGCTGTATCCATATGGCTATTATAGGCCTTTTTTGTATAAAATAAGGTAGAGCCTTGGGATAACTATAGGTCAGTGTCTATTGCGTATTTAGTAGCGTCTTGTATATGTTTGAAACGATCCCCCATCAACTTAATACCACCAAACCATCGAGTGACACAGATAATGCAGTCAGTTATATTCTCTTTTTGCATAATACGTAATATAACCATCCCGGCACCTGTTTCTCCGTCATCATTTTTTGTTTCATGCACTGCTCCCTCGTGAGTTATACGTGCTGCCCATGAGTTATGAGTAGCCTTTGCATATTTCTTTTTACTTTTGAGTGTCTTTAGAAATACTTTGATATCCTCCTTCCCTGTTACCTGTCCATAACTGACTGAATACTTACTCCCACGATCTTCAATTATTTTTTCATGTAAGGCAAAACTCTCTGAAGGTTTACGAGAGTCTCCAAAATCGAATTGTGTTGATTGTTGAGGCATGTTGACTAATAGATGGTACATGATTTACTGAAAGGAGTAAAAGATCTTGAAAGAAAGAGAGGTACGTTGTGATAAAACAAATTGTAGCCATAATTGGTGGTGTAAAGATTATTTTTTTTAGTTCGTTTATACTTTTTCATGAAGGCAACCCTGCGTATACCGCACCGTTATTCTTAGACGTACTGTTGTTAATATTCGGCATACAGGGTGTCCGCAAGTTCGATCCTAAGTAAACCATTGCTATAAAAAGACCTAGCTAAATATTGGCTAGGTCTTAGTATATTAATTTTAGATACCTTCACTCTTGAGCTCCTCTATTATTTTTTTTGCTTTTCGCGATAATTTCTTTGGAAGATCAATTTCAATTTTTACCATAAAGTCACCCCGAGAGTTCCCTTGCGGTACTCCCTTCCCTTTAATCCGTAGCTTCTCTCCATGGGTGATACCTGCAGGAATTTTTATTTCCACTGCTCCATCAAGAGTCTCTACTTTATAGACATTTCCAAGAAGTGCATCAGAAAGCTTTACGTGTAGCATAGACTGTAGTGTTGAGCCGTCGCGTTGGATAGTCTTGTGACCCTTAACATGGATTTTGATATATAAATCTCCAGCTGCACCGTTTGGTATAGCTTCTCCTCGCCCTGTCATACGGATCATCTCGCCATTTTGAATTCCTGCTGGGATGTTGATCTCTACTTCTTCTTCAACGCGAGCGATACCTGCTCCAGCACAGTGTCCACAAGTTTCCTTGGGGACCTTTCCTCGTCCTGTACATACGTTACATTCTCGTACAGTCTGCACTTGTCCCATCAGACTTTGACGCACTTCTCGTACCTTTCCTTGTCCGTTGCAGGTCGTACAATCAGCCATTTCAGTTCCCTTCTTCCCTCCTGAACCGTCACATTCTTTACAAGTACTGTTCTTTGTAAGAAGTACTTTTCGAGAAGTTCCAAAAATTGCATCTTCAAATTGTAGTTCAATATCAATTGAAATATCACGTCCTCGTGCTTGCCGCTGTCGTCCGCCTCCACCAAACACATCACCAAAGATGTCATTCATGTCGAATTCGAACCCACCTTGCTGACCCGCTTGTTGCTGAAAGTCAGACCAGTTAAATCCCCCACCTTGTTGTCCTCCTCCGCCTGCGCCATTAAATGCGTGACCGTAGGTATCGTATTCAGCTTTCTTCTTCTCATCACCAAGTACTGAATAGGCCTCACTGATTTCTTTAAATTTAGCTTCGTCACCTGTTTTCTTGTCAGGGTGATACTGAGCTGCCATTTTTCGGAATGCTTTCTTCACTTCGTCTTTTGACGCGCCTTTCTGTAGTCCAAGGGTATTGTAATAGTCGTTTTGTGCCATGTTGTTTAATATTTTACTCTCTGATGAAGCGAATGCAAGACATTCGCTTCATTGAGAATTAATTATTTGGTTTCTTCATCGTCTTTCTTGTCTTCCTCCTTTACTTCTTCAGCATCTCGCACGTCTGCATTTGCGTCTTTGGGGGTATCCCCGTCACCTTCAGCTGGTGCGCTCGCTTCTGCTTCTGCAGCTTTTTGCATAATTTCACCAATCTTTTGCATTTCAGTTGAAAGTTCTTCAGTTGCTTTTGTGATAGCTTCCTTGTCCTCAGCATCTTTAACTTCCTTTACCCCTGCAATCTTCATGTTGATAGCGGTAACGATTTCCTCGCCTGCAGCTTCACCGTGTTCCTTCACAGCTTTTTCAGCAGTGTAGATAAGTTGGTCAGCTGAGTTTCGTGCTTCAATAATTTCTTTCTTTTTTGCATCCTCATCAGCATGATCTTCAGCGTCAGACTTCATTTTTTCGATGTCTTCTTCAGATAGTCCTGAGTTTGCTTCAATACGGATAGTTTGTTCTTTTCCAGTAGATTTGTCTTTTGCAGTCACATTGAGTACACCGTTACTATCCACATCGAACACTACCTCTACCTGTGGTACTCCACGTGGTGCAGGAGGAATTCCATCAAGAACGAACCTGCCTAGTGACTTGTTGTCTGAAGCTTGAGCTCGCTCACCTTGAGTAATATGGATCTCAGTTGATGTTTGGTTGTCAGCTGCGGTAGAGAAAACCTGTTCTTTCTTTGTTGGGATGTGAGTATTCTTCTCAATAAGTTTAGTAGTTACTCCCCCCATAGTTTCAAGACCAAGAGATAGAGGGATCACATCCACAAGTGTAATGTCATTAACATCACCTTGGAAAATTCCTGCTTGGATAGCAGCACCTAGCGCTACTACTTCATCTGGGTTGATTGATTTGTTTGGTTCTTTACCAAAGAGTTCTTTAACTGCTGAAACTATTGCAGGCATTCGAGTCTGCCCTCCTACAAGAATAATTTCATCAATTTCTTCTTTCTTGAATGACGACGCTTCGATTGCTCGTTTTGTGATCTCGATAGATCGGTCGATGTATTCGTTAGCTAATTCTTCAAGTTTTGCGCGCGTCATGGTAAGCAGTAAGTGCTTTGGCCCCTCAGCACCTGAAGTGATGAAGGGGATGTTAATCTCTGTATCAACTGATGAGGAAAGTTCAAGCTTTGCTTTTTCAGCAGCTTCATCGAGTCGTTGTAGTGCAAGAGGGTCTGATCCAAGATCAATTCCTTCAGATGACTTAAATTCAGCAATGAGGTGCTTCACAATAGCCTGGTCAATATCACGACCTCCCATGTGTGCATCACCGTCGGTAGACTGTACCTCAACTACATCGTCTCCAACTTCTAGTACACTCACGTCGAATGTTCCTCCACCGAAGTCGAATACCACGATCTTCTCATCTTTCTTTTTATTAAATCCGTATGCGAGAGCCGCTGCTGTTGGTTCGTTGATGATTCGGCGAACTTCGAGTCCTGCGATCTTCCCTGCATCCTGTGTTGCTTTTCGCTGTGCGTCGTTGAAGTATGCAGGTACCGTAATGACTGCTTCAGTGATAGTTTCACCCGTCTTTGCTTCAGCGTCAGCCTTGAGCTTAGAAAGAATCATCGCTGATACTTCCTCAGGACGATAGTCTTTGTCCTGCATCTTTACGATAACTCCACCGTCAGAACCCTTTTCAATAGTGAACGGTACGATTTTTTTGTCACTTTGAACAGCTTCTTCATCGAAGTCATGCCCCATGAACCGCTTAATACCGTAGATAGTATTTGTTGGGTTTGTCACCGCTTGTCGTTTAGCAATTTGTCCCACAAGTCGTTCTTTGGTTTTAGAAATAGCTACTACCGATGGAGTAGTTCGATTTCCTTCTGCGTTTTCAATGATGACTGGCTCACCCGCCTCAATGATCGCAATCGCTGAGTTAGTTGTTCCAAGATCAATTCCTAGTATTTTTGCCATAATATTTTAATTAATTTAATTAGTTCATTTGTGTTCTCCTGTCCAGAAATTTGCCCAAGGGCAGAACAAATTCAGACGTAAGTTCGCAATAGTCGGTGCAGTCCTTTACTTACTTGTATTCTCCAACAGTTACACGAGCAGGTCGTAGTAATTCTTCTTTTCCGTCAATGGTTCGTACAAATCCGTTTTGAATTACTGAGATCACCTTGTTGTGCAATTGTTTGTCTTCAACTGGTACATTGGTTAATGCCTCATGTATATTAGGATCAAAGTCTGCGTCAGCGGGATTGATCTCAGATACTCCATAGGATTCTAAAATACTGTGTAGTTGGTTGTGAATACTCTCCACCCCTTTACGCCACTGTGCATCAATCGCATCCCAAGCCTCTTTGTCGTGCATCGCCATGTGGAAACTGTCTGCCATAGGGAGAAGTTTCTCAATTTGTTTGTTCTCCGCTCGTATTTTGTCTCGTAGCCGTTCTTCTTCTAGCCGTTTCTTTCCATTAAGGAATTCAGCTTTTGACCGCTGCAGTTCCTCAAGATGCTCCATTTTTTCTTGTTCACACGCCTTGAGTTTTGCTTTTACCTCTTGTAATTTATTTCCTCTAATTTCTTCAATTTCTTCAATTTCAGGTTCGATTGCATTGTCTTCTCCTGTCATTTCGATATCTTCCTGAAATTCGTTTTTCTTATCTTCTTTCATAGACAAGTGGTATTATACGTCTGAATTAATATTGTGTAAAGAGTCTAGCACCCTTTGGTAGCATCATTTTTTACAAATTATTATTTTTGTGTTCTAGCTAAAAATGTCCTTGCCGGATTGTTATAATGTATCTACCATTTGAGCAATCAAGTGGGATGTTAGGAAGCAAGGAATCTCACGATCACCTACTTCCACCAACGTTCTTCGAATCAACTAGAGAGCATAGCGCGAGCGAACGCAACTCTAGACGCAGAAGAAGTACTGCAGAGCTGTACAAAGACAAAGAAGCACTCGTGTTTCTAACTTCGGAGGGTGACTGGAAGAGTACTTGTACTCCCCTTTCATAACAGAAGTGCATTGTATATAACCGATTCGCTGCAGATACAGCAAAGGCCGCCCTCGGGCGGTTTTTGTGTTCACATTTATATATGAAAACATCACCCCAGAGGATGATGTTCTTTGCGTTATAGATAAGCATTAAGGTTAGCTTTGACGGCTATACTTGATTTTTTAAGAATGGAGTATGTTCTATTGAAATCGTTCAAAGCAGTGTCATAAGCCATTTGCATTTTTTTTCTTTCATTACTCGCTTCTATGTCAGGCTCTGTAATTTCAGTAATTACCATTTGGTTAACTCTATTTAATTCATCCAATAGTAGCTTAACTCCGTTGGCTTTACTCGTTAGGACTTTATCTGCACCTTCTTGTCCATATGATTCAATTACCTTATTCATAACCGCCCTCATGCGGACGACGGCAGTAAGGTCGTCTTTAATTGCTGATAATACACCAAAGCCCAGACAGATTATCAAGAATGTAGATACTACAGACGTTGCAAATACTGTTGTTTCTGTCCACCCGAAGTGTCCTTCTAATTTAGAGGCGATTAATACCGCGGCAATTGCCACAAGATTTGCAATCAGTATTCCACTGATCATCAACTTGGTTGGCATGATTGCTGATTCTATGAAAAGTTTAGTCTGCATTATGTGACCCTCCTTCTTTGTTCATTAGATGATGAAATTTAGATAACTTTCTGTTTATTTTGTAACATAATTTTACATAGAGGTCAATAGAAAGAAGAAGCCACGAGAGTCGTGGCGACTTCGTGGTTTTGTTTTAAGATTTTTTTGCTTTTAATTTTAATTCTTGTCTGAACAGTTCACCAAACTCCTTATCTGAAAGCCATCCAAAAGTTGTTCCAAATATTTCAATTACTTTGCCAATTCGTTTCTCGAGAATTTGATTACCATGACGCACAAGTTCTTCATGCCTGAAGGCTGAGTGATCTTCAGTGGCGTTCATTTCAGCATATGCAGAAAGACAAGCTATACAATCATAACAAATTCCGTAAAATGCTTTATTCTCTTGCATCGCATATCCAGGAACTCTGTGTATTTGTACTTCAGCATCTTCATTGGTGCATTGACACCCAACGCAGGTGACCTTAATGTGTTTTGTGGGCATGTTTACCTCCTATGCCTTACTGTCTGTACTTAACTAAATGAAATATAAGGTATATAAAGGAATTTGTAAAGAATAATTGGGTTTTTGTCGCTTTATCTAGAGTCACTAAGTGTTCTCACAAACCCCGCTAGTTGTGAGTACTAAGTAGTCCTCGAGCTAGGCTCGTCTGGTTTCATTCTAGGAAAGGAATGAAAACTTGACTGCGCCGTCTAAGCATCAAAAAAGCCCCGCAGGGGGGCTTTTTTCTTTACCGCTTAGACCATTGAGATGATTTTCGTGCCTTCTTTAATCCAAACTTCTTTCGTTCTACTGAACGTGGATCTCGTTTTAGGAATCCAAGAGGTTTTAGAACTGATCGTCGATCAGCCTTTTCCTTTACCAATGCTCGGGCAATTCCAAGTCGTACTGCTTCAGACTGAGCTGAAAGACCACTCCCCCCTACCTTTACGGTAATAGTGTAATCTCCCACTCCAGCTTCTTCAGTTCCCAAGACAGACATTACGTCTTTCTCGAATGCTTCGTTCTGGAAGTAGTCAGCAAGTGATTTTTCATTTACAACAATTGTTGTTTCCTTTGCAGGAGTAAGACGAACGCGTGCAGACGCAGTCTTTCGTCGTCCAATTCCTTCAATGTATTTTGCAATGCTCATAATAATTATTCAGTTACTACTAGGTTTTTCATCATAACTGCCTGTAGCTTGTTTCGCGGAAGCATCATTTTGATACTTCGTCGTACTGGCTCAGCAACACCAAGTCGCTCAGATAAATGTTCGAAAGTTTCTTCGTTTCGTCCACCTGGGTATCCAGAGTAAGACTGGTAGATTTCTTTCTTCTTCTTGTCGGTCATATCTAGCTTTCCTGCATTGATTACCGTCACCTGTACAGGCGCAGCGATATTCTTTGTGAAATCTGGCATATCCTTACCAAGTAGGTACGTTGCAGCCTCAGTAGCCACGATACCCAATCGCTTTCCTTCTGCGTCAATTGTATATTCTCGTGTTTCCATAAGCCTATTCTACGTATTCGATTACCGCTTCGTCTCTTCCTGCAAGTGTTCGACCCATCTTGATTACTCGTGTGTATCCACCGTTTCGTTCTTTATATGTTGGTGCAATTTCATCAAATAGTTTAGAAATTGTTTCTGACTTTGGTTCACCAAGGAGCGATGCAACTTGTCGTCGTGCTGCAACGGTTCCTTTCTTTGCGTGTGTTACCAGTCGTTCAGCAAAAGGACGTAGTTCCTTTGCCTTTGCTTCTGTAGTTTTGATCTTCCCATCACGAATGAGTGAAACTGCTAGACCGCGCAAAAGAGCAGTACGCTGTGAGCGGACTCGTCCGAGTGTTCTGTTTTTATTTCCGTGTCGCATAATACTTTTCTTATTCGCTTAGCTTAGCACTCATGCCGTTAAGGAGGTCAACGATTTCGTCAACTCCTTTGGGTCCGATGCCATCCAGCGCTAGAATATCATCTTTTTTCTTTCGCACAAGCCCTCCTACCGTTCGGATGTTTGCTTCTTCTAAAGCAGCAAGTGTTCGTGCTGAAAGATCAAGTGTTTCAATTCGTGTTTTTAGAACGTCAGGATCTACTTCAACTTCCTCAGTTGTAGCTTCTTCTACAACTTCTGGGGTGTCTACAGATTCTTGTTCTGGTTCCTGGAAGCCAATAACTGACTTCAGTTGGTGAATCATTACTTCAATAGACTGTTCAATAGCCTCTTTTGGAGTCATTGTTCCATCAGTTTCAATAATAAGTCGTAATCGGTTGTAGTCTGTTCGGTCTCCAACACGCATGTTCTCTACTTCATAGTTAGCACGTCGAATTGGTGTAAATACTGCATCAAGTGCAATAGTTCCGATTTCTACTTTATCTTTCTGATGAAATTCACGCGCTACATATCCGAGACCTTTCTCAACAGTCATTTCAATCTCGAGTTCTGTAGTTTTGTTTGTGATTTCAGCAATTTCTTGCTTTGGTGAAAGAATTTCAACTTGTGAAGGTACTTCAATGTCAGAAGCTAGAACCATTCCTGATCCTTTCTTCTTCAATGTGATAGTAACTGGTTCGTCACCGTGTAGTGCAAGACGGATTCGCTTGATGTTCAGTAGGATGTTAATAACATCTTCCTTAACACCTGCAAGTGTATCGAATTCATGTTTTGCGCCGGTGATTTTCACTTGTGTGATTGCAGCTCCTGGAAGAGATGACAAAATGATCCGTCGAAGTGAGTTACCAAGTGTGTGACCGTACCCTGGGTATAGTCCATCAATTTCGTATGTACCACGATTCTCTTCTTCGCTTACGATTCGTGGCTTTGATGGTAGTGCAACGTTTGTTTCTAGCATAATAATTTACTTAAGTTAACTAATGAACTAAACCTATCGGCTGTAGTATTCAAGTACCTGTGCTGGATCAAACAGAGTTTCTGCAGGTTGGTAAGTCGGTGCTCCGGTCATTGTTCCTTCCATTTTCTTTAGATCAAATGACAGCCATGCTGGCACTGATGTTGTTTCGTGCTTGTCGGCAAATTCTGTGAACATTCCTGTGTTCTTACTCCCTTCTCGTACTGAGATGACAGAGTTCAGAGCTACCTTGTGAGATGGGATACTTAGTCGCTTCCCATTTACACTGATATGACCGTGTGAGACCATCTGACGCGCAAATTGACGCGTTTTAGCTAGTCCTAGTCGGTACACCACGTTATCAAGTCGAGACTCGAGTCGTGCCATCAGCACCATAATTGGTTGGTTACTCTTTTCTACCGCTTCGTTTACATATCGACGAAGTTGTTTTTCGGAGATTCCGTAACTGAATCGCATTTTTTGCTTTTCAATAAGCTGTCGCTTGTAGTCACTCATCTGGTTTGGACGACGCTTTCGTGTACGTCCTGCTCGTGCTTCAGATCGCGCGAACTGTGCTGTTTGTGTTTTTTCGAAAATTGGAGCACCAAGGCGCTTCGCAATTTTAAATTTAGGTCCTATTATCATAAGTCTATAATGTTACACGCGACGCGCCTTAGGAGCTCGAGGGCCATTGTGTGGCACGGGAGTCTTGTCAGTAATCTTCGTCACCGAGATACCTTTACCTGTAAACGCTCGTAATGCTGACTCACGTCCTGCGCCAACACCTCGAATAACCACTTCAGCTTCCTTCATACCCATCTGAAGTGCTTTTTCACCGATAATTTCACCCACCTTTGCAGCTGCGAAAGGTGTACTCTTTCGTGAACCCTTGAAACCAAGAGCTCCACTACTTGCTGACATTACCGCGTTACCCTTGGTATCACATAGTGTTACCAGTGTATTATTGAATGTTGCAAGAATATTTAGCCGGCCGTTAGCCAACTTCTTCTTAGGTACACGGTTTAACGCTCGAGATGTACCCGCTACGTCAGATCCGCCACCTTTCTTTATGATTCGTTTCTTACCCATAGGAAATTCTTATCAATGCTAATAAATTAAGTCTAAGTTTTCTCAAGCTTACGCTTACCAGATCCCATAGTCTTCTTAGCACCTTTGAGAGTTCGGGCGTTAGTCTTTGTCCGTTGTCCACGACATGGAAGTCGTTTAGCGTGGCGGCTACCACGGTAGGAATTAATGTCCTTCAAACGTTTAACGTTCGAAGCAACGGTACGCTTCAACTCTCCCTCGATAGTGAAGCTCTCTACCTTTTCTCGAATTGAGTTTTCTTGATCGGTAGAAATGTCAGTTGGCTTTGTGTATTCCTCGATTTTTAGCTCAGCTAAAATATCAAGTGCACGCTGCCGACCGATACCATGAACAGCTGTAAGGCCATATTCAAGGTGTTTGTTGTCGGGAATTGTAATACCTGCTATACGCATATAATTTGTAATCTATAAATTAGCCTTGTCGTTGTTTGTGACGCGGCTTCAACTTGTTAATAACGTACACACGACCTCGTCGTCGAACGATTTTGTCGTCTGGACTCATTTTTTTTACTGATGATCGTACTTTCATAATTTTAGTTATTAGTCCTACCACCTAGTACTTAGAATAAAATCAGTGATTTTTCCCTAAGAACTAGGTGTTATGTGACTAAGTGCCCCTGGATTACAGGCGCTTAATTATCCTACCTTTACCGCCGTATGGCTCTGGGACAATGACAACTCTGTCCCCCACAAGAACACGAATACGAAACCGTCGCATTTTACCAGCGAGGTATGCAATTTGTGGTTCCTCCGTGTCGTCTACTAGAACTCGAAAAAGCGCGTTTGGAAGCGCCTCCTCAACAGTTGCGTATACGAGGTTTTCTTGTGATTGATCCATTAAACGTGCCCGAGTCTAACAAATAGAATTGGTTTCGTCAAACAAGTTATCCCGTACAAGGGCACTATTTACTCAATTATTTCAATAATCTCAATTTCTGCGATATCAATTGGGAATTTTGTCTTCCAAAATGGCCTGATTACAGCCTCTGCACGTTCGATTGCTGGGTATGCACCAAGTACACTATTGAGTGCCGTTTTGTTCGCATTTAAGAGGTCAGCCTTAAGCTTTGCCCCGTCGTACTCCCATACGATCTGTGGTCGTCCTGCTAAATTAAAGTGCAATGTTTCTGCATTACTTATATCAGAAGCAGACGTTGTAGCGATTTTATACTTAAAGGTGAGCATTTGGGTATCAGTAATACGTACATCTTCTCCTTCGTAACCAGGTACGGTCGCTGCAGCAATAAACGATGCGAAGTCAGGTTCCTTAAACAGTGGGATGCGCATAATCACTTGCTCCTTGATAGTTGCGAGGTTATCTCCATATTCAATTGCTGGAAGTGATTCATAGGTAAACGTTACCGCTTGATCAAAAAGGATAAATCCTGCAGGACGTTCTGCTGGGATCCGTTCTAATAACGAGTTTCGTAATTCCATTTGTAGCGCTTGCTTTGCAGTTTGTAGTTCGGTGTCATCAATAATAAATCGTTGACCATCGAATCCTCCGTTGAATGTTTCGATTGATTCTGCGTATAAATTCTCAAATTCTGGTTCTCCAGCAAATCCTGGGATTGTAAATCGTGACGGTGGAAGGTTGTACTGTTCACCAACCTCATCAGCAAATACTTCAGCAGTTATTACCCCTGGCAGAATATCTCCCGCTTCATTTTTAGTGTACCCAGGAATGATTGCTGCGTCTTTGATGCGGAAAATGAGACCATTTGACTCAAAACGGGTGTTGGTAACCAATCGCATAGGTGCAGACTGGTGCTTATTGTAGATAAGGAGGGAACCTTGTGCTTGTTCTTTGACATCCTCTTGTCCTGTAGCAGAAACCTGACGCTCACCCTCGGCCTCAAGTGTCATAATTTCATATGCTAATTCTGAAGGTTGTGGTGTTCGCTGGGCATCAAATGCTGCATTTACATTAGGTTCTCGGTATTTAGGATATACAGTTAATTCAGCTCCGCCCATTAGCGTAGAAGCCAAAACACCCCCACCTACTATGATGAAGAAGATAATAATTGCGTACAACAATGACTTACTTTTCTTTTTATTGCCATCAACAATACTAATGCTCATTGCGTCGTCTGCCTCTTCTTTGTGCATTCGAGGTGATGGTGTTGATTTCCGTAGATCAGTATCATTCATCGGCGCACGATTTTTCCTCGGTTGAGCAGGCTTGATATCCTGGAGGTTCCATTTTTGTGTCATAACATTATTATACCGTGCTTTCTAACTTATTAAATTCCCTGTGTGGATTTTATGTGTTCGTATGCGCTGTGCGAACATGATCTTTATGAAACTGATGCGCTGAAAGTAACAATGCAGTTTCCGTAGAAGACCCCTTTTCAAATAATAAGCTGGTTATCGGGTGCACACTGTGCTTTGCTCCAGTTGCTTTCTTTGCTGCATTTGCTACATGTTTTGCAAAAAAATCTTCAGTTTCTCGTTCGCAATGCAAAAAAAGTGTTTTAGGTATTGCAAGTGCGTCACCTGTGCGCCTGAAGAGTTCAGCGATTTTGTCTTCATACGCTTCGATAATTACTTGTAATTCGGCTAATTTGGAATCTGATAGTTTAGTTTCAACAAAACTTGTTCCTCCCTTCATGTATGTATACGCTTCCTCCTTAGGAATCTTACATAATGTAGCAATTTCTCGAGCTAAACTAAATGTTCCGAACGAATCATGTGTTACATGTGTCAGTGCACCTTCACGGAGAACTCCAATCTCTGTTGCTTCACTGGTTACATCAATAAGGCAAGCTTCCGACGTATCTGGATTCAGGTTCTTAAGTACATTATAAAACATGTACATAAATGAGTGGGTTGTCATTTGTGTTTTTGGGAGTACCTTATTTTTTGAATCCTCAAGTACCGTTATAATTTTTTTGTGTGTGATGGCAGTAATATGCGCAATGATGATCTCGCGGGTTTTAATTTTATGAGGATTTTTCACTGGGTATCCGTTGATGCTTGTATGAATGGTTTTGTTGTCAATAACCTCCAATTGACTCTCTTGTAAGATTTCATTTTCAAGAATCGCTACAAACGCCTGTTTTTCAGCTGTCTTTGAAAGTTCTTCAATAAGTGTTTCGTTTACTTCAAACGGATGTTCATCAGAAAAATTGATTGATTTAGTGATGGTGTATGTCCATGGTGCAGAAATGGTTACTTGAATTGCAGAAATATGTAGTGAACTATCTTTTTCTTGTAGTGCTTTCACCCCGTCACCCCCAAGTTGGAGAAAGGCATTCACTAATGAGGTAGTAATTTCCTTCATTGGAATTTCAGTACTCACAATATCTTTAATGAGCACGTAGGTACGATGTGACCAGATAACTTCTGGCTTCGCTTCTTGCGTGTCAGACAAGACAATAGCAACACCAACACTCCCTGAACCAATATCAATTATTACCCCACATTTCTTTTGTGGCACACCGCTGGAAAAACCAAACATTATTATAAGTATAACAGCGTCGCGGGTTTGCCGTGACGCTGTTATACATCGTTTCGTGGATATGTTTATTCCGGGAGAAGTACTGCTTTAATCCGTCGCACTCCTGCAGAAGATGATTCCTCTTTCTTAATCTTGAATGTGCCCGGGATATCAGCTAGATTTTCTACATGCGGGCCACCACAAAGTTCTCGTGAGACTATTTCTCCGTCAGCTGTTTTCATGGTGTAGACCTTCACTTCGTCTGGATATCTATCCCAGAAGCTACCCTCAACAGTTGGATCATCTTCGGCATCAGTTTTGCTCATCATATCGATACTTACTTCCCCACCGTTTTTAATCGCACTGTTAACAAACTCCTGGATTTGATCGAGAGTTTCTCGATCAACTTTCTCTGGGTGTGTAAAGTCAAAGCGCATACGGTCACCGGTGATGTTCGATCCTGCCTGATGAATGTGATCACCTAAGAAGTGTCGCAATCCTGCAAGCATAAGATGTGTTGCAGTGTGATATTGCACTACTGTGTCAGAACTATCAGCAAGTCCCCCCTTGAACTTCTGTTCTGCACCAGCTCGTGATTTTTCCTTGTGTTCCTTCATGAGTTCTTCGAATCCGTCACGCTCCACTATGAGTCCTTTTTCTTCTGCAATTTCTTCGGTTAGTTCAATTGGAAAACCGTAGGTAGTGAAGAGTTCAAATGCGTTTTGAGCACTGATTGCTTTCTTCTGTACAGGTTTTGTAGTTTTATCAATCACCTTTTTACCATCAACTTCAGTAGTTTGCACATGGAACTGCAGTGTAATTTTATTGAATTGTTTTAGCCCTTTCTCAAGAGTGATACGGAATTGCGCCTCTTCAGCAGCAATTGCATCAATAATCAGCTGTTCTTGATCTCCAAGGTTCGTATAGTGCTCTTTGTAGGTGTCTATAACGCTTTTAGCGAGGTTTTTAAGTTCCCCTTCAGGTATTTCTAGGATATCAGCAAACCGCACCGCACGTCGTAATAGACGGCGCACGAAATATCCTTGCTCAGTGTTACTTGGCAGCACATTGTCGCTAATCATAAATACTGCACCGCGGATATGATCGGTCACTACTCTAAACGAATGAAGGTCGTCTTCATACTTCTTTCCGGAGAGTTCTTCAATTTGTTCCACTACTTTCCACAAGAGATCAATTTTAAATACGTCGCCGTCATTGTTTGCAGCAGCAGCAATACGTTCAAGTCCCCCACCGAAATCTACATTTTGTGCAGGTAATTTTTCAAAACCATTTTCAGTCTTGAGATACTCCATAAACACCGAGTTTCCGATCTCTAAGAAGCGTCCGCAATCACACGCTGGGTGACAATGTTCTCCGTATGATGCATCGTGTTCAGTACCGAAATCATAAAACATCTCACTGTCACCTCCACCAATTTCACCTACAGGCATTTTCTCAGGCTTCCCTGCTCGACTCCACCAGTTTTCACCTGCGTCGTAGTAGAAAATACGCTCACCATCTTTCATTCCGCGGATAGCGCCGTCATCTGCAGATCCCATTTCTCCCACACCGTTACTTACCCCGCGTTCAGCAAGAACTGCTTGCCAAATTTCTGCAGCCTCTGTGTCTTTGGGAATACCGAGACTTTCATCTCCTATAAATGCAGTTATATAAAATTTCTCAGGAGAAAGGCCCACCTCATCAAAAAGAAACTTTGCAATCCATGGAATTTGCTCAGCCTTAAAATAATCACCAAGAGACCAGTTTCCAAGCATCTCAAAGAAGGTTGTGTGTCGGTTGTCTCCCACATCATCAATATCCTCAGCACGGAAGCATTTTTGCGAGTCAGCTATTCGTGTTCCTTTTGGATGCGTTTCTCCCATAAGGTACGGCACCATAGGTTGCATACCACTTCCAGTAAAGAGTGTTGTGGGATCATTGTCTGGTACCAAGGCAGAAGAAGGAACAATGGCATGACCATTTTTCTCCATAAAGCTTAGGTATTTCTCTCGAATATCATTTCCAGATATAGACATAGTAAAATTCGTTAATTAATTGGCTTTAAATATAGCAAATACGACAATAACGTCCAGTAATTTTCAAAGTAACGGGTACTTCCCCTTATTCTGAACTAGTTTGTGAGGATTCCAGCAGCCGCTCCAGCACAGTCAGCTCCTGCACAAGTAAGTAGTGGAGTGAATCCATAAAAGTATATCTCCAAGGCATAGCCGACGACGATTAAGAAAAGTCCTGCAAGACTAAGCCATTTCTCTGTCTGGAAGGTTTTAAGCACTTTGGCATCAATTCGGTGTTCGTGCGAAATCTGTCCGTGTGCTTTAAGGATACCAATAACCAAAAGCACCTTACCGACAACACTAATGGTTAGTCCCCAAAATAGTAAATTCATATTGTTGTCATTGTACCCTAATTACCAAAAGAAAAACCAGCCGTTGTACACGACTGGTTTTCTTGTCTGTTTAGCTGATTGATTGAATCTCTTTCTTTTGATTTGCAACGGGTCCAGCACCACTGATGGTTAACATCGTTGGATCGAGGTATATTTTTAATGCATTATTTACTTCTTTGCGTGTGACGCTCATAAGTTTATTTTTATACTCTTCTACTTCCTTAAGGTTAAAGTCAGCGCAGAAATAACCATGTAGTGAATTAACACTTGCGGTTAGTGAATCAGCAAGCATGTCCTGTTGTGTCCTTAGGATAATCTTGAAACGTTCGTATTCAGCTTGGGTGACACCACTTTTGTGAATCTTGGTAATTTCACGTATTGTAGAAGTTAAGCCTTGAACAGATTTTTCAGGAGCAAAGAAAGTCATTATTCTCCAGTAGCCTTGTTCAGTACCCTCTACAGTTTGTGTATGCGCATAAATACCATAGGTAAGCCCTTCCTTTTCCCGTACGGTGCTCATAAGCCGGCCTGTAAAACCTCCCCACTTCCCCAGCACATTCATTCCAAATACAAATGGCAGGTAGTCAGGATGATGCAACGTTAATGGCAGTGCACCTCCAATACTAAATTCAATATTCTGCTTGCTTGGGATGTTGTGTAAGATAGTTTTTTGAATATGTGCTTTTTGGGAATGTTCTCCAGTTAAAATAACTGGAGTTGTTCCTTTCTTGCATGCATCGATTGCTTTGGTTACCTTCTTAAGAACCTCTGCATTGGAACCAATAGTAACTGTCCACATTCCCGAAAGTACTGCTTTATGAAGCTTCTTTAGATCTTTATTTGTACAGAGACCAAGTGTCTTTGTTATTTCAGCAGGTGTGTTGGTGTATCGTCGATCAGTTTTTGCGTACAATTGATTTACGAAGAGTTCTAATGCAACTGCCTTTGCGTTTTCTTCGTGTTCGCGAAGTTCATTAGTTACTTGTTTTTGAATACGTATAATTTCAGATCCTGCAAAGGTAGGTTCTTGCATCATAGTCTCGAAGAGTTTCAGTAACGTGCCTGTATTATTCTCAATAGATTTAAGTATGATGGTTAGCCGGCTGTTACTTATGTTTGCAGTAATGGAGGCCCCTAGCATGCTTACAGCATTGATAAATGCTTCACGGTCATACTTCCCCGCTCCAGAAAAAATAGCGTCGGTATATATGTGTTCGCATGCAGACTGTTCCACGCTGTGACTTTGATGTAGATCAACGGTAATTTTGCAATACATGGTACGCTCACCTTTTTTTACAATCCCTCCTCCAGTGTATCCCTCTCCACTAAATGTTTTGTAATCCATACTATTGTATTCCCTTAAAGTAGCCGATAGTCATCTGATCTTCTGCAAAGAGTGCGTCTTTACATGCAATGAGTTGCTTGGGAGTGATTGCGTTAAGCATAGTCTCTGTTTTAAGATAGCTCTCCCAAGCATCTGCTGAGACATATTCTGTAAGTTCCATTGCAATACGTAATGAACTACCGCGTGCGAACAGTTCAGCAGTAAGTGCACCTTGAATAGTTTTCTTCAATAGTTTCGTAATGTCCTTTACAGTTATTGATGCGAGAATTTCCATCACCGTATCCTCAGTCTCCTTATGATTTTGTTGTGGTGCTAGTGTAATAAAAAGAAGTCCAAGATTTGTTTCACTAGTTGGCTCAATTGCGCCTTCCACTGAAGTAGCCAGACCAGTATCTACTAACTTCTTGTGCAGAATACTGTCTGATCCTCCTGCAAGTACACTGAAGAGTGTTGAGGTTTCAAGCCATGACTGCGTTGGAAATCCTGCGTGCCTTACACCAAGACAAAGCACGTTGGTATTTGATGGACGAGTAATTTCCGCTCGACGTACCCCCTCTTGTTTTGGTTCAGGTATATCATGTCGAGGAACAACTGTTGCAGGATTCTTCAGACTCCCAAATTGTTCTTTGACAGCCGAAAGTGCATCAGAAAGACTGACGTCACCCACAATGGTGATCGTTGCATTGTCTGGTCGATAGTAATTTTTGTAGAAAGTGTCCAATTTTTCTGGTGTATATCGTTCAATATCTTCCCGAAAGCCGATAGTTTCGTGTCCGTATGGGTGTGAATGAAATGCGCTACATACCATTTGTACGCTTAACGCATAATATGGATCACCAAAGTACATATCGAATTCACTCAGGACATTATTTCTCTCAGGAAGAAATTCCTTGTCGGTTATAACAACGTCTGTCATACGTTCAGCCTCTACCTGAAGTGCGCGGTTGAAATGTTCAGTTGGATAACTAAAGAAGTATGTAGTGCGATCTTTCCAAGTGTTGGCGTTTAGGATACAGCCAACGTCACGTTCAAAGTGCATCGCTCCAGAATCAACTTTTCGCTTTAAATCATGCTTAGTTGGTTTAAAAAGCATGTGCTCAAGCATGTGTGCCAGTCCACTTTCTCCAGCTTGTTCGTCTCGCGCTCCTACTTTGTAGGTAATATTTGAGGTGGTCACTCCTGTCCCTAAAATTTGTTTATGGAGCACTTGAAGACCATTAGTCTTAAGTATATAGTGCGAAAATCCACCCTTTACTTTGAGAAAAGTGTATCCAGGTAGCTTAATACCGCTCGTTGCTTTCTTTTGTTTTTTTGACATCTAAAATGAAATTCTTATATTCGGTAAATACGTGATTGAATTCGTTGAGTATATCACTCTTGAGTCTTCTGTTTAAGGCGTTAGACATATCTTGGTATTGTGTGATGCGATCATCAAGGCCGCCACTAAATTCTTTCAGAAACCTGCCGTGATCGTCAAAGTATTCCTCAACCATTGCGCGCATGTTGTGGATTTTATCAGCCGCTGCAATAAGGAGGGACTCTTGTGGAGCTTTGCGCAACTGTTTTGCGTAAATACCTTTACGCTCCTTCCATGTGTACACTTTTGTGTCAGAATCTTGCGGTTCAGTAAGTGCTTCAACAATCTCTCGGACCGTTCCGCCAAAATCATCCTCAAGTTCCTGAGCAGTGTAGTCAGTATCTTCAAGGGTATCGTGCAGTAACGCCCCAATTAGTACATCTTCATTATCAGTATAGTCCATTGCAATTATTGCAGTAGCAAATAGATGACTTACATATGGCATAGGCACCGAC
>DLQJ01000009.1:3223-4825 GCA_002477545.1 Patescibacteria group bacterium UBA7435 | reverse complement strand
TGATCTTCATCTGCGTCTTCAAGCTTATCTGCTAAAGCCGCTCGATGTTCTTCAATTCGTTCACGGACTTCTTCAAGATACTCCATGATTGCTTCACGTTTTTCCTCTCCTGAGAGATCAGCGAGACTTGCCATAAACTCTTCCCGAGATTGCTTACGGTCTTCTTTTACCTCGTCTCGATCTTCAGAGGCTTCTGCTTTCTTTTTTGCGAGTTCTGCTTGACGTTCTGCGATTTGTTCGCGAACTTCAGCTACATACTCTAGAATTGCAGCGCGTTTTTCTTCACCAGTGAGTTCCGCGATACTGGCAAGGAAATCTTCTTTAGATTCTTTTCGTTCTTCCTTATGTGATTCTCGGCCCTCAACATTCATTGCTTCTTTTTTCTCTCGCAATGCTTCTTGTTGCTCAGCTATTTTCACTTTAAGTTCTGCAATTTGTGCACGCATTGTTGAAACGATTCCTTCTGCTTCTGTCGTGTCTTCTTCAGCGTGTGCCATTGGCGTGATTGTAAAAAATACAAAACACATGGCAGCTCCCATCAATAGAGCAAGCATGTAGTTTGTACGCGATGATGTACTTTTCATAATTATAATATTGCTATTTTTAAACACAGAAATGACCGACCCCGTTAAGGGTCGGCCTCCGATACTTGAACTATAGCATGCAGATACCTCTTTTTTTATATAGGTGTGTATAAACACAAAAAACGCTTCGTTTGAAGCGTTTTTGCGTGTACTACCATGATACTTATACCGTTTGTTTTGTCGGGTCTCCAAGCTTCTCTTCCGCAAGGCGTGCATCACGGTACACATCTTTAATCTCAACTCCTTCAGCTTTAAGTAACGCTTCATACTCTTCACGTTCGAGTGTTTCTACTTCAAATAATTTCTTTGAAATAACATCAAGTGCCGTACGATGCCTTGTTACAATATCTCGAGCTGTTTGCTTCCCTTCTTCAATAAGCTTCGCAACCTCATCATCAATCGCCTTTGCTATTTGTGGTGAATAGCCACGATCAACACTTTCTCCTCCTCCAATCATTCGTCCTCCAGTACCCTCAAGGGCAATAGGGCCTAGCGCGCTCATACCATACTTAGTCACCATATCTCGGGCTAAGTTCGCCACTACTTGTAGGTCGTTACTTGGACCAGTAGAGAGATCGTCAAACACCATTTGTTCAACAACGTATCCCCCAAGTGTCATTGCAATATCATCAACAAATTCCTTTTTAGTGTGCATCTTCCGATCTTCGTCAGGAAGTTTCAATGTGTATCCAGCTGCTCGCCCTCGAGAAATGATCGAAATTTTTTGAACCGGGTCAGCATAGGGGAGTACTGATGCAACCAATGCGTGCCCTACTTCATGGTACGCAGTTACCAGACGTTCTTTTTTTGAAAGTACATGACTCTTACGTTCAGGACCTAACATTACTTTTTCAATGGATCTGATGAGATCAAATTGAGCTACTGTCTTACGAATTTCTCGTGCTGCAAGAATTGCACCCTCATTCATAAGTGAGTATAGGTCAGCTCCGGAGAATCCTGGAGTACGTTGCGCAACCACCTCAAGATTTACATCTTCAGCAAGAGGCTTCTTCCGTGC
>DLQJ01000009.1:0-3125 GCA_002477545.1 Patescibacteria group bacterium UBA7435 | reverse complement strand
AGAAGTGCCGGGTCAAGTACATCAGGTCGGTTTGTTGCCGCCATAACAATCACCTTTGCGTTTGGTTCAAATCCGTCCATCTCTACCAAGATCTGATTCAGTGTTTGTTCTCGCTCATCGTTCCCGCCACCAATACCGGTACCCCGAACCCGTCCTACCGCATCAATCTCATCAACAAAGATAATTGCTGGTGCATTCTTCTTTGCATTCTGGAACAAGTCACGCACACGTGAAGCTCCTACTCCTACAAACATTTCCACAAATTCAGAACCGGATATTGTGAAAAATGGTACACCTGCCTCTCCGGCTACCGCTCGAGCAAGTAGCGTCTTCCCTGTCCCGGGTGCACCCATCATCATTACTCCCTTAGGAATCTCTGCACCGATATCTAAAAATTTCTTTGGATTCTTCAAGAAGTCCACAATCTCTTCAAGTTCTTGCTTTGCCTCCTTTGCACCTGCAACATCTTTGAAGGTGACCTTGTTCGCTGTATCAGTTGGATCAATCATTCGTGCCTTAGATGCGCCAAAGCTCATTGCCTGCATCCCTGCTCCCTTCACTGACCGCGTAAAGAACCAGATAATTACTCCCAAGAAAATAATCGGGAACAAAAATGGTGCGAAGTTACCTAACCAGTATCCAAATCCAGTTTCGTTCTGCACATCAATTTTCACTTGTGAAAGTTGCTCTGGGGTTACACCAAAGTTCGCAAGCGTGTCGGACACAGCGGTGCCTGTTTCTTTCTTTGCTTCACCCATGTTACGTTCCTCATCAACATAACTCACCTCAAGCTGTGACCCACGAACTACAATCTCAGAAACTTCTCCATTTTGTACCTGTGTCACAATCTCAGAAATAGAAAGCACTTCAGGTTCTTCACTGGTGTCAGCGACGTACGAATATGCAGCAGTAATAAGGATTAATAGCAGTACTGTAGAAAGTACATTATTCCAAAAATTACCAGGACCTACAGGCATTTTCTTTCCTGCGTCCTTTAGATTAGGCATCTTCATTCCCTTTTTCTCAGTATTTTTCTCCTCTTTTTTTTCCGGCGCCTTTGTATCATTTTCTGATACAGCCACCTCTTCTTCCACTACTGTTTCTTCTTTATTTTCTGTATTTTTAGTATCGGTCATATGCGCGCTATTATACAGAAAAAACCCGCAGATGCGAGTTTCTTTTTCTTGGAATACGCCACTACGTGGCGTATTCCTTTGTTTGACTATACACTTGTTGCCACCCCCGAAAGGATCTGGCCAGTGCCTGCTTTATGACCTTTGGGTCGATCTCGAACATTCCCACGTGTTCTTTGGGCCACACAATACAGGTAGGAGGAAGTTCCCGATTAGGATCACTGAGAGAAAGTTTCTCTTGATCACGTACCCAAGCAAGTTGCTCAAGAAAACGCTCATGTCGAGATAAGAGTGCTTCTCTCAGGACAGTAGGTATTTTCCTACGCTTCAAATTATAAAGCATATACTCACTCCAAGTTGGCTCTCCAATGTACGCAGACTCAGGACAAGTCATAACTACCAAAAGAAAACGTGGCCTGGGCCCTCTTCTAATGGCAGAACGTACCGGTAGCGGATCTGCAATCATGCCGTCACAGTATGCAACGCCATTAATCATGTGTAATCCCTCGCTAATCCCGGGGATTGATGCAGTTGCACGTACCAAATCGATGGTCTGTTTTTTATCAGAAAATCGAACTGGGATTGCAATCGGTTGCGCATCTTCGTAGCGAGTAAGGCCGATACACAAGCGATTCAAAGGGTGTGGTGATTGATTTTCCTCAACTAATTCCCTCATCTCTTTCGCATAAAATTCGGTTGAGATTTTTTGGCCCAACAGACATGGTATTGTCGTCCATGAAGAAATAAAATCCTCAGTACAAAAATTACGATAATATTTGTGAGCAAAAAGACGCATATTTCCATACGCTTCTCCAAGGGCAGTACTTCCTCCAACAGAATTAGCGTAGCAATCAGAACGCCTCACCCGAGGAGAACTTTTATGCAGACGTTCACCAGCCGCGGCACAACCAGTCGCGCACACTCCGCTCATTCCCCCACCTGGATATATCTTTCGAACACCAGGAAGATTATTAGCAGCAGCATTCAATACAGCATGTGCATCTCCCTCGAAAGTGAGATACGGATTTTTAATAGTAGAATACGGTTGATCAAACATGATCATCTCCTTTCAGGTTCAAGTGTTTAAATTGTGAAGAACTCTACGTTGTTTCTCTATTTTCACCATATACCCGACCACATAAACTGTCAACTGTCTATAGTTAATAATATGTTCTTGTTGATCTGTCAATGATTTAAGAAGTCATTAGTTCATGCCACCAAAGTCGAGATTTTTCAATTACGTCACGAACCACCAAACTATCGCGTTCCATACTTCGAATTGAATGGTCCCCCCATATAAGCGCGTACGGCTGCTCCTGATTGAGCTTCATTTCTTCAATTACCTTCATGCGTTCTTTTCGACGTTCGTGCGCTGCAAAACGTAACGCTTTTGGCATACGCCAACGAAATAGTGTGTGGTTGAGAAAACGTTCCAGAAGAGGAAGTGTCGTTGCTGTCTTATCTTGGTTAGTCATAACCAACACATGCGTAGCTGAAACGATATCAAGTGCTTTACGAAGTATGTGTGGACGGGTAAACCCACCGTCGACATACCGAATGTCATTAAAGGTAACAATCTCAGTAGAGACATTCGGCATCAATACCGAAGCGTTAATCGCCCGTAATAACTCTTCTCTGTTTTTTGTCTTTAGTAACTCTGGTGCCCCATCCTTGTAATCAGCTACCCCAATATAGAGATCCGTTTGGGAGGCAAATATCTTTTGCTCATTAATCCCCTTTATTGGATCTCGTAATACATCTATGAAGTATTTAGTATCAACCTGATTCCAAAATCGCCACATATTAATAAATTTTCGCGAACAACACACTTCATAAATAAGACTTGGCACTTTATCCATTTCATCCGCAAGAAAATATGAAGCTGACGGTGCACCCGAAGAAATTCCGACCACTGTACTAAATACATCTGTGTACCCAAGTTCCTGCAACGCCAAACCAGCACCTACACCATAGGCTCCCTTCATCAATCCG
>DLQJ01000002.1:1000-3542 GCA_002477545.1 Patescibacteria group bacterium UBA7435 | reverse complement strand
TATATAAAGCCTAAAAAGCCCAACATAAGGTATCCTTGCGTTTTGTTGTCACCGTCGTTTGCAACTTGAGTTATATCTTTATTTACTTGTGCTAAATCAAAGATTTTGACCATTTGCCAAATTGCAATTGTGATCCCTAATAAAATTAATATTGTTAATAAGCCAGTCATCGTTATATGTTGTCTTTTTAAATTTTAATTAATAATGAAAGTGTTCGCTTTCCTTGATAAAAGGATTTCCTTTTGCTAATAATGGTGCTTTTGAAAGCGCATAAAAAACAATGAATAAGAATAATCCTAAGAACAATACTATGGCACTAATTTCAGGAACCCCAATAAACCATCGGTCTCCTACTGTTGCCGGCATAATCATATTGAAAATATCTATATAATGACCGAATAAAATCACAATACCTGCCATTACTATAAACCATGGCACACGCTTGTAATCGCTGTTCATGAGTACTAGGAATGGGAAAATAAAGTTTAATATAATCATTCCAAAGAATGGTAAGTTGTAGTCTTCAATACGGGTTACAAAATAGGTGACCTCTTCAGGAATGTTTGCATACCAGATAAGCATGAATTGTGAGAACCATAAATAGGTCCAGAACACACTAATCGCAAACATAAATTTTGCCAAATCATGTAAATGACTGTCGTTTACAAACTCCATCAATCCTTTAGATTTTAGATAAATTGTAATCAATGCAATTACTGTGATTCCACTGACAAACATACTTGCAAATACATACCATCCAAATAAGGTACTGAACCAGTGTGGGTCAACACTCATGATCCAATCCCAAGACATCATGGATTCTGTGTAGATGTAAAATACTAAGAATGCTGCTGAAATTCTAAAGTTCTTTTTAAAGAAACTGTTGTCATTTATATCTGCTTGATCTTGTGCTAGTGAGAATTTACGTGAGAAATAACGGTATAAACTCCATCCTGTGATAAAGATCAATCCTCTTACTGCAAACCATGTTTTATCTAACCAACCTGCTTTTGCTTGAATCAGTGCGTCATGTGCAACGACTTCTGGATCCATCCATATAAAGATGTGATGATCTGCCCATAATGCGATACATAAAACAATTAAACCTCCAGGTAATACGTAATACGTAATGGCTTCCATGACTCTAAATAGTACTGGTGACCACCCTGCTTGTGCTGCATATTGAATACCGTAAAACGCAAGTACCCCTAAGGATATCATAAAAAAGAAGAATGCTGCTACATATAAAGCTGCATAAGGTCTGTTGTGCATTTGGTGCAATACATGCTCTGCGTGCGCATCATCATTGTGCGCTTCCGATCCGTGTGCATCTTCTGCATGCGTGTCAGAATCGTGTGTGGAATGCATCATTGCAGCATGCGCCTCCGCGTCTGTTTGAACGTCATGATGCATTGCTTCTGTCGTTTCTTCGCCATGAGAAGCGTCTGCTCCATGGTGCGAATTTTCTTCTGCTAATAGTACTTTAACATCATCGAGGGTGAGCCCGTGTGTTGCTACATAGCTTGTGCCCCATCCTATTGCACCAATGACAAACAGTGCGAGGGAAACAATTTTAAGTCTTTTTGAAAACGTGTACATGTTGATATAAATGTTTTACTTTTCTTATTTTTTTAATTCTGCTCTAAGGGTTTCTACGTAAGCAGTCACTTGCCAACGTTCTTCCTCATTCAATAAATTTGCGTAAGATCCCATAGTGTTTTTACCGTAATAGATAACGTGGTAAATACTTCCTTCAGTAATGGCTCTATCTGCATAACTTGGAACTCCAAGAATTTTTTCTCTTTTCACAAGCTTTCCTTGACCAGCGCCTTTGTTTCCATGACAAATACCACAGTAAATCTCATACAGCTCTTTTCCTCTTTTAGCGTCTAATTCAGCAGATGCTATGGGAGATTTTAAATCTGAAAGCGCTGCTGCATAACCTTCGTTACTGTTTTCAAATTCATATAAAGAATGACCTCTAGAGATCGTTCCTTCAACAGGCAATAATGCCTCTTGGGAGTTTGGAAAAACATCGTACTCGCCATAAGCTTCATAGCCTATAGGTGCATACATGTTTGGGAAGTATTGGTAGTTTGGACTGTTATCATTTTGACATGAAAAAACAGTGACAAGGACCAATGCTAAGACGATTATTTTTGATACACTTTTCATAATACTAATGTGCTTCTTTTTCAACGATATGAACCTCTACTGCTCCTGTTTGGGTCAGCAAGGTTTTTAATTCATTTTCATTATCATGAACAGAGATTTCCATTAAAAAATGGTCATCTGTTGTTCTTGGATCCGGGTTTTCTGCATTTTTAAATGGCCACATTCTACTTCTTAGGTAAAAGGTAATCACCATTAAGTGAGCCGCAAAAAAGACGGTTAACTCAAACATAATTGGCACGAATGCCGGCATGTTTTCGATATAGCTAAAACTCGGTTTTCCACCAATGTTTTGAGGCCAGTCTTCGATCATGATGTAATTCATCATGACAGTCGCTACAATCAAACCAACACAGCCATACATAAAGGC
>DLQJ01000002.1:0-911 GCA_002477545.1 Patescibacteria group bacterium UBA7435 | reverse complement strand
ACATCATCATCTGTATATAGTGCGTGAATAACTTTTGAAGATCCCATAGGCTACTCTTTTTCTTTTTTAGGTGTTTGGGCTGGTTTTGTCATAGCATCTGTACGTTCATCTGAACCTGTACCGACTAGGCTACCACCTGCTTCTCTAATGTTTTTATAACGTTGTCCTGAAGACTTTAATATTGTTTTGACTTCAGCTTGTGCAATCACTGGGAACGTTCGAGCGTACAATAAGAATAATACAAAGAAGAATCCAATGGTTCCGATGAAAATTCCGATATCTACAAACGTTGGTGAGAACATGGTCCATGAAGATGGTAAGTAATCTCTGTGAAGAGAGGTTACAATAATCACAAAACGTTCAAACCACATTCCAATGTTTACGACAATGGAGATAAAGAATGAGAACATGATACTTGTTCTAAGTCTTTTGAACCACATAAATTGTGGCGAAAATACATTACATGACATCATTGCCCAGTAGGCCCAAGCATAAGGTCCTGTTGCTCTGTTTAAGAATGCATATTGTTCGTATTCAACTCCTGAATACCAAGCGATAAATAATTCCGTCATATACGCAACCCCAACAATGGATCCCGTAATCATGATGACGATGTTCATCAATTCGATATGTTGAACAGTAATGTAATCTTCAAGACTACATACTTTACGCATGATGATCAATAAGGTATTTACCATGGCGAAGCCAGAGAAAATTGCACCTGCTACAAAGTAGGGTGGAAAAATAGTTGTATGCCATCCCGGAATCACCGAGGTTGCGAAATCAAAAGATACAATGGTGTGTACGGATAATACTAAAGGGGTTGCAAGTCCTGCAAGTACCAAAGATACTTCTTCAAAACGTTGCCAGTCTTTTGCACGTCCACTCCATCCAAAACTCAATAACGAATA
>DLQJ01000003.1 GCA_002477545.1 Patescibacteria group bacterium UBA7435 | reverse complement strand
CACATTTTTTGTATCTGCAGGGCTATCTGCGCTATACTACATACAATGTCACAGAAAACTGAAGTTACCGTAAAAGAAGTATCACGGCCGATCTTAGGCACATCAGAAAAAATCCCGTTGTATGCTTCGAGCCCGTCCGCTGGTTTTCCTGCTCCCGGCGATGATCAGGTTGAGCGGGTGCTTGATATTAATGACTTGGTAGTCCAAAATCCTGCATCTACATTCTTTGTGCGTGTCGCAGGGGATTCCATGGAGGGCGCGGGTATTTTTTCTGGAGATGTTTTGGTTGTAGATCGTTCAAAAGACACAAAAGATGGTGTTATTGTTGTTGCGGCAGTAAATGGAGAGATGGTGGTCAAACGACTACTTCTGACCGCTGATGCACAGCTATTGGTTTCAGAAAATGAAGGCTATGCACCGATTACTATAGGTGACGGGGAGGAGTGTACCGTGTGGGGAGTAGTAACCGGAAGCGTCCGTCAGTTTTGAGGCACATGTTTCAGCGATTCGCCCAAGGTGAGAGCTGACTTAATGTCAGTTCGCAAGACCTTGACTAGTGTTTTCTTTAGAAAAGACTGATAAGGTGTACAGTTCCTGTAAGGAAAGGACGAATCGGGAATTAAATTCATAGTAACTCCGGATGATTGAGAGGGTGATTTGAGACTTCCTTGTCCAGCAATTTGCCCTAGGAAGGGACAAATTGGGACATAAATTCGCAATAGTCGCTACACTCCTTTGCTCATTCATCATTTGAAAGAAATGTAATCATAAAACGTCTTAATAAATATATGCAGAAATTATTTAAAACTATTACACTCAGCGTACTGTTTGTAGCTTTTTTGGTACCGCAGGCAGCTGATGCACGATATAAGGGTGATGTTGCAGGTTGGCTACCGTGGTGGTCAGCTTCAGAAGGAATTAAGGATGTAGAAGAAAACATGGATGATATCGACATTCTCTACCCATTTGTATACGAGGTTGATGCTGACGGTGGTCTGCTTGCTAAGGCTGACCTAGAAAGCAACGACTGGGCCGATGTGCTTGATGAAGCACGAGATGAGAACGTGGAGATCATTCCTACAGTAATGTGGTTTGATGGGGATCAAATTCATGCAGTGTTAAGCGACAAGAAGAAACGACGAGCACATATCGATGAAATTGTAGATATGGTAGATGACGGACATTTTGATGGAGTTAATATTGATTACGAAGATAAGAATGCAGAAACAATTGATTACTTCTCAACGTTTCTTAAAGAACTTGAAGACGAATTAGGACGTGATGAGCTGACGTGTACCATTGAGGCACGTACACCACCGGACTCACGATGGAAAGAGATTCCTAGTGTAATTACTTGGGCAAATGACTATAAAGCAATGGATAAGCACTGTGATTGGGTTGAAATTATGACCTACGATCAGCAACGCGCTGACCTAAAGCTCAATGATGAGCGTCGTGGGGTGCCATACATGCCGGTGGCTGATGTGGATTGGGTAGAAAAAGTGCTTGAGTATGCGCTTGAGGATATTGACGAAGATAAGATTATGCTTGGTGTAGCGACGTATGGACGTGCATGGGACGTGACGGTGGCACCTGATTGGTATAAAGACTACACACGTGTCTCAGCTATTAATCACGAGAGTGTTTTGGGTGTTATTAAGAAATACGATACTCCGGTAGGGCGTTCAGAAGGAGGTGAAGCGGTAATTAGTTATTTCCCAGAAGATTCTATCTACAAGGTGTTTAATGCACTAGATACCCCCAAAGGAACTCCCAAAGGTTATGAAGCAGCGGCAAAAGCACTCTTAGTTGCAAATTACACAGGCTTAGAGATTCCTGTACGATTTATCTCATGGAGTGATGCTACAGCTATTGAGGATAAGGTAGATCTAGCAGAAAAATACGATTTGAAGGGAGTGGCTGTGTTTAAGTTCGACGGAGAGGAGGATGAGGATCTGTGGAATCTATTCTAAATACGAAAACCAGCTGTACAGCTGGTTTTTTTACGCATAACTAATTATTGCAATTTACGCAGTACCCAGGATGGTTGATTGGTCTATTTATATGTGAACGACAGGCACCCTGTATGCAATAGTACACTGCACTATTGATATCGAATGTTTGTGCCCAGTCTTGATTAGGAAATTTGCACTGTGTTGGTTGCCCAATAGGACAAAAGCGAACACTAATCTGGTATATTCTTTCACCGGGATTGTCTGGATCTGCCCAATTATCCCAATCGAATACGCTATCAGTCCACGCTGCATCAGGCCAGATACCTGGCGCAAGGTATTCTTCTAGCCCGGGAGGTATATTTCTGCTTGTGTCAGGAGGGTAGTCACCATATTCATCAATATAGTGCTGGATTGATATATTGATACTTTTGAACTCAGTTTTAGCACGCACAAACATGGCGTCGTCTCGCACCCTGTTGATTACTGGTATAATCACCGAAAAGAGCACTGCCATGATACTGATTGTTATAAGCAGCTCCACTATTGTGTATCCTTTGGTGTCAAAAATGAGCTTCATAGTTAGTGTTTTTTAAATGGTGTTTCGCCAGTATATTTAGCCCATAACATAATAATGACTATGATAGCAACGATAAGTACTGAGCCCATAAATAGTGAAATATTTGTTGAATAAAGATCAGTATTTATTTTGAATACGACATATATAAGAAGTATGGAATATATGATAGTTACGCAAACGCCTGTTGTGGTAATCGGATACCATCCAATTCGCTTTTTAATTTCTTGTGATTGAGAAAACATAAGTTAATTGTAGCAAAAATGTCATGCTTGGGGTTACGCTGTGTTAATAGTGTGGCCAAAAAATGAATTCTAGGACTATTTTCTTGTATACTACAGCCAATGATTGGATTACTGGACTGCAACAATTTCTTTGTTTCCTGTGAACGGCTTTTTCGGCCTGATTTGGAAGGGAAGCCGGTGGCAGTTTTATCCTCAAACGACGGGTGTATTGTGGCGCGATCTCAGGAGGTAAAAGACTTGGGGATTACCATGGGCGCACCATACTTTCAGGTTAAAGATATATGTGACAAACACCACGTTACTTTGTTCTCTGGAAATTTGACGCTTTACAGAGATATTTCGGCGCGTGTAATGGAAACATTAGCCCAAGAAGTGGGGAAGTGTGAGATCTACTCTATTGATGAGGCATTCTTTAGTTGTGCTGAAGATATTAGTATTGAGGAAGTGCACCGTATTCGTGATGTGATTATGCAAAATGTTGGTATTCCTGTTTCTGTGGGCATCGCAAACACTAAGACATTAGCAAAACAGGCGAGTGCCATCGGGAAAAAAACAGGTGGCTACCACATTCTTTCTGTTAGTGAATGGGAAGATCGTGCTAAAGAGGTTGGGTGTGGTGAAATTTGGGGATTGGGCCGGCAAACTACCACCAAGTTACGAGAGATGGGTATGTGCACCGCTTTTGAATTTATGCAGTTTCCTCTTTCACAATTACGTCAGAGTTTTGGGGTGGGAACACAGCGTGTATACAACGAACTACACGGCACCTCTGTATTTGAAGTTGGTGCCAATAGTGAGGTATCAAGACAAAGTATTGCCAGTACTCGATCCTTCGCCAAAACCACAACAAACCAGAGCGATCTGGAAAGTGCGCTTGCAGGGCACATCACACACGTGGCAGAAAAGCTCAGAGAACGAAAGATGCTCACTTCAAAAATGCACATTCATATTCAAACCAATCGCTTTGGTGATTTCTTTCTACAAGGTGGGTCTGCTGAGATTGTCTTACAAGAACCAACTGCCGATACAGCTGTATTATTGCAAACGGCTCTTAAAGAAATGAGAAAACTTTACATGTCAGATGTTCCTTACAAGAAAACAGGAGTGACGGTTTCAGGATTGATGCCTGAAGCGTACATAACTCCAGATCTTTTTTCTCAAGATATAGAAAAGACACCAAAAAGTAATGCATTAGATCTTGTGGCGGACAGCATCAATGCGCGCTTTGGCGCAGGCACACTACGGCATGCGGTTTTGCAGGGAGGTAAAGGGAAGAGTAATGCGAAACTTCGTTCGAAATGCTATACGACAAATTGGGGAGATATCCCCAGCGTGAAGGCAAAATAGGGCTTAAGGGTCAAAAGGACAGAGTATCTTGATGGCCTTAATGTGTACTATAAGTATATTCGTAGAGTTGTTAAAAACGATATGGTTCATTACAGCGTTTTTATTGAGACAAAGGACAGTGTTATCAACAGGGTGTTTAAGACAATACATCAGACTACTTGTACAATATACACAGACCGGAAGAACGACAACAAGTGCTGATGGGTATATGGCTACAATTTTTCATATTACTTATCACCATTTCTCCACTGTCAATCTTCCGGGTGTGATGGGAATTTTTATACTATAACGGTAGATTTTCCCAAAAGTTATTTAGCAATTTAATATAACAAAGAACATGTTCGTATTAACAAACAATGTTTCTGCAAGCCAAAAAGCGATCGCGACGCTCTTGGCAATAGCAGTGGTTATGTGGACCTTCGGGTATCATGCAACTGCTCAGGCAGCAAACGTTACATTCGTAAAGGATACAATCAGTGATTCTGCACCAAGTGTGGTTGCAGATCATGAAATTGTATTCGTTACACCAAGCGGTGTTGCAACTGGTACTGACATTGCAATTACCTTCGACGCTGCAGGATCAAGTTTCAGTGGTATCGCTGCCATTACATCAGCAGATATTGACGTATTGGCAGATGGTGTAAACCTACCGGTTGCAGACTGGTCAGTTGTCTCAGGAGGTGATCTTATCACCATAACTCTAGACAGCACCTCTATTGCTGCAGGAGCATCAACAACAGTATTAATTGGATTGAACGCCGTCAACGAAGGTTCGCCAGTAAATCAGATTGTAAATGCGCTACCAGTAGGAGGTAATGAATCATTTGAGATTGATATCTCAGCGGGGGCTTCTGACTCAGGTCATACACGAATTGTTATTCTAAGTAACGTATTGGTTACTGCACAGGTACTTACCACATTTGACTTCACGGTCTATGGTAATCCTGCAGCAACTGACGTGAACGGAACAACAACAACACAGACATCGTCTACAACCACAATCCCATTTGGTGTATTGACAGCAGGTGATATTAAAACTATTTCACAAGACCTTACCGTAGGTACTAACGCAGCAAATGGATTTGTTGTGACGGTGCAAACTGATGGCGCATTTGAGTCATCAACCGGTGCAGACATTGATGTGTTTGTAGATGGAGCAATATCTACAACACCCGCTGTATGGGCAGCCCCAAACAACGATATTCTTGATGAAAACGATTGGGGTCACTGGGGTGTAACCTCAGAAGATCAGGATACCGACGGTGCGCGTACTAATGAGTTCTCAGCTAGCACTTGGGTTGGTGTAGACACTACACCAGTACCAGTATTTGGACACGATGGTCCAGCTGACGAGGTTACCGTTGGTGCAGGATCAACAACAGTAGGGTATCAAGTAGAAATCAGTCCACTTCAGGAAGCGGGTGATGACTACAATACAACACTGACATACATTGCAACTCCTACATTTTAATCTTCGATTAAAAGTGTAGTGCAAAAGAAAAAACTTCCCTCTGGGAAGTTTTTTCTTTTCAACAGGAGTTATGTACATGAGTTTTATGTGTTTCCTTCATTCAAAATGGTAAACTGGTCTCATTACGTAATGAATTTTTATATGACTCTACCCTCACTGAAAGTACTTTTTGCATCGGCACTCTTTTCGATGTTGTTACTGCTGTCACTTACTACCAGTGTATTTGCACAGCAGGCTGCAACTGGTATTGGAATCAAACCTGCCACTATTGAAGACGCTGCGGAACCTGGAGAATTTAAGGAGTATTCAGTAGGAGTTACTAACCTTAGTGACACCACGCAGACATACTATGTGTTCACTAGAGACATCATCGGTGTTGAGTCTGGAGGTGTTCCTCTTTATGCAGATGAGGATGCTGAGTTAACTGGATATGAGCTCACTCAGTGGGTAACACTCGATACTGAAGAAGTAACACTTGAACCAGGTGAGGAGCAACAAGTTAAAATAACTATCGATGTCCCTGAGTTTGCAACCCCTGGGAGTCACTTTGGTGGAATGTTTGTTTCTCTCGAACCTCCAAAATTACGTACGGTAGGAGCATCTGTGGGATATCAAGTTGCAAACATCATTAGTATCCGTGTTGCTGGTGATGCTGTAGTTAATGCGCAGATTCGTCAATTCTCTACCGGTAACTACATCTATGGAAACTCAACGGTAGATTTTCAAGCGATTATTGAAAACAAAGGAACCGTGCTCGTGCGACCTGTTGGACCACTTGAAGTGTTCAATATGTTTGGAAAACGTGTTGCACTGCTGACCTTTAATGAATCAAAGGCGGGTATTTTTCCACTAACCCGACGTAACTTTGAGATCACATGGGAAGATGAAGGTCCTGGGTTTGGACGGTACCAAGCAATTTTATCTGTGGTCTATGGTGATCAAGGAAAGCAGTCTACTATTTCAAGTACAGTAAGTTTCTGGATTCTTCCAATGAACATCTTCCTTCCGGCACTGGGAGTACTCGCGTTCTTATTGCTTGCTGTCTATGTAGGTGTAAAACTTTATATCCGTAATAAAATGCGCATGGCAGGAGGTGGTGCTCGTAGAATCGCCCAAAGACGCAGTGGAGGAGGTATGTCCGCATTACTACTTGTGACCGTAGTGATGCTTGCTGTAACGGCACTCTTCCTCATCGTACTTCTTGCACTGTTTGCATAGTGCTGGGTGGTATAATACAAATTATGAACAACACGAGTTATCACAAAATTCTTCGTGTAGCAGCACTTACATTAGCTGTCGTGCTTCTATTTGATAGTGGTTTACTTTCTCAATCTACTTCAGAAATATCACAGAACACACAGCAATACCTTGCTACTGCAATTGGAATGCAGGCAGGAGTGGTGCCTACGGAGTTAAATCAAGTAACAGCACAACTTACCGCACGAGAGCAGGAGCTTGCACAGCGCGAGAGCGAGTTGGCAGCGCGAGAGATTAAGGTTAATTTAGAAAATGGTCAAACCGGTGTTGATAGGTCTACTTATATTTTAAGTACGATACTTTTTGTAATTTTGGTACTTCTTGTACTTAATTATGTACTTGATTACCTACGAATACGTGAACGTAAGACAATTCCTTCCAATGAACAAATGGCATAAATCTACATTAGTAATATTTGGAGCAGTTATTTTCTCAACAGTCGCTATTCAAGCGAGTGATATTCTACGTAATATTGATGGAAATTTAGTGGGTTCAGCAATTGAAAGTGGAAATGTTTGCGGTGAAGGAGCAGAACCAATAACTTTAGGGTCAGGGACACTCTGTGTGGACCTGTACGAAGCTTCAGCAGGAACACAGTGTCCTGTTTCAATACTTGAGACTTCGGCTGATACACAACAAAATATGAATGTGATTGAGTGTACCACTCAATCAGAATCTGAAGTGCTACCTTGGAATTTTGTGTCACTAACGCAGGCTCAGCAACTTTGCGCGCGCTCGGGTAAACGGCTCCCTAGTGCTGATGAATGGTATAACCTTGCGCTTGCAATGGGTAATCAGACAACCTGTGTAACTAATGGTTCAAGTCCAACTCTGACAGGGGTGTCAGACTGTGTTACACAATCAGGTATACATGACATGGTGGGAAATGTGTGGGAGTGGATTGATGCTGATGTTTCCGACGGTTCGTACAATAATCGCACACTGCCTGAATCTGGTTTTGTGCACTTGGTTGATTCTGACGGTGTGGTGGTGCAGACCGGCTCTGTAAGTATGGAAGAATATGGTTCAGATTATGCACAAACAAGTCAGGAAGGTGTCCGTGGGGTTGTCAGAGGTGGCTACTATGGAGGGGGAGACGACTCAGGAATTCATGCCCAAAACCTTGCGGTACCTCTTGATTTAAGGACTGTCGGAGTAGGATTTCGGTGTGTTAAGAGTCTATAAAAAGGCAGCGATTATATAACTCTTAGTACCGGATTTGTCCCTTCCTAGGACGAATTTCTGGAAGACAAAATTTTAAGTATTGCTGGACATTGGTCATCCTGCCCGGTCTCAATTCATTTCTAAGAGAAAGTGGACTACTACATTTTTTAATACTAAGTGACGCTATACTATAGATATGAAAGTCCTTAAAGTGGGAGCGGTTATTTTTGGTGCGGTAATTATTACTGCACTAGGTATTGATGCTGCGGATACACTTTCTGGAAACAACGGCTCTATGCTCGGTCAGCTAATAGCTACTGAAGAGGGCGCGTGTCCAGAAGGAATGACTGAAATGTCTACTGGACAGACGTTTTCATGCGTTGATACCTATGAGGCATCTGCTTCCGAAGCTTGTGCCGTTTCGACTTTACGATCATCAAAAGATACACAAGATAATCTTAATGTTACCACCTGCACTGCACACTCTGCTGAAAAAATAAGCCCGTGGACACATGTAACACGGGAACAGGCACAGGTATTGTGTGCGCGAGCAGGAAAGCGGCTGCCAACAGCTCAGGAATGGCACACCATTGCTATGGGAACGCCAGATACCCAAGCTTGTAACATAATGAGCGATACTCTCGCACTCACTGGCGCATATAAAGATTGTGTCTCAGCCGTGGGAACACATGACGCTGTTGGAAATGTCTGGGAATGGACCAGTGACGATATTATTGAAGGTCAATATGATGGCCACCTCTTGCCTGAAGAGGGGTATGTAACACAGGTAACTGCTGATGGTGTTGCAATCCTCACTGATACAGCTCCTTCAGAACAGTTTATGGAAGATTATATATGGACAAGTCACATAGGAGTGTTCGGACTCATGCGTGGAGGATTTTATGGAAGTGGAACTGATGGAGGTGTATACGCGGTACAGGCTGAGACCCCTCCAACTGCTGCCACAGTTGCTATAGGATTTAGGTGCGTTAAGTAAAAGAACAATTAGCGAAGTTAATTGTTCTTTTACTTGCACAAATCTCTACAAGGCTTAATCCTGCGGGACTTAGTATGTGAACAAGCCGTATATTGCAACAATAACCACGTTACAATGTACCTATGACAAAGCTCAGTTTTGGGGCGTGTATTAACGTGTTGCTTTTGCTGTTTTTTGCTGCGCTTTTTTCAGGATTACTGCCATCTATTGGACAGGCACGAAACGTCAGTACCTATAGTGATTTAATTACTGATTCACGACCACTTGCTCAAGCAAATCATACATTCACATGGATTATTAAAGAAGACGTTGCGCCAAGCGGATATATTGATATTGTATTTCCCGTTGATTTTCAGTTGATGTCTACCAGCACATTTGATATACGGAATGTTGAACTGTTGGCTAACGGAGTTACTCGTTCTGCAGCAGCGGTTGCTACTGGTGTTGACGATGGCATTGTCATTACCACAGGCCTGGGTGGGGGTCTAGTCTATACACTTAATTCAACAACGGGTTTAAGTGCGGAAGACTTTTTGGAGCTACGTGTTGGAAATCATTCCCTCAATGCCATTGGACCTAGTGTTTCATACAGTACTTCAACAGGGACAACAACTGATTCAGGTGATATTGAACCGATCATAAATAGCAGTAGTACAGGCACACACCAAATAGTAATGAATATCTATGGCGGAGCTGATTCCATCAATGCAGATTTCAGTATCGCGGTAATTGATCAAGTTACTACCGGTGACGTTGATACGACTGAAACAGTCCCACCATTTCGATTTAATGGTGCACCTGAAGGAGAGATTGGTGGTACGACTCTTTCGGCAGAAATTTCCTTAGAAACTGATGAGTTTGCTTTTTGTAAGTGGAGCACAGCGTCGGGTACTCCCTTTGTGTCAAATGTTAATTTTATGGAAAACACTGGTTTAGTACAACACTCACAGTTGGTGACTGTCATTCCAGAATCACTTAACACCTTCTACATACGATGTATTGATGATGAAGGAAACTACAATATTGATGATTTTATTATTGCTTTTCTTTCACCTCCGCCTCCTGATGGATCGCCAAATGCTGATGGTGAGGTAGAGGGGGATGGAACGGGAACTGGTGATGATGGTTCGGGTGGAGGTACAGGAGGAGGGGAATCAAGTAGCGGAAGTGACGGTTCGGGAACTAGTAATGGAAATACCAGTGGTGGCGGAGGAGGAGGTGGTGGTGGTGGAAGTGGTGGCGTAGGTGATGATGATGATGATGAAGCGGGTGGAGGTTTTGAAAGCTCGAATGGTCCATATCAAAGTGGAGACGCACAAGTAATCATAAATGGATATGCATTTCCCGGAAGTACAGTATATGCAATTGTTGATGGATTCATTGCAGCAGATGTAAGAGCGAGTAATGATGGTAAGTATTCAGTTACAATTGAGGATATTGCACGTGGCGCATATACCTTTGGTGTATATGCCATAGATGACAACGATGTGAAATCAACAACTTTCAGTACGTCATTTACAGTAACTGGAGGACGGACCTCAAGTCTTTCAAATATAAATATTATGCCATCGGTCTTGGTGGTCCCTGATCCTGTGAATCCTGGTGACCCGTTGACAATTTCTGGATTCTCTATTCCGGATGCGACTATTACTATTGAAAATCAAAAAGACGGGGTGGGGGTGTCACAGAAAATATTCACTACCACGTCAGACGGTGATGGTGAATGGTCCATTCCTGTAGAAACCGGAGCATTCTCTCAAGGTACCTATAAAGTTAAGGCAAAGTCGGTAGCGCTTGATGGTAGTGTTTCTACTAATTATTCAGACTACACATTTTACGGAGTTGGACAGGAAGCTGAGGGACAAATCAATGCTGATCTTAATACTGATGGGCGAGTAAATCTTACTGACTTTTCGATCCTCTTATTCTGGTGGGGAGGGGATGGAGGAAATTCAAATCCTCCTGCAGATATCAATGGAGATGGAAGTGTGAGTTTAACGGACTTTAGTATCATGCTTTTCCAGTGGACAGGGTAGTTAGGATAGATGGTAACTTGAAACTATCTTCGTCCAATGATTTTCGCTAGGTGCATGAATACATAAATGTAATGGCTATTATGAATGTATGTCAGAATAGTTGTCAGTTACTCGAGTGTAGTAATGATCCAGACTTCCCTTTCCAGCAATTCCTTCTGAGTATATACTCCGTGTCTGTATATAAGTAGTAACTCATCATGTCTGAGTTTAAGAGATTGTGTATTGCTAAGGAATCGGGAACTAAATTCAGAATAGTCGCTTTACTCCTTTCTTCATTCACCTGTGGGTAACGCATAACTACAATCCAACTCCAACACTGTATAATTTGATTGTATGTCCTTTTTACAACGACTAAAAGGAAGAGGTGTTCGCTCAGGTGAAAAGCTTCTTTCCAGTGACGAAGAAAACGCGCTGGATAAGATTGCGCAGCTGGACGTTGACGTCTACCAGACTGACAACATGATCATTGTATACGCTCAAGCAGCGGGTGCTGATATGAGTGATATCCATGTTGCTATTGAAGGGGATGCTGACATTGTACTTATTGAAGGGCAGCGGTTGCGTCCTGAAAATTTAGCGTTTCCCAAGAAAAAACCTGACGGCGCTTTCTTTACTGAGGAGTGTATCTGGGGAGATTTTTACCGTCGTATTATCTTGCCGGAAAGCGTTGATATCGAACACGCTGATGCGAAAATTAAGAACGGTGTTTTGGTTCTGATTCTTCCTTTATTAAAAGCTGAAGAAAAAGAAAAAGTTAAACTGAAGATAACTAAAGCAAAACGCCGGAAGCGTATGTAATAATAGAGTCACACGGAGTTATGTTTGTTCCTTTTGTACCCAGTTCATTTTTTTTATATCGTTCATCAAAAATTGTATTCACAGCAATAGTTTTTTTGCTGTTCTTTTTGTATGCAAGCATTACCTATGCGGCGGATGTGGTGCTTTCTCCAGCTTCGGGTACCTACAATAGTGGCCAAACATTTACAGTTTCAGTGCGTGCCGAACCTAATGGAGATAGTATTAATGCAGTTGAAGCTGACCTTACCTTTGATACCTCAGTACTTTCAGTGGTAAGTGTTGGAAAGACAGGTTCAGCATTTTCACTTTGGACTACTGAGCCAACTTTCTCAAACAGTGCAGGGACAATTAATTTTGGAGGAGGATCACCAACACCATTTTCTACCAACTCTACACTGATGACCATTACATTCAGAACTGTCGCTGAAGGTGCAGGGTCTGTTACCTTTGCTAATGCTTCAGCGTTAGCTGCTGATGGTCGTGGAACTGACGTGCTTGGCGCTTCACCAGGGGGAACATATACAGTGTCAGCAGCAACGGTCCCAGAACCAACTCCTGAGCCGGATCCGGCTCCTGAATCTGAGGATGATGAGAGTTCTAATGCTGCCATAGCGTTTGGTGACCCTCCGCGGGCACCAGAAGTTGGGTCTCCAGCGTTCCTTGATCCTGAATTTTGGTACGCAAAACTTGACGGTGTCTTCCTTTGGGAAATTCCATTTGATGTAAGTGCGGTTGCGGTTGAAATTGCAACGTCTTCAGAAAACGATCCAAGCGAAGTATTTGATCCACCTATAGAAGAATTTGTGGTAAGTGCGGAAAATCTTTCTGACGGTATACAATACTTGAGCGTACAGTTTGAAAATCAAGTTGGCTGGGGAGGTATCACTAATCGAAAGATTCAGATTGATACGACTGCACCTGAAGATTTTGATATAAACGTACAAGCGGGAACATCTCCGTCTTCATTCCCACTGTTGGTGTTTGAAGCTACTGACGTGACTTCAGGTATTGATCACTACGAAATGGCTATTGCTGACCAGGAACCGTTTGAGGTGACACCAGACGAAGCTAAACTAGGATACCTGATTACCGAGCTTGAAGATGGGACATACACAGTGACCGTAATTGCTGTAGACAAGGCTGGTAATGAAACAATCAGTTCAGTACCCGTACTGATCACTGCTGGTTGGTTACCGGCATCTGATGAAGAAGAAACATCTTCATTCTGGCTATTCTTTACCGGAACGAACATCTTCATAATTCTACTGCTTCTGATCGCAATTGGTGAGTTTGTGTATATCATCTATGAACGTAAACAGTTTGCTAAGAAAGAAGAAAAATTACGAAAGGAAACACGAGAGATTCAAGATCAGATGGAAAAAATCTTCTCAGCACTGCGAGATGAAATCTACGATCAGGTAAATGCTATTACTAAGCGACCACGGTTATCTAAGAAAGAAAAAGAAGCTGTGGAGGGTCTCAACCAAGCACTGGAAGTTTCTGAAACATTGATTGAAAAAGAGATTAATGACGTTAAAAAGATTCTCAAATAATATTGACAATTGAATTTTGGAAGAAGAAAAGCACGGCCAATACGTCGTGTTTTTCTGTGTAAAAATTACGCCATATAAATGCGACTTTGGCGGCTCCCAATCCACAGTTATATCAGTAAAAATAAGGCTAAACAGGCTATAATTAAAGGTAACCAAGGAGACCTTAGGGACTCTTTGTGTGGGCTTGTTCATAAATGAGTTTTTTCTCAAATAAAACAAGAATAAACAGTACAATATCCTTATTTACAGCGCTAGAATTCAATGCGAGGCTTTTTTCTATTGTTGTAAAAATTATTGTCTTGCTCACAGTCTTTTCATTTGGCGCACAGTGGTATTTTGCTTCAGCTAAGATTCCTACTGCGCCTGTTTTTGTTCATGAAAAAACAAATATTTTTCCAGGGCAAATTAAAAGTTCACAGTGGAAAAATGTTGAAAATTTGTACTCACAAAATGTTGACGAAGATTCGCTGTTTGAGAACTTTGGAACCAATGGATCAGCGTTCATCGGAACCAATGTCCATTCCGGGGAATCCCTTATTGTTGATCCGGTTCCAATAACGCAAGAAGAAATTGAAGGAGATCCAGAGGATCAGTCAGGAGGTGGCGGAGGTTCTTCTGGAGGGTCTGATGAATCAAAGCCAGAAGAAGTAACTGCAAGCAGCACATCTGAGGTACCAGAAGAAACTACAGCCAGTAGTACACCTGATGCTCAGGAGGCTGATGAACCAGATCCACAGGCAACATCAACAGAATCTGATGTTACTCAGGAGCCTGTAGGAGAAGCTGAAGAAGCTTCTGAAACAATTGAAGAAGAAATAATTGAATCTGGAGTTGTGGAGGAAGAAATTTCAGAACCGGAACCCGAGCCAAGTGCTGAGGAGGAACTCGACGAAGATCTTGTATCAGAACCCGAGGAAATTTCAGAACCAGAACCAGAACCCGAGCCAGAACCCGAGGAAATTTCAGAACCAGAACCAGAGGAAGGTCCTGTAGTACAAGCGACTGGGCCTTTCAGAGTTGCGTCATTTTTATTCAGTTTTGCAAATGCAGTTGCTGATATTGTAACTCCTGAGGAACTTGTTGAGGTAACTCCTGAACCAGAGGAAGTGCCTGAGATTATTGCTCAACCTATTACCGTAGAGCCAACTCCAGAATCTGAAGTTGCGCCTGTTGAAGACCTTGAAGAAGAAACGGAACCAGAGGTGCATCCACAGACGGATCCTAATGGAACTTTCTGTAATGGTTTGAGTTCAGATGTGTGTTCCCCACACATTATTGAATTTGCTGACTTCGGCATCCCTGCTCTTGAAGGGAAGCGAAAAGTATCAAATCTGCAGTTGCGATTTTCGCTTGCTGCTAAAGTTTCAGAAGAAGCGCAAGCCTTGCTCGCGGGCGCTGAGCAAGGAATCAATATTGAGTACACTTTTGGGGACCAATGGCGAAAGTCAGGCGACTTAGTTATCGACGGTGAAATTTCAAATGCAATTAATGGTGGATATTTCTTATATGGTTTACCAGCAATTACTAAGACCAAAGAACTAGAGAACTTCAAGGTGCGTTTTGTATATTACGGGGAAGAAAATCTTCTAGATGCAATCTATCTAGACGCACTTTGGTTGGAAATGGATACGCAAACACGCTATCGCGAACTGTTTGATTCCTTTGCTTTTTTAAACCGTCTTGACAGTGAAGCAATTGATAACTTACGTAATCCTCAATTACATGAATTACTGAGTAACAAATTGGACTTTACATATGGTGAACTGCCAACGTTTGCATTACGATACAACTCACAAAAAAATGGTGTAACCCAATTATTCCGATCATTGTTTACAGAGCAACCTGCAGTGGTCAACAAAATTTCATTTACGCACAATGGTCTTGGCGATATGCAATTCTCACCGATTGTAAACATGACGACTGATGGGTTGTGGACTGTACAACTTACAGAAGCTGACAAAGAAAAATTGCATCCAGGTAAATATACTGTCGAAATGGTTATAGCTGAAGGTGATGATTCATATGTCGATACGTTTGAATTCCAATGGGGGCTTCTAACTATTAACCCGCTACAAGCAACCTACACATTGGGCGACACTGCTGAAATGCACATGGGAGCGATTACGCCAACGGGAGACACGTTGTGTGATGCTGACCTACGGTTGTCTATCGTTGATCCTTTCGGATTTATGGAGCAGGCAGTTGTAGAGCAATCAGGTGAATGTAATGGGAACAATGTTATTGACGTGCCTGACTACAGTGCGATCTATGTACCAGTTGATGCTGGTGAGTATACGATGTATCTAGAAAGCCTCGATAACAATGGAGACGTTATCGCACATACTGAAGATACATTCTGGGTTGATGCAAATCCAGCAATTGTTATTCAACGGACAGGACCAACCCGAATTTACCCATTGGCGGAGTATGACAAAGAATTACATGTGACAGCTCGTACTGATGATTTCAGAGGAAGACTTATCGAACGCGTTCCTTTGGGCTATGTTATTACCAATACGAATGCTGATATTGATGAGTACAACGAGTATATTCAATTGACGTGGGATATTTCAGTAGATGCAAGTAGTACAGAATCATTTGGGTATACTTTCGACGCACCTGATGTATCTCCGTTTTTGTATCTCCATGGACCCGCTGAACTCATTGCTGATTATGTTAATGCATCATCAACAGGCGGGCGAATTTTTGAGGAACATCGACAGTGGCAAGTAGCCTCTGATGCTGTACCAAATCAGCCAGCATTGGCAGAAACTCCTGCGTTCGACAACATACTGGCGACAACCACAACACCAACATTTGGTGGTTTTGCTGCATATGATCCTGAGGCTGATCCAGTAAGCTTTGAGCTACAAATTGATGATGATTATGATTTTAGTTCACCTGCAACAACAACGTCTTCATTAAACTTCCCGGGTGATGCGGGGTGGTCTGCAGCAACATTCGCCTCAGGCGCAACTACAACCTACACACTGCAAGCATCTGATGCGTTGTCTGCAGGCACTACATACTACTGGCGCGTGCGCGCATCCGATGGAGGATTTTCTTCATACAGTGATATCAGAAGTATGATTATTGGTACATCATCTCTTTCAGAATGGCAACAAAGTGAGGGGTATCAGTTTGAAACAGGAACATTAACCGGCTTATCGACGACAACTGGAACAGTAGAGCTTTCAGAACTCGATGGATCACCGGGTGATTACATGGTGCGTCGTAACAATGCGGACACAACTAACGTGACTACGGCAAACCTTGATGCATTGTGGGATACGGAGGTTGCTTCTTCTGGAGATTCAATTTCATATTCCGCTGGTACCTATACGCTTGCAGAAGGAAAGTATTTGGTGATGTACGGTGAGTACTTTGATACAGCAGACACCAACAATAATCAACGTGTTGAAATTCAGGGTCGCTTGGTTATTGACGGGGCAGCGACTACAACTGGTGCAGGACAAGGATTCATTCGACGGCAAAACTTCGCACAGGACGCAACTGTTGGAGGATCATCTATTCTTGATGTTGCCAGTGACGGCACCACTTTGGAGACACGGTTTTATCGAACTGACACCTCGGCTGATGCAGGCGGAACGGTTGATCGAGTTGCAGGCTGGGGTGGTGTTTCAATTCTACGGCTTTCAAGTGATTGGGATTACGGACGGTACACACTTTCTTCAGCAGCAACTCCTCCTGATGGGTATGCTCAGCTTTCATGGACCGCGGTACATGAAGAAGATACAGCAAGTTTCTCGCAATCTGGAGCAGATATTACGGTGACTGATGCTGGCCGCTACCTGGTGTCGTACTCAATTCCTATTCAGACAGATGGAGGGTCTGACCGTACAGAGTACTCATCAAAACTACAGCTTAATAACGTGGACGTAGAAGGAACACATGTTTCAACATATATGCGTGAAAATGAAAGTACTGATGATGGGGTACTTTCATATATCGGTATTATCGATATCGGAGCGTCTGAAGTGCTTGATGTAAAAGTCGATATGACCGATGGAACAATAACTGGTCACGTTATGGAAGCCGGTTCAAGTATTGAGATAGTAAAATTTCCATCAGGAAACCAGACTATTATTGCTGAAGCAACTTCGGGTGAAATGAACCCAGCAACGCTTACTGAATTCGCATGGGACACTACAGCACATATTGATATCGATGCATTTACTATGGCTGCAGGAACAGATTCTTTTATGGAGGTTGACGTTGAGGGTGACTATTTGTTCTTTGCTTCACAACAAACTGCAAATGGTGGGGTGCGAACAGTTCCTGCAGGACGTTTCTCAGTAAATGACGTTATTGCAGCTACTGCAGTGTCAGGAAAATACAACAGAAGTAACGGTGGCTCTGACCTTGCTGGGTATTCTCTTGGAACACTGATTCCAGGGCTGAGTAGTGGAGATGATATAAGTCTAGAAACGATCTTTACTGAACAGGGACAAGTAACGCAGACGATGGATCATGGAGCGATGTCAGGAGTTCAGCTTGATAGTTTGTTTGCTGATGTGAATACCATTATGTCCCCAGAAATTGATCACGACTGGGTACCAAATCAAGATACGTGGGGATCAATAGAGTGGAATACTACAGAACCTGCGGGAAGTAGTGCACTTCTACGGGTCTATTACACTAACACAACTGCGTGCGATACACTCATTCCAGACGGAGATCTTACGGGTAACGCTGCAGGGTATGCAACTACCAGTTCACCGCTGACCATCTCAGGACTTTCAACTTCAACATACAACCAAATTTGTGTACAAATGACGCTCGACAAGGGAAGTGCAGTGACTTCACCGACACTCGATGACTGGAAGGTTGGTTGGGCATTGGAGAACCAAGCTCCTGAAATTCCAACACTCACAGAAACTCCTGCGTTTGAGTACCTGCAGTCAACAACAACACCAACATTCGGTGGATTTGTGACAACGGATGTTGAAGGGAATCCAATTGAATATGAGTTCTCAATTGATAATGATGTAACATTTGCAACGCCAGCAACAACCACACTGTCTTCAAATTATCCAACTGACGCAGGGTGGTCTGCTGCAACATTTGCTGATAATGCGACTACGACATACACCATTCAAGCGGGAGATGCCTTGACCGATGGAGTAACCTACTTCTGGCGCGTACGTGCTCGTGATCCTCTTGGTTCCAACTCGTTCTCAGATTATTCAGAGGTGCGTACGGTAACTATTAATGCAGCTGCTGAAGATAATGAATGGCATCAGACACTTGGTGTGCAGTTTGAGGGTGGAGTCCTCGCTGGTGCAACAACTACAACTGGATCAGTAGAGCTCTCGTCTCCACCGACATACCTTTTCTCAACCACAACAGAAACGTTCAATGGTCTTTCAGATGGGGCTACTGACTTCTCGTCGACAAATATCTGGAAGCAGGCTGTAATTACCGGTGATTTGGGTAACTGGCAAGCAGAAACTGCAGACACCGGCTCTAATGGAACCGGGCCTGATGTTTCTGCAGAAGGGGCTGCGTATATTTATACTGAAGCATCAAATAATCAGTCTTGTGACAACCAAGGTGAATCAACTGATTGTGCTATTGAGGCTGATTTTGTAGACGGAACACTTGAAGGTGTTCACTTTGAATATCACATGTTCGGTGCGAACATGGGCACACTCTCGCTTGATTTGTATGATGGAAGTACATGGACTACGGTCTGGAGCGACACTGGTTCACAGAGTACTGATGAGCTTGATTGGTTGGATAGTGGATATGTTGACCTTTCCTCAAGCAGAGCAACGGCTACCGTAATGCGATTTTATGCGCTGGGTGATGGAGGAGGATTCTCAGGTGACTTCGCGTTGGATAACATTCGTATTGCCACCTCATCTATAGCTGTCGCAACAGTAATGTCAGAAGAAATTGATTTTGCGTGGGTTTCAGGACAAGACAGCTGGGGGGATATCCAGTGGAATGTTACCGAACCTTCAGGAAGTGACACGCTTTTACGTGTGTATCACACAGCATCCACAGCATGTGACACCATTGTTCCTGATGGAGTTATCCCAGGAAACAGTAGTGGATTTGATGTGTCTGAGTCTGGGTTCTTTATCAATACTGTGTCTACGTCAACCTATGACCGATTATGTCTACAGATGACCCTCGACCAAGGAACTTCACTGACGTCACCAACGCTTGATGATTGGACGGTTCGATGGCTGTTGCCTGATCAGGTTCCTTTTGCCCCGACGTTTGATGAGCTACCGGCATTTGATAGTATGAAATCAACAACCACAACACCAACCTTTGGAGGGTTCGCTGCTGGTGATTTTGAGAATGACAACCTTGAGTATGAGATAGCTCTCGATACTGATTTTGCGTTTGGATCACCAGACCTCACAAAGACATCTTCTGATTTCCCAACTGATGCTGGATGGAGCGCTGCAACGTTTACTGCAAATGCGACAACTACCTACACGGTACAGCCAGCAGATGCGCTAGATAATGGTGAAACCTATTTCTATCGAGTACGCGCACGCGATCCTTTGGGGTCAAATACTTGGGGAGATTATTCTGAGATACAGAGTATTACTATTAGTACAGCAATTAGTTTTTCTGAATGGTATCAAACGGAAGATGGGCAATTTCCATCTGGAGCAGTTTTAGACAATGCAACAACATCGGGTAGTGGAGGAATAATTATTGAAGATCTTGTTTCACGAGTTTCTTTGTTGGATGCATGGGAAACTGGGACAACACGTTCAGCAGTATCCAGTGGAAGTAATCGGTTACTCATTGTTGGAATTGTGAACGAGGACTCTGGGACTGACATTAATGTAGATACTGTTGAGTTTGGTGGTCAGCAACTTACTGAAATAGATGATCGTCAAATCGGAACAGGATTTAGTAACGGTATGTGGGTTGGATATCTTGATGAAGCTGGTATCGCATCTTCTTCAGGAACAACAATAGCGCTGACAGGTGCAGCGCCAACTGCTAACAATGGAACTGCATACACTTCTGCAATATTTGAAAATGTTGATCAAACGACACCAATTCGAGGTGATAGTGGAAACGCATTAACTAGTGGTACGAACATTACAGCTTCTGCTGCGGTGACTGTAGAGGATGGAGATATGATGTTTTACATCTCAGAGTCTACAACAGGCGTTTCACATACTGCTGCAACTGGATATACAGAAGGTACGCAAGAAGACACAGCTGGCGATGAGTTTACAATGGCATCGGCATACAAAGCTATTACAGCCGACGGCTCTGAATATCCAGAAGCAATATGGTCAGGTGCAGGTAACCGTCTTCTTATGGTTGCGGGTGCAATACAACCAGCTTCTACGCTTGCTACGGTAATGTCACAGGAGGTTGATTTTGATTGGGTTGAAAACCAAAACGATTGGGGTGAGGTGATTTGGAATGGTGATGAACCAAGTGGAAGTACGGTACGTATGCAAGTGTATTATACAAGCGCCACTGCCTGTGACACGTTAGTTCCTAATGGTGACCTGTCGGGTAATGGCACAGGGTTTGTCCTTACCGATAGCCCTGCTGATATTTCAGGTCTTTCTACCAGTACCTACAATAGAATTTGTTTGCAAGCTGAGCTCGATTTAGGGACTGCAAGCTCCTCGCCAGAATTGACTGACTGGAATGTAAGTTGGGAATTAAAGCCTGCATTTGAGCAGGTAGCGTATGCGTGGTATGCAAATGAGGACGCGATTACACCGACTGACACCTGGCCAGAAGGTGTAACAGCTAGTGAGCTTGCGCAAGATGAGCCAATTGTTGCAGAATATCCATCAAAAACTGGAGATGAGCTACGGTTACGTATGGGTATAGGTGTTGCGTCAACAAATGCCAATGGTCAGGCATTCAAATTACAATTTGCTGAAGGGGAGACCTGTAGTCCAGTTCTCAGCTGGATTGATGTTGGTCCTGCAGGGAGCAGTACAGCACTATGGGCTGGGTATGATAATGCGAGTGTTGCTGATGGTACAACATTATCATCGGGAGTGCTCGCTAGTACCACTGACCTTCAGTCGTATGAAGAAGAAAATGATTCGGTGGCACTTCCAAACGCCTTCAATATCGGTGAATTTGCAGAGCATGACTGGACACTGGTAAACCAAGCAAACGCTGGGACTTCTTACTGTTTCCGGATGGTGAATTCTGATGGGGTTATCTTTAAGACATACGACGAATACCCACAGCTGGTGACAAATATTGCACCAACAGTAGCTGCTATAGCACTTCCGTTTGATAACCAGAAGGTACCGTCGCAGCTGCCGGTGTTTGAGTTTACGGGGGTGGATCCTGAAGGTGAAGAAATTCATTATCAAATTCAGGTAGATACTGATGCTAATTTCGGTTCACCCGTTATCGATGCAAACTCTATAAGTAATTTTGCATCATTTACAAATCTTGATACATTCTCAGATAAGTCACCGTTTAATGATAGTGAGGAAATTCGTTATACACCTTTGCTCTCACTTGTAGATGGGTCTACCTACTGGTGGCGTGTGCGTGCATTAGATTCTGGGGGATCGGAAACATATGGCAACTGGACTACTGCACGAAGCCTTACCGTAGACACTACACTTTCGTTGACAACGTGGCATCAAACAACGCAAGAACAATTTGATACCGATACACTAGAGGATACTGAGACCTTGGGTACTGACAATGTCGGCGTTACTTCGCCATTTACTACGGGAACAACAACCAGTAGCGCTATCGACTTTGATGATGTGGTCAGCGGTAATGCTTGGGGAGTCTTTAGTGCAGGAGAAACTGACGGTTCAAGCGAAATTGTATATCACATCGAGTACTACACTGGCTCTGACTGGGACCTGATTCCTGACACGGCACTCTCTGGAAATGCAGTCGGGTTCGCTTCGACTACAAGCTTGCTTGATTTGGACACAGAGACCTATAATCAAATTCGTATTCGAGCAAACTTTACCGGAGCGACACCAACACTCGATGATTGGACTGTTTCGTGGGGTGAACGTGTAAGTGTGCCGACGCACTTATTGCTGTTTGATAATGAGAAAATGGAGACAACACTTCCGACGTTTACATTCTTTACGACTGATCCACAAGATGAAGACCTTGAATATGAATTCTCATACTCAACTGACTACACCTTTGTGGGGGCTTCAACAACGCTGAACTCAGGAGTTGATGCTGGATTTTCAAATGTGACAAATCCATCTGCAACCACTAGTCCGTATGATTCAGGGGATACCATCAGTTATGATATTCAAAGTGCACTTACCGATGGAGTGACCTACTGGTGGCGTGTACGTGCACAAGATCCAGCTGGAGGAGCAAGTTTCTCTTTCTGGTCTGATCCATGGAGCTTTACCGTTGATGCGACCGCAACGACTTCAACATGGTTCCAAACTACTGACGAGCAGTTTGAAACCAATACGCTATCGAGCCTTGTTGCATCAGGTGATTCTGTCTCAACGGTTCCTGCAGCGGTGACAACGTATAACTTTACCGACGCAGTAACGCACGAAGCCCGTGACTTTGAAATTGCAGTAAATGATCCAACTGATCCACCGAGTGATAATTCGATTGACTCGATCACGGTGACGGGAACAAATGTAGGTGATCCGAATCTCCGATCTGGAATTGCAGGGTATGCAAGTGATGCTGAAGCGTCAGGAGCACAGTACACAGCTATTGAAGCAAGCGATAATAGTCGTTGGCAGATTACCGATCCAGGTAATGGGGACGATGCTGTTTTCTGGGCTGAAATTGTTATTGCGGAAGATCCAGCTAACATTAGCCAAATTGATCTGTTGCTAGAGGGATATCAAGCTGCTGCAACTGATAAAGCTTGGTTTGGTATCTGGCGTCCTGGTACATCAACACCGTACTGGGAGCTCTTAGAAGCTTCTACGCAAACTGGTGACTACGACTATACGGGAACTATCACCAGTAACATTGACGAATACTTTGATGGAGGTAATAGTATCCACTTGATCTTCTACAATGAAGACGATTCTGACTCGTTGTTTGTTGATTATGTAGAAGCGGTCGTGACAAGTGTGACTGCTCAAGAGGGAACTATTACCTCAACACCAGTTGACTTTGATGACGGTAATGGGCCTGCATGGGGTCAGCTTGAATGGAGTGATACCGTGACGCCACCAGAGGCTATTACATACCAAGTGGAGTACTTAAACGAAATTGATGAATGGGAACTTATTCCTGAGATTGCCCTTGCAGGTAATGCAACAGGATTTAGCTCCTCACCAGTTGATCTAAAGAGCTTGAATACCACGACATATAATGAGTTGCGACTTATTGGTAATATCGAATGTGACGGAGCATCATGTCCGACGCTTGATGACTGGACTATTGAATGGTCTCGTGGATTTGAAGTGTCTGGTATTGCATACAATTACGATGGCATTTCTACAACCACCTCAGGAACGTTGCTGATTGCAGTAGATGGCGTACAGCAGCCAAGTAAAACGGCGACCATTGCAGGTGATGGAACGTGGTCGTTTGATAACATTACCTTCTTTGATGGTGACGTTATCACGGTCTTTGCATCAACGTCAGTAGCTGCTGATCAAATGATGGGTGTAACGGTATACGACGGAACTCCTGAAATCACGGGAATGGTACTGCAAAAGCAACACCTCACCCTTGGTTCTGATGACAATGCGAGTGTTACCAATGCAGATATTGGGACATATGATTCTGCAAATGATTCACGAATGTTTGCGGCTGTTGACGGAGGAAATGACCTTGATTTATGTACTACAAGTGGTTGTGAGACTGCAGGGCTGGTTGTGTTGGCAAATAATGCATACACACCAGAAAGTGGTGCTGATCTGATCACACATGATGTGCTCAACGACGGAACGGTGACCCTCATCGATAACACGCTACGTGTTAGCGGATCGTGGGATGATAATGCGACAACCTCAATGGCTGCGTCGACAGTTATCATGACTGCAACAAGTACGACCGAATCTATTGATACCACTGGCGCGCTTGCTGGTTCGTTCAATAATCTTATCTTTGGTGAAACTTCAGGTGCTGCAACGTGGAATCTTACCAATGCACTTGATGTTGATGGAGATCTTACTATTGATTACGGAACGGTTGCACGAACTACACAAGAAATCACTATTGCCAATGATCTCAATGTTGGTGCAGCTGGATTTATTTCGGGCATTGCAACAACAACCTTTGATGGTTCAAGTGTATCAATTTGGACTGATGCAAATGCAACTGAACAAAATATTGGGCATACAGTTGTTGATGGAACATCACATATTCTATTGCTTGGAAGTGATACTACAGCGCAATCAGTGACGGTAGTCTCTGGAAATACCATTGATCTTTCAACGGGATCACGGACACTTACGGTGCTTGAAGGATGGCAGAACCTCGGAACACTTCAGTCACAAAATAGTGCAGTGGACTTTGTTGCTACAACAGCAGGACAAGTAATTAATAACACCACCGGGGCGTTCTACGACCTTACGTTTAGTGGTGTATCAGGTGGGTGGTCATTTACACAAAGTAATCTGGATGTGAATCACGACGTGAGTATTGCAACAGGTACCGTTACCATGCCAACGGGTATAACAACTATTGGCGGTTCATTTGTGAACACGGGCGGTTTGTTTGCACACAACAACGCGACTATTGAGTTTGATGGTTCAGGTTCTGAAACCATCACTGCATTAGGAACTGCATTTAATAATGCATTCTATGATCTAGACTTTACTGGATCAGGGTCATGGACAGTTACTGATACTAACGCATCATCATCAAACGATGTGTCTATCACCGGTGGTACGCTTGTGCTACCGACAGGGACATTTACTGTAGGAGGGTCGTTTAGTAATACCGGAGGAGTGGTTACTCACAACAACGGAACACTTGAGATGAATTCAGCAACTCCTGAAACGCTCACGCTTAACGGATCAGCGCTCTACGACTTACGTACTACAGGATCAGGAACGTATACCTTCAACGAAGCTTCTGCAAGTATTGATAATGATCTGCTTATTGATGCAGGGACTGTGACATTGCCATCAGGCACACTGTCGCTTGGTGGATCTATTGCTAACAATGGAACTATTTCAGCTCCAACTGGAAATGTATTGTTTAATTCTTCTGACGCTGGAGAGACTGTTGACCTCGGAGCTTCAAGTCTCTTTGATATGACCTTTAATAGTGCAACCGGTGGATGGAATATCATTGCTAATGCAACTTCAACGGGTGACGTGACACTTACCGACGGAACCTTTACCAATGATCCAGGTGTGACACTTTCAGTGGGTGATGTCTTCACCAACACCCTTGGTGGCGCATCAACAACATGGACAGGGTCAACACTGTCTCTTGAAAATGGTATCTACACCATTAATGCTAAGGGTGACATGGGAGATGTGTATGACACACTACGACTTTCAGCAACTGCGGAAGTGAGTATATGGAACTCAAGCGCTACTACCGCAACAGTTACCTCAGGTGGTTCGCTGTACTCACAAGATCACGCAGAAACTGATGGACTGCTACATATATATGGTGATTATGCGCGAACCTCAGGTGCTGAGTACTGGAGTTATGCAACTGACTTTGATGGTGCAGATCTTTCCGGAGGAAGTGAACGTCTAGCTGATGTACGCTTTGCAGCAAATGCAACTGCAGCACTTACTGATAGTACGCTTGAGGTTCTTGGAAGTGCTTCTGCATCAAGCACCATCCAAAATCAAGGTGCAGGAACCTATACTGTTTCAGTAAGTGGTGGTACCACAACAGCACAATATTACGACTTTGCTAACCTTGGCAGCACTGGAGTAAATCTTTTGGCTTCAACTTCAGTAACATCACTTACTGACGGTGCATTTGAGGTAGATGCGCCAGCAGGCTCAGCAGTGACTGTTTCAGCTGACACTGTCGACACCAATCCTGGATTACAGATTTACGGCACCACATTCTCAACATCAACCGCAATTGCTGCATTTAACGTGTCTCAAACAGGCGGCACCCCAAGTTCATACTGGTGGTTCCGAGAAAGTGTTGGGAATCTTACCGGAGAAGCAAACGACAGCGATACGGGTGATCCTGGGTCTGTCCGATGGGATGATTCGTCATTGACTGTGGCTGTTTCAGGAATGGTATATTCTGACGATGGGGTAACAGCACTGACTGCTGGTACCTGTAGCTCTGGGACGCCGATTCGGTTGGTGGTTGAAGGAGGTGCAACGTATGACGCTGCGTGTACAGGTGGTGCTGGAGCGTTTACCTTCCCAGCAGTTGCAATTATTGGAAATCCAACTATTACCGTATTCCTCAACGGTGCAGTAGGAGGTGAAGAGGCGGTCACAGTGACTAAGACGGTAACTGCAGCAGTAACCGATCTTGATTTGTATGTGAACCGCGTGATTGTACGACACGAGGATGCTGATCCAATGACCATTGCTGATATGACTGCGTACGACAGTAGTGATGACGTTGAAGTATTCTTCGCAGCAGCAACCGGCACAACCGATACGCTTGTAGTGGAAGGAGATCGAGAGCTGCATATCTGGGCAAGCAGTACATTCACTCCAGGAGGAACCGTAACGCTTACTTCAGGAAGCACAGGAAATCCATATGATGGATCACTGCATATTGCTGGTGATGCAACATTTACCGCAGCTGGGACTACGACATACACCGTAGGGGGATCATTCACACAAGATACTGGCGCAACATTTATCCCAGCGTCTAGTACAGTACTGATGAATGCGACAACAGGAGGGAAGACTATTACCTCAGGAACCGGAGAGACAATCAGCTTCAATCAATTAACCTTTAACGGAACTGGAGGTGCATGGAATGTTAACGGAGACATCGAAGCTTCTGCAGATATCCTTGTGTCTGATGGAACAGTAACGGGTACGGGAGACATCACACTTACCAATGGATCTTTCTATGGAAACGGATTGGTGTCACTTGGAGGAGGTACTACCACCATTGCAACAAGTAACACACTTGGCGGAACGCAAGCATGGACATTCTATGACCTTACGCTTGGGAATGGTCTAGTGGTTGGAACGACAACACCAGCAAGCACAGCAACGACAACTGTTTCAGGTGTATTCACTATTGAAACCGCACACTTCTTCGATGCAGGATCCGCAAGACTGAATCTTGCAGGGGACGGTGTGGTGTTTGTTGAAAATGGAACATTTTTTGAAGACACTAGTACCGTGCGGTACAGCGGAACCACTGCGTCAGATATTCTTGCTACAAATTACTACAATCTTGAACTTGCAGGGTCTGCCGGGACACCAACGTATACCGCAACTGGTGTCGGTATTTCTGTGGCAAATGATCTGACCGTAGGAGGAGCTGTTGCAAGTACCGCAAACTTTGATACTAACGATACGGTACTTAATGTTGATGGAGATATCGTAATTACAAGCAACGGAACACTTGTTGGAAGTGACAATGCAGCGTTCACTGCAGCAGGTTCATGGGATAACGATGGTGTGTATACTGCTTCAAATGGAACAGTGGTATTTGATGGAACAGGAACACATACTATAGCTGCAGGATCATCAGACTTTGCATCAGTAGATCTTACTGGGTTCGGTGCATTCACACTCAGCGAGCATGCAACAGCAACAGATGCATTTACGCTTTCCAATGCAAGCGCATTTACGCTAAGTAATGGTGAGTCTCTCGCAGTTGGTGGCACATTCACTAATAATATAGGTGGTGCAGCAACCACATGGACAGGAACAACACTTTCACTCTATGGTGGTGGTAATTACCTAGTAAACTCAGCAACAACTACAGAATTGTATGCAACGGTTGCAGTGGGAAGTAATACCGATGTCCGGATGTGGAACAGTAGCGCATCAACGACAACTACTCAGTCAGGTGGATCATTGTACTCAATGGATCATGCGAATGTGGATGGAGATCTCTATATCTTTGGGGACTACGAAAAGAACACAGGGACCGATCACTGGAGTTACGAAACTGACTTTGACGGTACTGATCTTTCAGGAGGAAGTGAACGAATGGTGGATGTGGCAATTGCAGGAGGTGGCGGTGTGCTCTATCAATCTGGGGGTGCACTTTCAGTGCTGGGTATTAGTACAGCTTCTACTACGGTTGCTAATCAAGGAAGTGGAGTATACAGCTTTGAAATTGGAAATACTGGTTCAACAACCATGTTGTACTACGATTATGCTGATATGGATAGCGCCGGTCTTGAATTCTCAGGGTCTCCAACAGTGCACGACCTTTCAAATGGATCGTACCTCATAGGGACTACTGCATACAGTGGAATGACTGTCGCTGCTTCTGCAATTGTTGCAAACCCGGCACTCACGTTCACCAACAATATCTTTGCAACCAGTTCTGGAGTAACGGTAGCGGCAAACGTTACCGCAACCGGTGTATCGGTAAGTTCATGGCGATTTACCAACCACAGTGGAAACTTTGATGGAGAGGCGTACGACATTGATCCTGATGGTGATCCTGGGTATATCGTGTGGGATGATTCTGCAGCTTCAATTACTGTTTCTGGTAACGTGTACCTCAATGAAGGTTCAACTGCATCAGGCGAATGTGATGGTCTAACAAATAATGTGCACTTACGTATTGCGGGGCTTACTAGCTACACGACAAGTTGTGATGCAACAACTGGTGCATATTCAATTAGTAGCGTTGCCTACTCACCGGGTGATTCTCTTGTTGTGTACCTTGATGACGCAGGTGAGAAAGCGACAACAGTGACTGAGGATCCGATCTCAAGCATCAGCAACATGGATCTTTATGAAAATAGAGTGATTGTGAGACACGAAGGTTCAGATTCACTATCTATTGATGATATGGCAGTGTGGGACTCTTCAGATGATGGAGATATTCTCTTTACCGCAGCAGGAGGCTCACCCGACACACTAACTATTCCAGCCGATACAAAGCTGATTGTGTGGGACAACAAAGAATTTGAACCAAGCGGAGATGTAACGGTCTCTGGTGGAGTTGCTACTGACGCACTTAATGGTACCGTGCAACTCTTTAATGGCGCGACATGGACTGCAAATGGAACTGAAGAGTACAGTATTGGCGGCTCGTTTATCCTTGATTCAGGAGCTTCATTCGATGCAGCAAACTCAACGACAACTTTCACTACAACACACTCAGGACGAACTATTGATATGAATACTGACGCATTCCACAATCTTGCATTTACTGGTTCAGGAAGCTGGGGCGTGACTGATGCAACATTGTCCGCACATGACATTACCATTACAGCAGGAACACTTACGTTGCCTGTTGGTACAACAACCGTAAGTGGATCATTGAATAATAGTGCAGGTACCATTACTAATAATGGTTCACCTATGGTGTTTACCGCTACTGCTACAAGCAAAGTTATTAATACAAACGGCTCAAGTCTTGCGTCTATGACCTTTACTGGTTCAGGGAGTTGGGCGATGACCGATGTGAATGTGACGTCGCTTGGATCAGTGACCATTAGCGACGGAACAGTCACACTTCCTTCAGGAGTACTAACTGTAGGTGGAGACTTCAATAATGCGAGCGGAACAGTCACGCACAACACCTCAGAAATTGACTTCACAAGCAATACTGCGACTATCTTGCATGCAAATGGTTCAGATCTAGGGGGTGTACGATTCACCGGAACAGGTCCATACACGATGACTGATGCAAGTCTTGCAATAACTGAAGATCTTACTATTGACTCAGGGTCAGTTATATTCGCAACAGGAACACTCTCGTTAGGTGGATCATTTGATGGATCAGGAGGTACCTTTGCTCACTCATCTGGAACGATTCTCTTTAACTCGGGAGATACTGGTGAATCTATTGATCCAGGAACAAGCGACTTTTATAATCTTGTGTTTGGTAATGGATCAGGAGGTTGGACTATTGGTGCAAATGCGACGACAACAAATAACTTCACGCTCAGCACTGCTTCATCATTTACTATGGGATCAGGATTTACGCTGTATGTAGGAAATGTCTTCTCAAATGCTGTAGGTGGCGTTGCAACCACATGGACAGGAAGTACGTTAACGCTTGATGCCGGAGCTGATTATGCGATTAATAGTAAGGTCTCAGGAGGAGATGCGTATGAAACACTGAACATCATTACTGATACCGATATATCAATGTGGAATAGTAGTGCAACAACGACAAACATCATTGCAAATGGTTCAATGTATTCACAGGACCACGCTGCGGTTGATGGTGCGCTAAATATTTACGGAGATTACCACATTTCAACAACCACTGAGTATTGGAGCTATGAAACTGACTTTGACGGAGTAAACCTTATTGGAGGAGGTGAGCGTGCGGTGACGGTGTCAATTGCAGCGGGTGCAACGACAACAGTGGATGGCGGAACACTTAATATAGAAGGAGCATCAGGATTTGAGACCACCATTACCAATCAAGGAAGTGGTACCTATGCACACACTATTACTTCAGGTACGTATAATGCAATTTACTATGCATTTAGAAATCTTGATGTAAACGGAGTGAACTTCTCAGGTGCACCAACTATTAGTTCGCTTACTGCAGGAGACTATGAGCTTGCGGTGGGCGGTGGTTCATTAATCACGCTTGCGTCATCAACACTCAATGCAAACGCGTCAGCGGTAATTACAGGAGTACGGTTTGCAACCACAACAGCAATTACAGGAAGTAACCTCACACTGGTTGGTTCAACTACCAACGCATGGACATTCATTGGGCACACCGGAAACCTTTCTGGTGAGGACTTTGATGTAGATGGAGCAACAGCTTGTGGATCAATCCGATGGGATGATAGTTCGTGTCTGCTAACTCAGCAAACACATTACCGATGGCGTAATGATGATGGAGGTATCGGTGCGCCTGATAGTGAGTGGTACAACACCAGTTGGGACAAGCGAAAGCGTGTTCGTGTACAAAACATGGATGCAACAACGTACACCGATGCGGTAGTGAAAATGGACGTAACCTATGATGCAAATATGCAGGCAGGGTTTGATGATCTACGATTCACTGATAGTTCAGGAACGACGACAGTACCGTTCTGGATTGAGACATTTACCACCAGTGCAACTGCAACGGTGTGGGTGCAGGTACCAACACTCCCGGCAAACGACTTTGCAACCGTCTTCATGTACTACAACAATGCGGTGGCAATGTCATCAAGTTCAATTACCGATACGTTCATCGTCGGTGATGACTTCGAAGATGCAGATATTGCTGAATACTCTGGAGACACTGGTAAGTTTGTTGTTGATGGTACGTACGCATTTGGCGGGTCGTATGGTCTTGATAACACTGGTAACGAAACATTGCGAGCAGTAGACGGAATCTACGACACAACAGCAACAACCAGTCAGGGAGAAATCATTCGGTACATGCAGTACGTAAACACTTCAGGAGGAGGTGATGAGGTGTGTACAATGTTTGCGGTGCAGGATCCAGGAAGTGGAAACAATAACTATGCAGTATGTACTGAGCAGGTGCCAGGAACAGACCGTATTTCACTGGCACGTGACGTTGTTGAGACAGATACCAGTGGTACAGTGCTTGCATCAACAAGTGTGACGTACACCAGTGGGTGGTATGAAATTGAGATTGATTGGCAAACCAGTGATGATATTGACGTTACTCTTAGCAAGGACGGCGTAGAAGTTGCATCAATTACAGCAAACGACAGTACATACACAGAGGGAGGTATCGGATTCACTTACTGGTTCAATGGTGGAGGTTGGGATGGATACACCTCGCGGGCACGAGTGGATACGGAGCCGACAATCTACTTCGGTGCAGAGCAGGTTGATGGTGGTGCTACATGGGCAGCAGATCTTGATACAGGAACATCTGAGTTCAATATTGGTGAAACTGCTCGATTACGGCTGCTTGTAGAGAACTCAGGGCTACAGGTAACAGGACAGACGTATCTTCTTGAGTATGCAGAGCAAGGCGTGGCACCAAGTTGTGAGGCGGTAACAGCCGCAAGCTATGCAGCAGTGCCACCACAAGCAAGTTGTGGATCTTCACCAGTGTGTATGCAAAGTTCAGCAAATGTAACTGATGGTGAAGCTACTTCTGACCTGCTCGCAGTAGCAAATGGTACGTTTACCCTAGGTGAGCTTACTGAAGATCCATCAAACACTGCTGACTCGCTTACTATTGAACAAGACGCGTACACAGAACTTGAGTATGTGCTTACGCCAACGGTAAACGTGGTTGATGAAAATATGTGCTTCCGCGTTTCAAATAGCGGTAGTGATCTCGATACGTACCTACGTGTAGCACCGCTCACTATTCGATTTGATCCGTCATTTGGTGCAGTTACGTTTAATGCAGGAGCGGATATCTCATTGGTGGCAGGAACAACAACACGAGTGTACGCAACCAGTACCGCAACAGATCTCAATGGATATGCTGACTTAGTGCTAGGATCGTCAACTATGTACACTACTGCAGCAGGTGCAGTATGTACCGCTGATAATAATGATTGTTATGTAGAGACCACTGCATCACAATGTTCCTTTAGTGATTGTTCAGGAAACAGCTGTACGCTGTCATGTTATGCGGACTTCCTTTACCATGCTGACGCGACTGATAGTGACGGAGCAAATGAATGGTGGGCATTCTTGGAGGTTGAAGATGCTGTGGGTGGATATGGATTTGGAACTAGCCCAAGTGTTGAAGTTGCTACACTACGAGCACTTGAGGTAAATAACTCTATTGATTACGGTGCGGTAGCTGTTTCAGATAACACTGGTGCAATAAATGCATCAACAACTGTTGCGAATATCGGGAACGATGCAATTGATATCGATATCGTAGGAGACGACCTCGATGATGGCTACACATCAAGTATTCCAGCAGCACAGCAGATCTTTGCAACAAGTACATTTGATTACACGACGTGTACAGCTTGTACAAATCTGAGTACCTCAAGTATCGTCTATGAGGTCGACCTCTCGAAGCCAACAACAACCTCTCCACCAGTAACAGATGACATTTTCTGGGGAATCGCAATTCCATTTGGTGCCGCAAGTAACGCGCACACAGGATTCAATACCTTCTACGCAGTGAGCGATTAATGACTGCAAAGGCAGCAGTCCACACTAAAGGCCGATGTCTTCGACGTCGGCCTTTAGTGTGGACTGTAACAGTAATGCAAGACCGTAAGTGCTATTATTAACCCAATGAAGACCAAGTTTTTGGGGATACTTTTGTGCGTACTTTCTGTTACGACTATTACTCATGCACAATCTAGCGACCAGACTCCTCCAGAAATTGCTAATGTACAGGTGGTAAACAACTCTGAAACGTCAATTACTATAACGTGGGAGACTGACGAAGATGCTGACTCGTTGGTAAATTATGGACTAAAAGAGGATTACGGTATTGTTCGAATTCCTGAAACTGACCGTGTTCAACATTCGATGACACTTGATGAACTTGAACCTGGACGGGTATACCACTTCCGTGTGGTTTCTGCTGATGAAGAAGGGAACCAGGGTATTTCTGCTGACTATAAGGTACAAACTGGTGATGTAACACAAAATCAGGATGGTGCAGGAGAAGCAAATGCTCAGGGAGACGGGCAAGGTGCAGGGGCAAGTGACAGCAGTGAAAGTACTACACAGACAACCACACAATCTGATACTACAACTCAGGAGATAATTGAAGAAATTAAACAGATTAAGCAAGTAGAACAGTTACAAGAAATTCTTGATGTTACCATTGAAGCAATCCAAGGTATTACAGATGACCTTACTATCGTTGGTCCACCTACAGTAATTCCTGAGACGATAACTGCACTAGTACAGTGGACTACTGATCGAGCAGCTGATTCAACAGTAATTTTCTCACCAAGTTCTAGCTACACTGCAGGCCAATATCAGTTCTCTCAATCAAGTACAGGAGCTGATACTACTGATCACGAAGTACAACTTATTGGACTTGAAGCATTTACTGAGTATCACTTTAAAGTGCAGTCAACAGATGCGCTAAATGTTCTCGGTGAGAGTCGGGATTTCACTTTTACCACAAAAGCATCATTACCAAACATTCGGAATCTTCGTATTGTGAAAGTGGAAGAGGATGCAGCGACGCTTGCATGGGACACAACAGTACCTGCAAAAGCTTTGATTGAATATCAAGACCTCACTACTGGTGTACAGAACTCCAAGGGACGTCCGACACTTGCAACAACCCACCAGATGCGTATTGCTGATCTTACACTTGGTACACGATACGTTGCCTTTGTGATTGCTGAGAATGGGGGAGGTGACCGTGTTAAGAGTCAGCCCATTACGTTCATTACCGTACGTGATACCGCGCCTCCATTGATCTCAAATGTAAACAATGAATCAACGTTATTCCCCGGAGACACTGCACGTATCCAAAGTATTGTTGAATGGAAAACTGATGAACCTGCGTATTGTACGATGACGTACACAGAAGGTGTGGCAGGAGGAGTTGAACCTACTATTATCGAAGCAGATGAGATCAGTTATGCTGAACGCCATGTGGAAGTGATTGTCGACTTCGCTCCGGCAACTGTGTATCAATTTTGGCTGAACTGTTCTGACGAGGCGGGGAACACGGTGCAGTCTGAAAACTTCGTACTTTTTACCCCAATTCAGGAGAAAAGTATTATCGATTTGATTCTAGAGAACTTTGAGAGTACCTTTGGCTGGGTTAAGAACATCACTGGCTAGGGTTGGATAAATAGAGCTTAGGCGTCTAGCAATTCCTTCTAGGAAAGGAAGGAATTGAGACGTAAATTCAAAATAGTCATTTACGGTAACATCAGGAGAGTTTTCTGTATTGCTTTGATTCGATCTTTTGCTGACTGTTTATAAGTCGATACCTGTTCTGGACTGATATCAAATAATGTATATGTGGATACAAAATGCACTCTTCGGAGCATTGATATGGTCTAATTAAAGCAAATGGCAAAACCATTAATCGTTTGTCGTGACCTCGACATAATTTACAACAAGGGGAAGAGTAATGAGTTCAAGGCTCTTACTGGTGCAAGTACTGACATCTATGAGGGTGAGTACATTATTCTTTTTGGTGCTTCTGGGTCAGGGAAATCGACCTTAATGTATTCTATTCAGGGCTCGTTGCCCCCAGGTAACGGAACGATGCTTATTGGAGGTGAGGATATTTATGCTATTTCTATTGAAGATCGTGTGTATTTCCAGCGTTACGTGATGGGTATTATCTTTCAGCAGTTCAACCTTATCCCGTCATTGACCGTGTTGGACAATGTGGCGCTACCAATGATTTTTGCAAACAAAGATAAACCAACACGTAATAGACGTGCACAGTCGCTGCTGGATCGTTTTGGAGTAGGGATGGTGTCTCACAAGATTACGCCGATGCTTTCAGGAGGTCAGCAACAGCGTGTTTCTGTGGCACGTTCAATGGTTAATGATCCGAAGATTCTTTTGGCCGACGAACCTACTGGAAACCTCGACTCCGTTTCAACACAACAGGTAATGGATAAGATCGATGAGATTAATACGTTTGATCGACGGACGGTAATTATGGTGTCTCACAATGCTGCACACCTTTCCTATGCACACCGAGTGTATTATCTTAAAGATGGAGCCATTGTGCGTGAGGTGGTAAACCCACAAAGAAAGCAAATTAAACCCGTGAAAGAAGGGGAGACAATCGTAACAGAACTCGAGCAACTCGCACGACTGTTTCCGTATGACTCAATTGAAACATTGCGAGTAAAAAGTTTAGTTAATTTTCTTACACAAGACTACACGTTTACCCAAATTGAGCGAATGGAAAAAATGGTGCAATCGTTTATCACAGGGAAAATCGATCGTGATACCTATATTAAAATGTTAACGCTTCCGTATGACCGTGGAGGTGTTGCTGTCCCAGAGGCGGTGGCAAGGAAAATGGCCAAAACCTCAAAGGAGATATTGCACCAAGCTGACGATATCCGCCGCTTTAGAAACGGCCACGATAAAGAACATGTATTCTTCGATCAGCATAAATTAGCAGAACGTCTGCGAGACCACATGCTTAAAGCGCACCGTATGAAGTTAAGTAAGAAACAGGATGATAACCTCGTGGAAATTATTGCTGACCGAGTTGTTGGAGTAACTGACGAAGGTATTTTTCACGAACATCTTCAAAAAGGTGTAACAGTGGGAGGACTCGCCATAACTGAGAAGGAAGCAGATGATATTGTTCGATACTTTGAGAAGTTGGTTGCTCAAGGGGTGGATGTAAGTTACAAATCGTAATATATGAGAGTACAAGATCTAGCACAACTTTCCACACGAGCCTTCAAGACCAACCCGTTACGTACGTGGTTGACTATTTTAGGTATGGGAGTTGGTACAGGAGCGGTAGTGGTGCTTGTGGGCCTCGGGTTTGGATTGCAACAAATTATTCTCGAGCAGATTGTGTTTGGAGAGACACTCCTTTCTTTGGGGGTGTCCGCGACAGGTGCACAAAATTTAGAGCTTACCAGTGAGACCGTACTGCAATTTGAAAGCAACGAACACGTACTTGATGCAGCCCCGTTAGCTCGATTCCCAGCGCTGGTGACCTACAAGGGACTTACGGGGAACCTCTTTATTCAGGGTGCTGAGCCACCGTATATTCGGTATGCAGGAGTAGTTGCACAATACGGTGAAGTATTTGACGATGAAGATCTTGCAAACACTAATGAAATAATGCTCTCCCCAGCTGTATTGAAACTTTTTGGGGTTGATGACGAAGAAGTTAATGCATTCATTGGTGAGAAGGTAAAATTCCGGCTTTTGGTACCTGCAGATGACGGAACTGATGAAGTGAATGAAATTTTTATTGATAAAGAATATACTGTAAAAGGGATCACTAAAGAGGAGGGGGTACTTAATGCCCTTATGATGCTTCCCGAACTACGGACACATGTAGGTATTGAAGAGTATGAGCGTATTCAAGTGCGTGTGGACACAAATGAATTTCTTGCAGTGGTTGAAGAAGAATTGATTGAAGCAGGGTATCGAGTAACCGCATTATCAAAGACCGTAGAACAAGCATCTAAGATTTTCCAAGGGGTACAGGCGGTGCTTGCGACTTTTGGTGGAATTGCACTTCTCGTGTCTGCTATTGGAATGTTTAATACGATGACGGTAACACTTCTTGAGCGCACCAAAGAAATTGGAATCATGCGTACCATTGGTGCAGCACCTCAAGATATTAAATGGCTTTTTGTTTCTGAGTCAGTAATTGTAGGATTCTTAGGAGGGGTTTCTGGGATTATTATGGGAGTTGGATTAGGGGTCTTTATTAACCTGCTTTTAAATCTTGCCGCGAGTCAGTTTGGAGGGGAATCGGTTAATCTATTTGCATTCCCGTTAGGGTTCCTTGTCTTTATCGCACTTTTCTCAGCGGTCGTGGGGTATCTAACCGGTATTTTTCCCGCAAAGCGAGCTGCGACGTTGAATCCATTAGATGCTATCCGATACGAGTGAACAAAGGCCCGAAGGGCCTATTGTGAATTTATATCTCGATTTCTTAGCAACTGAGTAACCTGCACTCACAAAGATTACAAATTACTCCGAGCAAGACTACGCTATAACGCTAAGAAGAAATTGCTGGATTAGGAGGTGTAACACTACAGCCCAGATGAAATAGACACAAAGCTCATCCTCTACGTTTTGAATAAGTGGGGGATAAGTCTGTGGGTAACCTGGTGATGGGGTGAGGATAGCGTTGTCCACCAAGACTCTGTCGGCACCCTTACTTTTGTGTATATAGTAAAACAAAAGGAACTATTCGCTAAAAACTGTAAGCCGACACTTGTCGAAAAACTGTGTATAACTAACGCTTTTGTACAAAAGTTCCGATAGAATATATAGAGATATTAATAGTTTATGTCGTACAACATGCAAGAGTTGCCAAAATACCTACACACAGCCGGAAAAATTACGGTTCTAACCTCACTCATTGGAGTGGTGGCTTTCGCCGTTATCTTCCTTCTCAATATTGGAGCACAAGAACTCCAGCACGTAGAAGCGCAAGGAATTGCGACAACAACCATTACGGTTTTGAATACACCGCCTCAGTGGACCATTGATGCGCAAGAAGAAGCAGAGTCATCAACATCAACTCCAACTAATTCTGGTGATGAAGTTTCGTGGGTAGCAACCGCTACTGACTCCAACAATGCACCGTACTTCTTGTTGATTTGCGACACAGCAAACACTCCAACTGCAAACGCTGCAGGAGGTCCAGGTAGTTTAGGTACTGCTCCTCCAGACTGTAGTGCGACATCTACAGTACAGTGGGCAGTTTCTCCAGCAGCAAGTAGTTCAGCTCAGGCACGTGCAGCAACAACCACACTTGAATCATTCAGTGAGTCAAATGACTGGTACGCATGGGTATGTGACGATGATCCGGTGAGCCCACGGTGTAATGCAGTTTCAAAGCAGGGTACAGCAACTACAGCATCACCATTTAACGTAAATCACCGTCCAGTATTTAACTCATACTCTGACGATTCTCCAGCAGTTCCTGGGGCGGTGGTAACATTTGCAGCTTCATCTACTGATTCTGACACGACAGGTACAGCTGACACGATCCAATTACACGTATGTTCAACAGCAAGTTTCAGTGCTACATCTTCAACGTGTAACGCAACAACGCTTGCTTCCTCAACATTTGATGCTACAGATCAAGTAGGAACATACACCATTACCATTCCAACACGAGATACGAACTACGGTGCATTCGGATATATTGTTGATAATCATGGTCACCTCGCAACTGGTGGACAACAAGGAGTAGATTCAGTACTTACGGTTGCTAACGCAACGCCATTTGTTCTCGGAGGAGATATAACACTTAACAATGGGGCAGATATGACTGTGACGGTAGAAGCGGGTGAGACTACTGGATTTGATCTGCAATTCGCGGCATCCGACAATAACAGTTGTCTTAACGCATCAGCTGGTGATGAGATTACAGGATATGAACTTTCAGTATTTCGTTCAACAGTAGGAACATCATCGTGTGATGTTTCAGGTGAATATGATGCAAACAATTGTTACACTAGTACAGTTGCAACAACAACATGGAACCTTGCATGTACAGCGTCATCAACAAGTTGTACAGGAGCAACAGACTTAGATGTTATCTATGATTGTACATTCCCACTATGGTACATTGCGGATCCTACCGACGGTGGGGCAACAAATACAGTACACTTTGCAACTGACTGGTCAGCAGCAGTTGCGCCAGTTGATGATGACAATGCAACAGGAACACTTGCGACAAGCACTATTGCAGTAGAAGTATCGAGCTTCCTTGCTTTGGCACTTGATACCTTAGCAATTCCATTTGGTTCTCTTGAACCGGGAGCTCTTACTGATCCACTGGTTGCATCAACTACCATTCGAGCAGTAGGTAACGTAGGTATGGACGAACTTCTTTCAGGAGAAGCCATGTGTGGGACATACACAGGAGCGGTCACGTGTCCGAATTCAGCAACATCTACTATCTCGGAAGATAACCAAGTATTCGCTACCTCATCAGTGGCATACGGAACAGCGTCATCTAGTGGTTACATTCTTTCTTCAACAACACCAGGTGAGCTTGAAATTAACGTAGAGAAATCAACATCAACAGTTACACAAGCTGAAGGAGTAACCTACTGGGGTATTGCGGTACCAAGTGCGATTACCCTAGCTGGGGCATATACTGGAGAGAACACATTTATCGGAAAAACTAGTGAACCAGCTGAATGGTAGACAACAAAATATGAAGATAAGAACCGCTGTTATCCCAACAGCGGTTCTTGCTTTATAGGCCGTTGCTTGGGATAATGAGAAGGATTTAGTTACATCAAATGGGATTTTTTAATATTATAAAAACGGGAATTGCAGCACTAGTACTTTTTGTACTCATTGGAGCAGATTTAGCTTTGGCTGGTTTTGGTGTTACTCCTCCATTCGTACGTAACACAAGCCTTACACGCAACTCAACATACGAGCAACAGATTCTCTTGGTACGCGGTGACCCTACAGTACCCCTGAATGCTCAAATTACGGTTGACGCACCAGCTATCGCAGACTGGATTGAAATCGTTGAGGGAACTGCATTTGAGCTTCCTAAAGGAGAGCAGAAGGTACCCATGACAGTTCGTGTGACGGTACCAGATGATGCAGATTTTAAAAATTATACTGGAGCAATCCGTATTAAAACAGGAGCGGTAGAAGATGACCTCGGAGTTGGTTCAGTAAATATTTCTCTGGGTGCACAGATTGATATTGAATTGAACGTGATCGATAAAATTATTAAAGATTTCCGCATCCGAAAAATCGGCGTGAATGATCTTAATGAAGGACATAAAGTTGGATGGTTGTATTTCCCTGGAAAAATTGATTTCTCAATGCTCGTAGAAAATACTGGTAATGTTGAATGGGCTCCTTCCGAGGTGGTGTTCAAAATCTATGATCCATCAGGAACGGTTCTTTTGGAAGAAGTAAAAAATAAGGGAAAAATAGATAAAATTCTACCGTACGCAACCGAAGATTTAGTTGCTCAGATCCCAACACGACTACCTGCGGGTGCGTATCGTGTTCGATATGAAATCATGAATGAAGATGAGATAAATCATCAAGGTGAACTTAACCTAAACGTACTTCCTTATGGTTCTTTACAAACCGCAGGATTTGGATTTGCTGGACTTTCAGCAGCTCACAAAGTTTCAGTACTTCTGCCTATCTTGGCACTTATTGCACTGATTATTCTCTTAGCACATACTCACCGAACACGTCGAGGACGTAATCGAGGCTAGTGTGTATGAATAGCGTTCACATCGATACAAACAAAAAAATAGTTTTTTGGATCCTGTTCTGTGTTCTGAGTGTGAGCATGAATATTTCTTCTGTTTCAGCACAATCTATTACCGCTGGATTTATTGCAACTACAACACTTACTACAAGTATTTGTGGTAATGAAATAGTTGATGGTCCTGAGCAGTGTGATGTGCTTGGTGAAACTGGTGGATATAGTACGACCATTGTAGGACGGCAATGTGATGTTGATTGCGAGTTCGGCCCTTACTGCGGGGATGGAATTTTACAGACTATTTATGCTGAAGAATGTGACGATGGTAATAACACCGACGGTGACTTTTGTGGAGCAGACTGTACTGTTGAGCCCGCAGGTTCTGGAGGAGGAGGAAGTAGCGGAGGAGGGTCTAGTAGTTCAGGAGGAAGTGATGTTGATCTTGGTGACACGCAAGTAAATATCACCGGACAAACTATTCCTCGCGCAACGGTAAATGTAATTTTAGATTCGCAAAGTGTTGGTACCGTGCGCGCTGACTCTAGTGGAAATTTTGATTTCGCAACCAACGCATCACCAGGTACTATCTCAATGGGTTTTTGGACTGAGGATGATAACAATGTTCGATCCATTACTTTTAATACAACATTCGATGTAACACAAGGAGCAATCACTAATGTTGCAGGTGTACTTATTCCTCCAACTATTGCAGTTACTGATGCTACGGTGAATCCAGGAGATACGGTAACGTTTGTAGGTCAGGCGGTACCGAATTCTGCTATTGAATTACATATTGGAGATAGTCAGCAAATTCTTACCACTACCTCAGACAGTGGTGGTTTCTGGAATGTAGATTTTGATACTTCAGGTCTCGCTGCAGCCGAATATACTGCGCGTGCACGTTTTATACTTGGGGGAGGTTCACTTACTACCGAAAGTAGTTTTAGTTCAACACTGCAGTTATTTTTGGGTGTAGACGGCTCACCAACCACACCGTCAGACCTTAACCGAGATGGTTTTGTAAAC
>DLQJ01000012.1 GCA_002477545.1 Patescibacteria group bacterium UBA7435 | reverse complement strand
GTCGCAGCGTTCTCAAAAGAAGCAAATGTTTGACTCATCATCTGGGTTATCGCGTATAACACCAAAATTGTGCCAATTGATTTGAACATAGGTGATTTTGATTGTTTTATTGTATGCCTGAAATAAAAATTTCAGGCAAGTGGTAAATCCAATAAAACAAAAAAGACCAGCCCTGTAAGGAACTTGTCTATTTGAATTATACTACTATTTTATAATGTGTCCAGTTCTCAAATTACTTTACTAAAGGTTAGTAAAGACGGAGGATACTAGCGTCTTTGTCTAAAGAGTAAGTACTAATAACTAACCGCTCTCTAGTAGTACTCAAGCAGGTTCCCTAGCCCAAGAAATTCCATAAACTGATACCCATATTGGATAGTAAGACCAAAATTACCAAACAAGAGCAAGAAACCTATGAGAATAAGGAAAAGACCGCCCACTACACTAATCATGCGTGAGATATGTGCGTAGCGAGCAATGAGGCCACCAGCGCGCGCATACAAAACTGCAGTTAATAAAAACGGTACAGCCAATCCTGCTGAAAACAGTAGTAGCAATATAGCCCCACTGAATACTGTTGCTTTAGTTGTTGCAATCAATAGCACCGAAGCTAACACAGGGCCCACGCATGGCGTCCATCCCAGCGCAAAAATACTTCCTATTAAAAAAGCGCTTGAAGGATGTCCTGGTTTAATGAACTTTGGTAACTTCATTTTATGATCACGCATCAATGGTGCGATTTTGATTATATTCAACATCATTAACCCAAAGACAATAATAAAAGCCCCACCGATTTGAGAGAGTAGTGCACGGTATGGACCAACAAACGAACCGAAGAATCCTGCGAGGATACCAAACGATACAAATATCACAGAAAAACCTAAGACGAAGAAAATGGCATTTTTTAGGATCTTTCTTCGTGCCTCCTTATTCCCTTTTACTTGATCCTCTTGTACACCACTGATAAATGCCAAGTACGCAGGAACTAGAGGTAATGTACAGGGTGCTAAAAACATAAGGAGTCCTGCTACAAATGACGCGAGTGCGAATGTAAAACTGATAGTAAGCATATTATTGTTGTGTGGCGTTAATTGCATTTTGCGTATGTTCACGCATTTCTTGTAAAGTCATCGCCCCACGTTTATGAAAGGTGATGTTCCCTTGTGAATCATAAAAGACCGTCTCAGGCATCGAAAATCCGCCTACAGAAATGTAATACGCATCTGTAAGGTCAACGACAAAATTTGTATGCGTAAAGGTGCCCACGGTGTCTAAGAACTGTACCGCTCGCTCTCTAGGCTCCTTACGATTAATCGCAATGACCGCCACATCTTGTTCACTGAATTCTTGGGCAAGTAGTTCAAAATCAGGCAATTCAGCAGTACAAAACGGACACCAACTTGCCCAAGCGTTAACCACACGCACTTGCCCCTTAAAGGAATCAAAAGTGAATTCATTTCCTTCAAGATCTGTGTATGGTGTATCTTCAGATGCATTGAGTGTTGAAGTTGCTTCTGCATCACGCTCAGAAAGCCGTGCCGATTGCTGAACAAAAAAAGTATACGCACCCACCAACAAGAGGATTCCGATAAATACAACTATTGTGATGAGTGTGTTCTTGTCCATAATACGTAATTTTAAAGTTCACTTAGACTTAATAATGCTTTCCAATTGTCGTATGGCAGTGCCCCTGAAGCAACACGTGTTGTACCATCAGCGAACGAAACGACATTAAACGGGGTTCCACTTCCTCCGAGTGAAAGGGCAGCTTGTGTGTCAGCAGCGACACGTTGTGCTATTTCATCTGATGCAATACAACTTTGATATTCATCAACATTGATACCAAGAGTCACCGCAGTACTTTCTAAGAACGCAGCTGTTAAGCCACGTTGATTTTTTAATATCGTTTCTGAATATTTCCAAAATGCATCATTTCCAGCAAGTTCTGCGACACATTCAGCTGCATATGCTGAAGGTTCCGCATTTGCATGAATAGTTAATGGAAGGTGCCGATATTCCCAATTCACTGCTCCCTCAGACTCGTCAACCACCTGTGTAAGCGTCGGGTGTAACCGTGCACAAAATGGACACTCGAAGTCTGAGAACTCTACAATAGTTGTCTCCGCATCTGGGTTTCCATAAACATGACGTGGTCCATCAGCGCGCTTTGGGTCACCGCCTTCCATACGTTCTGGCATTCCCCCACCATGCTGTGCTGCTTGTGAAGGCACTGGAGCCGAGCTTGAAAAGAAAATCGCAGCAGCTACAAGTGCAAAACCTGCAAGAATTGATCCAGCGAGTATTCCTGTCTGATTTGTCATGTTCATAATGTAAGTCTGTGTGTTAATTAGTATATATCGTCGATTTAGGATGTGCTGCTATCCAAGAAAACCAAAAGCCTTCTACATCCGGAATAATTACACCTTGCCCGTCTGTAAAGACCACCACCCCGTTAGTATTTGTAATAGTGATTTCTTCACCATCTATCATATCGCGAATAGTCCCCGAAGGAAGATCATCACGGGGATAGGCCTTAAACATATCGTTAACTGAAACACCAAACACATACGCATCAGGTTCTAATACACTGTTTGAGGGATCAAAATTGGGACCAAAGCGCTGTGCAACACCATAATAATTTCCTCCGTATGGATCGCGTGGTGTTCCGGTGGTAAGTACCTGCCCATTTGGATGTGTCTCTTCCCATGTACCATACCGCATTATGTCTGACGGGATAATAGTTAATTTTTCCCCCGAACGTTCACCTACTACAGCTTGTCCTAATACTTGTGACCAGAGATTTCTATCCGCTAGTGAATCAGCACGATTATACATCAACAGGTTTGACTGCCAGAGCATTCCTGAAACCCCAAATTCTACTGCTTTGCCATCAAGCGTTCGACTAAATACGATACCAGTACCACACAACGGACAGTAGCTAATTAGAATTGGATCACCAGCAACAGTGTCATTTACTAGCTCATGTGTTTCAAGCATTGGAAAAGGGTAAAAACGATCCTCTCCTTTGTACGAGAGCGAAATTCCTATACTTAGTGGATCCAGGATTCCATTGAGCTCATCTGGTTTTACGAAAATTGGATCATCAACTGAGGGGATACAGTCCTGATGAGAACAGCCTTGTTTAATCTCTTCCAACGGGACGATATAGGGCACATTTTCTGTTGGAGCACTTCCAGAAACTGGCCAACGTACTGATGCGACTGTCTTAAGTTCTTCCTTTTGGGGAAGACCTTCTGCTTCTGAGGTTGATTGCATATCTTGTATTTCTTGCTCGTCTGAAACTTCTGGAAGTTTTTGATTATCTTGAGGAACTGTATCTTGTGCAACTTCTATTGCTCCTTCTTGAAGAATAACAGGAGTTTGTGGGGTAGATTTTGTATAGAAATAGCCCACTATAAATATCCCCACTATTAAAAAAAGAATAGATACATGACGTAAAACATCCATAAGAAAAGCTTAAGTTAGTATGTTTGTTAGTACGTACTGGAATACTTTATATTTCAACCTTTTAAGAATAACTCAAAATCATCTGGACTTTCCCCTTCTCCAGCAGGAATCAAATTTAAATCAACGGTACGCCCCATAAATCGCGCGCTAAATGTTGCTTCTTCAGATGCAGTAGCGCTGACCTTAAATCGTTGCTCAGTAATCACTTGTGCACAGAAGTCCGCATTGTTGAGTACTGAAAAATCGACGGAGATCTGCTCCGGATAGGATTCTGCAACCAAAATTTCCGCCTCAAGTAAATCACAAGGGGTAGGCATAGGAATTTCTCCTACAAGTGTGTGCACACCGTCTTCGTAGAAATGAGTCGCATTTACCCGTGTAATGGCTGCATATTTAACCTCAGATTGCGGATCTTCCACTTGTTGCTGCAAATCATCATTGATTTCAGCCTTTTTTAGAAATGCAAAAGTAAACATTCCAATAACAATAAAAATAAAAATAATAATTGCCGCTATTATAGCTTTGCGATACATTTTATGATGCGCTGGAGGTTGATTGTGCTGAAACTGATCCATAAATAGATGTTAGACGAGTAACTGTATAAATTTAGTATATCACTTTTTAGAAAAGTGGCAGTAGTCCACTACTCTCCCTCAAGTGTGTCGGTAATATCATTTCCAATATAAATAGAAATCATTGCAGATTCTGGGTTTCCAACAGCCTGTGCTGAAGGTAATGCTCCATCAAGAATTCCACTGAGTTCCAAGGCTTCTTCCTGCAGAAGTGTATCAAACACAATCACGGTTTTATCACGAGATTCGCCAAAATCTGACTCTAAACCAGCAATACTGTATCCTTCTGACTCTAACTTTCTTTGTAGTTTTGCAGCAGCTCCAGGAACATCACTTGAATTTATAAGTGTAAGAACATATGTCTGTTCAGGAAGTATTTCTTGTGTATGTTCAGAAGTAACTGCTTCTGGAGTATCTTCACGATCATACAGAATCTCTTCTGAAGAAATGGTGATATTTTTATCGGGATTTTCAATAGTAACTTCGTAATCACGTAACTGAGTAGTTACCGATGAGAAGTAATACCAAATACCTACAGCAATCAGTATAAGAACTCCGGCTGCTGCAAAAAATGTCTTATAGCTCAAAATAAATCCTAATATAGTTTTGGCGGTATCTATAAACGCATGCACCTGCGACAAGCGTTCTTTCAAATCATCCACACCAGAACGAATTGGTGCAGTAGCTGACGCACGCTGTTTAATAACAACATCTCCCTTTTCAGGTGCTTGCTGTAGATTTCGTTGCGATGGAGATACATACGTTTGTACACCTTCCATAGAAAGCATACGTCGCACATACGAACGAATACACCATGATACAAACCATACACCAAGTAAGAATGAACCTAACGTAATAAGCACTGCTTTAACGGGAACTACCCAAAAAGAGGTGCTACGTGTCACAAATTTTCGTGCATCGGTCCCGTACCCAAGGGTCAGTTTTGCTTTATATCTTCCAATGTCGGTGATTGATTGCTCTCCTTTCCAGTTAAATTCAAATTTTCGAATACTTTCTGGCAACACATTTCCAAAATGAGTTCGGTGGTTAATGGGAACGACTCCCCGCTCCTTACCCCACATATTAGTAATCACAATCTCACCCTGTGGCTGAAGGTGCACATTACCCTTATTTTCAAAACGCACTTCAAAGTCTACCTCGGGTTCTGATACAAATGAGTCTGTAGTACGAAATGTCCGTACTACACCATTTTCAGCCACGTCGCCTGCAATGCGCACAAAGAAGAGTGACGTTACCACCTGTGAGGTTTGCACCTTCACACTTGAGTTTCCTGCAGGAGGACGTGTCCCAATCATGATCGCAGCATAGTGTCCCCCTGGTGCAGCATCCTCGGGTACATTAATAACAACCGGAATTTGCGCACTGGCTTCCTTGGCTATAATAACCGGACCATCCGGTACCGTAATCCATTCTGCTAAAGTTTTACCTTCAGTAAAATCTTCGAACACGGGAAGAAACTTTCCATTTCCAGTTTCTCCTTGGGGAGCAAAGTTCACCACTTCTGCATAGACGGTAAGTTCCTGCTCATTATTGTTAATAACCTTAACAGAACTGTTCCATGCCTGTAATGGTACTGCAGACATTTCAAAAAGCGTAGGGGTCACACTCAACGAAACACCCTGTGCAAGCACACCAAACGGTACTGAAAGTAACGTAACAGCAACTAATGCAAATAGGTACCTAGTTTTCATCTTTTTTTGTGAGATCAATATCATGATGTTGTTCTTCTGAAACCCCGTCGCGAATATGCATTGCAACGTAACTTGATCCATCCCCCTGATCATCCGCAACGTCATACTTGCGGTGCACATACAATGCAAGCATAACTGCAAAAATCAGTACCAACACAAAGATGAGAATAAGTAACCTTATAGGGAGCACGTAGAAAAAGGTGGTGTCATGTACTGATGCAGTGAGATGCTGTCCATATTCAACAGAAAGAAACGCTTTATACTTTCCTATGGAAAGCTCAGGTGGAACATCCATAGCAAACGAAACTTCTTCTCCTGCTGAAATTGTTTTTCCTTCAGTGTTCAACGGTAAAGCGGATATCTCAATTCCGTTATTATCATAGAAAATAACTTCTCCTGCCGGAACGACCGGAACGGAACCTGGATTAATCAAATCATACGTCAGACTCTCTGAATCTGACTCAGTGATAAATTTATCAATGATAAATTGTTCCAAGCGAAGAAACTGATTCTGTTCTTTGTCTACTTTTATATGAATTAGTGTTCCTGGGGCGTCTCCATTATTTGTCTTTACCTGAGCTTGGGGACGATTAGAGGCTTCAGCAAACCCCAAGAAGACATTATAATCACCAGGATCAGTCTCTGGGTTCATCCGAATAGTAAATGGGATTTCTTTCTTCTCTCCTGGCGGTATTTCAATGCGTCCTCGTGAAATTTCAATCCATGAGGTTGGTGTATTACTGCGGTCACTCTCTACCTTCTGGACAAAACTTTCTACCACGCCGTTTCCATCTGTTGCAACCGTGTTCACTGTAGCAAATACACGAATAACTCTACTTTCATTGTTAATGATAGTGATCGTGTCAGTAATGAGATCCCGACTTTCTAAATCATAATTAAGAGCCAGCGGAGATACTAAATGTGTAGCAGCTGAAGCTGATAGCGTACCCATCATAAAAAACAGGAGTGTTCCAAGAATTGTGCCTGAGTAAATATATTTCATAATTAAAATACGGGTATTGCTATATAGGTAATGGTCTTTTGATACTCTCCTGCCTCTTGCTCTGATTCAACTTTGATTTTATATACAATATCATGTGACTCATTGGTTGGAATAGAGCTATACATGATCTCCTGTGGTGTAGTACTAAAAGCGGCGTAACTATCATCTGCACCAAATCGGACAGAGCCACCCTCTAGGGAGTCATCTCCTGCGTGATACCCAACACAACCAGTAGCACTTATTGCACATCCTGTGCCCCAGCCGACAGGAGCGGGGTTGGTTCCTGTCACCGGTGCAATGGTTGTACCGTATGGGTTAGTAAGATCTTGATCAACAACCATAAGCATCTGATAGCCTTCAGTTGCATTAGTATCAATGGAAAGTGTATGAGCTGCTTCGTACTCAGACCCAAACGGTAACGAGCCAAATGCCACCCCCGTTGGGGTTGATGTGGCATCGGTAGTGATACCCTCGGTAAGAGTTCCTGAGTTTATTCCATTAAGTGAGAAGATCAACGAGGCACCTTCAGTTTGAACACTTGGGTACGAAGAACTCGCTCCCACAGTAACGTCATTGGTAACGTCGTAGAGACGGAAGTAATATACAGCGTTCGCACGTGCACCTGCGTGTTGTAGAGCAAATTCATATTCCTGCGTTGAAAGTGCCGCTTGATTGATCAGACTCGTGGTTGTTGCAAATTCATTGTGGGTACCACATCCATTTCCCACACCTGCAACACATGCATCAGTATTGGAAATTACCGATGTTGTGATAGTTGCGTTATCTGTCCCCCCTCCATCGGCGTAGCACCACAATGAATTTTCAAGACAATCTGCAGTTGGGGTAAGGTCAGTTCCGCCATCACTAAAATCTACGTACTCAGAATACTGTAACTTAAACTTCACATTAGTTCCTGGGGCACCTTCCACTTCAGCTGTATTGACTCGTAACTTAATCTCATTACCATTTACGATATTAGTTGGAGTTACCTGCTCTGCAGCGAGCGTAGTTGTTGGCGTTTCATTTTCAGCATCATCATACCAGCGCCAGATATCAACAATTGGTGTATATCCTGTAGTTCGTAGCGTTGGATAATTATCGTATCCAGTAAGTTCTGTTCCGTCTGATTCAACCATACGAAAGCAATAGTCCGATAGCTGAGTAGCTCCGTTATGTTCAATATGCCAGTCGTATTCAATATCTTCACCAAGATCAGCAGCGTACGGGTTAACCGCTGAACTGTTCTCCTCTTCGTATGTACCTGCTACATCAGAAACAGATAAATTTAAAGTACCTAACGCAGGAGTGCTTGTTGCTAACTCAACACCATCAACAGGTGTACCATCAAAACCACGCCAGATAGAACCGCTGCCAATACCACCAACGTCTGTCCATACAGAAACTGCCGAACAAGTTGTATCGCGCCTTCCGTACTGTAATTTGTAACTGTTCACTTCTGCAGGCAGGGTTGCATTATTGATCAATAATGACATACGTACACGTACTTGCTCACCTTGGCCAAGCGGATCATCTGCCCCAGTGATAGAAGTATTTTCTCCTAAATCGTTTACACCAATTGGCCATGGATCAGTTGGGTCGATTGCATCATTATCTGCATAAAATCGATAATAATTTTGTCGGATTGAAATTTCGGCAACTGGCCATTCAACAACATCTACCCGGTAATCATTATTTTGACCTGTGTCACTCTGCCATAATTCATAGGTAGTACCCGAGAGGATAGTGTATCCATTAATACCTCTTGGATAGGCAGTACCAGTTCCGCTACTATCGTTTGTTGCAAAAATTGACGCATTGGCAATGTTTACTGTTCCTCCAATTCCAATGATATTACTATTAGGTTCGGGTCCTCCCGACGCGATTGTTCCAAATGACTGGTATGTTTTAAGAGCTCCAGTACCAGACTGTGTATTAGCAACTACCCACGCAACCGCCACATGTTGTGTTGGTGTAGACGCGCCTGATTCTAGCTGAAACGAAACCGCTCCTGCGCTAGAGACCCACACCCGATGCCCTGCTTCATCAAGACCGTTATCACCCGTTACTCTTTTCTGAACATGCACAAATGCCTGAGTGACCGCGGGTATAGGTATTAATGTTTCTGTCTCCGTGGATGTGGCAGAGGCATATGTATGCTCTATCCTCTGAACACTCCAGTTTACTCCAGTAAATTCAACCACTGCATAACTAACACCCACGCTTGAGTCCCCTTCGGCTCTGGTTAAGACAGGTTGGCTTGTTGTACCATTCCAGTGCGCAGTAAACAGGCCGTCATTATGATCGGTACGACCTGCATCATTATTGTATTGACCAGTGACGAACACTACTATATCTGAATCATCTACAACCCCAGAAACTGCAGTGCCTGTGGCAATAAGAATCGATGTAGCTAAATCAATTTCCCCAACATCCCGAACGTGCATTTCATTATCGGTTCCTGGTATACCGATGAATTCAACAATTTCCCAGTACACGCGAGTATCTGAAATTGCGTTGGCAGGACGAGAGATAGTAAAACTTGAAGTTATATCACTCTGATCTGATATGTAAGCTGAATAATCATCAGAGTTTGTGTTATTTCCTCCAGTATTATTACCTGCTCCTGTGTGTTGTGAGTTTGATATTCGTACAAATGCACTGGAAGTTGCAGAGGGAGCAACATAATCAACTCCTGCGGTCAGTGTCTGAGTAAGTCCGGTAATTTGCTCCACTCCTCTTTGAATAAAAAAGTCCTGCTTCTCTCGTGTGGTAAGTTCGCCATACGTTGTGTATGTTTCAAGCTCAGAACCAGCATCTGTCACTCTAAAACAATATGAGGTGTCATCACCCGCATCGTCAGTTGCCGCGATGGAGTATTCAAGTTCTGTATACTGTGTACTAGTCAATGTGATCGCACTAGATTCAGAGGTGGTCTCACGCAATGCACCTACCCCTACAAAGGTCGTATTCTCTTCAGTCATGGCACCATTACCAAAAATGTCTATGTCTGAAGTATTTCCATCTACAATTTGAGAACTTAAGACCATATCAAACGCACCACCCACAGCATCAACGTCAGTCCACGAAGATATATCGATGCAGGTGGTAACTTTAGTTCCGTATTCAAGACGGTATGTTGTTGCTGTAGTATCGACACCACCTTCATTGGAAACTTGTAAACGCAGTCGCCTGTTTGAATCCTTTGGGACAGAAAGAATTGGAGTATCCTCCACACCACTACTTGCTGAACTTGCTGTGACCTCGCTCCCATTATCACTTCTCCAGTGATAGTGTGTTTGTGTCCGTATCGGCCCCGTAACACTAGTACTCCCCGTAGGTGATACAGCAGTACTTGGACCTACTGAGGAACTGGTGACTAGCACATCTACCGATGGGTCAGTAATTTGAATATTAATAGAGTCACCATTACTAGCACCAGAACCTACGTCCACTACTATGTAACCACAAAAACTTGCACTGGTGTTAAGTACTTGATTAATACCTGTAAAGGTAGAGGTGCCATTAACGCTGGTAAATGCGGATCCAGCAATACTTAACTCTGCTCCACTATATGACTCATCCGTACAATCAAACGGTGTAGTTGTATCAAGTTCATAATACAAAGTTGGATTTGCAAGATTGCTCTGAGCATCGACTGTTCCTGTTTCTGCAATGGTAATATCAGTCAGTGTACGATTTGTTCCTGAACGTTCAACAACAAAAGTACCTCCAATATATTGTCCAGTACTCCCTAAATCTAACGATGAGACTTGTGTACTACTGGCTGAGACATCAATATCTGCAGAAATAGTACCTTCAGCATATACATCATAATTACGTAATGATGTACCTGCATCACTCACCCTAAAACAATAGGTGTTACCTTGTGGTGCACTCACAGTGGGCTCAATTGCGTACTCAAGCTCTACGTACTGCGTATCAGTTAGTGTAATGTTACCCGTTTGTGAAGAAGTATCTTTTTGTCCTCCATTTGGAGTAAGTCTCGTTGTATTTTCAGCGGTTAATGCACCGTTTGCGGCATTAGTAACCAAGGTAGTGTCATTACCATCAGTAAGATTAGCAGTGTTCACAATATCCCAATCCCCAGCACCGCCAGTACCAACATCAGTCCAGGAAGCAACTGCAGGGCAAGTAGTTACTTTTTGTGCATATTCAAGGCGGTACTGTGTTGCAGGAGAAGATGTGGAACCTTCTGCAGAGACCTGTAGACGTAATCTTCTGGTTGTTCCATTTGAAAATCCAATAGCTGCAGTGTCTTCTGAACCATCTACAGATGTTGCTCCTGTATTTGTTTCATTGCCATCATCATTTCTCCAGTGATAGTGTATTTGCGTCAACTCAGCATTACGAATAGTTGTAAGTCCCGTTGGAGCTACTGCATTACTAGGTCCAATACTAGGACTTAACGAAACGCCGACATCCAGAGCAGGATCGTCGATAGAAAGCTGAACAGTTTGACTGTCAGAAGAAGATGCTACAACGTCATATAAAACGTATGCACACATCGCTTTTGTCGTAGTGATCGGCACACTGCCTGTAAATGATACAGACCCGTCTGCAGCGTTAAATTCCGAAGCACTGCCAAACTGAATTTCAGCTTCCCCATCTCCAAACGCTTCACCAGTACAATCAAACGGAGCAGACTCATCAAGGTCATACCAGAGCTCAACATTACTCAAACCATCCTGAGCATCAACTGTTCCTGATTCAGTCACACGTAGACTAGTGACATTACGTCCGGTTCCACTTAGTTCTTGTATTACAAATCCTCCACCTGCATACAAATCCGTTGTTGGAATATCAGTCTCAACTGCATGTGTCCCTGTTGCACTCACTAATACATCGAGTCCATAAAAGTTGTTGTTCAGTGCAATTCCCTGCAGAGCTACACCGTCTGCTCTAAATGTAGAATCTACAGGTGCATTATTTGTTTCATCAAGATGCGCTAAGCCAATGTAATCTGACACACCTAAACTACTGAAAAGAATCGCACCAGAGGATCCGCCTGTAAAGGTACTATTTGCGCGATTGAAAGCACCGTACGAACCTCTACTTTGTGTCACACCTGTTAGGTTCCAATTCATACGAAACGGTTGTCTATTGTTACCTGAAGAAGTTGTGTCCGTAAGAGCAGTAGAGAAAAAGAGATAATCTCCTGCTTTATCAATTTCAAGACGGTCTGAATTTGTACTTGTTGAGTGTGAAAATGCTGCACTAGAAATTGTATCTTGTGAATCAAAAGTGAGTGCTTGTGAGGTATTGGAAGTGGTTTGTGTTCCTGATCCATCACTAAGCCGCACTACCTCAGCTGAGGTAGGTACTGCTATTATTGAAACAGCTGTACGATCACCCATAATTACTGTCGTGACACCGGCAGAGGATTCTCTGCGCACTTCAACGTTCAAGTCTTGATCTGTCCCAGCAGTTTTTGCAATCATTCCTACAAACGTAAGCTGTCCATAAAATGTGTCGTTAGTACCTCGTACATAGGATGTCACAATAGTCCCCGGAACTTCAGTTCCTCCTAATGTTAAACGCATTTCATAATTCTGTCGTGTCGTCCCGCCTGCAGTATTAAGTAACCCTACGTTTGCTGTCACAATAAAATGTGACCCCGCATCTCCTTTGAGTGAAATATTTGCTGACGATGGCGTAAATGCAAATGAGTCCGTATCAACCTCATCAGAGGTATCCCATACAACATCAGTAAATGTTGTATTTCCACTTATATCGCTACTGGTTGCTGCTAAACGAGCTCGTAAGTAATCAGCGCCATCAGGAAGCTTCAATACGGAAACACTGTTAACACTGGAGGGTGTTTCAACATCTGCGCCAGTGTTTGTATCATCACGTTGAATATGTACCTGGAGGTCATCTCCGGCTGTCGCATCAATAATTGCTGCGCCACGGCTATAGGTTTCAGAAAAACTTTCCGAATCGCGCGCATAACCAGCACCGCGACCATACGCAAGCTCATTCCCTGCCAAGGTTAGGTAGGTATTAACACTACGACGGTTTGCTCCTGCAGCTCCACCCTGATGTGCCCAAGCGTTATACATAACAAGATATTTTCCACCATCTGCTAAATCAATATCTGAAGTATTCCCCTGTAACGCAATATTTGTACTTGTGTCAACCGATGTATCCCAGGTCACATCAAACGGAACGCCTGTGGAATCTATTGCTTCGGCTCCTGTTGCTTCTGAAAAAGTTGAAAAATCACCCGTAGCAGCTTCCGCATTTTCTACCGTTGGTATAAACGGTGCATTATAGTGCAACAGTGCCTGAATATCTGAAAAAACCAACACAAAAAGTAGTACAAAAACGACTGTTTTTTGTACACACAAAGAGCACCGGTTTTTGAAATGCCGTATGTCCATAACAATATGTATCCTTATTTTAACCTACTTCTTCTGTTGAGGTACCAATATATGTCGGGATAACTAAGTCTTCTATGTGCGAGACTGAGGTCGAGGCTGTTTCTCCCACAATTTCATCTGCAACAGCATCAGTTGAGGTTGCTCCAATGATCACATCAGCAATATCAGGATTTTCTGATTCAGGTAGCTCAGGCTCTGTTTCCGGAACTAAATCTTCTGTTTCAGACTCTTCGCGTAGTGTTGGCTTAGCATTGATCAATGCTTTCTTTTCAGTATTTCCATCAGGCTCGGGGAGTTCACGAGGTAATGACGTCGGAACCGTTGCAAGTGAAATATGTTCTTGCGTACGCAGGTCATAGCCAAACATATGCACATCCCCATTGGCGTCAAAACTTTCGTACATTAATACCATGCGCGGATTCTTTGAAGAACCAGGTGCGTTAGAGTTAATTGACTGAGCTTTATCTTTATTTAAATCATAGAGTGTAATGTCCCACTCATCACCTTCTTGCGTTTGCCACATAACATAATCATCAAGTGCGTACGGTGCAATATCGTGTACATCATTATCAGTCATCTGAATAAGGTCCCCATCCTCAAAACGGACAATTTCCCAATTGTCTCCAATCCATGCCTGCCAGAACAGAATGTCACCCAAGGCAACTGGTTGCATGTTGTTGTATGAGGTATTAGTTCGTACTGTTGCTTCTGCGTCATCTACATCGTACGAAACAATTTGATACCGATCATTGATCAATGATTGCCACACTATAGTATTTGAAATAACGTCATAGAACGGTGCACTGTCGTCTACAATGTTGTGTGTTATTTGTGTGTCTTCCCCATCAATACGAACAAAAATCTCTAGGTCGCCGTCAATGTCAGGGGCCGAGTACACTGCGTCTTCAGGAACATCCGTCAGTGTAGAACCGTCAGTACAGTAATACGTGCCGTCACCCATAGTACGACACTCACTCTCAGCGAACTGATATCGGTTAAGTGCATTATTTACATACGTTACTCCCTCCACGATCACTTCTTCAGTTGAAGAAGCAATCCTATCAGTTGAAGTTGCAGTAGACTCTGACGTTGTTGCAGTACCCAACACTTCTTCTTCCGGTTGCACCTGAGGATCAGGATCGGCAGACGTATCATTTTCTTCTTCATCAGAATCTTCTTGTTCTTCAGTTTCTTGTTCTTCCACTTCTTCGGTTGACGTACTTGTTTCTTCTCCCCCAATACCAGTATCAATATCAGTATGCGATTCGGTTGAGGTTGCACTTGGTGGGCTCGAGGTTGCAGTCTGCTGCGTAGTCTCATCAATCATTTCATCTGTAGTAGTTGCAGTTTCCTCCACCTCTGTTTCATCATCTCCAACAACTTCTTCTGTTGAGCTTGCTGTTTCATCTATTACATCAACACTTTCCTCTGAAGGGTCCTGCGGATTTTCATCTTCCTCGGTAATTACTTCTGTCTCCAGCACCTCTTGATCAAGATCTTCCTCGTCAGGGTCTAGATTTGTTTCTGCAGCAGGTTCTTCTACCTCCTCTGACTCTTCTTCTACAATTTCTGCAATAGCGTCTTCTTCTTCCGCAGCATCTTCTTCAAATCCGTCATCAAGCATAATCTCTACTTCTTCTGGTTCTGACTCAATCTCTGAAGCTAACGCTGAAGCTACAGGGTTGAGCAAGAAAAATACACCAAGTAACGCAATCACCGCTTTCACCACAAAACCATCAAAGACCACACTGTAGAGTGTTGTCTTTTCGTAGTTAGTTTGTACTGAATTACGCGGCATGTAAAATTATGTTTGCGTTAGCGTGACGAGCTCTGTTTCTTCTGCATTCTCTAGATATGCCTTATGCATTCCTGCATCAATAGATACGTACAATACGTACTGCAAAAACAGTAACGCAACCGCACAGAGCGCAATAATCGTATATAGTGCATACGAAGAGAGCTGTTGCAGTGTCTGGAATCGTTCCATTGGTACCACCTCAGCTTCTACAGTTCTGCTTTTATTTTGCATGTATGCCTGCAGTTCATCTTCCGTGGTAACCCATGCAGTTTGGCTATACACTTGTTCTCCTCTAATTTTTCCAGCACGAATAAGTTGCCCAACATAATCAGGACTATAATTCGCAATTTTGGCTGCTTCTTTGAGAGTTATGAAACCCTCATCTTTGGCTCTACGTTGATCGAGCATATGTAGTTTAAATTGTTATTTAACAACATATCTCGGGCCCCGATGTACAAGTCTCGGTGCCCGAGACTTCCCATCACACACTTATATTGTACCTTTTTATATATAAAAACTGTGTATTTATACACAGTTTAAATATTAAACTTCTGTGAGAGTTCCCTTAGATAAGTAGTTAATTAGTGAATGAATCAGCTAAAATAATCGCAAAATCACGGAATGTCATTCTTCCGTCTCCATTAAAGTCGTACACTTGAGTTTTTGAAGTCCAGGCACCCATAAATCGGCTAATATCGGCCAAGGAAACCTCTCCATCTCCATCAATATCAGTTACAATGCGTATAATAATACTCGCTTCAATACCAGAACCATCATTTGACTGGACAGTGAAAGAACCATCTTTATTTGCTATATATAATTGTGCACTTTCTTCACCACTATCACTTACTGAAACTTCGGTACCTGAGCCATCACCTGCAAGAAACATTACATCTGAAATTTCAAAAGTTGCTAATCCGGATGTTTTAGCTTGAGCGTTAACGGTTGCAATCAAGTGATCCCCTAAGAATCCTTTACGGAACGTACCTCCACGTAATACCACTGTATTATCTTCAATAAATGGCTCTACAGTCCAAAGTGTAATAACTGACTCCCCTACATCAATACCGGTTACCTCAATTTGATCTGCAGGGAAATCCAGTGCGATATCAACAGCATTCACAGGTAGGTGCGCTGAAGCATACACTGCAATTTGAAAATTTTCTCCCTCTCGTACTGAATTTTTTGACGATTCAATATGAATAAATGATTGCGTTTCTGAATCAATAACCGCTGCTCCGAGTAACGCAGCAATGCCAAAAAATAATGGGAAAGCAAAGCGTACCGTCCGACTTTTATTCGGACGGTACGGCGCGATAATGCTTTGTATTACTTTTTGTACTAGATTCATAATCCAATTATATCCTCACGCAGTGCATCAATCAGCGACCCTGTGTAGGCCAGTGTATCCTGTGCGTCTTGTGCTTTTGAAACTTTAGCGCGCATTTCTTCCGAGTTTATGGAAACGTTATCAAGCAACGCGACAATTATGTCATCTTGGATTAACACTAAACTTGAAGAGAGCTCACTACGTTTTAGCTCTAACGTTACCAACTCTTCCCATTTATCAACTGGATACGAAACATTTTCCGCTTTTGCATCAACAAGTGATAATAAGTGTACATAATCACGATACACTTCGTATTCACGATCCAGACGTGCCACCATTACTGCTTTACGTTGTGAATAATAATTTCCACACGCGTTAAACAACTGACTGACCTCAACTAACTCAGCGCGATTTACTGTTGAAAGTTTTCCAAGCAATGTATCGAAGCGACTTCGATCTTCTTGAGCACAGTCCTGAATAATTGCTGAGACAACTGCATCTGCACCATCACGATCTGTTACCTCAGCAATTGAAATTAGCGTAGATGACTGCTCAGCTATAAGCAATTTCATCTGGCCAACATATTCAGCTTGTGTATCATGGACATACCACGAGGTTGCTAAAAATAATGCACCGATTCCGATAAGTGTTACGAGAATGTGTTTTGTTTCAAATTTTTTCATACGGTCAGTTTATTAGTCAACAATATCTTCGACATCAGTAATTTCTTTTGCAACTTTCTTCTGTGACTCATTCATTGCTACAGTTAGGCTTTCTACCAATTCAGCTTCCGCTTTGGTAAGTTTCTTATTTTTACGTGAAGCTGCAAGTGTTGCTGATTGTGTCTGGATAAGTTTTTGTAGCATCCCAAACTCTACCTGCAACATACTCATCGCTTCATGAGCTTCTCTACTAACTCCAGTACGTAAGCGGCGCAATTTACCCCACAAGAACCAAAGCATGAAGATTGTAAGAGCCAGAAGAGCCAATACTGGTACAAAGACAGACAGTATACTCACTGCAATACTTCCAATACGGACATACCCAGGTTCTTGCACAGCAATACGCACTGTTTCACTAACTTCACTTTGTGCTCCGTATTGATCTACTGCAACTGCTGATAATTCATATACCCCCAATGTGAATCTGCTCTCCGGAATATATACGAATTCTCCACTTTCGTTACTTTGTAACGTGTACTCTTGTGTATCGGTACCAAGTTTTGTAAGCATCAAACGAACTTCAGAATTTGGCCGAGTAATACCTTTAATCACTGGAATAACATTCTGTGATACTTCCACTGGAAATTCCGTAAACTGAGGCCTATCAAATGCGAGAATACCAAATGAGAATGAGTTAATTAAACTATTTCCCGCTTCATCAAATGCTTCGATGATAATACTGTGGTGTCCCGGCTCAAGTGATGATAACGTAATCTGTCCAACTCCCTGTGTATCAATAAACTCATACGGTTCCCCCGCATCAATCTGAATCAAGAATCGCTTAACCTCAGACGTTTCATCTTCTGCTGTTAATATAAGTACCTGCTCAGGATTTGAAAGATCAGTTCCCTCTACCAACGCTATATCAAATGATGAAGGATTACCAGTATCAACTGCCAAACGGTAGTGAGTTACCCGACCCCATCCGTCTGCGTTTCTAAATTGCAGGTGGAAATACTGCACTCCTTCCTCAAGTTCATCAATAGTAATAGATGCAATTGGATCGTCATACACTTTTGTTGGGATGGTCCCACTTTGTTCATCAAGAAGCGTTCGAACAGCAGTTACTCCTGAAGGAAGTGTCCACTTTAATTCTGCTGTTGTAGCAGCATGATATGCCTCTGGGTCACTGTGTGTGTCTGAGGTGATTGTTGGCGCTGCTGGTGTATTTGCAGGAGCGATGTATTCAATAGTTTCAGGTTCAGGGATCACCGCAGCTGAAGCAACGGTAAATGAACCTCCATTCATACTTGAAAGAACATTTGTACCTCGTCCGTCAGCAGCTAAAACAGCACCACTACTAAAACTCACTCGTGGGTTCCCAGCACCTTTAGTCCGGAATGTTACGGAGATAACTGTTCCAGAGCCTCCTGTATATCCACTTGGCGTCCCTCCGCTAAAAGAAATAGTTCCCGCTGAGTTTGAGAACGAGGGTTCTGCTGTCCAGAGATTAAAGATAGAGCCTTTAGATACTCCAACTACACTCAACTCACCAGGCTTGAAAGAAAGAACACCTTCAGCAGCATTGACATTAGCTCCCGCGGTGTTTACTACTACGCGAGCAGTAAATGTCTGCCCCGCGGTGTAGACACCAGTTCCTGGAGAAACAGAGAGTGTAGCTGCAAGTGACGTGTGCGCTGCAAACAGTAGCGCAACAACAAAAAGTATTTTTGTAAGAAGTATCGCTGGGTGTGTTTTTTGAATGTACATATTACGTTGTTTCTTTATCGTCCTGCGCATCTTCACCTTCATTACTATCTTTATTTCGTCTTCTGCGGAGCACCCAATACACCAGTGCTCCTACGATGGCTATTCCTATCAAGCTCGCAATGATTACAAAAAGTATCTTAACTTCAATTGGTATTGTCCGCTGTGCTTCCTCTGGTACTAATACTGCAATAGTTTCATTACCTGCCTTATCGATTGCTCGGACTCGGATAGTGCTGTTCAACGACTGATCAGAAAGTACGTATGGGCTTTTTACCTCCTTCCATGGTGCATCCTCTCGTCCCCAATTAAAGAGTTTTGATTCAGAAAGTGACTCCTCAATCACTTCGTAATGATCGATTCCTGATTGCTTATCAGTAGTGTTAAACACAATGAAGTATCGACTACTATACGCATTTGTGGTGCGCTCCAGTGCAATACTAAAATCTTCTGGTTCAATTTCATCAGCTGATACGATATCACCCCATTCATTTACGATTGTAGGTCCCGCATTTTTTGAAAGTGCTACCGTTGCGCCGTACAAAGCAGTATCAGCACGCGTTCCTAAGCCATCATTTAAAAGTATTTGCGTTTGTTCACTAAATGCAATCACTCCTTCGTTAGTGTCATTACTGCTTCCAATTACAAATCCCGGTGACTGAACCAGTAAATCAATCAACACGTTGGTAAGACGAGGATCTCCTGCAATACGACCACAATAACCATTTGGAATACCTCCTGCAAAGGTAATGGTGTGATTAGATGCATCTATCACTGGCTCTTCAACCCACATGCTCATAATTGACGCACCACGAGAAATGTCCACCACTTGAATGTTATCAGAGTAAGTAATCACACCATCAATTACATTCACACATTCGTCAGGATCAGTATCTAAACGGACCGAAATTTTTAGTGTATCCCCCCGATTGAGTTCGGTTGTGTTCGGATCCATGTACAACGTTGCTGCGTTTGTTTGTACAGCAAAAAACAAAAATGCCACTGCAAAACCAATAGAAAAAGTCCATTTCATGTGTGCTTAGTATAGCAATCATGTGATTAGATTGAGTGATAGTTTTGCACACAAATTCGCAATAGTCGCTAGATTATTTAATTCGGATGGTGGTTGAGGGTCCTTTCGTCCAGCAGATCTGTGAGAGTTTGTTTTGATGTTTAAAGTTGTGCGAAAATTGAGAGCGGATTCGTCCAGTAATTTCACCCAAGACAGGGGTGAAATTGGGACATAAATTCAGAGTATTGGTTTGTTATTTAATTGTGTGTTGCATTTTGAGCTTCCTTTTCCAGCAATTCCTTCTTGTAGTAGATATGCAACTCATGCACGAAGTGATTTGTAGCATCAACTCATAAATGATGTTGAACTGCAAAGGAATTGGGAACTAAATTCACAATAGTCGCTGCGCTCCCTTGCTCATTCAAAGAAAAAACCCGTCTCGTGGTGGGAGATAGGGTTTTTTCTATATGCTCTATTCTATTGCGAAGAATGGTGCATCTAATACGCGACTTAGCGTGCGTTTTAATTCCAGTAACAAACTAGAATGTTGGTGTTGCTACGTATGTAAGTGTAGTTGTATAGTCATCTCCCGCTTCTTGAAGTGAAGAGATTTCTACCTTATACCCTACAGTTGTCGTACCAATACCTTGTCCAACGGCTGTTGTAGGTCCGCCATATTGCATGACTTCACGAGGTGTTGTACTTGCTGCGATGTAAAAATCATCAGCAAATTGAGTAGCTCGTGATGCAATAGTGGTGTCGTCAGAGGTTACCCCCCAATATCCCCACGTATCTTCGTCAGCAATGTTTGGTGACGTAGGCGAAGCCCAAGTTGTTGGCGTGTCAGAGTCGGAGTTAAATCCGTCAATGTCAGCACCAGTTGAAGACTGGAATGCTCCACTTAACTGTACTGTTACTACATACCCATTAGATGCGTTTGTAGAAATAGCAAGTTCTTGAGCTCCACTACTAGCGGTAAGGGCATCAAGTGTTCCAAAAGGAATAGATGTTGACCCAGTAACGCCAGTTGAGGTTGCTCCCGCAGGGAACATTTCAGTTCCAGCTCCTGTACCAGTTACCGAGAAGGTAAACACAGTATCAACAGCAGCTGTTACCGTTACTCCAGTAAGGATTACTACATTCGTAGTTCCTACATCTGAAGGTCCAGCAGCAACAGAAATTTCTTTCGATCCTTCTGAAGCTGGGTTTACAATTTGACTGTCACCAGCTGAATCTTCTGTTGCCCCTAGACCAATAACTACAGTAGTTGTTGCTCCAGCAGCAATGGATGCTCCTGCCATTGTGATAGTGATTGTATTTGAAGTTGTTCCTACAGTCCATCCAGCTTCGGGTTCTTGAACACTATTTTCAAGAAGATCGATATCTTCCGCTCCGATAGTACTCAGATCGAATCCTGCATCGAATGTGAGAACGATAGTTTCCACACCATCGATTGCCTCCGTAGGGGCATTGAACTCGATAGTGTGGTCTGATAAAGCACTAGGTGCTGAATCAGAGAGAGTGTCGCTGTAACTTGTTACGTTAGCAGCATCCGCAAAGCGGATTGATGGCAGA
>DLQJ01000020.1 GCA_002477545.1 Patescibacteria group bacterium UBA7435 | reverse complement strand
TTTAGGAAGTCATGTACCAATTTCTCGATATCTTTCCCCATAGTCGCAGAGAAGAAGAGTGTTTCTCGATCTTCAGGAGTCATAGACAGAATTGACTTCATGTCATGGATGAATCCCATATCAAGCATTCGGTCAGCTTCATCAAGTACCACAGTGCTTATCTTACTTGCATCAAACCGTCCTCGGTTAAGCAGGTCAAGAATACGTCCTGGGGTACCAATAATGAAATGGTTTTTTCGTCGCAATGCATTGATCTGTGGACGAATGTTCGTACCTCCAACGCATACCACTGAGTACATCTTAAGGTTTCGAGCTAATCGCTTTAGTTCGTCTTCAATCTGAATAGCGAGTTCTCGCGTTGGTGCAAGAATCAATGTCTGTCGTGAGTACTCGTTAAGTGTCTTTTCAATTAACGGCACAAGGAATGCTGCAGTTTTACCTGTTCCTGTTTCAGCAAGTCCAATAACATCGTGACCATCAAGAATTTCTGGGATAACTTGATCTTGAATTGGAGAAGGTGTTTCAATCCCCATGTCTTTGATTGTCTTTACTAGACGTCCTGAAAGACCAAAGTCACTGAACTTGTGTTTTGCTACGTATGTTTCTTCGGCTACATCAACAGGATTTTTGTTGATAAATTGTGATGGGTCGAATGTTGGCATTTTTCGGCCACCACCTCGTCCTCCTCCACCTGATCGTGAACCTCCTCGAGATCCACCACCACTTCCTTTATATCCGCTACTGCCACCACGTCGTGCGCTTCCTCCATGTGAACGTCGTCCACTGTTAGAGCCGCCTGGACGTGATCCAGTGCTTGAGTAATTTGATCGTCCTCGCGAAGGAGAACCACTCCGACTAGGTCGGTTGTTTGACGTTGTATTCATCTGTAATAGTGTTTAAGGCGTCTTAGACGCCGGGGGTGTGTAGGTAGTAATGTTGATGGTAAAAAATTACCAGTCAGGAGTTTTATCTGAATGATCAGTTTATTGAGAAAGCCTTTCTACGAAAGCTGTCCACTCATTGGTTTAATTATTTCGTAAACTCATAATTATCCTCAATGAGTCTTGCACAGTGACATTAAGTCACTGTTCACCCACGCTTTCTCAATCCACACGAGTTTCAAAAGCTTGGCGGTACAGTAATACGAATACACTTATTTGTCAAGGTTTATTGTGCCTACGAGCCCTTTACCGATTAATCAATGAATCAAACAATTTTCTTGTATCGGATTCTCCAAAACGATTTGTTGTTGATTCTCCTTTTTTGTAGGAAATGTAGACAAGAAAGGGAAGTGCTATGTATGGGACAAATATAAGGAATGACCAGAGACCAGATTGATTGATGTCGTGCGTGCGACGAAAAACACAGACAAACTGAAAAGGCAGTCCAACAAACATAAGGAGTATGAGTGTATCAATGCTTTCAAGACTAATGCTTTGCAGTCCGTTTCTAAAAAGGAATGCCACCAGCAGAAGGGTAAGGAATAACAAGACTAACTGACTGAGTATAAAATTCTTCCGATTCATCCGGCCTTCAAAAGGTTGCTTGATTGTCATTGCCTGCAGTATAACATTGCCGTAATACAGTATTTCGCGTATTCACAAGATTTCACTACAAGCGTATACTATATGTAGTAGGTCGTAAGAAGTTATTAGGTCTCATGTATACAGTCTATAAGACGTATAACATTATTGGAGTAATAATAATTTTATGGATATAACACTATTTTTAGCGCAAGCGTTTGGATTGCTCTTTGTGATCGGAGGCTTGGGTATGGTGCTTCAGATGAATGCACTTAAGGGAATTATCACTCAATTCTCTTCGGACAAGGTATCGGTGATGGTTGGTGGGTTTGTTTCGTTGCTTGTTGGAATTCCGCTTATTCTCATTCACAACGTGTGGGGAACTGGGCTCGAAATGATTATCAGTGTAATTGTTTGGGCTACTTTCTTGAAGGGGGTAGTGCGAGTACTTGCTCCTGGGAGCGTTATCAAGATGGGACAAAGTTTTGCTCATAATATGGGATTTGTAAAAATTCTGCTCTGGCTTATGGTGATACTTGGCGGATATCTTCTCTATGTTGGATTTGGAATATAGAGAAATACAACAAACCCCAGCACTAACGTGCTGGGGTTTGTTGTATTTTATATAGTTGAGTGCTATCGTTTTATAATATGATTGTATTACTCACTACCGGCGTGATTTCACTTATTTCACTGATAGGTGTTTTTGTTTTCGGTAAGTCAGGACGAATTACGGGAACTCATCGTTTTATTGTTCCTTTTGCTATTGGTGCCTTTTTGGCAGTGACCTTTTTTGAGTTGATTCCTGAGACACTCGAAGGTTCGGAGCTATATGGTTCTGTAGCTATCGTTGCAGGTTTCTTATTTTTCTACTTTGTTTCAAATTTACTGCATACGTATCACCATCATCATGATGTTGATGGTCAGCATGATCACTGCAGCAAAACAAAAGTCAGTGCACTGATGCTTCTGTGGGGGGATGCTATTCATAATTTTACCGATGGTATTGTGATAGCAACTGCCTTTATCGTTAATCCGACCGTTGGGTTTGTAACTGCATTTGGTGTTGCATTACATGAAATCCCTCAAGAGATCGCAGAGTACGGTGTATTGCTTAGTGCAGGGTACTCACCGAAGAAAGCTGCACTACTTAATTTTGCTTCGGCCCTTGGGGTTGTTGTTGGAGCGGGTGCAACGATGTTGCTCGCCGCTTCATTTGCTTCGTTCACATGGGTTCTCACAGGAATTGCAGCAGGTAACCTTCTGTACGTTGCTACATCCGATTTACTTCCCGGGGTGCACCAAGAATCTCAAAAGAGTGGCGCGTTCATGAAATCATTTATTGCCACACTTGTTGGGGTTGTTCTGGTAGGGAGTTTGATTATATACACACACACTGCCATCGGCGAACATCATGAGCATGTTGCAGAAGAAGCGTCACACGCACACTAGGAACATTACAACTCCTTTGGTATTATCTACTTATTAATGTAATGAATGTTTTTGTATGAAAGATCATGTTTGGAAAATAATTGGAGTAGTTGCAGTGCTTGCCGTAGGTGCATCAATCGTGTACTCAAACTCTGTAAGTAGCAGAGCTAATGACGGAGTGGTATTTGAGGCGCATATAAAGGGGAATACTGATGCGAAGGTGGTTCTTACTGAGCACAGTGACTTTCAGTGTCCTGCATGTGGTCAATTTTTTCCAGTGATACAAGATCTTCTTGCTGAACACGGCGATTCTATCGCGTTTGAATACAAGCATTTCCCATTGATTTCAATTCATCCATATGCAGTACCTGCGGCAAAGGCAGCTGAAGCAGCGGGACAGCAAGGTAAATTCTTTGAAATGCATGACAAGTTGTTTGAGAATCAACAAATTTGGTCGGTAGGAGCAGCTCCACAGGCATTCTTTAATGCATATGCCGAAGAGTTAGGACTTGATGTAGGACTGTTTAAAACACACATGAAGTCGTCGTTGATTAACGATAAGATTCAAGCTGAGTTTGAGGAAGCACGTGAACTTGGCCTTACCAGCACTCCATCATTTTTCCTCAATGGAAAACGAATGTCATTTCAGACATACGAAGATTTTGTAGGTCAAATTACCGCAGCAGTGAATCCAGAAGCCGCTGATGCTGAAATGGAGGCAGATCATGCAACAGAACCAGCAGTACGGTTTGGACTATAGACGAATAGAGTGTAGACATACAAAAACATCCCAAATTGGGGCTGTTTTTGATTCAGTTCATCCTTGTTCCTATTTAAAATTACTAATATTTTGTAATTTCCCAGCGTTATTGCTAATTGTGTGGTATGATCATGCGTCACATTAATGGCCCACACTTACTTTATCGGGATTTTATCTAGCATTGTTGAATTCACTGCTCACAGAGCAGTATTTTATTTTCACACAAAGCCAATAGAAATAGTCCCTTCTGAAATTACCAGAATGGTAAAGTGTCTTAACGATTAAATAATATGAGATTTGTATTCATCCATAGCTCTAAAAATTCAGAAGGGGGTCGTACCTATAAGCTTTTTGCTGACTCTTGTAAAAAACTTGGAATTGAATTTTTCCCAATTAATTGTCGAAAATTTGACTATTTCTCTCTTCCGGAGCTGGATTCTAATGATATTCTCTACAGAAGCGCTACTGGTGAACGGGCAAGGGTATTTGAGAAGCTTTTGATAAATGATTCATGTAGACATTTCTATTCATTCTGGGATCAGTCACTTCGAGGGCGAGGTACTACATATTTTTACCACAAAAAGCATGGTCTTCCAGCCATTCCAACCATTCCTCTAATTCCCAAGGATCGTGATGAAGTTGAAAAATTTGCTGAAGAATTGGGAGGTTTTCCTATTATAGTAAAAGCGATAGGCGGTTCAAAGGGTGTCGGTGTGATGCGCGTGGACTCACAAAAGAGTTTAGTTTCTATTTGTGATTTTCTTCGCGGTGAGGACACAAGTGTAATAATACGTAAATATGTGGAACATGAGTATTACGGCCGACTCATTGTCATCGGAGACCAAGTTGTCGCAAGTAACCGAGCGGGCTCACTTGATGGTGATTTTAGAACCAATACTTCTGACACGCCAAATGGCGAAACCTATGTTTTTCCAGAAGATGTTCAGAAAGTTGCTGTTGATGCGGTTTCTGTACTCGGATTAAAGTTTGGGGGAGTTGATCTACTCTTTGATGCCGATGGGAATGCTCATATTGCAGAAGTAAATTTCCCAACTGATTTTGGTTGTTGCCAGGACATTACTGGTATTGATATAGCAACAATGATGCTTGAATTTGCTGCTAAATTGGAACGGTAACTCTTACTACGGTAAGTTGCTTTATATCCTGTCTTTCTAAATTTTATACACTTTTATCTCTATTGGTTGTTTTGTTCATCTCTGATTTATGGCAAATGTAATTGATATGCGGGAAGTTCCATTGTAAAACATATATTTGTCAAGCGTTGCTTTTGGTAATTTATGTGTTGAAATATTGCAAAACTCTCTTTTTGTAGTATGCTTTTGACTCGGATTACAAAAACGGTTGAAATACGGTAGTTTATTTTATTTAGATTTGATACACATGGAGAAAAAACAGAAAAATATCATTGTTTTTGTAGCAACTATTTTGGATAGGTATATTGAAGACATCCAGTCATATGCAGAAGCTAACGGAAAAGAGTACCGCATCATGTTATTGAGTGATTCCAGCATAAGTAAGGTAGCCGCACATGAAGAGTGTGATATCCATCTTGTCTGTGATTTTTCTAAACCTCACAAAATTGCAGAAGCATTATTGCCGTATCAAGATGAGCTTATGGCTATTACGTGTCGCTCCGAACAAAACATTTCTCGTTTCGCTCAAGTGATTCCTCATGTACCCTATCTTAGAACTCCTACCACTGACTCACTGCGATGGGCTACTGATAAATATGAGATGCGCAAGCGCTTGAAACTTTTTGATGCAAAAAATACACCCGCATTCACTTGGATAAAAGAAAATACAAAAGTTGAACGAAGTAGGGTTATTGAAAAAGTTAAGTTTCCGATGATCGTGAAACCTGCAAATCTCGCAGGAAGTTTGTTTGTAACTATTTGTTATCACGAAGAAGAGCTTGAGAAAACATTAGGTGTTTTATTTCGTAAACTTAGGAAAGCTTACGAAAAGGATAAGAGGATGGAAGTGCCAAAAATTATTGCTGAGGAATACATGGAAGGTGACTTATACTCTGTAGATTCGTATGTGAACACTCGTGGTGAGGTATATCATTGCCCGTTAGTTCGACAGAAAACCGCTCGGGATATCGGACATGACGACTTCTATAACTATTTACAGATTACTCCCACAGCACTAAAGAGTTCAACTATTGAAAAAGCACAAGCTGTTGCAGAGACTGCTATTCATGCACTTGGTTTACGAAGTGTCACTGCCCACGTTGAATTGATGAAGGTGGATGACGAATGGAAAATTATTGAGGTAGGACCACGTTCTGGAGGCGCACGAGACACACTCCATAAGCTGAGTTGTGATATTGAGCATACCGTCAATGATATTGCTATTCGAATGCCACGCAAGCCAGTGATTCCAAAGAAGTGTAAAGGGTTTGCAGCGTACTTGAAATATTTTGCTGATAAAGAAGGAACTATTCTAGAAACAAAGGGAATTAAGAAGATCGAAAGTCTTGAATCGTTCCATCGTATTTCTGTAAACAAGAAAGTTGGTGACCGAGCAGTATTTGCGCGTAATGGAGGTAGGTCAATATTTCTTGCGTATCTATACAATGATGACCGCTCTAAGTTATTGGCAGATATTCGGCGTATTGAAAAAATGGTAGATGTAAAAGTGGCCAACGGTAATGGACATGCAAAGAAACCGATACTTAAAAAGATAGTGGTCAAGAAAATAAAGAAAGTCGTAGCTAAAAAGAAATAAGTTATACCAAAAGGCAGTGAACGAAGTTCACTGCCTTTTGGTATTATGTACCCAATGATACGCACACGGGACTTTATTTTGTTTGTTGTTGCTTTTTTGTTCTTGAGCATGGCTATTGTTAGTACGCTTGCGCGGGATTCCTCCCGCGATGACTTTGTGGCTACTGGGATTTCTTTTACTGATACTGAGCTGTCACTTTCCTCTGAAGGTTCACCTGAGGATTCTGAGCTTAATCGAACTGAAATTATAAATCGTTTGAAAAATAAAATTGCAAATAATACTCTGAGTATTACCCCGGTACCAACATCGCCAGAATCAGAAGAGTCTGAAATTGTGCCTGAAGAACTGGGTTTGCTCAAAAAATGTACATACCCAGACGATGCACTTTCCTTGGTCCCACTATGGCCGTTATCCAATGTGCACGTAGAAAGCAGAGAGGGTGCACGTCTGGTGTATCTTGAAGAAAAAGTAGTATTTCCAGATCTTAGTACCAGCACCGCAAGTGCTACTCCTGAAGTTACACTTACAGTAACACCATTACTGCAGTTGGCACTTTCTCCTGTTCAGCAGGCAGAATCCCAATGTGTTCCTAGTGAGATAGTGGGAGTAAGTAACGCGGGTATTCTTCTTTTCAATAATGACGCCAAAGCGTATCGAGGAATAGGAGAACAGACCCACATTGGGTATGCACGTGATGGATTCCCAATTTACGGCGTGTATGAGGGGGAGGTGGATGAATGTGGGGGATACGAACACCCGCTAGGGTATCGGTACACTGTCTCTGCCGAGCGGCCATACTTAATAGGTTGTTTTAAAGCTTTACCGCAAGCATTTACGTTATAATTGTTATATGAAAAACTTTCCAGAAGGGTTCTATTGGGGTGCAGCGACCGCCTCGTATCAGGTTGAGGGATTTAATGAGAACAATGATTGGGCAAAGGCTGCAAAAGAAGGGCGAGTGCCCCCAGCAGGACGTCTTGCTGATCACTATCATCGATATGAAGAGGATTTTGATATTGCAAAAGATCTTGGTCACAACGCACATCGGTTCTCTATTGAGTGGGGAAGGATAGAGCCACAAGAAGGTGTCTTTGATCAAGAAGAGATTGAGCATTACCGTAAGGTACTAAAAGCACTACATAAGCGGAAAATTACTCCCTTTGTAACGCTTTGGCATTTCACACTGCCATTATGGTTCTCAGAGTCAGGAGGATTTGAACGAAAGGACGCTCCAGAAGTGTTTGCGCGTTATTGTGCATTTGTAGCAAAAGAGCTAGGAGATCAATGTGACCATTTTTCTACAATGAACGAACCTAATGTGTTTGGATCAAATGGGTATCTTCGTGGAAGTTGGCCCCCTTTTAAACGTTTTGCTGCAACTGATTTAGTTTCTATTACCAACTCAGGTCGTATGTTTGAGTCTCGTGCTGATAAAGGAATTCGACCGTTCTTTCTCTATTTGCGTGTGATGAAGAATCTTGCTCGCACGCATAATGCTGGATATGACGCTATTAAGAAGATACTACCAAAAGCAGATGTTGGTGTGGTAAAGCACGTGATTTATTTTCATGCGAACTGGAATCCTTTCAATAAGCTAAAAGCAGCGATCGCGAACTATTCATGGACACATATTTTTATGAAGCGGACATATAAAAAGTGTGATTCAATTGGGTTAAATTACTATTTCCATAAGAAATTTGGTGATAATGCAGTATATGAAAAGACTGATATGGATTGGGATATTTACCCAGAGGGCATTTACGGCTCGTTGATTATGTTGTGGAAGTATAAGAAACCCATTTTTGTTTCAGAGGCAGGATTGGCCGACGCACAGGACATTTATAGAGCTGATTATATTACCCGTCAGGTCGCCGCAGTAGAGAAAGCGATAGATTCAGGTGTTGATCTACGTGGACATATGTACTGGTCACTCTTTGATAACTACGAGTGGGCACTTGGTATTGATAAAAAATTTGGATTGGTAGAGATTGACTACAAAACACTCGAACGAAAAATCAGACCTTCAGCATGGGTGTACAAGGAGTTGATTGAGGAAGCTCAGAAAGGTTAGATTTTTGTGGACAATATACAGCGTAAAACGCTTGATTTAATGGGATACTATAAGGAATGACTTGGTTACTTCTTGCAACCGCGGGGCAATTTATTAATGCGATTGTAGCATTGATGGATAAGTACATCGTATCTGACGATGCAGCACTCCCACGCCCTTTTGTGTATGCCTTTTATTCGTGTTTGGTGACTAGTTTCTGGATAGTTATCTATTTTATTGGATTTATTCCTGGACTCTCAGATATTGGGGTACCTTCGTTCGCCAATGTACAATCACCAACTATTCAAGTGGTAGGGATGTCATTTCTCGCAGCGTACACATTCTTTATGGCGTTGGTGTCTATGTATGATGGTCTGAAGAGCGCTGATGCGTCTGACGTGATGCCGGTAGTGGGTGCTGTAGCAGCTATTTCATCTTTTGGGATGTCGTACATGTTTCTTGGCACAACGTTAACACCAAACTTTATTTGGGGAATTGTGCTTCTAGCGGTAGGAACGCTCCTGGTTTCACAAATGCGTTTCACTCATAGCTTGGTGCTACATACTATCCATAGTGGATTATTTTTCTCACTACATTACATCACCATGAAGGGTCTCTTTTTAGAAACCTCATTTGATGACGGTTTCTTCTGGTCACGCATTGGTTTTATTGTGTTTGCACTTTCGCTTCTTTTGGTTCCAACCTACTACGAAAAAATAACGGAACAAACAAAGAAGACTACAAAAAAGGGTGGTATGTTGGTGCTTGCAGCTAAACTTTTGGCAGGTGTGGCTGCATTCATGTTGCTTAAGGCAACCGACTTAGGGGATGTGACAGTGGTACAAGCGCTTGATGGTCTCAAATATGTGTTTATCATCCTTATGGGTATAGTCTTTGGTCGATTTATTCCAAAGGCAGCTGGAGAGAATAGCAACGATGCCAAGACGATTGTTCGGAAGGTGCTTTACGTTGCTATTATTTCAATCGGATTTATTATTTTGTTTAGATAATGTTTTTTTTCAAACATCACAAAAAAATACTATTATGTATCACCGCTTTGCTGGTATTTTTTACAATAGTGCTGGTTATTCTAGCCCAGAAAGAAAAACCTGAGAAAATTCAATACGGCATGTCATTCAATACTCTCTATGCACGTGAGCTTGGATTGGATTGGCAGGAGGTGTATGACGCCATCATTGATGATCTTGGTGTGCGTCATTTGCGTTTGGCAGCACATTGGCCCATGGTAGAGCCTATTGATGATATTTATAATTTTTCTGAACTTGATTATCAGGTGGCAAAAGCAGAAGATGTTGGAGCTGACATTGTGTTTGCCGTAGGACGAAGACTTCCACGTTGGCCTGAATGTCACATCCCAGAATGGGTGCAAGAGAAAACCTGGGAAGAGCAGCAAGAACAACTATTCGAGTACATCACCTTTGTTGTAACTCGTTACAAAGATAGTCCTGCAATTAAATATTGGCAAATTGAAAACGAGCCATATCTTGAAGTATTCGCAAAAGAACATTGTGGGGAGTTTGATGAGGTTTTCTTTGAAAAAGAAGTTGCTCACTTCCGATCATTGGATGATACCCGTCCATTTTTAATAACTGACAGTGGAAACCTTGGGAAATGGACAGGACCGTATAAACACGCAGATGCGTTTGGTACGAGCGTATACGTCCATTTCTGGAACCCTGAATTGGGTCAGTTTAAGACAATACTTCCTCCATGGTTTTATCGTGTGAAAGAAGGGTTGATGACACTCATGTATGGAGAAAAGGAGACGATGCTTATTGAACTTTCTGCAGAGCCGTGGTTACTAGAGCCGATTACTGATGTACCAATTGATACACAGTACTCACGAATGGATCTTGCAAAGTTTGAAGAAATTTTAGAGTACGCGCAAGAGACACGATATGAAAAACAATACCTGTGGGGTGCAGAATGGTGGTACTGGTTATACAAACAAGATCATCCAGAAATATGGGAACGGGGTATTGAATTGTTTAATAAATAAACATATATGAAAAATGTCACAAAAACAGTTAATTCAGTACTGGATAGTGTAGATGACACTGTTGGTTCTGTTGAGCGAACAATGGAGGCAACCATTGCTCCTGTGCGCAAAAGTGTCTTTACGCGATTTCCTGCGCTCTTTACCTTGCTTGTAACATTCGGAGCAGTGGCAACCTTTTTTGGGTTTGAACGCCTGTTGTCAGAATGGACGTACATTAATGATCGACCAGTGCTTATCCTAGCCATAGGAATCATGACGCTTGTAGGAACTGGTACACTATATAAGAAATTAGGATAGTTCTTGTATGATGATATTTAAATTTATTTTTCCATTTCTCTACGCACGTGATTGGCACTCAGGCCGACGGGAATTATCTACGCCGAGGGTTGCTTTATTTAGTGCGATGGTTTGCATTGTATTGCTCGGGGTATTACTTGCTATAATTCTACAATCTCCGGTAACATATAACACACTTCCTACAGACATATGACACAACTTACACGTTTCATCCTTATAGGTTTTCTATTCATGGTTGTTGCTTTATCTGCAACTGCTTATATTTGGTTTACCATTCAAAAAGAAATAGTCTCACCAGAGGTACAAATTATTGCACCAGAGGAACAATTATCGCCCGAGCAGACTGAGGCAAGCATTATTTCTACTGAGGGAATTATTGTTCCTGAAGAGGGGATAGTGATTGATCCTGACGTGCTGAGTCCAACCCAGAAAGCAATTGCTGAAAAGGTTGGTATTGACGTTGAGTCAATGACCATTACGCCCGAAATGATTGCGTGTGCACAAGAAAAACTTGGTATAGCACGAACTCAAGAGATTGCAGAAGGAAGTACCCCGACAATACTGGAAGCACTTTCGCTTGCTGCCTGTATATAGCACTACTGTACCGCAACGTAATTTTGAGTATACTGTTTAGGAATAATTAATACATATATATGTCTATTACCGCTCGATTTCGTGCTATTGAAGAAAAAGACAAGGCAGCCGTCGTGAGAAAGCTGATGCAAAACAGTACGCCGAATTTTGACTTCTTTTATCTGACTGGATTATCAGTTTCGATGGCGACTTTTGGTCTCTTAGCTGATAGTCCGTCCATTGTTATTGGAAGTATGTTGATTGCCCCATTGTTATATCCTATTTTGGGAGTTGCCCTTGGGTTAGTTATGTCCAATACGGAAGTACTTGGTCGGTCTATGTTCACGTTGGTAAAGGCGCTAGCAATTGGGTTGGGAGTTTCAATC
>DLQJ01000008.1 GCA_002477545.1 Patescibacteria group bacterium UBA7435 | reverse complement strand
CTTGTACGCACAACTAAACTTTCTCTAGCAGATTTTTGGGACAAGAATGGTTTAGATGCGAGGCATCCAAACAAAAAGCGTCGAGGTGGACTGGTGTCCATTGAGGCGCTTTTTATGCGGGATAACGAAGCAGATGAGCTATTATTGTCCCAATAAAGTTTTGATGTCTCCGTCGAGGCGTTGTTTTCGCTTCATAACCCCATTCCCATAAAATGCATTCTCTGGGTTATTTGCTCCTCCCCATCCTGCATAGTAGCGAAGTGCTGCGGTTCGGTCACTATTGTAATTCCCCGTCGCTCCATTATCTCGCAATAATAGACCTGTGGCTAAGAATGCATCTTGGTTACTAAATGGATTACCAGGTGTGGATTTATTCAAGAGTGACCTGATGGCATCTTTTGATTGTATGTATGAATAATTTCCTAAACCATCTTTTTGAAATCCTCCGTAGATTGCCCAAGTGCTTGGAATAAACTGTGAAGGCCCCATTGCTCCTCCCCATCCAATACGTGTTCCGTCACTACGACGCAACGGGCAGGACACCTGCTGTGTAGCTGGATCAAATCCAAGTTCAGCGGCAATAACTAAGAACGGTGGCTTATCGCGATCAGGATGCATAATGTCTTTGCCTAATGAAACATCTCCCATGGTACAGCCACCAATATTACCTCCGTATGCTGACTCTTGTTCAAGAATTGCTAAGATCAATGCTGCAGGTGTTCCGGTAAGGCTTTCTGCCACTTGTGCATAGGCGACCGCTTCAGGAAACGGAATAGCTCCACCTCCCCCTAAAAGTTCGAAGAGCTGTGCCCGCAATTGGCCCGCAGTCTTTTGCTGTGAAGCAAGTAGTTGCTGATACGCTTGCTCTTGTCCTTTTGTGGTTGCAAGAATACGCTCCTTCTCTGCCTCTTGCGCTTCAATATTACGTTTCTCAATTTCTTGCGCTTGTTTCATTTCTGCCTCAGTGAGTTGCTTCTCTTCAAGTGATAACTTCTGTGAATACGCATCAGTCTTGATTTCTGTTAAGGCGCTGAGTGAATCATTAAGTGACTTCTTTACTGCACGAAAACTTTCAACATCGGTAAAGAATTCTGAGAAGTTGTCATTACTAAGCATTACTTCAGCAAGTGAAAAATCATCAACTGACTGTGTCTTTCGAATTAGCTCTGCTAGTGACTTACGTTGTTTATCCAGTCGGTCATTGAGAATAATAATTACTTCTTCTTTATCTTCAATTTGTGAGGAAAGTTGCTCGATAGCCACAGAGCGCGCTTGGATACCTAACTGTGCCTGGTTAACCTCGGCATCAATAATCGCCAAATCTCGCTCAAGAGATTGTCGTTCTTGTTGTTTACCTTCAACCAATACCCGTTGCTGGATAATTTGCTTCTCCACCACTTGGAGCTGTGCCTCAAGACGTTCTCGACGTTCATCTTCAGTTTCAGCAAAAGCTACATACGGTAACACCATACTGCATATCAGGAAAAAAGTGGCTATCTTTCGCATAGTTCGCTTATTGTACCATTATAAAACCTTGGACTACAAAGAAAAACACTTCGCCGTAGCGAAGTGTTTTTCTTTGTAGTGCAGAATGCTTATTCTGCTTTTTCTGGTGCTTCTTCTCCAGCTGGAACTTCTTCTCCAGTTTTTTCTCCTTCTACAGCAACTGCATCCATGTCTACTGCTTCTACTGGCTCTTCTGGCTCTTCTTCTCGAGCAGCTTGTACTGACGCAACTACATCATCAGGTTCTGCGCTGAGTGTTACTCCTTCAGGGATTGCGAGATCCTTGATTTGGATTTGCGAAGTGTCTTCTACAAGCGTTGTAACATCCACATCAATGTGTGACGGCAATACACTTGGTCGACAGGTAACCTCAATTTCATGAAGTACCTTTGTCACCATCGCTCCATTTTTTTCAACAGGTGCCTCTCCAACGAATTCAAGAGATACATTAGTTGTAAGCTCTTTACCACGCTCGATTGCATAAAAGTCAGCATGATCAATACCTCCCTTTTCAGCGTTAAACGCTACATCGTGTACAAGTACTTCGATGTCTTCTTCGAGTCCAACAAGACTAATAATAGTTGATTCTCCAGCTGTTTCTAATGTTTTTTCAAATGTTGTACGATCAATAGCAATTGAAACCGGTTCTTGTTTGGGTCCATATACTACAGCAGGAATTTTACCTGCAGCACGAAGCGCCTGCGCTCCTGCCTCTCGTTTTGTAACTTCAAGTTTTACTGTCATATGCGCAAGACTATAGCATAGTATATAAAATCTTCAATGGTTTTTGTCTCACGAACCAAGCTTCAGGGCCGAAGCAATACAGGGCCCTTAGAGTACAACATCCTGACTATCAACGTATGGTCCACTCAGGGTATGCACATTCTTGGTATACTCAATGGTGATATGACACAACAATATGATTTCGTTGCCATCGGCGACATGGTAGTTGATGCATTTATACAATTATCAGAAGACCACGCGACTGTGTCGAAAAACCTCGATACGGGACGAAAAACACTTGAGATGAACTTCGGAGATAAACTTCCGTATGAAGACGTGACGGTGATTAACGCAGTTGGTAACTCACCAAATGCAGCAGTCTCAGCTCACCGTCTTGGGCTACACACTGCACTTATTACTAACGTAGGACACGACCGATACGGCACAGATTGTATGGAAGCACTTCGTACTGAAGGCGTACATACAGAATACGTAAAGGTACACGAAGGAAAGAAAACAAATTATCATTACGTATTACGGTACGGACCTGAACGGACAATTCTTATCAATCACGAAAAGTATCCGTACATGCTTCCGGATTTTGCAGTACCGCCACGATTTATTTACTTCTCTTCTATTGGAGAACATGGTATTGATTACCATTTTGAAATTGCTGCGTACATTAAGGCGAACCCTGATACAAAACTTGTATTCCAGCCAGGTACCTACCAGATCCACCTTGGCGCTGAAAAATTAAAAGAGTTGTATGAAGTAACTGAAATATTTTTCTGTAACAAGGAGGAGGCACAACAGATCCTTGGTTCAACTGAGCAAGACGTACCAACACTAATCCGTGCGTTTAAAGAGCTTGGGCCAAAGATGCCAGTGATTACTGACGGGCCGGATGGTGCGTTCGTGGTTGATGAAGACAACCAAGCATGGCACATGCCAATGTATCCGGATCCAGCACCACCGGTTGATCGTACTGGAGCTGGAGACTCATTCTCCTCAACATTTACCACCGCAATTGCGCTTGGTATGACACCAGCTGAGGCACTTTCATGGGGACCAATTAACTCTATGTCAGTTGTACAGCACATTGGTGCACAGAAAGGACTGTTAACTCGGGAGGCATTGTTAGAGTTTATGGCTGATGCACCTGAAGAGTACAAAGCCAATAAGATTTAGAGGAACAACATATAAAAAGGAGCGCCTTAAGGCGCTCCTTTTTATATGTGTTTAGACTACTTATTTAGACTGGAGTCGGCACAGTGTATATTCGTTTGAAAGATTACTGTTAGCAACTTGTCCGGAGCCACATGATTCGTTTGGTCCTTCAATAAGATACCAAAGGCTATAATCCAACTCAGTACAACTGGTGTTTGATGTTGGAATAGGAACCGCAGCATCACTAGAACAACCACTGTACGCAGGAGAAGAGTAATTAAATGTACCTTTAGGCTGACTCATACGTGGCAGTATATTTAAAATATTGGTAAAAGCATTTTCAATTACTGCTGAGTTCGCAGCCACATACGTTCTCGTAATACCTCCCATGCAATCATCTGGGGGAGGTCCCTCACTTAATCCATCACCAATACACAAAATACGACTTCGTATGGATCCCGTATTTGGGTGTGGGTACACTCCTGTATTAGTGAACGAAAGTTCAAGTGCTTTTTGATACTCATCCATCTGACTAAGCAAAGCGACATTACGTGAACGCTCTCGTGACTCATCAAGAGCGACAACTGAGAGAGCAGCAAGTAAACCAATAATTGTTATTACAATTAAAAGCTCAAGTAATGTAAATCCTTTGTTAGATTGGCTAAGTGTAAACATTATATTAGTTAAGTACTGTATTTATTCTAGCAAGAATAGAGTCAGTATCCATCCCATAGTGTGCAATAAGTTCTTGTGGTTCTCCTGACTGCCCAAACTGATCGTCAACACCAATACGGATTACTTTCTTTGGATTACTGCCACTGACATATTCTGCGATAGCTCCTCCGAGACCTCCAGCAATTTGATGCTCCTCAATGGTAACAATCACATCGTGACCGGTAACAAACGCATCGAGCGCTTCAGTATCCAACGGCTTGATTGTAGCCATATGCAGCACCGACGCCCCTACTCCATTTTCATTAAGTGTCTTTCCAGCAGAAAGTGCATTCTCAATAAGCGTCCCCGTAACAATAATACCGACGGTTTTCTCATGCGTAGCTTCCTTTTCTAAAAAGATATCTGCTTTGCCAATAACAAACGGTGAGTCTTCAGTAGTCACAACCGGCGTTGCCTCTCGTGCCAGGCGAATATATACAGGACCTTCATATGCTGCAGCTGCATGCACTGCTTTCTTTGCTTCAAGTGCATCGCACGGTGCAATGACAACCATATTAGGAATCACCCGCATAATTGCAATATCTTCGATTGCTTGGTGTGTTGCTCCGTCTGGACCGACTGATACACCAGCATGCGCACCAATTATTTTTACGTTCGCGTTATTGTACGCAATAGTAGTGCGTACCTGCTCCCAACTGCGTCCGGGGCTAAACATGGCATATGAAGCGATAAAAGGGATCTTCCCCATAGCAGCCATTCCAGAGGCTACTGAGGCCATGTTTTGTTCAGCAATACCTACTTGTACAAAACGTTCAGGAAATGCTTCAGCGAACGCAATAGTTTTAGTAGAACCAGTAAGATCAGCAGAAAGTGCCACAATTCGTGGATCATTCTTCCCCGCTTCAAGCAATCCTTCGCCGTAGCCGTTACGGTTTGCGACCATTGCAACGTCAGGGGTACATATTTTTTTATCTAAATGTGAAGCAAACATATTATGAATCTGATGGTGTTATCATTCCTCCTAATGTGCGTAACTTTTCAAGTGCCACTGCTGCCTGATCTCCCTTTGGCACACGATCCTCTGGGCCTTTCCCTGGAGGATTACCGTGCCAACGGAAGTCTCGCTCAAACACATCAACTCCCTTTGAAGAAATAGTATGCGCAATGATAACTGACGGCTGGCCATATACACTTTGTGCTTTCCCTATTGCATCATTAACCATACGAATATTATGTCCGTCTACTTCCTGTACATCAAAATTGAATGACTCAAATTTTTCTCGAAATGACTCTAGGGGCATCACGTCTTTTGTGTAGCCATCAATCTGAATACCATTGCGATCAATAATAACTACCAGATTATGCAACTGTTCTTTACCAGCAAGCATCGCAGCCTCCCACATCTGTCCTTCATCCCATTCACCGTCACCGGTAATACAATATACAAATTTTGAAGTGTACGGATTGTCCATTCGCTCAGCTAATGCCATACCCACAGCTTGTGAGAGGCCACTACCTAATGGTCCTGAACTATTTTCGATACCTGGTAATGCAGTTCGATGTGGGTGTCCTTGCAGACGTGAACCAAATTTACGCAATGTCATCAATTCTTCAACATCAAAATATCCAGCGTGCGCCATAGTCGCATACAGTACCGGACAGATGTGGCCAGCTGAAAGCACCAAACGATCGCGATCTTCCCAGTCAGGATTTTTTGGATCGTGTTTGAGCACACTGAAATACAGCAGTGTAAAAATATCGGCCATATCTAACGGTCCTGCAGTATGTCCCGACCCTGCTGCAATAAGCATCTCAATAATACTCTGCCGAATTTCAGTTGCAGTGTTTTCCAATTTCTTGATTTCAGGATCAGTTAGGTAATACATAATGACTATAGTATAACGCACGCACCATAGCGTGTGTATTTAGTTATCCTAAAACAACAATGCGACCAATGATTCATACGCCGTTTTGGGATCAGCTGCTTTTGCCACAGCTGAACCGGGAGCAAATCGAGTGACACCAGCAGCATAGAGCTGTGGGATTGTTTCTTTGTTTACCGCACCATCAACAGCAATTTCTAATTCTGGATATTTACTACGTAAATCACGTACTGTTTGTAAGGTGCGTACATCAAAAGGTTGCCCCTGCTGTCCTACTTCTTTGATTCCCATCACCTGTACATAATCAACACTATCAATGTATGGATGGACATCTTCCATATTCTGGTCGTTTGTAAATGCTAGTCCAATACGATACCCGTGCTCTTGAGCATGCTCTATAATTTGTGCATACGCATCAGTACTCCCCATATGTACAATCACACGATCCACACCGAGCTGTACAAATGTTTCAAGGTATCGTTCGGGATACATAACCATACAGTCCATTTCAACAGAAAAGTCTGTGGTAATTTTTTGTAATTGCCTAAGTGATTGCAGTGCATCCAATTCTGCAAATGGCCATGACACATGCGGAGCAAAAACACCGTCCACAATATCTATCTGCATTCCAGAAGCGACACCAGTAAGTGCCTGTGCTAACACGCGCAGTTCTTCAAAGGATTTTGCGGGTAGTGATGGAACAATACTAATAGGAAGCATATTTATGGGGTGAGATGATCTATTTTTTTGATGCGTCGGATATGGCGCTGGTCTGCACAAAAACTTCCTTCAAGCCAAGTTCGCACAGCATCCTTTGCTTCTTCTTCATTCATAAAACGAGCACCAAGAGAGAGAACGTTTGCGTCGTTATGTTCACGAGAAAGTGTAATAATTTCTGATGGACCTCCGTAGTACACAACCGCTCGCACGCCCGGATATCGGTTTGCGACCATTGCCTCCCCTTGTCCTGACCCACCCAAAATAACAGCTTTGTCATTTGGGCTTTTAGCAATCTTCCCTGCGGCAATACTAATATAATCAGGATAGTCATCAGCACTATCTTCAACGATAGCTCCGCAATCAACCACAGTGTATCCAAGCTCATCTCGCACGTACGCAAGTAGACTGTTTTTTAAAACAAATCCTGCGTGATCAGTTGCGAAATATACAGTTGGTTTCATGAATGCTTATTCCCCTGTTTTTACGTTAAAGAATCGAGCTACTGCGCCAACGTGTTCTATAAGTGTGTGAGTGAAACTTGTTTCATTGTCATACCATGCAAGCACCTTCACTAAGTTACCGTCTACTACTCGTGTCATTGCAGTGTCAGCAATAGATGCAAAACGAGCTCCAATAATATCTGAAGACACTAACGGCTCATCAGTTACAGCGAAGAGATTACTCCACTTGGGATCAGCTGCTGCGTTAGTAAGCGCTTGGTTTACCTCTTCTACAGTTGTATCTTTTGAAGCAATAAACGTCACGTCTACAATTGATCCAACTGGTACCGGCACACGCATTGCGATCCCATCAAACTTACCTTTCAGATCAGTATGCGCAAGTGTTGTAGCAGTTGCTGAGCCTGTAGAAGTTGGCACGATGTTCTGTGCTGCGGCGCGCCCTTTACGGAAGTCTTTAGCAGGGCCATCTACGATCGCTTGGGTTGCAGTGTAGGCGTGTACGGTATTAAGAATTGCTTTTTCAATACCAATGGTATCTTTAAGAATTGCCACCAAAGGTGAGACGGCATTTGTAGTACAAGATGCATTTGAACTTATGGTACACGATGAAAGTGCTGCGTCGTTTACTCCCATAAGTACGGTAGCACCTACGATTCCTGCGGCAACAGGATCATCTTTTACGGGGCCTGAGATGACTACGCGTTTTGCTCCTGCCTCAAGGTGCATTTTAGACTTCTCGTAACTTGAGAAAAATCCTGTTGCTTCAACAACGATATCAACACCCATTTTCCCCCACGGTAATTCTTTCGGGTCACGCTGTTGAATAAACGCGATTTCTTTCCCATCAACAATAAGCATGTTGTCCTTCGTTTGTACATCAAACGAGCTATGTCCATATGCAGTATCGTACTTCAAAAGGTATGCGAGATTTTCAATATCACCAAGGTCATTAATCGCAACCACCTCGAAATCCGGATGCTCGTGTGCCATCTTAAAAAACGTCCTCCCAATTCGTCCGAATCCATTAATTGCTACCTTCGCCATATATTAAATGTGATGCATTATTAGTAATCAGCACGCTTCCACATGCTCTGCTATACATAACTATACGCCAATACACGTTGCTTCACACCTCCACTTATCCTCATCAATCTTCATTGTTACGACGAAGTAACAAGATAATCCACCATAGAAGCAACAGCAGCAACCCAGACCCAGACAACACAGCATACATAAGGCTTTTTTGTGAAAGGGCATCTACGTAGACTTGAGTAGTACTGCTCTTTTGAATATCATTACTTGTTATCGATTTTTGAGAAATTATTTGTCCAGTAAATACAGTCTGTAGTTCAGTTTGATAATCGTATATTGAGAAGGTGACGTCATACACCCCTTCCGGTAGATTGCTCAGTAACGCTTCATACATAGTTTTCTCTGTGTTGCTACGCAACATATACGTCTGAAGCTTCTCTTGCGAATTCTTAAGGGTCACGGTGATAGTTTTTAGATGCCTAGGAAGAAGCTCTGCAGGCATTTGCAGACCCAGTGGCAACGCACTATCGATCACTACCTTTTCATCTTTTTGCTGCAAAATTTTCTTCTCTTGTATAAAACGAATATCGGCAAAAGCAATATCTATTGTCTGTGATAATGTCCCTATATTTACTGTTTCATTTCCTTGCGCAAGCACAACATTACGTGACGTGAGAATAACAGCACCTGATGAAACATTACCGGCAGTATCGTATGTATAAATAGTGTAATACTGATCTGTGTGTTCGCTTAAAACTCCTGCATCAAAAACTGATTCAGCTGGCCCTTCATACACAATAAAACCATCCACAGGGTCTTTCGGATAAAATAAATAATTTCGTACTACCCGTACTTTTACAAAATCAGTATCTTCTGGGTTCTTCCACTGCAGATACACTGATGTATTTTCAACAACGGCACGTAAGTCTGAGATGTTTGCTGGTGCAGTAACATCCTCCTCTTCTGCGGTAACAAAAGAACCTTGTTTAAGTACATACTCCCGTCCCTGTTGATTGATCGAAACCAATTCAAAATAATACTTTGTGTTGCGCTGCAGATCACTGATTTTTGTTGCATGTGATCTACTAAAAATTTCGTTCTTAAGTGAACCTAAGCTATGCTCATTAGTACGTCCCCACCTGAGTACGTACTGTGTATGGATATTTGTTTTCCATGAAAACTGTGCACTTTCTTGCTGTGTAGTAATCTCTAAACTCGTCAAGCGCGGAGTAAGATTGCCCCCCACAGTGCTCGGTGTTGTGGTTGCCGTTGGAGTAACGGATGCGGCAAGCGTTGTGGTTGCTGTTGAAGATGAAGTTGAAGAAATATTAAAAAACCAGTCAAATGCATCAACAGTATACGCGTAGGTCGTACTTGCGGTAAGTCCAGTGTCTGAATAATTTGTAAGTGTCGTTGTTGCGATCTGTGTAGCGTCCCTGAATAAACGATACCCTCCCAAATTTTGATCATCAGTTGACGTTCCCCACGCAATATCTATTTGTGTCGAAGCTACAGGTACAGCAGTGATAAAGGGCGGGGTCGTTGGAGCCGTGGTGTCGTTACCGACAACCACACCAATAGATATAGTATCGCTCACTGCATACGCTTGATACCCTCCTAAAAAAATATACAGTATCAATACCCCTACAAAACAGGATAAATTTCTAATCATAATGGAAGTGCAGTTAACGTGGTGGTTGCAATATAGACACCAGGAGCTTGTGAGACTGTCCCTCCTAAACCTACACGAAACCGTACTGTTGTTACAGTTCCTGAGGGATGATTTGACCCACTACTTTCTGCAATGGGAACTTCTGTTGTTGAAAGACCATCCCAACATGATGACGCATCGTTTGAAGATCCTGCATTACAGGTGACCCCACTGTTAAGAAAACGCTGCACCACATCCGCTCCTTCTGGTGTATATCCAAAATGTGCATCAGTTGCACTTGTAGTAAACGTATAATCAGGATTCCCAGCAGGTGTGTAATCAGCTATAGAGTCAACTCCTTTTTGCAGCGCTGGGGAGTCTTCAGCCATAATCGTTAATTGATAGCCTGAGATACTATCAGTGGTTACCGTTACGGTAGTAGAACCGTTTGCAGTCCCTCCGGTAAGACCTGGAATTGAGGGTGACAGCGAAACCGAAGAAGATCCTGATGTTATTGCAATGTATACTTCCTGCATTTGCTGATACCCAGCACGAAGAGAGTAATTAGTACTGTCTGAAGGTCCGGTAGCAACCTCCCCAATTGAAGACTCGAGGGAATAATTAGTTGACGAAGAAAGTCCTCCGCCGATATTTATACTATCGCTTTGCATTTGGTAGTTCGAACTAGTCATGACTTGTGCTCCTGCAATATAAATGCTCAGCATCAAAACTGGAGTGCAAATAAATGCTGCAACAACTGGCGTAAAAGAACGAAAATACATGTGCTTATTTTCTCTTAAACTCGAAACGCGATGCGATAAATCGTACAAGTAAGAAAAAGATCAACAATCCACTAAAGAGCACTACCATTAATTTCCATGGCATAACCCAAAACGTCACAGACATTTCATCCACCACATCATCATATCCTCTATTAATCAATGCCACTGCTGTGTAACGTCCGATAAGGAACTCTCTGTCCCATTGCACTTCACGGGTTCGCAACGATTGCGGTAACGAAAACCAGGGATCAAGTTCCATAAACCCTACCTGATCTCCAAGCATGTTTGTGATATTCACCTCACCGTAGGGATTAAGGTGTACTGAACCGGTGTTTTCATATACGAGTCCAAAATTAATTGGTCCCTCAAAGAAAAGTGATGATTCTGGAACTGTCTGGAATGACTGTAATGCACCCGCTACATCTGTTACACCAGGGGTGGTGATAAAAAATAATGTTCCAATACGACTTTTAATAGCTGAAGACGGACTCGTATCGCTCTCATCCGATGCTTGAGCATCACGGGAGATGGTGGAAACCAATACACTTCCATAATGTCCAGTAGGTTCGGCGTCAATAGGAAGTGACACAGTCACTGGAATATGCGCACGTTCATTGTGCTGCAACTCAAATTCCATATGAGGAATACTAATGTAATCACGTAATGTATACGGTCCTCTGTCAGAACCCAGAAGGGTTACGGGCAATGTTGGGTCTGAGCTCCCAGCAATATCCTCCACATCAAAGCTGAATGATTTTAGTCCGCCTGTTCGGTTGGTTACGATAAGTTCAACTTGTTCTGACTCTCCTGGCTCAAGTGAAAGTTCAACTTTCCCTGGGCCAACCACAAAGTCTCCCACTACCGTATCTCCATCGAGTACATCAATGGTATACGCTTGAGTTTCTGCAGTTACAACTTCTACTACCTCTACGACCTGTGAATCAAGAGCAGTGGTTTCTTCTTGAGAAAACACGCTTATAGGCAATGCTATAAGCGTGAATCCTGCAATAAGTAGACTCACAACTACGCGATTTGTGTGCGTTGTTGATTCCATATGTATAGAGTCTAAATTAGTTTGTTACTGCAGTCAATGTTGCAGTTGCTGTGTATGTACCAGTATCTACTGATGGTACTGGATTATTTGGTACATCCACTCGGAATTGTACGGTGGTTGTCGCTCCTCCAGCTGGAGTTGCAGTTGTACGGTTTACAATAGTTTCAGCAGCCGTACTACTCGGAGACATCCAGCATTCCAATGTTACACTCGATCCTCCTGCACATCCTGCTCCTTTGAATGAATCATCAATATCAGCCCCATCAGCACTTGACCACGCTGAGTAACCAAACTGAGCAAAAACTTCAGCACTATCAAACGTTTGATCAGGTACTGTCTCTACAGCCGGAACATAATTAGGGATATCGGTCCCTCCTGTATCTCGGTACATCGCTGTTGCAGATGCAAACTGAATAGTCATGTTATATCCAGTTGAATTGTTGGTAATCACCAAAACTTCAGTTTCGGCATCTGTAATACCACCTGTAATACCTGCAATAGTACCATCCATGCTCAACGACGTTGATGCGATAGCGATAGAAATTTCAGCAGTAATGGTCTGATGCACAGAAACAGTGTCAGATACTGCGTGACTCACTGTTGGCTCCAATAAAAGGAACGATGTCAGTAGCAATGCCGAAGTAACTGCAGCGGCAATTAGTGACAGCATAAATGCATTATCAATTTGTAAAATCTTCATATGGAATTATATTATATTTAATCTACTAAACTTCTCTTAGTACCTACATTATACGCTACATATAAAAGATTCTACCTACACATTATAGGTCAGATGTGGAGAACTTATCCGACGCTATATATAAATATTTTACATATATCACCTTTCTGTAGTAATGCATTCACCTAGATTAGATCGCTCCTCCTCCACCTCCTCCACCTCCTCCAGCCTGGTGGTAGATACGAACTTGAATAGCATCCACCTGCACCGTATTTGAAGACGGGTTACCAGTAAGACGTACCGCAAAGTTTGCGTTGCTGAATTCACTATCGATCCAACTTCGTCCCCATGTATCACTTGGACCACCGATGGTTGCCACTGCATCTGTAGTAGTAAGCGTAGGTGTTACGTTTCCACTACTGGTCCAACTAGTTCCTCCATCCCATGAAAGTTCAACACCTATATCACCCGCTGCTGTTGTCCCAGAAATTTCTAACTGTACTGCAATTCCTTCAATAGTATTACCGCTACCTACACTGAAATCATGATCGCTGTAGTTATTGGTTGCTCCTGAATTATCAGTAGCGTAGGTACCGTCAGTATCGTCATACGCATTTCCTGGATTTGTCCACGTGCCTGAATTCGTAGTTGGTAATTTAAAGTTTGGATCATCTCCGATAAGTTCTCCTCCTTCGTTAGTTCCACCTCCTACATCTCCATCTCCCTCTGGAGGAGCTCCTCCCACAGGAGTACTGCTACCACCACCACCGCCAGTACTACGATTATGCTGAACAGAACTCACCGAGCCATCGACAATTACAGCACCGTTAGAATCTGATGCGTACACACCGTCAGATACGAGCTCAAGTGTAAGTTGTGATCCACGCGGTGGAGCGTTCCAATCAGCAACAAGAATGAAGTTTGTGGCGCTGGTTATCGAGAAATTATTAGTGAAGACTATGTCACCTTGCTGGTTATCATATCCATGATCTAAAGTCATCACGCCAGCAGACGCAACTTGTGTATCACCACCGTCATACGCTGCGTCATCATTGACATCTTCATAAATTCGTAAGTTTGAGAAATCACTGATATCAATTTTTTGAGCACCCTTAAGAGTAAACCGCATTTGAGTTACCGTTGCAGTGCCGCTATTTGGTGTGATTTTAAAAGCATATAATGCTTCATCAGTTTTATTTTGGAAACTAAAGGCGTCACTAACTTGCCCAGCATCGTTATTGTCGATAGTACTTGAGCCCGTACCAGTTGAGAGAGTGTAGAAGTCTGTGGTGGTTGACTGGTTGATGTATTCGGCGGAGATCCATGATGAGGTTCGGGTGGATGTAGAGATGCGAATATTATCTATTCGGCCATCAAAGTAATTATCGTAGCCTACACCAATATTAAATTCTACATTTACTCCGTCAGAAGAAATTGACCTGTTTATTACTTCAGCTCCATTTAGATACGCTGTTTCATTTGAACTCGTACGAGCGACAGAGAAATGTTCCCATGAACCTGTGCTTATGCTACCAAATTCGTCATACCCTGTTGTTTGTATATAGGAACGAAGTGGTCCGCTATTTTCTTGCAACAAAAAATGTGGATTACCCGCTCGTACACCACTGGTAACCGTTTCCATAATCCCATGATTTGCTTTACTCAAATCTATCCAAATCCAGCCAGATACACTGTTTGCAGTGGTGTCAATTGGTGAGGAACTTATTTTTACGTAGTCGTCAGTACCATCAAACTGATACGCATTACCCACTTTTCCTGTGATCACATCATCAGAGGTCATCGTTCCACTTGAAGTTCCATTGTATGCGTTAACGGTACTATCAAATAATGTATTGGCTCCATCAGTAGGATCATCGTCCATGTGCCACACAGCAGCATAATCATTACTCCATACATTCTGTGCCCCAAACGTCGTAGTACTCGCATAATCTGTGCTAGTTCCATTGTAATAAATACGGAATGAGGTATCAATTGTCGCTGAGATTCGATCAGCTTTGAAGTGAAGCTCACCCGTCTCTGCTGTTGTACTGGCTGAAACAACTTCGCGCGGTAACTCAGTTGGGTTGGTTTCATTCGTTGTCACGCGAATATCTCCACCCCCATCAGAGACAGCACCCCAGAATGCAGACGACAAATCTGACAAATCAACATACACAGGGAAATTATTTAACGCTTCATCTATGTTATTTACATCAATAGTAATCACGTCGTATTGTGTCCAGTTATTAGTATTCCATTCGCCTTGATCGGGCCTAAGCGCTAAAGTAAACTGTTGTGTTTCAGGGCCAGAGCTTGTTGTCGCGTGTGTCCACACCCCTATGGTTTCTACACCAGCTGTAGATACGACTTTAAGTGCTGCGAAAATTTGCCGATTAGAATATGTAGCACCAGGAACAAGAGACTGTGTGAGAGTATACCCGTCTGGAGCTCCACCGGTTGTTATACCACTCCCCCCAGCCCCCATAAATATCACAACCATAGCTTCATCAGTGACCGTTGTTATGTCAGGTTGATCTGGAACTGGATTATTCGACCCTTGTGAATAGTGTGATCCACTAGAATATGTCACATCAAATGGAGAATTCTGATCAACACCTCTATACACAGACATCCCACAGGAAATGTTTCTACTTGTTATTCCTAAAGTGAACGTAGGATTAGACTCTGAACCATCATGCATTTTGTAATAGATTGCAGATTCACGATCAACTCCCGACACTCCAAGCTGGTAGTCTAATTGGGTCCATCCATTTCCTCCTCCTCCGTCATCATCCCAAATATCTTGTACATTATTAATTGAGGAATTACCAAAAACCAACATCAGATCACCTGATTGTGCTCCTGCTGGAATGCTTGGAGAACAAGATGTCACACTTGCGCTACTAGCTGAACTTGTTGCAACAAGGGTAATAGCATTCACTTTATAGAAATCAGCAGTGGTTGCTTGGTTGGTGTATTCAGCCGAGATCCATGAAGATGAGCGGGACGATGATGCGATTCGGACTTCATCTATATCTCCATCTATCTCATACAAGTTAGCACCATCATCACGATGTCCAATCCATGTTTTTGTAGGGGCACTACTAGAATATGTTTCACTGTGAGAAACAGGACTACCAACTATCTCTCCATTTGTATAAAAGCTCATTTGATTAGAACTTTTGGTTGTGTGAAGCATGTAGGTAGTATCCAGAGAAACAGCACTACTATCGCTTTGTGCTGCACCACCAGACGGTAGGTATTGGTCAAATGAAATCTTGTCTCCGACATCATCAAGGTACCAGTAGTTCCGTGTTCTGCCTGCTTCATCATACTCTCCAATAAGAGCTGTTTGATCTGCCTGATTACCAGCAAGAGAATCAGCATTAATCCACATTTGATAGGTAAATGGATCTTTGTCTTCACCAAATACAGCCCCATCGTATGTAAGATAATCTCCTGTTCCATCTAGGTTATATCCTCCTAAAGGCAGAGTTGCTGACTTAGTTGGTGTTCCACCTTGATAAGCAAAATCATAATTTCCAACACTGTCGGTGGTAGTTGCTCCAGTTCCCTCAAGATGGAGTACGGCCACATAGTCATTACTCCATACATTCTGACTTCCATAGGTCGTAGTACTCGCATAATCAGCAGTCGTCGTCCCGTTGTAATACACACGGAAGACGGTGTCTGTTGTTGAAGAGATAGAGTCTGCTTTGAAGTGGAGTTCTCCTGTTTCTGCAGTACTTGATGCTGATACGAGTTCACGTGGCATTTCGGTATCTGCTGCGTCATTGGTAATACGGATGTCTGCTCCCACGGTTGAGCTCGCTGCTGGTGTGGCAGCCCAGAAGGCAGCACTTAAATCTGCAAGGTCTACATACACTGGGAAGTCTGTAAGATCATCATCAACTACTGAAGCGTCAATGGTAATGGTGTCGTAGGTAGTCCAGTCGGTTGCGTTCCAATTAACAGCAGCTGCTAATACCGGCGATGCATACATATATAGGTACGCTACAGCAATAAGCACAACGAATTTTACGAATGTGTATATTATATTTTGTTTTGTTGTAGCGTATTTCATGTAGGTGCTCTAGGTCGCAGGTTCTTGATTTGGCTCTTCTTCAGCTGGTTCTGGTGGTGGTTCTGCAGGAGGTTCAATATCTTCTGGTTCCGGAGGAGGTTCTTCCTCTATATCTTCTTCCGCAGGAACGTCTTCTGTCTGCTCTACTTCAAGAGGTTTATCAGTGACCTCTGGGTCTTCAACGGGCTCGCTCTCGTCTACCACCTCTTGGGTTGATGTAGCAGTTTCTTCTTGGTCATTTTCTGTGTCGCTTATTTCTTCAGTACTCGTAGCAATATCATCAGTTGATGTTGCACTAGTGTCTTCAGAAGGAGTTTCGTTTTCTGTAGTATCGTCTTGCTCTGTGGTGTCCCCCTCATCTAATGGAGTGTCTTCAGGTTCTTCATTATTAACCTCTACGACTTGCCCGTCGTCGTTAGACTGCAATAGGAGCGCACGCAGATCATCTGCAGTGATACATACATCATCCACACACAATTCCTGTGTCTCCACTTTGTCTGATTTAACCAACTCGGTAGTAATACCAGTGATAGTAAGTACCCCATCAACGAAGCCTTGTGCAAGCACCTTAAGTCGACTCCAAAGTGTTTCATCACTTCCCTCCTCTGCGCCAAGCACGAGGTCTGTATCAGTACTCACAAGCTCATTAAGAATGTCAGTTTGCGAAGCAAGTAGGTTGTATCCTCGATCCACAAACATAGTTACACTACCAACTTTCACGGTCTCGCCTTCTACACTGTAAGTTTCTGCCGATTGTGTTCGCAACGCATCAAGTGCCTCCTGTTCTACTTCGTATCGAGCTTGGGCAATTTCCTCGTCAGTTGGACCATCATCAAGCGATTGTTCTATCACTGTTTCTGGGTCACATACTTCAGTGCTGGTAGCCCCCACAACACCTCCACCTCCAAAGTGACAACCGTCAGTTTGGTTAGCTTCGGTGTTCACGTTGAGTGCTTCGTAGTTTGGTTCAGCAATATCATCGCCAAACTGATTTACATATCCTTCTGTATACGCATATCTTCCGTCAAATGCTTCTAGTGCATACCCAACAATTTCATCAGCCTCGGTTGCCTTCATCGCTATACCCGGCAATGAAGAGAGTGTAAGTGGGTCACCAACTGCAACATCTCCATTCTCGTCTGAAAGGCGTACTGGTACACGTCCGGTAAGGGCCAACGGGTATCCTTTCTGCGCGCTGACTAACGAAGTGTCATCAGAACCAAGCAAGAGACCTGGCTTGGTAGAAACAACACCCAGTACCTTAGCCTCACTATCTTTAGTTGCCCGCTCAACTGAGATAAATCCATCAGCCATCACAATTTCTCCTGGCACCAAGTCATCAGAACTAAAGTACATTTCCGCAAGGTCAGAGTTACCGGTGTATGTAGAAACTGAACTGATCCGTCCCGTAGTAGAAGCCACACATGAACCATCGTTATCTACACAAAGTCCACCATACCCTATCTGTAATCCAGCCTGGTTGCCTGTTGTCCCGTCACCGATAGTTGTTGTTCCGTGCGCCGTTACGGTGAATTTAGAAGTTCCTGCATTCTGGAAATCAACAAATTTAGAACTTGTTGATGCAAACGAACCAGTATCATTTCCGAAGTTCATCAAGAGACCAGTTCCCGTAAATGCTGAATCTTCTTGGTACAGAGAAAGGAGATCAGCAGTAGTGATCGAGTCTGAGTACCCGCGGATCGCGTTACCTTGCGTCGTTCCCCCAGTTTCGAAGAATCCACCAGCTGGTTCAAAGACACCGCCCGCGTCCCCCTCTGTCTTTCCCCGTACACCAAAGGTTCGCGCAAATCCTGAGAGCGCTGTATTTTCTCCCTGAGTGTTCGCACCTCTAAATGCCTGCACCTCAAATCCACGAACAGTGTTGCCGAGTGTCGTATTATCAGCCAGCCGCACAATACCTCCAACAACAGTACTGGTTGCGGTAGAAGAAATATCTATATATGAACGGTCGCCGTACTGCACCGCATCAAGGGTGCTATTCGTGAGACCAATGTATTTTGTAACACCTGCCGTAACATCCCCAGTAAGACTTCTATTGTCGATCGTGAGAATTGATTCCGGTGAAGTGGTCCCGATTCCGACGTTTCCTAAAGCATCCAACCGCATCACTTCTAAACTTGAACCGTTCTGTGTTGTCGTAAAAGTAAGATAACCATCTTCTGCCCCATTAGTATTATCAGCAACATACCCGCGTATTTGTGCATATCCAGTTTCATTGCCACCACCATCATTTCCCTTAAAATTAACTTTACCAAGTTCAGTATCAGCAGCGGGGGCTAGCGAGCTATTAAATAATGAAAGGTTTCCTCTTGAGTCAGTATCTTCAATTGTCAGTACCCCTGTAGCACCATATAAATGCAGGAGAGAGTCTGGAGTACTTGTACCAACTCCAACATTCCCATCAATATCAATCACAAACGGTGAGGTGTCAGATGCTTCATCTTCCACAAGGAAACTATATCCGTTGACACTGGTGTGTGTAACTGATAGTGATGCGCCATAGTCGGTGTTACCAATTGAAACTGAATCGTATGCTCCTGCTCCCACGCCATTGTTTATGGTCATGAATGTTGTACTGTCGAGTGTGAACACGTGTGAACCACCTGCAGTTCCGTCAGATGCGTCGTAGAGGATGCTGCTGCCACTAAAGGTGATGCTAGGATCAGCATTTCCTGTTCCGTTTGCGTATTGCAAACCAGTAGAGAGAAGCTCTGTATATACTGAAGCGGTGCCGATACGGGCTGCGGTAGGGCCGTATAGAGTACCGCCGAGTTCGATGTCGTCAGTGACGAATAGGTCATTGGTTCCGTCGACGATGGTTGGTGCTGCTGAACCCACGGTGAGGAGTGCTAATGGGGTGGTGGTGCCGATTCCGATATTTCCAGAAGAAAGCGTTGTTCCCGTACCATCGATACCTTCTGAGAAAATAAGATTCCCAATATTAAGCTGATTTGACGCAGTATTACTTGGAAGTTCTATGTCGTACCCGAGAGCGATGTTATTTGCTCCAGTAGTCAGTGAATTACCTGCTTGATACCCAAGAAGGATGTTGTTATCTGCCCCAGTCTCGATACTGTATCCAGCTTGATACCCAAGAACTGTATTGTACTGAGCAACATTCTGTGCCCCACCTCTGAGTGCGTATGCCCCAACAGCCGTATTTCTACTCGTGCTTGTGGAATTGTATCCCGACTCAAAGCCAAAGAAAGCATTTGCATCACCCCCATTAAGGAGTCTCCCGGAGCTGTTACCAATTAGCGTATTGAAATCACCACCTGCAATAGGGTCTCCTGCCAACCGTCCGATAATAATGTTATCACTACCTGTTAGGGTCCTCCCTGCTCTGTTACCAATAGCAATGTTGAAATCACCAGTAGTTAGATCTTCCATCGCCCGAGCACCGACAGCGATATTATTAGTACCATCACTCAACATCGACATACCAGCATCCTCCCCGATCATAATTGAGTTACTTGTTGTAGCAGCGTAGAACATACGCAGTCCTCCAATTTCATACCCCAGACTCGTATCTGCGATATTAACAGAACCATCAACAGAGAATTCAGAACCATCGAAGGTAAAGGCTGCATCATAATCGAAGTCTGTTCCTCCACTATTAGTGAATGGAATTTGATTGTCAGTACCGAAGGATACTGAAGAACCACTTGATATACCAAGTGAACTAGTAGCTACCCAACTTGTTCCACTACCTGTGGTTTGCAGTACAAAACCATTAGTTCCCGCTGAATTTGTAGAGTCATACAGCGCTCCTGTGATAATTACGTCGCCGGCTATTGAGAGGAGGTGTGATGGTGAAGTAGTACCAATCCCTACATTCCCCGAGCCATCAATCGCGAAGTACTCTCCTGCTGTGGTGTCACCTATACCGAAGTATCCAGAAGCCCCTGAGAGAACGCTGTTTATTCCATATAAAATAGATGTGGTTCCTACAGTCAAACCACCACGCATGACGGTAAGTCCTGCAGTGTCTGGCGTGAGGTCTGTTGAGGATGCAGTACCTCGGAGCATCAACCTTCCTGATGCGTAGATATCGCTGTCGAAGAATGTATTCCCGGTTACTTTGAATGATTCGTTTACACTTAAATCACCAGTGTATATCTGTGAAGCAAGGAGGTTTCCGATGTTTGCAGAAGGAGCGGTAACACCTGCGGTTGAATACACGTCTATATCATGGAATGTTGAATTTGCTATATACAAATACCCATCCTTACCTAAAACAATTCCATTAGGATTAGCCCCAGCAGCTCCTGAAGCAACTTCACGTAAGTTCGTTGGGTCAGATACGTCAATGATTGAATATCTATCTTCTGCTCCCTGTGAGGTTACATACAGATATTTGCCTGAAACAAACATGTCCACTGGATTAACAATTGATATGTCGGAAGTGTCATCATACACAGAGGCTATTGTTGAACTACTTCTATTTGACACATCAATAGCCACAATTTTTCCTGGGGCTATTGATGTTCCCACATAGACATAATCACCGTCAACCTCCATTGCGTCCGTGCCAGAAAGGCCATTAGTTGCATTACTTTCAATGTGAGTAAGCAACGTCATGTTTAATGGGTCTGATATATCGTAGGTGGCATACCCTGCTGTCGCCGATAGATTAATCACATGAAGACGGTCCCCTTGTGCCACAAGATAACTAACTCCATTAAAGAAAAATGTACTATTGTTATCATCATAATACGTTACAGGCAAAGGGCTTTCTGGATTAGAAATATCAAACACTTCTACGGCATCTTGAGATACCAGAGAAACATACAAATAATTTCCTACTGCGGTCACCGCGTTTGGACCATTGAAGAGTGGCGCTGAACCTATAGTGGTTGTTGCAACTTGGTAGAAGTTAGCAGGATCTTCAATATTGTAAATAGTCATTATATCAAGACCCGAATGGGCAACGTATAAATAATCACCATGAATGGTCCCGTCAGTGATACTGCTAGAAACTGCTAAACTACTCACAGACACAGGGTTTTCAGGGTCAGAAGTATCTACAGCAGAAATAGTGTTTCCATCCCTAAGTGCAAATAGGTAATTCTTGTACGGAAATAGTTTCTCAGGATTCCCTCCAATATCTACTGACCCCACCTCGGTAAGACTTCCTTGAAGAACCTCAGCGTCACCATTGTAGACACTAAATAATGCAGTTGTGTCTTCAGTACTGGTACCTACAGCTACTCGGCCTGTTGTAGTATCTACCATAAATGCTGGAGTACTTGAAGTTCCCACCTCAAACCCACCCCATACGGTGAGTTTTGATGCTGGTGAGGTGGTACCGATTCCGATGTCGCCGTCAGTAGTTATTATCATTTGTTCACTGCTTAGGGTACCGCCACTAGCTGTAAAGAAACGAAGGTCACCCGAATCCACTCCAGAATCATTTTGAGAACTGATTCGAGCTCCTGTGTATTCCACTGCACCACTTTCTGTATCATAGTTTTGGAAATCAAGTCGGGCAAAATCATTCCCTGTTGAACTACGCGCACCTCCGATTGTTACTGTGCGCGTAGTACTGTCTGTTGATGCTGGTCTTCGACCAAATATAGCATTTGCATAATTTTGAAGGTATCCAGTTCCGTCAATCTCAAACATAACAACGCCTGCATCAAGCGCTTGTATAAACTCTGAACCTCCGGCAATAGAACCATCAGGGTTGTCTAAACGCAGTAACGTATCAGCAGATGCACTATACAACGTAACTTCAATACCATCTGTTCCCGTAGTTTCTACATCTAGCTCGGCTGTTGGGGTTGTCGTCCCAATCCCCACATCTCCATCACTATCAACAAAGATACCTTCATCACCTCCATCTCCAGAAAGGAAGTTAGAGCCAAGCGCGATGTTGGCAGCCGATCCACTCATGGTAAGCGTTGAGGAGAAGTCACCAGCAACGAAGTCAGCTATGCCGGTGATAGTTGGTGAAATTGAGAATACTGAGAGTGCGCCGCTTGAGAAGCCTGTTTCATCAGTGAGAATTGCAGCAAGTTCTGCAGAAGTATCGATATCAGTTGCTGAGAGATCGCCTGTACCAAATCCAAGTGTTGAAGTCGCCACCCAAGAAGTAGCACTACCTGTGGTCTGTAGTACGAAACCATTTGTTCCCGCTGAATTTGTAGAGTCATACAGCGCTCCTGTGATAATTGCGTCGCCGGCGATGGACAGAGCATACGATGGTGAAGTGGTCCCAATACCAATATTACCTCCATCAAGAACTGAGAATACCTCTGTTCCTCCATCAAAGAGATTCAAAATATCTCCTGCACCATTTTGTGTGACAGTTAACAATGTTGAAGCTTCACTTGCAGAGATGATGTCAGCTTGATCTGATCGCAGGAATGATGTTGTGGCAATGTTGTCAAATGTTACTGCGTTACTTGCTTCAATAGCTTGGAACGCAGCTGGTACGGTTCCCAGAATCTTTCGCGGTGACATCTCACCATCACTTGCAACATTAATACCCAGATAGAGTGTTTGATTGAAGTCCACACCAGCAAGTGATGTTGAGCTTCCAAGCATTACTGAGAACAAACCTGAGACGGTGTCTACTGAGTTTGTTTCAGTCCAAATGTTACTTCCTCCGGTTGGTGCGGTGTATAAGCTGAATTCAATTGAGTATGCTGCGTCTGTTACGGGGATTGCTGCGCTGTCTAGGAGTTTACCTTGGTAGTTTATTTGTTGGTTTGGGGCTGCGTATGCAGTGCCCGTGAATACAAACACCACAAAGACTGCTAAAAGCATCAGCAGTGTCTTGAACATTTTCTGTTGTAAGAAAACAGAAAACATACTAATTGTTATTGTCGTTATGTGGTGGCGCTTGTAATATCTCTTGCACTTCATCAAGATCACTACCTCCAAATATTGGACGTACTACACCCTTCCCGTCCTCCATGTACAAAACCTCGACCTCGTCAGAGAAGACGCTAAATGGAATTTGGGGTGTATTCTCTGGTGGAGCAACCTGCTCTACAGCCTCAATGACTACCGCTTCTTCCTGTGTTTCCTGTGCAGTAAACACTGATGCTAAGGCGGACAAATCAGAAATCAAGGCTGCGGGAGACTCATCTGGAATCATTGCCTCAACAAGATGGACGACTGTTTCCTGTCCACCATGAGCAAGATCAGCTAGACTCATGTTTTCTTCAAAAGCTGTTGTTCCGAGAAAACCTAGAAGCGAACCGCACATCACAACAGCAAACGCTTGTGCGAGTGCCAGCTGTGACTTACTTACCTGCTGCGCTGGAACAACTTTTTCTTTCTGTTGACGTATCAAGCGTTCAGCTTGTCGTTGCCTGCGTAATTCTCCACTACGTTCATTTTTTTTAACTTCTGCATTATCGACAAAACGTCGCAGTGATTCTTCACTAATGTACCATTGCCGATCAATACGTGTTGCGGCAACTTTTTCTTCTCGAGCGAGGCGGCTTACATAGTCGGTGGTGTAGTCAAATTCGCGTGCAATCACTGCGCTAGGAATATATCTTTTGTTGTTTATAATTAAACTCTTCGACATACCGGAATCACTATATATTATATAGCGATTCTTGCCTTTTATATTTTTTCAATGGGGATAAAATTATAGTAAAACTAGAATATTTTTTATGCAAACTAGCGTGATAGTGTGACCACTAGAACGCAGCTCCAACTGCCGCAAGCAGTGTGTCAACAACAAACATGTATGAGGTTGATAAAACACCGTTCTCAACCACTACTGTGGACTGTAACCCAAACATACTAATGAGTAAAATGACCGAACAGAGAGCTGAAATGGCAATAATATAGGCATGTGAACCTGAAACAGGCTCTTGGTCGAGTTTCGTATCGACTTTTAACGTTCCTCCTACTGGATTTCGCGCAATAATACGATCGCGACGCATACCAAGCACTCCATCAGTATTATGTTCAAGTGGGAGCTTCTTCACAGGTTTCTTTGTTGTATTGCGGATATGTTTTACTTTTATTTTTGTGGTATCAGGATCCACTTCCTTTTCTTCTTGCTTCTTGTGTACCGATATTTTTTGTACAATTTTTTCTTCCAAATCAGGCGATACAGCTATATTTTTAGATATATTATTTGCATCTAGGGGTAGATCAACATCTTCAATTACTACCTCATCTTCTTCCGCGTCAATTATAGAAAGTTTCCCCGTGAATTTAATCTCAGGACGCTCAGTTGGATTAAAGTCGTATTCTTTGGATTTTGATTTAATCTTCACTTTCTGTGCATCTCCCAAAGAAACAGTGAGTTTCCCTGTTTTATGCTTTACCTGTGACGATTGTGGAATCAAATCATGATCATCATCAAAATAATTTGCCTCTTTAGGCTTTGGTGAACGTGTATAGAAGTTTTTTTCAGAGAAACTATGGCTAGGTGCTTGTTCAGTGTCTGTGCGTACTGAAACAGCAAACGTCTCTTTTTCGTCAAGGTCTTTAGTCTGTAATGTTTTCTTGATGGTTTTAGTATCAGCAGCCTTGGTCCCCCGATACCGAGTTTGCTTATGATCTCGGATAGAATCCTCAGAAACATACCAGCTACGACCGACCAGCTGTGCGTCTACTTTTCCTGCTCTACAGAGCTGTCCTACATAATCTGCAGTATAGCCGAGATCTCGGGCGAGATCCGCTGCTTTTACATAGTTTTCTCCCTGAATAGTAATAGTGTTCATACCTCAAAATAGTATACCGTATTTAGAAAATGACGCAAAAATATCTGGTGGTATTTTGTGCACAAGTGTCCATAATTCCTGTACTGCTTAACGTACACGTTCTAAAATTACCTCAACTTCCTTTTGACAAAACCCATCATAAAGAAAACCACATCCTCGGGATTAAGGATGTGGTTTTTAAATGCGCATAAAGCACCTAACTGCTAACTAATATTTTTCTTGATTAGTGCAATCAATACCCCTGGGTTAGCAGAACCTCTGGTTGCCTTCATACCCTGTCCAACAAGGAATTGCAGTGCAGACTCCTTACCTGCTTTGTATTCCTCAACAACGGCCGTATTTTCGGCTATAAGGGCCTGTACTACGGG
>DLQJ01000016.1:90283-130743 GCA_002477545.1 Patescibacteria group bacterium UBA7435 | reverse complement strand
CGTTGCGAGTTCACGAACAGGACAAAGGAGGAAACAGAGTAAAAACGCTTACATAACACTAATCGTTCTTACAGAAGAATATAACTGGAGAGTTGGCTGAGTGGTCGAAAGCAGCAGTTTACTAAACTGCCGAGCCCTAACCGGCTCCAAGGGTTCGAATCCCTTACTCTCCGCATTCTCGAGCTAGCTCGAGACAGTAATATGGAATTATTTTCAGAACGAAACAACATAAGAAAAACTATTACAGGGCCAGAAGAAATGCCTGAAGCTTTACGTAACCGCTTGTGGAATGTTTTGGGAGCTACTGTTAATCGTGACTATCACAGGAATGATCTAATAAAGAAAATATGGAGTGACTTTTATAAGAAAGATGTTTCTGAACTACATGGAACAACTTCATATCGATAGTCATGGATTACAATATTAGACAATTAGCAGAAGAGTTTAAAAATCTAGAATGGGATCAGGTATACAGCTTGGTTGAGTTAGTCTTGTCTGAAGTTTCAGGAGATCGAAGGAATACTGCTGTTGAGGAAATCAATAGGATTTTTCATGAAGAAGGAGTTCCTTATAAGATAGTACGGGGTAAGGTGGTTCAGTTAATGACTGATACTGAATCTAATGAGATAGTTAAGGCCCAAGCCTCTTCTACAAGTGCTGCTATCCATTTAAATAAAGCTGCAGGGTTATTTAATAAGCGCCCAATTCCTGATTATTCAAACTCTGTAAAGGAGTCAATTTTAGCAGTTGAATCAATCGTGAAAGGTATTGAGGGAAATGAAAATGGAACTCTTAGTTCTGTTTTACCCAAGTTAAAATTACATAAAAGCCTTGAAATTGGTATAAAAAATCTGTATGACTGGACTAGTGATGAAGGTGGTATAAGACATGGTCTAACAGACGGTGATAAGGAGCCCGATGAATCCGATGCTCGTTTTATGCTCGTTCAGTGTGCATCTATTGTAAATTATTTAATAGCTCGAGACACTATCGCTCCAAAATCTTAAAATAACTAAATCTATCAATCCTGCCTTGACCGCCTTACGGTTCTAGCTCGAGGAAGCCCGCCGTTTAGAGCTAGCACGAGACACTATGTTTCGTGCTAGTTTTAATCTACAAAGCACCCGGATGAGTGCTTTGTAGATTAAGTTAAAACTATTTGTTTTTACAAAACTTTCTTATTGTAGCTGAGCTTTACAAATTCACCCGGAGCAAGACTACCAGCGTTCCCGTTGATTTGTACGGCAGGGAAAATATAGGTTGGCAGGTCTAAAGTTGCATCTCTGGTTTCCCGCAGTGACACAAACTCTTCTTTGCTTATACCGTCACGAACATGGATGTTACTTTCTCGTTGTTCTCCAATTGTGGTCTTGAATAGTAATTCACGATCTTTTCCTTCTGGGTAATCGTGGCAAATATATACTTCTGTGTTAGGAGGGTATGATTCCAGTATATTTCGCACTGAATCATACATGGTTTCAGCACTGCCTCCCGGGAAGTCACAGCGCGCTGTGCCCATGTCAGGCGCTAGAAGTGTGTCGCCAGTGAAGATGACACTATCTATCTCATAGACCATATCAGCAGGAGTGTGGCCAGGAGAGTGAATAGCCTTAGCTGAGATAGTTCCAATGGTAAATTCTTCTCCGTTTGCAAAAAGTTGATCAAACTGTGATCCGTCAGTTTTGAAATTATCTTTCAGGTCAAAAGCTTCTTTTAAATATTTCTGTACAGTAGTGATCTGTTCGCCGATAGCTTTCTTGCCACCAATTTTTTCTTTTAGGTAGTTTGAGGCTGATATATGATCAGCATGCATATGAGTTTCAAGCAACCATTCATTTTCTAGCTCTTGTTCTTTTATAAATGACACTACTTGATCTGCCAAAGCAGTATTTGTCTCAACGTTTTTATGATTGTAATCAAGCACTGAGTCAATAACTGCAGATTTTTTAGTGACAGGATCCCACACAACATATGTCATGGTGTGTGAATCAGTGTCAAATATGGGATGGATATGTAGTTTATTTTCCATAAGTATGTATTTAGGATGAATAATTTATTTATTCCAAGGCATCTTAGCTAGCAGCAAGGCCATACCACACCAGCCAGTCAGGCCAGAGAGCAGTAATCCTAGTGAGACAAACAGTGGAATTAGTAAAAAGGTATCGTTTACAAAATAAGTCAGTATAAGACCGAGCAATGTCAGGCTACCGGCTCCGATAAACACTTGTCGCAGGATAGGTAAACGACTTGTGTGTGAGTCAGTTTCTAGCCCGGCTTCTTGCCATGCGAGCATGCCACCTTCCACATTTACCAGTTCTGCTGTTACTCCTAATTTCTGCAGCGTTTCAATAGCTTGGCGACCGCGGTTCCCAGAGCGACAATGTACATACACTGTTTTCTTGCCATTAAATTCTTCCAAGTGATTTTGCAGCGTGTCTAAAGGAACATTACGGACATTTTTGATATGTCTCTCTTTATATTCTGCTGGAGTACATACATTAATAAAGTCTACGGTCTTGTTACTCGCTTCACTTTCAATTACTTCTTTAAACGTGTTGATGCTGATGTGTTTCATTGCTATGAGTTAATTACTTGTAATAGTGCGTCATATGTTTTATCAGCTCCTTGTTTTTTTGAAATGTATTTTGTTTCCAAAAAACAAGTCACAAATGCCATGCGTAGGGTGGAGAAGGAGCGGGAAGCAGCTTTCAGGGTACGGGCAGCCTTTTCGCAGTCTGGTGTATCGTTAGTGAGTTCTTTTTTGACGGAGGCAAGTTGTCCTTCTAAACGACTTATATGATGAATGAGTGCTGTTCTCTTATTTTTCATATCCAAATTATAACATACCCTAGGGGGTATACAAATAATTCACACCGGCATCGCATTGATACGTGATTGATTGCTTTATGTTTGAGATTAAAAGATTATACTGCTTATATGAGTATCACTAGTTTAACGAAAGAGTTTGGTTTGGATGGGTTAAGTCAGGGCTTACATCACTTGACGATGAGCGAATGTACTACAATGACCCAGCTGATCTAAAAGGTGAAAAAAGTATTAGCATTACTCAATTTAAAAGTGCTTGGAAAAAACGATATATTGAAATTAGGTCAGTTGTTTAAATAATTTGGAGCACATTTTCAGTCGTAACTGCGAGCCCACTACTTTGCTCGAGGTTTAATAGTTGCAATTTTTGTGGAGTCAGTTTGAATACCGCTATTGATTCACTCGCGTAAGCATCTAACTGGAAGACGGGCCATGTTTCATTATTGTGATCTTGGAGTCGTTTCTTGATACGTGCAATAGCATTGTTTTCTTCTTCTGAAGCTTTTTCAAGAAGCATAGCAGTACCTTGACCTTGAATAGTGGTGTAGGAAGGACCAAATCCAATCACAATGGCGGCATTTGGGTTTTCGAGTAAGTTTTGATATTTTTTTGTGTTGGCAGCAGTGAGAAAATAGAAATTGAAACTGTCGTCCACATAGTAATACACAGTTGCCACATGAGTATCACCATCTCCTGGGCACGAACCAACCACAGCTGTGAGATGTTCCGGCTCGGTAAGAAACTTCAGAGCGCTTTTTTTTATGTCCATAATCTTCATAATAGTAATATATTTTTACCAAAACTTAAGTTGAGTAAAAGCGCGAGCCCCAGTTTGAATCAGATGAGTAAGTGTTTTACTTACACTTGACGCCGTTTGTCTTGTCTGTGTAAAGGAAATGCCAAACGTTTCATCAGGGATTAGGGGATTAGGAATTGTCGATATTGGTGTCACTACTTCTACTTCTACTTCTGGAAGTACAACTTCGGATACGACTGCTGGCTGTATATTTGGCACCCTAGGTATTGTAGCAGTAGTGGAAATCACTGGTGGTCTATAATTTTTGTAGCGTTCTATTTCGCTTGCCTGAGCGACACTAAGTGGAAAGGTTTTTTCATGGGCACATTTGATCTCGTTGATAGTTTTTTGAGTTGTGTAGTACACATGTCCAGTAGGCTTAGTTAACCCCCAAGGCTCTAGGATACTATCTCGATGTTTTTGCTGGAATATTTCTACGGCGACTGCAGTATTACTATCGAAGTGGCCTGTAGCCGGTATGGTTAGTGACCCTTGTTCATTCAGGAAGGTCTGGAGACGCCGCACATTTTCTATGTCATTTGCTTGGTTGTACTTTAGAAAACTGGTGAGATAGGGAGTGCATTCAGTCGTCGTCAGTCCCAGTACTATCGGTGACGGTTCTCCGATATTTATTGGGACCGTTGCCACCATCGAGTCATAGGGCTTCATGTATTTTGGGTTGGTATTTTGGTGATAGCCCAGCAGCTGTGCACGGTTAAAGTAGGTCCCTTCCTCAGTGCTGGTAGCGAATGCTACGTCATAGTTGATTGTCACTGTTTCGTCACTGTCAATGGTGTACAACGGCCAGTTTTGATCAAGCATAACTGCACCAGTGCTGTCGTACAATGTATCGTACAAAATAGCATCATACACTGGGCCGCCTGAATTAGTGAGGGTAACTTCATACGAAACAGTTCCGCCTGGTTCAACAGCATCTATATTTGCTGTTTTTGTAATAAGCATGTCAGCATCTTTTGTGGGGACATTACTATTTATACTAGATCGGCCCCCTCCACTATGCGTTTTGTTTTCTGCAATCACTGTTACTACCTCACGGTTGTTGTCGAGATCCGCATCAGGTGTATTACTTGTCAGTGTAGCCTCTAAATCTACGGGGAAAGAGCCAGAAGGAAGTGTGCTTGTTACATCAGCCACAAATGTTTTTTCGATAGTTTCCCCAGGTGCGATTGATCCGATTTGGATGTCTTCCATCGGTTCTTCAAATGTAATCAGATCACTACTAAGATCTCCATTGAGGATTACATTGGTAGCGGTCGCATCACCGAGGTTACTGATGGTGAATGTGTAGAGAATCTCAGACCCAGCAGCAGTGGTGCCGTTAAGGGCATTTGCTGTACCACCAATCCAAATGTCTGGTTGGCCGAACGATATGTCACCCTGCCAGTCACCAAATATATCAAAAATCAGTAATGACCAGTTCCGACCTAGAATGTTCGTGTTTGCGACGTTTGTTACATTAGCGGCAGCGTAGGCGTCTCCCGATGAGACGTACCCCAGTTCGTCACCATGTGCCTGGTTATTCCCCGTGTTTGCTTCTACTGAAACATTGTTGGTGATAGTTGCGTCATTTGTGATAGTTGCAGAAATATTGTTTGCTGTAGCTGGAGTACTCTGACTGGTTGCATTTGAAATAGTGATTCCATCTGGGGTCTGCTGGTATGAAAGACCCTCAGGTAGTCCGAACACTTCACCAGCCCAGTCGCCATGTATTCGAAAGAGTAGAGTAAAAGAATCGCTAGTCACTAGGTTGGTGTTTGCTTGGTTGTAGACATTTGTATATGTGGTCGCGTCACCAGTTGTAACGAGACTCGAAGAGCCAGTACTCGAGTTGTCTCCAGTATTTGCGGTAGCCGACACTTGATTTTCAATAGTTGCATCGTTGGTAATTGCTGCGTCAGTTTGAACCGATGGGGAGGATTGAAACAGTGTTTCCAGAAGATGTGCTCCAGGTAGAATCACATCGCCAAACAAATCACCAAAGTTACTAAACGTCATTACTAGATAATTAGCGTCTATAATGTTGGTGTTTGCGACGTTTGTTACATTAGCGGCAGCGTAGGCATCGCCAGTGAGCACCGCTGCAGTACCTCCAGCAGCTTCGTTGTTGCCAGTATCGGCTACAACAGTAATGTCATTACTCACTGTAGTTTGATTTGAAATATATGTTTCTAGACCATCTGCCTGGCAATCATCTGTTGCGCACATGTTAGACGTTGTTCCAGTATCTGAGAAGACATCAAACATATCCCGAAAATCAATGTTCGAGGTACCGAATAGTTGGTTCAAAAATACTATAAAGCCATCAGAATTAATGATGTTGGTGTTTGTGAGGTTGACCACATTCGTATATGCATACGCATCGCCACTATTTACAATGGCGGTGCCATTGGATGACGTTGCAATATTGTCACCAGTAGTTGCACTTGTTGTGGCAGCTGTGGTGCTCGTTGCCTGATTCTCTATTTCGATAACCGTTGCTGGGGGTGTTGTCGTCGCGATGGTAGTAGATGCAGTTTCAAGTGCAGGTGAATCCTCATTTGAAATACTATCATTCAAAGTTTCATCAGTATTGGAAACGGGTTCGGTCACTGGAATATCAGTTTCCTCTATTGGTTCAGTGATTTCGTCGGGTGTACTACTTGCCGCTGACTCTGAAGAAGATGAAGCTTCGATCTCGTTAGTATTAGAAAAATTGTAGGTTTCGGTCACTGAGTCAGCAGCCCCTGTTTCAATTAGTGTGACTGGATCTTCTCCCTGTGCTTCCTCACCAGCTGTTTCTGGAAGTGTTTCAATAGCTTGTGTATCATCTATAGCTTGGGCGTACGTATAGATGGGCTGATACGGCGCTATCATCAAACCGACAATCAACACTATGTTGAGATACCAGTTTACTAAAGTAATCGCCTTAGAAATTTTTTGTTGCATATAGTTGTAAATAGTTTAGTAGGTTAATCATTCTAGTAATCAACGCTTCGTACTTTTCGTACTCTTCTACACTCATTTTGTCGCCAGTGGTATCATCAGCAAGGTTTGTCTTGCTCAAGGCTGGTGTATCATCGATAATGGTGACTTGGTGTTCAGCTGCATCAGAGGTTGAGGTAGAAAAATAATAACTAGACTCCTTTCCATCTATAATCGTCGTGTTCTGAATCTCGATGGTTGCACCACCTTGCTTGATAGTGTTTCTGTCACTACTCTGACCACCACTATTGCTCGATGTAATGACCTCTTGGTAGATACTGGTTTCTGCTGCTACAAAAAACAGGGGGAGAAGTAACAACAGTAGCCCAATAAGAACTGTTACAGACATTATTTTTTTGTTAGTGTAGATTAATTGCATATCCCTTAGGCCTAGGGCTCGAACTAGTCTCTCAAGCGCTAGGCAAAAGGAGCAAAATGCTCCGATTGCGTAATTCAAATTATCGAATTCGAATTGTATTACTGTTCACAAGGTTCACGATTGAAGCTCGTGTTGTTGCTGTGCCAGTAAGAACTGATCCTCCAGCATCACTCGCTCCACCATTACCTCCTACACCAGTTGTAGAGTCGTCAACTTCTTGGTCGGCATCACTGTCACCGTTTCCACCGTCTCCATTTTCTTTGACGTCATCATTGTGGTGTCCACCTCCGTGACCACGATCGTTTCCATTTTCGATGTCACCACCTGCTCCAGCGTCACCACCGTAGCTTCCTAGTGCATCGTTATCTCCACTGTTGGCAGCAGTCATGGCTCGGTTGCCGACAAATGCAAAATCATGCGTTCGTACTCGAACTCGACCAAGTGTACCGTCGCATTCACAATCGTCGACCCGTACAACATTACTGTTGACCGTGTTCGCGATTGATGAAACTGCCAGCGCGTCACCAGTCTGTACTGCACCACCTAGACCAGCGTTGCCACCAGAGCCACCGTTACCAGTGGTTGCACCCTCTACATCTTGTTCGCCACCATTGTTGTCGATGTCACCACCGTTACCTCCTGCTCCAGCGTAGCTTCCATCAGCAAAGTTGTTGCCAGTGTTCGCCGCTGTTTGTGTATGATTCATCACTATTGCACCACTGTGTAGCGAAATGTGTGCATGTGTAGACGTTGCAGGTTCTTCTGGTTCTTCAACTACTGGACAAGTTTCATCATAGTCAGCAGTTAGTGAGTCAATATCAAATCCGTCTGATATATCGTTATGCAGATCACCGTCAGTGGTGTCGATAATCTGTACATACTGATAGCACCCCTCTACTGAGAGTGATGTAATACCGTCGCCGAGTCCCTCTTCATTAGTTGCTTCACCAACTAATGTCCATGGCCCCGTAGCATCAGTACTCACATATACATCTGCTGTTTCAAGTGGATATTCTCCACCTGTAACTTCTTGTACAGCGAGAAGTAAGTTCCCGCTCATGTTTTGTGCAAACCCCACAGTTAGTGCGCCGCCATATCCAAGTGATACGTACGCGCCATCTGTTGCACCTAGTGCATCAGCAGGATTTGAACGAAGCACGTCAACTGCGGCTCCATTTTTTTGCAGACCTTGCAAGAAGCCTTCATTTGTACTTGCGTTGTCAGAGGCAGCAAAAGCAGTTGCTGCTCCAAGCAACATTAGCGAGCAAGCTAGTGCAAAACCAGTAACTCGTCGCAGTGAATTATAATTAGTAGTCATATAATATATTAATTTTAGTTACTAAATAAAATGTGAGTAAACCCTCCGGCCAGATCTCATAGCACTGAGCTGTAACATGAGACCTAACTTAAAGGTTCCTTTAAGGGATTAGAGCAGTTGGATTTTTGTGTACAGATAAGTATTGAGAGTCAAACAATACATAGTTCTGGCTAAGGAGGAGAATCTACGCTATTTTTATATTCTCTAGGAATTCCATGGAATGCCAATATTTTCTTTATAAAAAAAAATGCAAGTAAATAATATCTAGATACACAAAGTTCAAAATAGGGTGGCACCGACGACAAGAAAGTTGTCGTGAGACAACGGTATGCTATGGCAACACAGGGCTGTAACTCTGTATTTTAGAGTAGGTATCTTTAATTAATTAGATTGTAGTAAATATTTTTTAAAATATTGACACAATTTATAACTGTGCAATGATGAGTGGAGAGTAAAAGTGAGCGGAGTTAGCACAACCAATATGCAATATCAAAAAGTTATTGAAAAATTAGGTTATTCTCCCCGGGAGGCAAAAGTCTACCTAGCTTCATTGCGCCTAGGCGAGGCGCACATTTCTGACATAGCTGAAAAGGCTGGTATGCCGCGTACGAGTGTGCAAGCAATTATGGACCGGCTGCACGCGGATGGTCTGGTTAATTTTTATGTGATGCGCCGTTACAAATATTGGGTTGCGGAAAACCCTGAGCATATTTTATTTAATCTTCAGAAGAAAGAAGAAATTTTACTGGAAGCTATTCCAGCGCTGACTGAGATGCGAAAAATGGCAAGACGAAAGGCATATAATGAGAATTCTGAAGAGATGTTTTCCCGGGTGACTAATTGTCTCTCAAGCGCTGTCCAACCAATGTTAGTAGCTGATGATGACTGTTCCATTCAGTATGTGAATCATGCTTGGGAACATCTCTTTGGGTACACACTGGAAGAAATAAAGGGTAAAGAAACAAGAATACTCTCTAGTGGCAAAACTGATCCGGCAGTGTATAAGGCTATGTGGCGTTGTTTAAACAAGAGGTGCATGTTCCAAAGTGAAGATGTCATTGATAAGAAAAAAGATGGAACATTATGCACAATGCGAACAACAATTTTTTCTATTAAGCTAGGAGAAACCTATTTCTTTGTACAAATCTTAGAAGAAATCACAAAAGCTTGACACTCCCTTTGAGTAATCACATCTTGCAGTCCCATATCATTTGAATCAAAAAAGTTGCCCACGGCAACTTTTTTGTTGTCACCTGAGCATATTTTTTTCTAGAGTAGGTCTGGTTATTTTTAGGATGATTATTTTTTTCAAAAAAATAATTTACTAATATACGTACTCAGTTCAAACTAGACACAGCGTAGAGTGACAATCTCCGGAGGGTAGTCATCTCCAGATACTTATAAAATTAATATAAATAATTATGTATAAAAAATGGATAAATGTGTTGCTAGGAGTAGTTGTAATCGGTGTAGCATTTATGGATTTATCAACTACTGCTATGACGTGGACATTAGGCGTCTCTGGAGCAGTTATCGCAGCAACAAACTTATGGAGTTTGCTTGTGGAGCAAGATACTGCACGAGATAGCACTATAGAACACCATGTGTAAGCACTGCGCTAAAACTTGTGTCGATAATAATATATACAGTAAGAAGTACTCATATGACTCTAATAAAAAATAGATATGTAACAACTAGAGCACAAGTAAAAAAGAGTAAGCAGTTAGCCTTATGTACCCAGTGTGGGGATATTCAGTATAAAGGATTTTGGTATGCATCAGATTCTCAGTTAGCATTGATGATCAACGAAGATAAAGACTCTGTCTCATATAGTTTATGTCCAGCATGTCAAATGCAAAACAAAGGTTCTTGTGCAGGATTGGTACACGTTAAATATGTTCCCAAAAATATGCTCAGTTCAGTGCTTGCAATTATGCAAAAAGCTGTAGAGCAAGATAGTCTTGAAAATCCGCAGCATCGAGTCTTGGAAGTGTCTGTCGCGAATGATGGATACACGCTCAAGACGACATCATCGAGTATGGCAAAAAATATTGGCAGAAAAATACTCGATGCGTGTGAAATGTGTGAAGCAAAGTCTATCTACAGAAAAGAACCAGAATCACTATATGTCACAGACATTGTATTTTCGATACCTGGATACTTTTCCCAAGCATTACAAAAATAATTAATATAAAAAATTAACTATGAACTTAATTCAGTGGAAACCTTTATCAAACTTCGATTCGTTTTTCAACGGTGACTTTATGAATTCCGTGCCTGGTTTACAGACTGATCTATCTGTAGATGTGTATGAAAAAAAAGGCACAATAATTGCAGAGATAAGTTTGTCGGGGGTGGCAGAATCAGAAATTGATATTTCAATTGAAGATGACTTTTTGACAATTTCGGGACAGCGAGAGGAGGTGCAGGAAATTGATGAAAAACAGTACTACAGTAAAGAAATCAAGCGAGGATCATTCGCTCGAACTGTTCGCTTGCCTCGCATGGTGAAAGCGGATAAAGCAACTGCTTCGTACAAGAATGGAGTATTAGAGGTGAAGATGCCAATTATGGAAGGAGCTAAAGAAAAAACTATTAAAGTAAAGCTTAGTGAATAAACTACCTGTTAATAATAGTGAATAATAAAATATAAAATTAATATGAAGAATCTATCTATTACCATGTTTGCGATAGCAATAGTTGTACTTGGAACTAGTGCCGTACCTACGGTAGAAGCATATGGCGGAAATGCTGGCTGGGGGCAGAGTCAAAATCAGATTCGTAATCTGAATCAGATACGAATTCAAGATATGTCACAGGAACATCGCCAGTTGATGGTACAGCTTTTGACACAGCTTCGAGAACGACTTATGCAGATGCTGGCACAAATTGAAGATTCAAGTGATTCAGAGTTGGTTATCGTGACACGTACTGCAACTGATATATCTGATGATGATGCTCTACTACGTGGACGCATCAATGACTTTAATCGCTCAGATTATGCTGACGTATGGTTTGAGTATGATACTGATCGGAGTGACTTGGACATGAAAACCAATACCGAACGTATTGATGAAGATGAGGACGAGGACTTTGCCCATCGCATAATAAATTTAAGAGGCAACACACAATACTATTTCCGAGCAGTTGGAAAAGATGACGATGGCGACCGTGATTATGGTGCAATCCTTCGATTCTATACTGATGACGACATTAGTAATGAAGACCATCCTAATGTAACGACTCAGTCTGCTACTGATATACAAGATGACCGAGCTGACTTGCGCGGATATGTAGACATGGATGATTTTAACAATGGTGAGGTGTTCTTTGTCTACGGTGAAGATGAAGACCAAATTGAAGACGTGGAAGATGGCTACGACAGCTACGCTGATGTAGATGAAGATGGTGACGACCTGCAAAAAGTACGTGTCGACACTGACCTTGATTCTAGTGACTCGTATCGTGAAGAAGTAGATTCACTGGAGGATGACACTAAGTATTACTTCAGTATCTGTGTCGGCTACGAAGATGAAGATAATGATGATGTTGTAAAGTGCGGCAGTGTCCGAACCTTTACGACTGACTAAATAACATATTAAAATTAATATATACACAAAATAGCATGACAAATAAAAAACACGCTTTAGTCTTCAGAATACTTACATTTTCTGTACTCGTAACAATGAGTCTGCTGTTAACTACACAGGCGTTTGCTCAAGGGCAGGGTGCAGGCAGTGGTGGATCTGGGTCAGGAGACCAAATACAGGACCGTGATCGAGTTCAGGACCCGGCCACGCATGATGGTGATGAGCCACTCCAGGATCGTGATCGCGATCAGTTACAAGATGGTACTGGCGACAGTTGCATTAACGATGAGGATTGCGACGGTATACCTGATCAGGACCGTCTGCAAACACAAGATCGTGATCGCCTTCAAGATGGCATTGGAGATGATGTTCCTGATCAGGGTCGGGACCAAGACAGAGATCGACTCCGTGATTCGAGCTTGCATATTGGCGACGTACCGATCCAGGATCGAGATCAACTTCGCGATCGACTACGTGACCAACTCCAAAATCCTGACCAAGATAGAGATCGTAACCGTATTCGTGCAAACGACTCAACAGGGCTAGAGGAAGTAATAGTAACAAGCGAAGCTGTTAGTGACGACCTAACCAACGGTCTCGGTGCCGAACTTCGTGAGTTGGCACGGAATCGTAACCGAGTTGAGGTGGGCGTTATGGCGATGGTTGCTGCGCAGAATATGGTTGGTCAGAATGGTACCCAAATTGCCAGTCTAGCTCAGGAAATACACAGTACACACCGCACAATGTCGCAAGAAGAAAAACAAATACAATCTCGCGCTTTCTTGAGCAAATTATTCTTCGGAGGAGATAGTGATACTGCTGCTTCCATGCAAACTCAACTACAACTAAACGAACAGCGTATGCTGCAAATTCGTCAGTCCTTAGACGAGTGTGAGTGTGAAGAGCAGGTGCGTACTATGTTGCAGGAACAGTTGCAAAATATGCAAGAAGAACATACGCGATTAAAGCAATTAGCAGACAATGAAACATCAACATGGGGCCTCTTTAGCTGGAGGTTCTAATTACAAAACAATTATGAAAATGTTTTTTGATCGATATGAAGCCGGCCGAGATTTGGCTGAGGAATTAATAAAATATGTGGAAACAGATGCCGTTATCTGCGCCATTCCGCGTGGCGGTATCCTGACAGGCATCGCGGTTGCAAAACGCCTGAAATTACCGTTAGAAATTATGGTGATTAGTAAGGGTGAACATGTTACTGAAGACGCTCCACTTTACTACGCTGTTAGTGAGTTTGGAGAGTACGAGTGTAGTAGTGGGGACATATTGTCTGAAAAAGAAACACAAGAAGCAGTAACCCAGTCTAAGAAAAAACGTCAAGATTACACTGACTCTGAAGAACTGCCAGTCTGGAAAGATAAAATAGTCATTCTAGTTGATGACGGAGCTGAAAGTGGACTTACAATCAAGGCGGCTGTTAAGGCACTGCAAGAGCAAAAACCAAAGAAAATTATAGTTGCTCTCCCTGCGGCGTCAAAAACTACTATTGCGTGGTTGGAAGAACATACTGACGAAGTGACTGTAATTAAGATTGAACCAGAATTTACAGGAGTCATTCATGAACACTTCAGTCATTATCCAGAAGTATTCGACAAAGAAGTGCGTGTGGCATATTGGCACGCCAAACACCTTTACGAACAAATAACTAATTAAAAGTATATGAAAACTATTAATCAAAACAGAGTAATGATACCGACATTCATTGCGTTCCTGCTACTGGCCCCTGCCTTAGTGTGGTCAGCTACCATACAGGCAGGTGAAGAAGTCATCATCTCAGAAGACCAGCAAATAGAGGGCAATCTTTATGTCGCTGGCGGAAATATCTCAATCAACAGCTCTGTAGATGGAGATGTCTACACCGCTGGTGGAAATGTTTTGGTCGCTGGTGCTGTCTCTGATGATATTGTTGTCGCTGGCGGATCTGTCACTGTTCTTGGTAATAGTGGAGGTGATGTCCGCGTGGCGGGCGGAAATGTGCTAATTGCAGGAAACATTGTTGGTGAATTAATTGTCGCTGGCGGATCTGTTACCGTTGCCCCTGATGTATCAATTGGTGGTGATGTGGTTGCTGCCAGTGGACAATTGTCATTATCAGGTACCGTTGATGGTGACGTATCGCTGTATGGTGGTGTAGCTACTATCAACGGTCAAGTGGGTGGCAACGTGATTGCGAACCTCGAAGACAAACTAACATTTGGAAATAATTCTTTGGTTGCTGGCAACGTAATCTACCGTGCTAAGACAGCCGATAAGCTTTCGTTAGGTGAAAACACCGTTGTTTTAGGTGAGATAGTTTTTGACGAGGTTGATGCGCCGGTAAGAATTGAAAACAAAAACTCAGGCGCTGGCTTCGTTGGAGCATTTCTGGTTGTGAAGTTTGCCATTTCTCTCGTGTCAGCATTAGTGATTGTATGGTTGTTCCGCAGATTTTCTACGGATCTGGTTACTGGTGCAGTACAAAGTCCACTACGAGCGTTAGGATATGGTCTGGTTACACTGGTAGTAACCCCGGTGGCTGCGGTATTACTGTTAGTCAGTGTGCTAGGTATTCCACTCGGGCTAGCGGTGTTTCTAGTGTACGGGTTACTGCTTTTGATCACTAGTTTGTATGGCGGAGTTTTAGTGGGAGCTTGGATCAGTCAAGTTATCTACAAAACAAGTACCCCAATAATTACTTGGAAAAATGTTCTAACTGGAGTTTTCCTACTTTCTGTAATAACACTTATTCCGGTAGTTGGTTGGGTTGTAGGATTCTTGATTTTCTTAGTAACTCTAGGAAGTGGTGCAGAATTGTTACTCAAAAAATGGCGAATGCAACAGCAGTAGTCATAATAAAGCTAAAATTGAACAATAATATGGCAACTAAAAAACAAATAGACGCAGCTAAAAAGAACATCAAGAAAGCTCAAGCTGTTTGGAAAACTATGACACGAAGACAACGAGCCTTGGCCCAACCAGAGGGCAGGAAGCGTCAAAAACCAGGTTCGACTGGTAAAGGAGAATACTTTCGAATTGAAGTGCGTCCTAAAAGTCAGTTCACCTCTTTCAAAACCCATGATGTTGGTGAACCTGGCGGGTTGCAACGAATTACAGGCAGACGATCTAGTGGATCCTGGGCGACCGTAGCTTGGTTGATTGAAAAAACAGATGCTCACATGACTCGGGACAAACAACTGATCGTTACTGACAGAAGTGCAAAGACCGTTCTCAAAAGTATTAGAGAGCCAATTGTGCATGTTAAAGGGGATATTTTTAAGGCCAAGCCACGTAAGAACGTAGCCGAAAAAGATAAACCGACTTCAGCTCAAAAACGGGCCTATGTTGCAAATATTAAGAAAGCACAACGGGCTCAAAAGATGAAGTCAATTAAAAAATAACATGATTAATAAAAATACTATGAACATTTCTCCAGTTATTACACAGTTAGAAGATATGCCGGCGGCTTGTGTTTCATTTACCGGTGACTATCGCGGCAAACCACAGGTTTTTGCCAAAGTCTTTGGACAACTACTCGAAGAGGTATCTAAGCAAGATCTACTACAAGTTGATAGTGTGATGCTTTCAGCGTACAACGACGACCCTAGTACGACTCCTCCGGAGGAGTTATCGTTTGATGCATGTGTGGTAACCGCAAAAGCAGTGCAGACCAGTGATCGAATACAAGCCAAGACCCTACCAGGTGGTACATATGCTGTTGCATCAATTGAGTTGTCTGGACCAGAAGAGTATGGAGTAGCTTGGAAAGCAATGGTTGATTGGATAGAGGCTAGTGAGTATGAATGGACAGCTGAACGACCGTGGTATGAAATATACAAAAACAAGCCGGAGGAACATCCCGAAGGTCACCATATCCTTGATATGTGTGCCGCTGTGAAATAAGGTTTCCAGTTAGAACAAAGGGCAAAAGCCTAGTGAACATGCAAAAAGAACATTAACGACAAATAACTTTAAGACTTATGGATATATCAATTTTTCTCACACAAGCATTTGGACTCTATTTCGTTATCGCAGGAGTTGCAATGCTCATAAAACCAAGGTGCATAGAAGATCTTATGGAGACATTCTCAAACAGTAGGGGACTCGTGGTATTAATGGGCTTTTTCATACTCATTATTGGGATTCCTCTTATTCTGGTGCACAACATATGGGACGGATCATGGCGCGTGCTCATCACTATCTTTGTATGGCTAACCTTTTTCAAAGGACTCACCTGGGTGCTAGTGCCAGAAAGCATCGGTACATGGGGCAAGCTGCTGAATAATTCAGGGTTAGTTAAAGGTTTGCTTGGTCTTGTGGTGATCTTGGGACTCTATCTTCTGTACATTGGTTTTGGCGTCTAAATTATCAGAATTAAATACATTCGTATGCGAAAAATTAAAATTGAACAACATAGTGGATTGGGTGGTTTGTGGTGCGTAGGTTGGCTCTTTACTATCGGCTTTCTAAAACTTACCTTTTGGCAAGGCGTGATCGCTATTATCATTTGGCCGTACTACATTGGGGATATGCTTAGTTCGATTAACGAGTTCTAATTAAAAAATAAACAAACTATTATGGATATTTCACTATTTCTTGCACAAGTATTCGGTCTCTACTTTATATTGGCTGGCACAGCAATTCTTATTAGACCATCTTCCACTATGGAGTTGATGCAGTTTTTCTCTAACCGCAATGCTGTTTTTGTAAGCGGATTTATAGCACTTATCGTAGGTGTGCCATTAGTGCTCTTGCATAACATCTGGGATGGCTCGTGGCGGGTCATCATCACGGTCTTGGTGTGGCTTACCTTTCTCAAAGGTGTAGTTCGCATCATTATGCCTGAGCTAGTGGCTAGTTGGGCTGATGCACTTGTGAGTTATTCTCGATTAATGCGGCACATGCTCTGGGTACTAGTTATTGCTGGAATCTATCTCATGTATTTGGGCTTTGAGTGGTCTTTATAGAATCTTATGTCCTTACTTTTTCGGAAAGATTTCGATACCAAGGCTGGTCAGGAAAAAATAATTAAAACTATCCACAAACTTGAAACAAAAATACATGAGCTTGAAATAGTGTTTCACAAATTACAAAAACAAGAAGAAAAGGTAGAGCGTGAACTGCAGGGTCCTGAAAAATATTAAATTACAGTAAAGATTCCCACAAAAGGGTCGAGCAGTTTGGACGTTGTGCAGTGTAGGTGCTTACTAGTTAACTTATAATTTATGCTGACAAAGAATAAAGTTCTGACTTGGTTACAGGAGCATCCGATAGCAACTATCGCGACGTTGTCTACTGACCACACACCACAAATGGCAGTAGTTTATACGTACGTTGATAAAGATTATTATTGTTATTTTGTGACCAAAGAACAGACCCGAAAATACTATAATCTATATAAAAACAAAACAATTTCTGTAGCATGGTTTGATGAGCAGGGACTAATCACCTGTGAAATGAATGGTGAGGCTCATATTGTTCACGAAGGAGAAGGTGTTGCCGTAGCGGTTACTTATCTGCAGGAAGCAATGATCAACCAAAAAGCTGAGTATTGGACTCCACCCGTGGGACAAGTTGAGGGTACAAAGTATGCCGTTTTCCGTATTCTCCCGTACCAAGTTAGTTATACTGATTATTCCTCAGCCACTAAGCGTAATCCAAAACCAAAAAGATTAGCTTTTCAACCTTAATATACATTAACTATCAAAAACAATATGAAAGGATACATTATAAATATAGACCAAGAGACACGAAGTAATGAAGATTATCGTAGAGTTTTATATACGGCAAAAAATAGTCAACTTGTGGTGATGAGTATTGCCCCTGGAGATGAAATTGGTGAAGAGGTACATGAGTTGGACCAGTTTATTCGATTTGAACGAGGGCAAGCAAAGATATTACTCAATGACGAAGAGTATTTGGCAGGAGAAGACTTTGCTGTTGTGATCCCTGCTGGTGTTAAACACAATGTAATCAATATTGGAGAAATTGATCTACAACTTTATAGCGTTTATTCTCCACCTGAGCATAAAGATAAGACGATTCAGGCAACCAAAGCAGATGAGATAGAGGAGCACTTTGATGGCGTAACATCAGAGTAATCACCAAACTCCGTACCTGTTTCTGTTATACTACCCCCATGAATTTTCTTAAAAAAATATGGGCTTGGGAAAAAGCTATGATGAAAAAACCTGAAACCCATTCGGCTATTGGAATGATTGGGGGACTATTGATTGGTGTAGGAATGGACAATATTGGTGTCGGTGTTGCTCTTGGTATTGCATTGGGCGTTCCTGTGTATGTAACGGGGAAGAAAAAGAAGGAGAAGGAAGAGGAAGAAAGTACAGAAGAGAAAGAGGAAACTAATAGCACTAAAGATACTTAGTATGTATTCAATACAAAAGACCGCAAAAATCGCAGGATTTCTATACTTATCAATGATACCCTTGGGTATCATGGGGCTTATCTATATCCCAGAGACCGTTCTTGTTTCTGGAGACATCTTGGCAACAATTAATAACATCAAAGAAAATGAAATGTTATTCCGCTGGGGGATTGTAAGTGCATTGCTTGTACAGCTCGTACAAATCGCGTTGGTACTTTCTCTATACAAACTACTAAAGCCAGTAAATGATTTCTATGCAAAGCTGATGGTCATATTTGCACTATGTGCGGTACCTATCGCGATGCTCAATGAAGCTGCTTTTGGTGTCGTGTTATTCCTCATCCATAGTGCTGAGCAATCGCCACTGCTGATTGATGCATTTATTTACCTACACGAATATGGAATCTTCATTGCACAAATATTCTGGGGTCTTTGGTTGTTCCCAATGGGTTATCTCATTTACAAATCAAACTACATCCCTAAATTCATCGGAGTTCTCTTGATGATCGGCTGTTTCGGATACTTTGTGGATTCATTTATTTTCTTCCTGTATCCAGAGTTTGGAATCATGTTCAGCGCATTCCTATTTATTGGGGAAGTAGTACTACCTCTATGGTTGGTGTTTAAGGGAGTTGATGTTGAGAAATACAATCAACAGGTTCTCGAAGGGTAGGTCAGTCTAGACACACTGTCTAAATCAAGTCCGAGCATTTGCTTCGGGCTTGATTTATTTGGGGAAGGGAGCAAAATAAGAATATATGAAAAATCCAAAACTTATATTCGGGGTTATTATTGTTGTAATTATTGCAGCAGGAGGATTGTATTTAGATAATCTAGAAAAAAATCGAGGCTATGTTGATCCATCAGATGAGCCTGCTGCCTTATCAAGTGAGTTTGTAATCACCCCAACTGGCGGTGGTGCATTCAACATTGGTGAAACTATTAAAGCTGGTTTTACCATGACCTATACAGGTGACGCCCAAGGGAAAGACCAAGAGGATAGTCGATTCTTTGTCGATGAGGCTACTGTCTTTGCAACCAGTAACAGCGACGCTACCTCGCCAAATGGAAAGGCGATTGTTCCCGTTAATGGCACAGCCAGCATGAATGGTGAAGTGATGACGTTTGATCTCACGGGCTACACGTGCGTGAAGGAAGACGACGTTTCCATCGTATTTAAGAATATCCTCACTCGCTATGACATCGCAGGTGTTCCGCAAACCGAACGCACTGGTGACCGAGATCAGTTCTGGGGTGGTGATGTGCATGTGGCAATAAAGTGTGTCGCCCAAGAGATGATACAAATCGACCCACCAACGTTAATCTTGCAAGCTGGAACTTCTCCACTAGGAGCACTTGAGAGACAACGAGCTGAGGAGGAAGCAGGTGAACTGATTCCAGTACGGTAGGAAAACCTTATCCCAGACGTTTTGTTGAGTTTATGGCGAGAGGGAAAGTCATAAAGAGTGTTAATGTGTTAATTGCACGATAATTTAATTTAAATATGAATTTATTTCTAGTACTTGCAGGACTTGTGATACTTAGCCTAATACTCGCGTTTCTGATAAATGTCATTAAGAAATTTGAACAGGGTGGAAAAGTAGAGGAGCTGCTGCCCTTTAAACTTAAGAATAATTTCTTTACTCGTTCTGAGTGGGAGTTTTTTAGGATTCTTGAAGAACAGATTGATCATACAAAATACACAGTGTTTCCCAAAGTACGGCTGGGTGATTTTGTAGAAGTTGATGCACCAAAAGGTGAAAGAATGTCACATTGGAACAGGATCAAGTCAAAACATGTCGATTTTTTGATTTATGATACCCAGAAAAGCTCAATTGCTATAGCAGTCGAACTTGATGGAAATTCACACAATAGTGAGAGAATGAAGAAAAGTGATGATTTTAAAGATAAATTGTATCCGGCAGTGGGTCTAGAGTTGATTCGGGTACAGGTTGGTTCAGACTTCGCAGGAGAAATCCAAAGAATTATCCAAAACCTCAAGAATTAGGAATGTGGAACCTGATAATAATATGGATGAACTATCTGAACAATTAAACCTACATTTCGACAGAACCAGAATTTGGAAAGACGGTCGCGTCTACTTGATAAAAGAGCTGGTAGCAACGGTTAATGATTTAAAGATCGTTGTTTACAGGGATCATTATCCTCCTCACTTTCATGTGTTGTCCAAACAAAGGAGTATTGATGCTCGGTTTAGTTTAGACACACTAGATTATATTAATGAAAAAGGAAACAAGAGAAAAATCAAGAGCGATGATATTAAAAAGATAAAAGCTTTCTTTGAGTGGCGTCCTGACAAGTTAAAGTTACTGCGTGATAGACATGCTAGGTTAAACATTGATTAGATTTATCCCTCATCGTATTCCTTAATAGCCTCCATAAATATTCCACCAAACTTCTTTAACTTCTTGTCGCCAACGCCATTAATCTCTAAGAACGTGTCATCAGTTTGTGGTTTTTTCAGTGACATTTCTCGCAGTGACTTATCACCAAAGACGATGTAGGGAGGGACTTTTAGACGTTGTGATTCTGACATGCGTAGTTGTTTGAGTACTGCGAAAAGGTCGGTGTCGTAGTCGCCCAGCGCCAGCTCTTTCTTCGTTTTCTTCTTTGGGTGTTTTTCTGCACTGGTTGGAGAGAGTAGGGATTCAAACGCAATACATTTGTCGCAGTTTTCACAGTTGGGTACGGTGTAGTCTTCATTGAAATAACTTAAGAGGAACTTTCGTCGACAGGTGGGAAGTCTTCCGTAATGGAGGGTTTGGTCGAGGTTGTTTTGCGCTTGGAGTTTTTCTTCCTCGTCCGCAATCATACCGATGAAATAATCTTGCTTGAATTTGTCAGCTACAGAAAACAGAAGGACACACCGTGCAGGAAGTCCGTCACGTCCGGCTCGGCCTGTTTCTTGATAATAACCCTCAATAGATTTAGGGAGACTGTGGTGGATGACCAAACGTACGTCGGGTTTATCAATCCCCATACCAAATGCGATAGTAGCAACCATAATGTGGATGTCGTCGCGGATGAACTTGTCTTGGTTCTCTTTTCGTTTATCAGCGCTCAAGCCAGCGTGGTAGGTCCCTGCGTTGTGCCCATGCGCTTTGAGTTTGCTTGCGATACTTTCAGTGTCTTTACGTGAGAAGCAATAAATAATAACGCTTTCTTTTGGGTAGAGTTCAATAAGGGAAAGGATGGTGTTGAAAGAATCTTTCTTGGGTAAGACTTCGTAGCTGAGGTTTTGTCGATTGAAGCTTGAAGTGAAAATATTGGGTTTGGGCAGGTTTAATTGCTTCACAATATCCGCCCGTACTTTTTCTGTAGCAGTTGCGGTTAGTGCAATGATGGGAATGGTAGGGAAGTCGGTACGTAGTTTGTTGAGGTTGCGGTAGTCGGGGCGGAAGTCATGCCCCCACTCTGAAATGCAGTGTGCTTCATCAATGGCGAAGAGGCCAATAGGCAGGGTGTGCAGAAGCGCCTGAAAATTCGGCACAGAAAGTCGTTCGGGAGCGATATACAGAAGCTGTATGTCACCATTTTTTACTCGCTGAACAATGCCATCGATTTCTTCGTAGCTCAGTGAGCTGTTTATATATGCGGCGTTGATTCCGTTTTGGGTTAACGCATCTACCTGATCTTTCATAAGTGAAATCAGCGGAGATATAACGACTGTAAGTCCGTCTTGCAAGAGGGTGGGTAGTTGAAAACACAACGACTTACCGCCACCGGTAGGCATAAGTACTAGACAATCCTCTTTGTCGAGAACACGTTCAATAATTTCTTCCTGTAATGGTCTAAATTTGTCGTATCCGAAATGTTTCTTAAGTGTGGTGTGCATAGGAAATGGTGAGACTGTAGTATCGCATGACTGCGAGTTATGTGAAATAGGAACAGCAGTATGAGCACATATCCAGCATATACATCCAATTTGATACAATACATTCATGAAAAAAAATGATCTGGCAATGGTTGCGTCCATTCTTACCTTCTGGTTTGAAGAAACGACACAGAAGCAAAAGTACAGTAAAGACGATGTGTTTGATGTGAGGATACGTGAGACTTACGAAGAAACGTATTGGAAAATTATGAGTGGTGAAACTGAAAGTTGGAGGGAGACGGCAAATGGTCGTTTGGCTGAAATTGTCGTACTTGATCAATTTGCACGTAATATGTTTCGTGATGATGCGCAGAGTTTCGCGGGTGATGCACTTGCGCTGTGGCTTGCGCAAGAGGCAGTGGCTGTTGAAGCAGATGCAGAAGTTTCTGAAGAACAGAAACAATATTTCTACATGCCGTTTATGCACAGTGAATCTAAAGAGGTGCATGAAGAAGCACTACGAATATTTACCGAACGCGGCGGAGCGAAAATGCTGGAGTATGAAATCAAACATAAAAAGATTATTGATAGATTTGGTCGCTACCCGCACCGTAATGTGGCACTTGGACGAGAGTCAACTCCTGAAGAAATTGAATTCTTAAAAGAACGTACTGGTTTTTAATGATATACGGGTATTTGCTAAGGGGACATGATTCGGGTTGTGTACCTATCTAGTATTAAGTACCATCTATATATGAACAAAGCCACGTATCAGCAAATGCAGACCCTTATAGATTTTATTGTGGAGCGTAAGCTCTACGATCTTTCTCTTGATGAGGTAGCAGATTGCTCTGGTATGAGCCCTGCGCATATACAAAAACTTTTTACCCAGTGGGTAGGTGTCAGTCCAAAACAATTTTCACGGTACCTGAGTTTGCAGTACGCTAAAGCATTGCTTGAAGAAGGTAAGACATTAGAGCAGACTGCTCTGAACACTGGCTTAAGTGGAACAGGACGACTGCACGATTTGTTTGTAGATATCGTCGCAATGACTCCTGGTGAATATAAGCAACAGGGCAGTGGACTTGGAATCGCCTATAGTTTTTTTGATACTCTTTTTGGTCCATGTTTGATCGCAAACACAAACAAAGGTGTGTGTGCGATTTTATTTGATGAGAATCAAGAAGCGTTAGTGGAAGATTTGTACGCACGATACCCGAAGGGTGTCATACATGATGAAGTAACTGATGCACAGCAACAGGTCGCATCCTACCTACAAGGATTGGACACCCATGCAAAAATTAAACTCCATCTGCAGGGGTCAAATTTTCAATTACAGGTCTGGGAAGCGTTACTCTCTATTCCAGAGGGGGCAATTGCTTCATACGGGAGCATCGCGCATAGCTTGGGGCAACCAAAGATTTCCCGTGCGGTTGGGAAGGCGGTTGGCGAAAATCCTATTGGGTATATTATTCCATGTCATCGGGTCCTTAAAGCAACAGGTGAAATTAGTGGGTATCGATGGGGAGTGTCACGTAAACGTATGATGTTGGGATATGAAGCGGTCCGTAGGCACGAGAGGGATGTTTAGTGTGCGAGTGCTATGCAGGTTATGGATGCGGGATGGTGCGGCAAAAGCGCAGCTTTTGCCGCACGTAGCGTTGCACCGGTGGTGTATACATCGTCAAGTATCACTATATGCATGCCGGTAATTTTTTCTGGAGTAGTAACGGCAAATGCGTCTACAAGGTTTTCTAGCCGTTCTTTTCGCGATAGTTTGGTTTGAGCTGGAGTGTGTCTCTGACGTTTCAAAATAGTAGTGTCATATAGTAGTGAAGATTGTTGTTTTTGCGCTACGCTGAGTATCTGTTCAACTTGATTGTAGCCACGCTCCCGCTTCCGCTTCTTTGATAATGGTATAGGAATGTATAGTTCATCTTGATTACCGAACTGTGTAACATGGTGCACTAGTGCGTATGCCAGAAGTGCCTTTGCGTGTGTGTGGTTATGGAACTTAGTAAGGTGGATAGCGGCACGAACTTTAGGATCAGAAAAAGCGAGCAATGTTGTTGCGATATCTGTTTGCACAAAGCTGTGGTCCGCTATGAATGATTCAGGAGTAAGGGATTCAATCTGTTTTTCATCTCCAGAAAGTGGGAAAAGGAAAGCTAGTATCTTTTTATAATCCAGATGCATTACTTTTAGTATACCTAAAAGTAGTGGTAGAATTGACTCAGTATTATGGCACTGCATTTAAAAAATATTTTCTCTGGTTTATCCTCAAAAGGGGCCAAGGCCCCTTCAAAAGTTGTTGGGATAGATATCGGGTCTTCATCAGTTAAGATTGTTGAACTTGAGCAACAGCAAGAAGAGGTATTAACCTTAAAAACATATGGCGAGTTACAACTTGGGCCGTATGTTGATAAGCCCCTTGGTTCTGCTTCGGTCTTAGAGCTGCCAAAACGAATTGAGGCAGTTGTCGATGTCTTGCGAGAATCAAAATCAACAGCCCACGTTGGAGTACTTACACTTCCGCTTTCTTCAAGCTTTATTACAGTATTTTCATTGGCAGCCAAAGAAAAAGAGGATATCTCACCTCGTGTTCGTGTGGAAGCACGAAAGTATATTCCAGTACCCATGAGTGATGTGACACTTGATTGGAGTGAACTGCCTGCACTGGGTGAGGCAGCATCATCTACTCGCGAAATTTTGATAGCAGCAGTACAAAATACTGCGTACGCAGAAGCAAATAATCTACTTGATGCAATTGAAAAAGGAAAACAGCCTGCAGAAATTGAATTATTTAGCACATTACGAGCAATTGGTAAAAACGATGATACTTCTATTGCAATTATTGATCTTGGTGCGCAAACCAGTAAGTTGTATATAGCACATGAAGGTACCATCCGGAAGATTCATCGCGTATTTGCTGGTGGTATGCAGGCAACTGATCGTATCGCAAAGGAATTAGCAATACCATTTGAAGATGCTGAAAATCGTAAGCGAAATTACACATCAAAGGATCCCCAGACTGCAGAAATTAAAAAGGCCGTTGTTACTACTTTCGAACGACCTTTCCAGGAGTTTAAGCGCGTTATTACACAATACGAATTACGAAGTTCCCAACAAGTGACACGTATTGTGGTTACCGGGGGTGGTGCTGCGTTTTCTGAAATGCAGACATATGCAAGTTATATGCTGGACCGAAGTGTTGAACGTGCGAATCCATTTAGTAAGATTGCATACCCAGCTTTTATGGAAGATATGGTCATGGACATCGCCCCAACGTTTTCTGTGGCACTGGGGGCTGCACTGCGACCATTTCAAGGGTAGGGCTGTCCACAGATGTTGACAAATATTCAATTAATTTCATTGTATACTAGTACGTATGGAAAACCCTCAAGGAGCATCCTTTATCCCTAAAAGCCCAGTGCGTGGTTCTACTAAACCACGCAAGGTACGTCGTGTATATGTACTGACCTATGTTGCATTCGTGTGCTTTATCGGGTCGTTGCTTGCGGCAGGTGGTATGTTTTTTTATGATCTATCAATTGACAGAAAAATTGATAATCAAAAAATACTCTTAAGCGAAGAACAAAATGCTTTTAGTCAAAGTGATCTTGAACATGTACGTGATTTGGAAAATCGAATGAATACAGCAGATGCAATTTTAAATAAACATGTATCGGTACATGCAGTACTCACTGCATTGGAGAAGTCAACGCTGGCTACAACCCAACTTACCGAATTGGCGTACTCAAAGGAACCTGATGGGTCATTATTACTCAACGTGTATACTAAAATACCCGACTTTAATGCGACATTATTCCAACGTGAGATACTCACTGGTAATACAATACTCTCTGGTGCAGAAATTATCGAGCTTGCGTACAACGATATCACTGCAGAAGAAGATGGTGCACTGCCTGTAATTGAAGAAGCACAAGTCACCTATTTATTAAGCAAAATACTTTTACCAAGTGATATTCCGTATGTACCGTACGCTGGAGACACTTCATTTACTGAAGATGTAGATGACGGGAATACTTCAGAATCTGGCACTTCAGACACAGATGCCGGTTCTGATGCATTTGAAGGTTTTGAGCTAGAAGATTTCTTTGATTTATCAGATTCAGAGGTAGTAGAGTAACGAATATATATGGGATATAAAACAATTACACAATTAGTGCTCCTTCTGACAGCTGCAATCATTGTCTTTACCTATGTGCAACCGACATTTCTTTCAGTTAAAGAAAAGCAAGACGAACTATTTACCTTCACCGATACGGTTAATAAAGCAGCACAGCTAAATGCTGATCTTAAAGCACTGATTCAAAAAGAAGAAACGTTTCTTCCTTCTGATATTGATAAACTTGAAGTGTATCTCCCTTCAGATATTGATGAGATGACTGTGATGGCTGATATCACAACTATGGGGAATAACGCTGGGGTAACCATTGATTCAATCGTACTTGGTGAAGTGATACAAGAAAACCGACAGGTTTTATATGATGAAGAAGACGATGAACAATTAACAGAACGTCCTCCTGTAACGGATAATAAAGATTTTATTGTTTCAGTTTCTGCACGGTACGATGCCTTTAAAGGAATGCTACGTTTACTTGAACAAAACAAGTATCCGCTAGAAATTATTGATCTTAAATTCAGCTCCCCTGTAGAGTCTGAAGAGACGCTGGGGACACCAAAAAATGAATTAATAGGTTTGTATACAATCACGCTACGTACATATTCATACACAACTACTAATTAATATCTTTTCTATGTCTTCATCACTTCAAAACATACTTATGATTCTCGGTATTGTGCTTATAGCAGTGTTGGGCTATTACTTGTATTCACAAAATACCGCTACGCAACTGCAGAATGTCAGCGTCGATAATCAAGCGGCAGTCGGTACAGAAAATTTCATTCGACGACTTAATGAGTTAAAGACTATTACTTTCCAGGCCGCTATTTTTCAAGATGAACGCTTTGATTCACTTGTTGATAGCACAGAGGTTGTTATTCCGGTAACTGTGGGTAGGGAAAATCCCTTCGTCCCACGAAACTAAATCTAATGGAAATCCTTGATACATTAGCAGCATCTGGGACACTGACTCCACAGCAAGTATTGGAAGTTGAGGAGGCGTTAGTTACTAAAGGCATTTCATATGAGGATGCGTTATTAGGTGTTGGTGTTTCCGATGATGCACTACGTAAGGTTTTTGCGGATCATTACGGGGTACCATCATTAGTGCTGTCAGATGACGACAGTATCACACAAGAAACACTTGCCTATATTCCAGAAGAATCCGCACGACACTACAGAATGATGCCTATTCGTGTAGAAGAGGGCATGTTGGTTGTCGCGGTAAATGACCCGGAAAATTTACAATTACGAGAGGCCTTAAACTTTATCAGCACGAAACATGCGATTCCGTTTAAATTTGTTTTCATGCTCAATAAGGATATTGAGAAGACTTTGGTCATCTACCAGTCTCTTACAGGAGAGGTTGATGATGCACTTGATTCACTTGAGACCGAATTAGATGCAGAAATTAGAGAACGAAAGAACGAATCTAAGGGAGAGGACGCACAAAAGGCAATGCGCAACCTTAAGGAAGATGCTCCTGTTACTAAAATTGTGGCAACTATATTGCGCTACGCGGTAGATGGTGGAGCTTCGGATATTCATATTGAACCTACAGGAAAAAAAGTGGTTGTACGATTTCGAGTTGATGGACTACTCTCTAAGAGTTTAGAGTTACCACATAACGTGCAGTCGGCCGTTATTGCACGAGTGAAGATTCTTTCTTCAATGCGATATGATGAAAAACGAAAACCGCAAGACGGTCGATTCTCAGCGACATTTGATGGACATAAAATTGATTTCCGGGTTTCTATTTTGCCGACCAATCATGGTGAAAAAGTGGTGATGCGTATTCTTGATACTGAGCGTGGGGTAAGTAGTCTGGAAGATACAGGAATTTCTCCACACAATCTAGAGGCAATCCGACGAATGGTTAAAGAACCGTATGGAATTATTTTGATCTCTGGACCAACAGGATCTGGTAAATCTACGACGTTGTACGCGATGCTTTCTGAGGTTGATAAAATTTCAAAGAATGTGTTGTCACTTGAAGATCCGGTTGAATATAATATCGACGATGTGAGTCAGTCACAAGTGCGTCCAGAAATTGGATACACATTTGCTTCTGGTTTACGAAGCGCATTGCGTCAAGATCCCGACATCATCATGGTGGGGGAGATTCGTGATAAGGAGACTGCACAGCTTGCTATTCAGGCTGCTTTAACGGGACACTTGGTGCTTTCTACCATCCACACCAATAACTCTATTGGTGTGGTTCCGCGATTGATTGATATGGGTGTTGACCCGTTCCTGATTGCCCCAACCTTAAAGATCGCTATCGCACAACGACTTGCTCGGAGACTGTGTCCTAATACAGGTAAAGAATTATCTACTGAAGGAGGTATCCAAATGATGATTGATGAGACATTTGAAGACCTTCCTAAAAAATATCACACACGAATTCCAAAAAGTATCACGATGATGCACCCTGAACCGTCTGCTGGATGTGCCTCAGGAACTAAAGGTCGAACAGCAGTTATGGAAGTACTTGAAGTTAATGAAGAAATTCAAGAGCTCATTTTGAAGAATGGCTCTGAGGAGGACATCTATGAAGCGGCACGAAAAAATGGATTTATGAGCATGAAAGAAGATGCAATTTTCAAAGCTTTAGAACACGTGATTCCCTACGAGGAAATGAATGTCTTTGGGTCAAAAGTTACTGTTTCAGTCGAACAAGATGAAGAATTTGATGCCGTTGTGGAACCGCCTTTGCAACACAATGATGTTACTACACCTACTATTGAAACTGAGGCTGCACCAAACGTTATAGACCCTGTCGATAACCAAAGCCGACCACTTGTTTTGTAACGTATACTGTTTGTATACATGTGTGGATGTTTGCAGCGCTGAGCAAGTGTTTATTAGTCAATCATATTACAATGAATATTTTACTTATCGACGACGACGCATTTTTGCGCGATATGTACGCCACTAAATTTACTGAAGAAGGTGATACCGTACAGGTTGCACAAGATGGAAACGCGGGCCTTTCTGTGTTGGCCGAACAGTTTTTCGATGTGGTAATTGTAGATATGGTGATGCCAGGTATGTCAGGATTAGATTTTCTTGAAGCCATACCCAAAGATGGAGAACATAAAAAGTGCAAATTTATTGTACTTTCCAATCAAGGCGAAGATAGTGATATACAAGCAGCAACCAAAGCCGGCGCACACGGGTACATTATTAAAGCAGAGTCCATCCCAAGCGAGGTGGTGGCAAAAGTACATAATATAGTTTCATAATATGGCAGCAGTTGATTACAAAAGAGAACTTAAGGATTTGATTGATGTAGTTGTTTCGGAAAAAGGATCCGACCTGCACTTTTCTGTAGGGTCACACCCAATTGTGCGTGTGACTGGGTCTCTTATTCCTCTGATTAAAAAGCCAATTTTGACTGATCAAGATGTAGAAGGGTTTGCTCGTGCGCTCATGAGTAAGGACAAATACGAGGAATACATTGAAGCGTATGAAGCTGATTTTTCATATAGTCACGCTGACGGTGTACGTTTCCGTGGTAATGGTTTCTTCCAAAGTGGTTCTATGTCGCTTGCACTACGTTTGATTCCAAACGAAATCAGAACTATTGCAGAATTAGGACTTCCGCCGATTCTTGAAGGGTTCGTACAACGACCACAGGGATTCTTTTTATGCGTGGGACCAGTAGGGCAAGGGAAGTCAACAACACTTGCCGCATTGGTTGAGTACATTAACGTGAACCGTGCAGAGCACATTGTGACCATCGAAGATCCTATTGAGTATCAATACGATCCGAAGAAATCATTAATTGATCAGCGTGAGATTGGCGTGGATTCAAAGAGTTTTGAAACGGCATTGAACTCAGCTTTTCGACAAGATGTGGACGTGATTCTTGTTGGTGAGATGCGTAACGCACAGACAATCAGTACCGCAGTAACTGCTGCGGAAACGGGACACTTGGTACTTTCAACACTACACACGAACAACGCGTCGCAAACAATCGATCGTATTGTCGACTCGTTTCCTGCAGGGCAACACGATCAGATTCGTGTTCAGTTAGCTGGATCGCTTGCAGGTATTTTCTCACAACGCTTGATTCCACGTATCTCGGGGGGTCTTGTTCCTGCGTATGAACTTTTGGTAAACAATAGTGCTGTTGCAAATCTTATTCGTGAAGGGCGCACACACGAAATTCCGACCATGATTGAAACAGGTCTTGACCAAGGGATGATTGACATGAACCGATCACTTTTGGATTTGGTAAAACGAGGAGAAATTACTGTTGAGAATGCCTTTGCGTATTCTTCTAATCCGAAAGGTTTAGAGCGACTCATGTAGTTATCACGCTAAAATATTTATTATGTTATTCAACTATAAAGCAATTGATCAGCACAACACATCGCGCGATGGAGTTGTTGAAGCTGCAAATATTGATGCTGCAATTTCTACCGTACAGAAGGAAGGGTACACCATCATTTCAATTGATCCAGTTGATACCAAGAAATCGATTCTTGAACTTGAGATTAACTGGTTTCAAGGTATTTCGCACAAAGAGATCGTTATCCTGTCTCGACAGATGGCAACACTTTTTGATGCAAAGGTTTCTTCCTTGCGTATTTTCCGCTTGCTTGCAACAGAATCTGAAAATCCGCAGTTACGTTCCGTGTTAACGCGTATTACCGAAGATTTACAGTCAGGAAGTTCTATCTCGCGTGCTCTGGCAGCGCATCCGGATGTGTTCACGCCATTTTATGTAAACATGGTTCGTTCAGGTGAAGAGACAGGGTCACTACAAAAATCATTTGCTTACCTCGCGGACTATCTTGATCGACAGTATCAAGTGGTGACTAAGGCACGTAACGCCATGGTATATCCAGCATTTGTTATCGGGACTTTCTTTATCGTAATGGGATTAATGCTTACGATGGTGATTCCACGTATTGCACAAATTCTTACTGATTCAGGCCAAGAGCTTCCAATTTATACTAAGATTGTAATTGGAATGTCATCATTCTTGGTGAACTATATTGGTCTGATCCTTGTACTTTTTGCAGCAGGAGGATTCTTCTTGTGGCGCTTTGTACAAACGGAAGTAGGGAAGCGTACTATTGATGAAATGAAAATTAATATTCCGTATATTGGGGATCTTAACAGGAAACTCTATCTCACACGTATATGTGACAATCTTTCGACTATGCTTACCAGTGGTATTTCTATGGTACAGGCAATTGAAGTAACTGCTGACGTGGTAGATAATAAGGTCTACAAGGAAATTCTTGAGTACACTCTGCTTGAGGTGAAAGGGGGGCGGTCATTTGCCGATACTATCTCGGAATATCCCGAAATTCCAGGAGTGCTTGCCCAGATGGCAAAGGTAGGAGAGGAGAGTGGTAACCTCGGTAGTATCTTGGTAACGTTGGCTGTGTTTTACCGGAGGGAAGTAGACAATGCTGTTGATACACTTATTGGATTAATCGAGCCGATTATGATTGTGTCGCTGGGGTTGGGAGTAGGGGTGTTGCTTGCATCGGTATTGATGCCAATCTACAATCTAACCAACACCATTTAGTCAAAATCGGCGACTGGCTTCATCGTGCTACAAAAAAAGACCTGCACTGGGCACCTGCCCCGCTTAGGTCTTTTTTCTTACCTTCTTCACCATCCATCCAATTTTGACTAAATAGTAGACTTACGTTGCGGATGATTATGGGCTTTTCCACACTAGGTCTCATGTTGTTGTATATACAACGTATAATATATGTATCCACTTACAACGTGGAGTTACGGTTGTTTTTCTTGAGTCATGCAGCTGATGACTGAACACAGACAACGGTAGTTACTAATTAAAAACAATTTCATTATTATGAAACTAAAACTCAATAAAGGTTTTACACTGATCGAGCTTCTCGTGGTTATTGCAATCATCGGTATTCTTGCTTCAGTAGTACTTGCTTCTTTGAACACAGCACGAAGTAAAGGAACAGATGCTGCTATTCAAGCTTCAGTAAACAACGTACGAGCGCAAGCTGAAATCGTTGGAAGTCAAACAAATGGTACAGTTGATTACTCGGGAACTTGTGCTGACACGGGTGTTGCCCAAATTACAACTGACCTTGGACTTAAGAATTCAACGGTAACGTGTAACGACATTGCAACTGAATGGGCGTATTCAGCAACTCTAGTTGGAGATACAGGTAACGAAATTTGTGTAGATAGCACAGGTGTATCAAGAATTAACCCTACAGCTACTGCTGCATTGGCAGCTCTCAATGCGTGTCCGTAAGGATTCTGTAGTTTGGTTAAAAAAGAAAACTCCCTTTGGGAGTTTTCTTTTTTATATATTGTCCCATATCTACTCACTATAGGTGTCGTCAGTACGATATACTTACTCTATATTATGTTAGCAATGCTTTCCTTGCTCCCACTGTGGTACCAATGTACGTTGGTATTTGTATTCGGATTAATTATCGGGAGTTTTCTCAATGTAGTGATTTATCGGTATCACACGGGACGTTCGCTCTCAGGACATTCTCACTGTCTCTCGTGTGGGGAGAAATTACGGTGGTATGAATTATTCCCGCTTATTTCATACGTATGTTTGTTCGGTCGGTGCCGGACCTGTGGATGCAAGATTCCTATGCGGTATTTCTTGGTTGAATTAAGTACGGCATTGCTGTTTGTACTTATGTGGACACAGTTTACACCGTCACTACTCCTACTTTTTTCATTAGCATTGGTTGTAGTCCTTATGGTCATCACCGTGTATGACATGTATCACATGGTTATTCCTAATCAGTTGGTGCTCATTACCAGTGTCTTAGCAGTTCTGTATTTTGGGGTGCAGTATTATGGAGTTTGGTCTTTAACCGCCTTGACGCTACATGTTCTTGGCGGATTGTGTGGCTTCCTTTTTTACGGCGGACTGTGGCTGGTTTCAAAGGGGCGGTGGATAGGGTTGGGTGATGCGAAACTCGCGCTACCACTTGGTTTTATGCTCGGTATGCCTGCGGTATTTACCTTCATCGTGTTTTCTTTCTGGATTGGGGCGGTAATAAGTCTTAGTGTATTAGCGTTCCCGTATGTCACACGCGCACTACGTCGAACTTATACAAAACAGGTCGTAGTAAATTCTCCTAGATATTTTACAATAAAGAGTGAAGTCCCATTCGCACCGTTTATTGTCGCTGCATTTTTGGTAGTTTATATTTTTAATGTAGACGTTATCTCCCTCATGTCCTGGTTTGTCTAAGTCTATGCATATATTTTCATTTTTTAAACAAAATACAAATACACAGGCTGGTTTTTCATTGATTGAACTTATGGTTACCATAAGTATTGCTGTTATTGTAACCGGTGCGGTAATTATTAATTACACATCTTTCAATAGTACGACACTTCTACAGTCTCAAGCCTTCGAGTTGGCGCTTGATATTAAAGAAGCACAATCATTTGGTGTAAGTGTACAGAGTTCGGGTACTGCCTTTCGTGAGGCATATGGTATTTATGTTGATCTTGACGCTAACGAATATCAGTTATTTCAAGATGACACAAGTTCAGGGGTTGATTTGCGCTATGATAGCGGAGAGGAAATTGGAGATACTCATGCGCTTGATTCCCGATTCCAGATTAGTCAAATATGTGTAAAAGTTGCAAGTGCAGGAAGTCCATCATGTAACAAGCGCCAGTTATCAATGGCATTTAATCGTCCCGATTTTGATACAAATTATGCATATACGGCAAATGCGAGTCCATCCAATCTAGCTAATGTGGGTATTATTCTTGATTATGTAGAAATCTACATACAATCAACCGCCGATGCCTCATTTGAGCGGGTGGTTACCGTGTACCCATCAGGTCAAGTCTCACTTAATTAGGAATATATGCATACACATCACACTTATCGACAAAAAAATAACGGGTTCACTCTCATCGAGGTGCTGGTATCCATGTCTATTTTTACCGTTGTGGTAAGTATGGCGGTAGGCTCATTAATTGTGTTAATGGATGCTAATACAAAAGCGCAAAATATGCAGGCAGTAGTTTCGAATGTTTCTTTTGCTTTGGATAGTATGACGCGTGAAATTAGAACTGGATTTTTTTATGAGTGCGATGACGGAAGTTCACTTGATCACACCGGCTCGACCGTGCAGTCATGTCCCTCCGGAGATAATGGCTTTGCTTTTACTGAGGCTGGAGATTCATTGACCAACGCAATGGGGAGTAATCGAATCGCTTATCGACTTAATGCTAGTGATAAGTCCATAGAACGAAAACTAGGTACCTTGGGACCTTGGCAAAAACTTACTGCCGATCCGGATGTGATTATCGACAGATTAGAGTTTGTCGTCACTGACACAGACTCACTGAGTACGGGGGACACAAAAACACCTACGGTGAGTATTTTCATCTCAGGAAGCGCTGGTAATGTTACCGGTGCTGACGCCACATTCACTATGCAAACAACGGTGTCACAGCTAACATTAGATATATAATCTATGCAATATACAAAACACAATCAGGGATATTCATTGGTCGAAGTACTTGTTGCTATCTCAATTTTATTATTGGCGTTAGTGGGACCGTTAGTCATCGCCTCAAAAAGTTTACAAAGTGCGCAATATTCACAAGAGCAGACTATTGCAATTTTTCTTGCACAAGAAGGTGTTGCGGCGTTTACCGCAGCACGTAACGACAATGCGCTTGAATTCTTTGACAACGCCGCGTTTGATCCTTGGGCATGGGTGTCTGGAGCAAGCCTCGACAGTTGCTATGCTGATGGTTGCAATATTGACTTCGGTGGTAATGATCCTATGGGTAGTATTCAGAGTTGTAGTTCACCATCAAGTTGTGATTTACGTCTTGATTCATCTAGAGCTAGGTCACAGTACAACATGAGTAGTGGAGACCTTACCCAGTATCGGCGAATAATTCAATTAAGTGAATCTGTTCCCGGAGAACTGGTTATTCAATCAACGGTGTACTGGAATGCAAACTTGTTTAATAATCAGGAACAATCGATTACACTCACCGGAGCAGTGTATGATATCTATTAATATGCATCTTTTTAAAACACAAAAAAATGAAAAAGGGTTTGCTCTATTACTTGCGGTGATTGTTTCGAGCGTTGTTATGTCTGTCGGTTTGTCGATGTTGAATATAACCCTCAAACAGTTATCTCTAGGGAGTAATACACGGGGGTCTGAAATTGCATTTCAAGTAGCAAACGCTGGCATGGAATGCTTACAGTATAACTACAATACGTTGATCAATGATTCAGATTTCACTACGTCCGATGGTCAGTCTGTTTCGTTTAGTTGTTTTGGGGACACTGACATTGTTTCTGATGCACAAAGTGGTGATAGTGAAATACAGCAATTTAACCCTGAGTTTGATTGGAATACCGCAGGAGCAAGTAGTGATTACTGTGTTGAATTTGAAGTTCATGTGATTAACGCAACAGGAGGAGCAGTTTCACAATCGTTTCCAGATAGGGGTATTACTGAAAATTGTGCACTGGGTGACATTTGTACCGTCGCATTTTCCCGCGGACACAATAAAGATTGTAGCGCAATAGGTAATGGTGTTACTGCTGTACAACGAGAACTCACTATCGTATTCTAATGGTACACACTGGCCTTGATGTGTGATGTAAGGCCTTTTATTTTATGCCAAAAAGAAAAGAATTTACCCAACGATATGAAAAACTTAAGCGCGCGATTGATCAATATCGTCATGATTTTCATGTTGAAAATAAAGAAACTATTTCACCCGAGGCTTTGGATTCACTTAAAAATGAGCTCGTGCAAATTGAGAAAGAACATCCTGAATTGATTACCGCAGACTCCCCGACACAACGGGTTGCAGGTACTGCCTTAGCAAAGTTTGCCAAGGTTACGCATAAAGTTCCCCAGTGGTCTCTTAATGATGCGTTTACCGAAGAAGATATTATTGAATTTGATGTGCGTATAAAACGCATGCTGGAAAAAAAACTAGGAAAGCCAGTAGAGCCTACGTATACCTGCGAACTTAAAATTGATGGGTTGCACGTGGTTTTAGAGTATGCAGACGGTAATCTGGTAACCGCCGCTACTCGAGGTGATGGAGAAATTGGTGAGGATGTAACGCATAACGTGCGTACGATTCGATCAGTGCCAATGCAGTTGCAAGAGAACGTGTCACTCATAGCCGAGGGAGAGATATGGCTTTCAAAAAAACAATTAGAGGTTATTAACATCAAACGAGAGAAAGAAGGAAAGGATACCTATGCTAATCCACGCAACTTGGCTGCGGGGACCATTCGACAGCTTGATCCTAAGATTGCACTGGAGCGCAAGCTTGATACTTTTATATATGATATTTCTCTTGGAGAAGATGCGGTGTCCCAAAAAGCTGAATTGGACCGGTTAAAGAAACTTGGTTTTAAAGTGAATACTGACCATGTGGTGTGTGGCACCATCAAAGAAGTAATTGGTTTCTGGCATGCGTGGCATACGAAGAAAGACAAACAACCATACGTCATTGATGGAGTGGTGGTTAAGGTGAATGAACTGGAATACCAGCAAGCACTTGGATACACCGGAAAAGGTCCACGTTTTGCAATTGCAATTAAATTTCCTGCTGAAGAAGCAACAACGGTAGTAGAAGATATTCAACTACAAGTAGGACGTACCGGAGCAGTTACGCCAGTGGCACATCTACAAAGCGTACTTATTGATGGCTCAACGGTTTCTCGGGCAACACTGCATAACGAAGATGAGATTAATCGCTTAGACGTGCGTATTGGTGATACGATCATTCTACAGAAAGCAGGAGACATTATCCCAAAAGTAATGTCGGTTATTACTGAACTACGTCCGCCTCATACAAAACCATACAAATTTCCTAAAAAGGTTGTGGGATGCGGAGGTGACGGAAGTATTGAGCGTATTCCTGGGGAAGCAGCGTATCGGTGCGTAACACTCGATTCAGAATACTTGCACCGAAAGCGCCTGCATCACTTTGTGTCAAAAGTTGGATTGAACATGGATGGTGTTGGTCCAAAAATTATTGATTTACTACTTGATCACGGGGTCATTAATACCTACCACGATCTGTTTGAGTTAGAGGTGGGTGACCTGAAAGACCTGCCGAGTATCAAAGAGAAGGCAGCTGAAAATATTGTCGCTGCTATACAAAAGGTCACAACCCCGCCTGTGGAAAAATACCTCGTGGCACTTTCTATTGATAACGTTGGGGAAGAAGTTGCTCGTTTGGTACTTGCAAAATGTACTGATATCCAGACATTGGCTTTAGCAAATATAGAAGACTTAACCGAAATCAAAGGTGTGGGGGAGACGGTGGCACAATCTATCGTTACATGGATGCAAAACAAAGAAAATAAACAGACACTTGCACATCTTTCAAAATATATACAACCGATACCGTATATTAGTACAGATGCCCAAAGCCCAGTTTCGGGCAAGAGCATGGTATTTACAGGGACACTTCCGACACTTGGACGCGACGAGGCAAAAGATCTCGCACGAAAACATGGCGCAACCATCGCAAGTAGTGTTTCAAAAAATACTGATTATGTAGTTGTGGGAGAAAATGCAGGAAGTAAAGAAGAAAAAGCAAAGTCATTGGGGGTGAAGGTACTCACGGAAGCATCATTTTTGCAGATGCTTTCATAACCACAGGGGCATATGCTATGATGCCAACACTAAAAGCTTGTACATATATAGCTAATACACAATATTATGAACAAAGAAGATATATTTCACCTAAGTACCCTCGCTCGTATAGAAATTTCTGAAGAAGAGGCAGTTTCTCTCGGGGAAGACATTGACGCAGTGCTTGCGTACGTAAGTGTGGTTAATGAAATTACTGCAGAATCAGGCGCCCCAAAGAAAGTTGGTGCGGTGTATAACGTATTCCGAGAAGACGAGGTCACCGTTGAACCTGGATCGTGTACAGAAGTACTTATGGCGGAAGCTCCTGCAGTAAAGAACGACCGATTGTTGGTGAAACAAATTTTAAATGCCGATTAATATGACTATTACAGAATTCCGAGAAAAGTGTATTACAGGAGAATATACGCCAACGCAAGCCGTTGCTGAAAGTCTCAAAGTAATCGAAGAAAAGGATGGAGAGATTCATGCATTTTTAGCGGTGTATGAAGATGCGGTAGAGGCTGCAGTGGAGGCTACTAAGCGTTACGCTGAAGATGGGGAAAACGCACCTGCACTACTGGGTGTTCCTGTGGCGATTAAGAACAACATTCTCGTTAAAGGACGTAAGGCAACTGGCGGATCAAAAATTCTTGAAAACTACACGGCGACTTATGACGCAACAATCATCACAAAGCTTAAGGAAGCCGGTGCGATTATTGTGGGAGCGACAAACATGGATGAGTTTGCAATGGGATCTTCAACTGAAAATTCAGCATTTGGTCCCACTAAGAATCCCGTAGACACTTCACGAGTACCAGGAGGTTCTTCAGGAGGAAGTGCAGCAGCGGTTGCAATGGGAGCAGTATCAGTAGCAATCGGAACTGATACCGGAGGATCTATTCGACAGCCAGCTAGTTACTGTGGGTTGGTCGGATTCAAGCCGACGTATGGAGCGGTATCTCGATCGGGTCTGATGGCTATGGGGTCTTCATTTGATCAAGCGGGACCGCTGACACGTACTGTTGCTGATGCTGAAATTGTACACACAGTTATCTCTGGGAAAGACAAAATGGATGCGACGACTATTTCAGACGACACCTATCCAGAGGTGTCAGTGAAAGAGAAATACACTATCGGTATTCCACGTGATTTTATGAAAGAGGGAGTTGATGCAGGTGTGATGGAGGTGTTTGATACACATGTTGAAGCACTCAAAACGGCTGGTCATACTATTGTAGATATTGCATTACCGCTGTTTGAAAAAGGGCTTGCTGCATACTATGTATCAATGCCCGCTGAAGTATCGTCAAACCTTGCACGCTATGATGGTATTCGCTACGGACACTCTGCAGAAGGTGAGACATTACTTGATGTGTATCAGAAATCCCGAGGAGAAGGATTCGGGGATGAAGTAAAACGACGTATCCTTTTAGGAACCTATGTACTTTCTTCAGGGTACTATGATGCGTATTATGGAAAAGCAGAAGCAGCACGGGAACTTATGCGAGAAGAACTTGCAGGGGTGTTTGAAAATGTAGATATAGTACTGACACCTTCAGCGCCAACACCAGCGTTTACCTTCGGAGCACACAAAGATCCACTCTCGGCATACCGTCAGGATATTTTCACAGTTCCTGTAAATCTTACAGGAGTACCTGCAATTTCACTTCCTGTTGGAACTGTGGAGCAAGAAAAAGGAAGTCCACTTCCCGTTGGTGTACAATATATAGCACCACACGGTGGTGACACCCGACTGTTCGATCTTGGAAAAAAGATGTACGACAATACGTTGTAGAACACACGGTACATACATTTTATGCCTGATGAAAATGACATAGTCTACAATTCATACGGACCTGACTTACTAGGGATAGTACGGGCTATTATCGATGCCGTAACAGGTAGCAACGTTTCCTCAGATGGTCTTTTTGCATGGTTTGCGGGTTTTTGGGAAATCTATTCGGTCATCGCCTTTTTACTCTCCGCATTATTCATTTTAGGTATCATTTATTCATACATCCGCTTCAATCAGCTCAGCGAAATTGAAGCAGAAAATTTACTAGAAGCGGAGAACATATGGAAGCAATTACATGGTTCAGCATCACAAGAAAACCGACGATGGAAAGAAATTCAAAAACACGTTGCTTCAGGACAACCAAATGATTGGAAGCTTTCTATTATTGAAGCAGACATTATTCTTGGGGAGGAGCTCTCAAAATCAGGCTTCCCTGGAAGCACTATTGGTGAGCAGTTGAAGAGTGCAGGAACAAATGGCTTTGCAACTATCCAAGACGCATGGGATGCACATCTTATTCGAAATAAAATTGCGCATGAAGGTGCAGATTTTGTGTTGACTCAAGCAATGGCGAAAGAGGCAATGATTAAGTACGAACGAGTATTTAAAGAATTTGGCGTTGTTTAATTAAGTTGCTGAATACGCAGAAAAGCTAGACAGAGTATTACTTGAGTGGTACACTCTTGGGCACATAGCGGAGTAGAGGAGTGGTACCTCGGGAGGCTCATAACCTCCAGACCCCGGTTCGAGTCCGGGCTCCGCAACAAATAACAAAACACA
>DLQJ01000016.1:24462-90276 GCA_002477545.1 Patescibacteria group bacterium UBA7435 | reverse complement strand
TGTGTTTTGTTATTTGTTGCGGAGAAGAACCTGAGCTGCTTCAGTTTCTTCCAGCGTTCTTATGACTGCAGGGAATTATGAATGAAGAAAGAAGTGTAACGACTATTCTGAATTTAAGACGCAGTAGAAAAAGCGGGACGAGTTCGGACCGTTTCTTTCTACGGTAAATTTCTATTCGCTTGACAAGCAACAAACTCATGCTATATTTCTTTTCACGCAAAGTGCGTCAATAAGTAAGTCAAGTTCTAAAGGAGAATACGAATGGCTAACGGTACCGTAAAATGGTTTAACCCAACAAAAGGATTTGGTTTTATTCAGCCAGCAAAGGGCGGCGGCGATGTTTTTGTTCATATTACCGCAGTGCAATCAGCAGGCCTTCAAGGCCTTGATGAGAAGCAAGCCGTAACTTATGAACTAGAAGATGGACGCAATGGGAAGCAACAAGTTACTTCGCTTAAGCTAGCATAAGTTAGCCACAGTTGTCCTGAGAAAGGCGGTGCACATGCACCGCCTTTTTTCTTGAGTAACAACCTCCATTCATGGTATAAATACACCATTATGCAATGTGTCATTTTAGCTGCAGGGAAGGGAACGCGGTTGCGGCCCCTTACAGAAAACTGCCCAAAACCATTAGTAGAAGTAGCAGGTAAACCATTACTCGACCATATCGCAGGAGCGCTTCCAAGCTCCGTAGACGAGCTTATTATCGTAACAGGGTACTTAGGTGGAATGATTGAAGATCATTGCACAGAAGAGTATTTTGGCCGTAAGGTGACTTATGTGCGCCAAGAAGAGCAGAGTGGCACTGCACACGCACTTTGGTTGTGCAAAGATCTTATTAAAGGACGATTTTTATTCCTTTTTGCTGACGATATTCACGGTAAAGAAGATCTTGCCCGGGCAACGTCGTTTAGTCGATCACTCTTAGTTGCGTCTGTGCCGAACCCCGAAAGTTTTGGAATTGTAGTACGTAAACCTGATGGGACGCTCGATCTGATGATTGAGAAGCCAAAGCATGCGCCATCAAACTGTGCGAGCACAGGAGCAATGGTACTTGATGAACACATTTTTGAGTTTGAACCTGAAACTGCTATCAAGGGAGAATTTTATCTCACTGAAGTAATCGAACGATATGCAAAGGAATATCCAATTGCAGTAGTTGAACAGAACATGTGGATTCCTATCGCTAACGTTACTGATGTTGAAAATGCCAACAAGTTACTGAAATCAAAAATGAAAGAAGTAACCGCAACGTAACTATATGCAATGTGTCATTATCTGTGCAGGAAAAGGAACACGCATGCGTCCTTTGACACTTGCTACACCAAAGCCTCTTATTGAGATTTGTGGAAAACCAATTCTCCAGCATGTTGTGGAAGTACTACCAGAAGAAATTACTGAGCTGGTGTTGGTGGTCGGATATCTCCAAGAACAGATCCGTGGGGTGTGTGGGACAGAATATCTTGGTAAGAAAGTTACGTATGTTGAACAGGAAGATTTCTCGGGAGGGACGGGGGATGCTCTGTTGTGTGCCAAAGATGTCCTACACGGCCGTTTTCTCTTCATGTATGCTGACGACATCCATGGTGCTGATGCTCTACAAGAAGCAATTTCGCACAAATATGCAATTTTAGGTACACATTCAGATCATCCTGAAGACTTTGGTGTGCTGGTTCAAAATGCTGACGGTACACTACAAGGAATTATTGAAAAACCAAAAGTACCGCTGTCGAACATAGTGAACATTGGTGGTTTTGTATTAGATCAAAAAATATTCCAGTACTCAGTTTCTGTAAATGAGGAAAGTGGTGAATTATTTGTAACTGACATGTTTACACAGTTTGCGCAGGATTACTCAGTTCAGGTTGTGCAGCAGGATATGTGGATTTCTGTAGGGAGACCAGAGGATGTAGAGAAAGCAGAAACAATTTTGTGTCCTAGAAAGTAATTGATTCTACGAAGTAAATATAGTACTCTGTTGCTCACAGATTCAAATGTCGGCGTAGCTCAGTTGGTTAGAGCGCAACACTCATAAAGTTGAGGTCGGAGGTTCGAGCCCTCCCGTCGACACAAATAAAATGCTCCCCTGAGGGAGTTTTTTGTTTGTGCCGACGGGGTAAGCCATGGGATGGCTTACAGGAGGGCTCGAAAAGGTTGCCTACGATTTTACTTCAGTAAAATCGTGACAACCTGTACTGAACATGTAATGTTCAATTCCTCCCCCAACGTATTGCAAAAACCCCACAAAAACTATATACTCTTGCCACTTGTAGAGATTATGCAAGTTTGCAGGTTTTATGCCTGCGGCCATAGCTCAATTGGTTAGAGCACCCGCCTGTCACGCGGGAGGTTGAGGGTTCGAGTCCCTTTGGCCGCGCAGATACACAAAAACAACCCGCTAGGGTTGTTTTTGTTTGTATCTCCAGGCCGAAGGGGCTCGAACGGCGTAGTCGGGGACCCTCTGGGTCGACAAGCCGCGTCCAGTGTTCTTATGAGCAAAAGCGAATTAGATAAACGGGACGAGTCCCTTTGGCCGTACACAGAATTGGCCACGAATCACTAAGTTATTCCTCGTGGAATTGAGAGCTTCTTCATAATTTCCCCTTACAGGGGCAGTAGACCTTTTGGAGATTTCTGTTCGCAAGCTCCAGAAATTTCACAAAAGCTTTTCAATTCTGCCGAAAGTGCCATTAAGGCACTTTCTGAGATGGATCATAAAAAAAGCTCCCCTTGGGAACTTTTGTTTTTATGAGCCATCTCGCAGAATTGAACTGCGGACCTCACCCTTACCATGGGTGCGCTCTACCAACTGAGCTAAGATGGCGTATCTTCTTGGATTGCAACATCCTACCAGAGAATGAAAAAATTGAAAACAAAATATACACTGGTATACTCATAAACATATGAAAACCATCCAACTTACATCTGAAAATATCGATCAGTACCTGACTGATTGCATTGAAGCTCAAAAACATCTAGTGAGTGTGCCAGAGAATATTAATCCAGAACTTTTTAAAGAGACTGCGCTTGATGATCATACGTATTTCTTCGGTGTGGTTATTGACGATCGACTTTTGGGAATGGGGTTGATAAGTAAGGTAGTTCATCCAGTTAATATCACTGGATATGTTAATAACATTGTGGTCCATCCAGATGCGCGTGGACAAGGTTTGTTTAAAGTGATTATGGATGCACTGGAAGAGAAGGCTCGAGAATGGGGTTGTACTGATATTGCTTTGACATGTTCCCGTGAAGCGGTGCAAGGAATGTATGAAAAACGTGGATACACTGAGAAAGACACACACTTTTATCTTTTGAAAATATAGTATGACTAAAAAATATCCGGAGGTTGTCATTGGGGTTTTGATTTTAAAAGATGACAAGGTGCTTTTGGGTAAGCGAAAAAAAGGAGATGGAGCATTTGAGTATGCAGGCCCAGGTGGACATCTTGCTTTCGGAGAAACTTTAGAGGAGTGCGCTCAGAGAAAAGTAACTGAAGAAACTGGTTTGGTTGTCGAGAATGTACAAATAGTTTCTTTTTTAAACGCTCTGCACTGGAAAGGTTCACATTATGTTGATATTGAAGCTACTGCACAATGGGTTAGCGGCGAGCCTCAGGTGTTAGATTCTGAAATGTTTGACGGTTGGAGCTGGTATGACATCGGTGATTTACCTGAACCTTTGATTGTTGGTGATAAGAAAGGTTTAGAAGCACTCAAGACTGGAGAAGTATATTTTGGTACTGTAAGATAAATATTTAATGCCTAAGGACATACAAAACCGCATCGCTGAAATCGACGCTGCCATGCTGCAGGCAGATTTTTGGAATGATCCACAGAAGGCGCAGGCGATGATTAAAGAGCTTCAAGATTTAAAGGATGCTGCAGATGGTAAGGGGAAATATGATCGTAATAACGCAGTGATCACTGTTGTGGCAGGTGCGGGAGGGGATGACGCGGAAGACTTTGCACGTATGCTTGTAGAGATGTATCAGAAGTATGCTGAAAGTCAGGGGTGGGTAGCTATGACGCTTGATGCACATGCCAATGAACATAATGGATATCGGAATATCACTTTTGAAATTCACGGGAAGGGTTCATACGGAACGTTACAAACTGAATCAGGGGTACATCGTCTGGTACGCATGTCGCCCTTTAACTCAAGCGGAAAGCGGCAGACATCATTTGTGTTAGTTGAAGTGTCTCCGCAAGTAGATGATCTCAAGGAAGTTGACCTTAATGAAGATGACTTGGAAATTAGCTTTGCGCGCAGTGGTGGGGCTGGGGGACAGAACGTGAACAAGCGCGAGACAGCAGTTCGTATTAAACATATCCCTACAAATATCTCAGTAAACGTTTCAACTGAACGTTCACAGCAACAAAACAGAGAGAAGGGAATGAAGCTGCTTGCAGGTAAGGTATTTGCGTTTAATGACGCACAGCATAAGCGAGAAATGAAAGGTCTTTCTATTGAAAAAACCGTTAAGATTGAATGGGGGTCACAAATTCGATCGTATGTATTACATCCGTATCAAATGGTGAAGGATCATCGGACTAATGCAGAGACTAGTAAGATCGACGAGGTGTTGGGCGGTGGTATCCAGCTATTTCTCGATGCAGCAACGGAACTATAGAAGACAGACACAGGTTTTATGTTGTAATACACTCAATGCACGGTATGTCTTTGGCCTATTACGAGCATTGCAGTATAATAGTGAAGTTAGCTTATGATTTATTTCGATAACGTATCGAAGACTTACAACGGAGGGCAAGGAACAGCACTGGAAAGTGTGTCTTTTCAGGTAGCTCCTAAAGAATTTGTTTCTATTGTTGGTCATTCTGGTGCAGGTAAAACAACACTCCTAAAAATGCTTATTGCAGAAGATCGACCAACCGATGGTCAGGTCTTTTTTGAATCTCTTGATATCCATCAGATTCCGAGAACAAAACTTCCGAAGTATCGACGAAAGATCGGAACAGTCTTCCAAGACTTTAAGCTCCTTCCGCATAAAACTGCTTACGAAAATATTGCGTTCGCGATGGAGGCAAATGGCCGCAATGATGATGAGATTGCTGAGAATGTACCGCAGGCACTGGCACTAGTAGACCTTGAGGATAAGATCTGGAATTTCCCTGGAGAGCTTTCTGGAGGAGAGAAACAACGAGTTGCTATTGCACGTGCGATTGTGAATCAGCCAGATATTATTATTGCGGACGAGCCAACGGGAAATTTAGATCCAATTGCGACGTATGAAGTAGTACAGATCCTTCGCAAAATTAATGATCTTGGAACAACGGTCATTATGACTACACACAACAAGGGAGTAATTGATGAGTTGGGTCGTCGGGTGATTACTATGGACGAGGGGCGTATCGTACGCGACGATGCGGAAGGTAAATATGTATTATAAATATTATGTGGATAGCATTTAAACGAATAGTTCGAGCAGGTTTTGTAGGATTTTGGCGCAATGCGTTTGTGTCACTCTCTGCAATCTTCGTAATGTCAGTTGCATTGTTTGTAATTGGCGCAACAATGATGATCGACACGCTTTTGGCGGTATCTCTTGAGAATGTACAGGACAAGGTAGATATCAACGTATATTTTGTTACCACTGCTGAACAGACTGATGTTGATCTATTGCAAACCTCACTTGAAGCACTGCCTGATGTTGAAGAGGTAGTCTTTACCTCACGTGAAGCAGCACTAGAAGCCTTTTCAGAACGTCATCAGAACGATGAAACAATCATGCAAGGTCTTGAAGAGCTGGGGGATAATCCATTGGGATCATCATTGTCTATTCGAGCAAAAGACACCTCACAGTATGAGGGGATAGCATCGTTTCTTTCCGAACAACAAGCAATTGAGGATCCACAGAATCCTCTGATTGATGAGGTAAACTTCCTTAAGAACCAAGAGGCAATTGAGAAGCTCACCGCAATCATTCAGGCTGTTGAGAATGCCACGTTTGCCATTATGATTGTTTTGGTCGCTGCAGCAATTCTTATCACCTTTAATACGGTGCGATTAACGGTATACACAACGCGTGAGGAAATTTCAGTAATGCGGTTAGTTGGTGCAAGTAATATGTTTATCCGGGGTCCATTTATGCTACAAGGAATTATGTATGGTATTGCAGCTGGAGTACTCGCACTTTTGATATTGTATCCAATTGTGCTCTGGATAGGTCCAGAGACTGAGCAGTTCTTCCAGTTCAACCTTTTCAATTACTTTGTTTCAGACTTCGCATACATATTTATGGTTTTGGTGGGAGCTGGAATTATTATGGGGGTTACCTCAAGTTTATTGGCAGTTGCAAGGTACCTACGAGTGTAATAGATAAATAAGAATACGATGCCTAAGAAAGCACAGACAAAGAAGACGAAGAACACAAAATACATCTTCGTCGTCGGTGGAGTAATGAGTGGAGTTGGAAAGGGAGTAGCGTCGTCATCGATCGCAAAAATCCTACAAGGACGTGGACTTTCTGTTACCGCAGTAAAAATTGACCCGTATGTAAATGTGGATGCGGGGACCATGAACCCTACTGAACATGGTGAATGTTTTGTGCTTAAAGACGGTCTTGAAACAGATCAAGACATGGGGAACTATGAACGATTTTTAAATATTGATATTCCAGGCATTAATTACATGACCACAGGGAGTGTATATCAAGCCGTAATCGCAAAAGAGCGTAATCTTGGATACAAGGGTAAAAATGTAGAGGTTGTTCCAGATATTCCACTTGAGGTAATCTCCCGTATACAAAAAGCAGGAGAAGGTGCAGGTGCGGACGTTGTACTTATTGAAGTAGGTGGGACAGTCGGCGAATACCAGAACGTACTCTTTTTGGAAGCAATACGTATGATGAAGACCAAAAACCCTCAGGATATAGGTGTGGTTATGGTTAGTTACCTGCCGGTGCCTGGAAGTATTGGTGAGATGAAAACAAAACCAACCCAAACTGCTGTACGTATGCTCAATAGCGCAGGAGTTTTTGCAAATATTATCATCGCTCGCTCACCAGTTGGTGTAGACCAGAAACGTAAAGAAAAAATCGCAACGTTTTGTAATGTGCATGCAGAAGACGTCATATCTGCACCTGATGTAGAAAGCATCTACGACATTCCTTTAAATCTTGAAAAAGATCGTCTTTCAGATCGTTTGTGTGAAATGCTTGATCTCTCATGTTCTAAAAAATCTGACCTTTCAGAATGGAAACGATTTGTGTCAAAGTCTAAAAATACGAAGGATACTGTAGAGATCGCGGTAATCGGTAAGTATTTCAGTTCAGGAGATTTTGTGCTTTCTGACGTATATATTTCAGTGCTTGAGGCAATTAAGTATTCATCATACAAGTTAGGACTCAAGCCAAACATTACATACTTATCGTCACACGATTTTGCCGACAGTAAGAAACTTAAAGAGCTTAAGAAATATGACGGTGTCTTGGTTCCTGGAGGGTTCGGTAAGACGGGCGTTGATGGAAAACTTAAAGTAATCGAGTATGTGCGAAAAAATCGAATTCCATATTTTGGTATTTGTTACGGTATGCAATTGGCAGTGCTTGAATTTGCACAAAATGTAGTAAAAAAGAAGGATGCCAGTACCGAAGAAATTAACCCCAAAGCAGCGAATCTTATTGTGGGCGTGATGGATGAACAGAAAGAGAAAATCGCAAAGGGAGATATGGGAGGTTCTATGCGTCTTGGGCAGTACCCTGCGGTTTTGCAAAAGGGTTCAGTAGTTGCAAGGGCATACAAACAAACAGATATTCTTGAACGACACCGACACCGGTATGAAGTGAACCCTGCATACATCATGGAGCTTGAAAATGAGGGACTTATCTTTTCAGGGAAGTCACCAGACGGACGTCTTATGGAAACCATGGAGCTACCAACAGAAGTTCATCCATTTTTTGTAGGAGTGCAGTATCATCCAGAATTGCAGGCACGGCCGTTGGATCCTCATCCTTTATTCACAGCTTTCATCCGTGCAAGTTACGAAAGCAAATAAATCATCTCTAAGTAACAGAGTCACGCAATCTACTTCGTTAGACTACGAGAAAAAGGGCCTCACCGTACGTTAAGTACGGCTCGGCTCTTTTTTCTTGTCTTCCTTGCGTCTCACACAATTCTCTTACTTAGATAAGTAAGAAAGATATACTTGTTGCTTAAAGGGATCATTTTCTGTTTATCTCGGTTGGTGTATACTGTTCATCTAAGGACTAAAAGCTAACAACTAAGGACTAAATTTATGTTTCAGGGAAATTGGAAATGCAGCAAATGTGGGGGAGCTATTACAGAATTACCATTTCAGCCAAGAGGGGAATCGGGATTAACGTGCAAAGCGTGTTACGGAAAACAAAAGGACTCAGAAGCTGGGACTGCGGCAGAAATGCCTGATGGTGCAATGCCTGCTGCAGACGAGGTACCAGATTTTCCTGAAGACGCAGGACTCGCAGGAGAACAACCGCCAGCACCTGATTTTGAAGAGATGGCACCAGCAGGCGAGAAGCCAAAAATCGCTGGTGACTGGAAGTGCGCAACGTGTGGAAATGCGATCACAAGCCTGCCATTTGAACCACGAAGTACTGAGAATTTGAAATGTTTAGATTGTTTCAAGAAAAGTAAAGCCTAAGGACACCGTACATACAAAAGACCGACACCTTTGGTGTCGGTCTTTTGTATGAGTAAGGGGACAAAGTACATTGCGCGCTCTCACACATAGCGCGATACTACGGGTATATGAAATATGCATCACTTCTCACACTCTCTCTATTTGTGCCAATGTTCGCCTCGGCTCATACGCGCTGGTTTGCAGAGACTTCATTAGAAAAATACGTCACAACTGAACCAACACTGCTGTATCTTTCAGTCTGGGCATCAATCATGCTTATTGTGATTCTGGCAGGAATTATTTGTCATCAACGAAACCATTTCCGCTTAGGATTTCTTCGTCCCAAAGCAAGTCATGCGTACGAACGAGCTGCGTCTACTTTTGCGATGGTAACGGGAAGTTTTTTGCTTATTGCAGGGACGCATGAGTATCTCTTTTCTCCGAACCTTACCCATGAAGTAGGTATTCCGCATATGCTCATCTTCATTCAGATTTTTATTGGTATTGCGTTTATGTTGGGAATTGCAACGCGTACCTCAGCATTTATCTTGGGGTTTGTATGGCTGAGCACCTTCTACTTCGCAGGTTGGGTTGCAGCCTTGGAAGATGTTTGGATTCTCTCAACAGCAATGTTCATTGCCGTAATGGGAAATGATTACTTCTCGCTGATCTCTTTCTCATATTTTAGAGAGAAACTGCAAGCATTTAAAGAATATGCACTCTCGTTCCTTCGTTTAGGAACTGGCGCAACATTAGTAGTGCTTGGACTATCCGAAAAAATTCTTGCACCAGAGTTTGGTATTAATTTCCTCAATCTCCATCAATGGAATTTCATGCAGGTACTAGGTTTTCCGTATTCAGATTACCTTTTTGTACTTTCTGCAGGATCAGTAGAGATACTATTTGGAATCATCTTTATCTTGGGAGCAGTAACTAGACTCAATGCATTGATTGTTGCGATCATATTCACTATCCCGTTGTTCCTGCTGGGACCAATTGAACTAGCAGGCCACATTCCACACTTTGCTGCAGTAGTCCTACTCCTATTGTTTGGTAATGGTGGTCATTTCCTAATGTTTAAAAAATACCCCGATGCGCAAGTGGGACAGGGAAAGTGATGCTGTAATTTTTAAAGTATTATGGTACTCTAATGCGCACAAAGCTTCTAATTTAGGTTAGCGGCCGGTGATCATACCCGATCGTCTAATGGTAGGACTACTGTTTTTGGTGCAGTCAATCCAGGTTCGAGCCCTGGTCGGGTAGCACTTAGTAAAAACACTCCGCAAGGAGTGTTTTTACTTTAGTGCTACGCGACAGAAACAGTCTGGGAGACTGTTTCGTCAGGGCTCGAAAAGGTTGCCTGATATTTCTCAAGAAATATCGACAACCTATACTGCTCGTGTAACGAGAGAGACCTCTGGTCAGGTAGTTAACAATGATATAATCTAAATATGACTACCTGGCTTCTTTTTAACATTCACACCATAAACCTCCTATACGCAATCGCCGGCCTGTGTGTCCTTGCACTAACACTCGGCCTTATCTTTGATTATGTTTCGAATAATCAAAAGCTCTATCAAAAATTTGTTGCCCCATACATATGGCCCATTTTGGTGCTCACAAGTATTGGTGGTGTTGTTACAACCTTACTCTACTCTGAGGTGTTTGGTTTTATACCGTGCTCTCTTTGCTGGCTTCAGCGCGTGGCTTTGTACCCATTGGTTTTCTTGGCGCTGGCTGCGTTCAGGCGTAAAGACACAAAACATTTTCCAGTGTACGCAATAGTGCTGTCTGTCTTCGGCTTACTTGTTGCCGTGTATCATTACATCTACCAATCGCTACCACAAGATCTGCACGAGTCCGGCCTTTTGCCATGTTTGGCAGATGGTAGTGCTGATTGCTCAAAGAAAGTTATGGAAGTGTTTGGGTTCGTAACATTTCCGTTTCTTTCAGGGGTTCTCTTTTTATTCTTTATTATCTTATGTCTCCACTTATTTCGAGCAAATAAGAATACATAATCATTCTGACCTATAAAATTCTAATTTTCTTTGAAATATATCCTCATAATCGACGTATAATAAGTATTACAAGAATAAACATATACATATATGAAAACTGATGCAGAATTGAAGAGAGACAATCCGGAGCTATACAAGGTAGCTCGAGAAAATGGAACGGAAGCACGGTTTGCAGGCGCATATGTCGATGAGAAGACTGATGGTATGTATCACTGCGCAGTGTGTGATGCCGCTTTGTTTTCTTCAGAAGCGAAGTTCGACAGTAAGTCCGGGTGGCCGTCGTTTACTGACACTGCAAATACTGAGGCTGTGACATTAATTTCAGATGATAGTCACGGGATGCGTCGCACTGAAGTACGATGTAAGAATTGTGAGGCACACCTAGGTCACGTATTCCCGGACGGTCCAGAGAAAAATGGAAATACCTGTGATCGGTATTGCATTAATAGTGTGTCGTTAGACTTAAAAGAAAGTTAGTATGACAAAGAAAGCATATATCGCAGGTGGATGTTTCTGGGGACTCGAAGATCTCCTAAGGACCCAACCCGGCATCCTCGAAACAGAAGCTGGCTATACGGGAGGAAACAATGATAATCCAACATACGAAAATCATAATGGACATGCAGAAGCTCTTGAAGTGACGTATGACGACACAATAACTGACTATAAACATATCTTAGATTTCTTCTTTCAGATTCATAACCCAACAACATTGAATCAACAAGGGAATGATCGAGGAACTGCGTACCGTTCTGCTGTCTTCTACCAAACTGAAGAGGAGAAACTGGCTGCACAAGAAATGATTGATATCGTTGATGAGTCAGCGCGGTGGAATGATCCTGTTGTCACCACACTTGAACCGTACACTCGGTTTTGGAATGCTGAAGGATATCATCAAGATTATCTGCAGAAGAATCCAGGGGGATATACATGCCATGCGATTTATTTTGATTCGTATCTAAATGAATAAGATAACAAAACACGGTCTATAGACCGTGTTTTGTGTATACTAACTTTATATGAGCACATCAAAAGAGTTTCTTGAATACACTCTCGACCTCCTTTCCTCTGTCGGGCCTATACAAACTACCCGTATGTTTGGTGGGGTACTACTTAAAGTGTCTGGTGTACAACTTGGGGTTATTTTGATGGAAACAATATATTTCAAAGTGACTGACCCTGCGCTACAAGATAAATATAAGAAAATGGGCTCTACGCAATTTACCTATACGCGTAAAGATAAAAAAGATCCAGTAATTATTAAAAATTGGTGGTCAGTGCCAGAAAAAGCTTTAGACAATGCTGAAGAAATGACTGCACTAGCTCAAGAAGCACTTGCACAGAATACAGAATAATATGAAATATATACTACATAATTACCGCCGATGTCCATTTTGTATACGGGTACGGATATTGTTATACCTAAAGGGAATTGAGCATGAGGTTGTAGAAGAACCTTTGCGAAAATGGACCACTTGGATGCAAGAATGGAGTACACGCGCCAAAGAGCGTCCTCGGATTCCTATCTTGCGCGGCATTGATGCTGAAGGTACGGAGAGGGTCTTCACTGAGTCTAACGAGATAAACCGCATGCTTAATGCTCTTGATGGAAAACCTACGTATACTCCCAATGTTGAAAGTATAGAGTATGTAAAGATGATCGACTGGTTTACTTGGTGTGACACAATATTTAAACAACAAGTTGATCTTTTTAAATATGGAAAAAATCTGGTTATGGATGCAGATATGCATAGTACACACGTGCACGGGTTGCGGACAATGGTGCAAAAAATTGAAGACGAACTTCCTTCAGGATATCTCTTAGGGGAAAAACTTTCACTGGCTGACATTGCTATCATTCCATTTGTCAGGCAGATAATGAGAACGCGCGGTGGGGAGTTTGATTTTACAGACTTCCCAAAAGTGGCGCAGTGGACACAAACAATTACTGAAACTGATTGGTTTAAGAACGACGTTATGAAAAAATATCCTCTGGCACCAATGGGACTATAGATATAAGTGATCGTTATTTTTTGGTATACTTTTGCTAATGATTCATGAACAAATACAATATGTTGAGTTTCTTTCTAAAGATCTTGGTGTTGCGAAAAAGTTCTATTCAGAAAGTTTTGGTTGGTTGTTTACAGATTGGGGTCCTGAATACATTGCCTTTGAAGGGGAACATGTCAGTGGAGGGTTTACCCTTGGAGAACCAGTAAAAGGAAGTATTCTTGTTATCCTGTATTCTAAAGATCTTGCACAAACATTGGAATCAGTACACAAAGCAGGAGGGGTTATTGTAAAAGAAATATTCAGCTTCCCGGGAGGAAGACGTTTCCACTTCAGTGATCCTGACGGAAACGAGTTGGCAGTATGGTCAGACGTATAATATAAATACTATGGAAAAAATTAAAATACGAGAAGCATTAGCAAGTGGATGGAATGATTTTGCACGACGACCGGGATATTTATTTAGTATCACATTAGGAGTTTTTGTACTTTTTGCTATTTCCTTGGGGAACGCGGTGGTAACTGCGCTGGCATATATTCTCTACGGAGGGTATATCGCTGCACTACTTAATCATCACCGTGGAGAGAAGATTCGTTTTGATGACATGATACTTACTGACACACGATGGATCTCGTTTGCATTCTTAGCGCTGATTAAGGGGTTGTTTATTATGCTTGGACTTGTCTGTTTGGTTGTACCAGGAGTGTACCTTGCAGTGCGTTGGATGTTTGCAGAAATGCTCGTAATCGATAAGGGAATGAAACCCTTGGAGGCGCTTAAAGCAAGTAGTAGCTTGACCGAAGGGCATCGTTGGAAATTATTTGGCTTCATGCTCCTTTCTCTATTGATTGTGGTATTGAGCGCATTTGTACTGATTCTTGGTGTGGTTGTTGGATCGTTAGTGATTACATTTACGGTAATTGCATTGTATGGACAGCTACAGAAAATTGCACAAGAAGTGCCAGCCCTTGATGCTTCTGATGAGGAAGGCACTAGTGCTATTGCATAAATACCTGAATGTGCTTTAATGTCGGGGACAAAGCGCGCTCTCGAAGAAATAATCTCAAAAGGAAAGTTGAAACGGTGTAGTGTAGGTTTGTAGTTAGAAGATAATCCTCATTTCAAAATGACAGGAAAAATTGCACGCGTTACAGATCGTGGATTCGGGTTTATTACACCTGATGAAGGCGACAAGGACGTATTCTTCCATGCTAAGGATGTTATTGATGTAGAATTCAATGACCTTCAAGATGGAGATGCTGTAACATTTGATGTAGAAGAAGGACCGAAAGGACCTGCTGCAACAAATGTAGCTAAGGCGTAAGCCTCGTTACACACAAAAAATCACTGCCCTCGGGCAGTGATTTTTTGTGTCTTCATGCTCTTTATACAAATGGATCTTTCTGCACATAGATGGAAATAGTACGACGCTTCAGCGCCTTACCTTTGGAGACGTGTTTGTGAGAAGGGTAGGCCTTGTGCACAATAAATTTCTCTTCAAGAAATTCAATAAGTTCTTGTTCACCGTAGGCAAATTCCTGCACTCCAATTACTGGATGGATGTATGATCCATCTTCGGTCCCCGGCTTTTCTGCAATGAGCCGTTTGGTGTGAATGTCACCATCTTTGAGGAACGTCTTCATAAACAACCAACCACCTGGTTTGAGTACTCGGTGTACTTCGTCACGTAGCATCGCACGATCCTCTTTTTTGAGGAAGTGGGAGCTCATCATATCCAGAGCAAATGTTTGAGAATTGTCAGGCTCAGTAATAGCTCCTGCCATGGTGCGCACTTCATAACGGAGATTAGTTCCTTCAGAAATTGTCTTTGCTTCTTTAATAGCAGCACTTGAAGAATCGTATCCGACACCATGCATACCGTATTCCTTGGCAAGATAGAGTAAGTTTCGGCCGTTACCACACCCCATGTCAATTGCTGAACTTGTTGGGTTCAGTAAGGTTCGCTTGGTTTGACGCTCTAACCATCGGGTAAATTTTTTCAAATCAGAACCAGCCTCAACTGACATTGAGAGATGTTCGGCGTTTGTGTATTCCTGATCCCAGAATGCAACACCGTGTCGCTTGTTTTTGTTGTTTTTTACGTGCCGTGCCATAGAGTCATTATCTAGTGCGCCAATTAGACCATAAAACTTGCTACTTTTGCAAATTATTGTACTGTGTGGTGCATGGATGAAAGATACTTATTTATATATGGAAAGCATGCGGTACTCGAAGCACTAACGTTTCGACCTGATGTTATTGCCTCGTTATCAATTCGAGGAGACGTAAAGCACGAAATACCCCGTGAACTTCTTTCGCGTGTGGAAATTGTGAAAACTTTTTCAGGAGACAATGTCCCACCTGAGGTAGATCGCAAGGCAGTTCATCAAGGAATGATCGCAAAGATTGATCGGCAGAAGTTGGTCCTTACATACGATCAGTTTAGAGAACAACTCGAAGTTACCAACGACACCTGTCTAGCAGTCCTTGGCGAAGTACAGGATCCGCACAACGTAGGGGCTGTGGTGCGTTCAGCTGCAGCCTTTGGTGTGTCAGCAGTACTTATTCCAAAGCACCGGCAAGCTGGTGTGACCGGTACTGTGGTAAAGGTATCTGCAGGAATGGCATTTAAGATTCCGTTGGTTGAAATTGGTAATGTGAATCGTGCTATTGAAGATATGAAGAAGGAAGGCTTCTTTATTTACGGACTCGATGGAGGAGGGGACACAAGTATGGTTACTGAGGATTTTTCAAAGCCAACCATGTTTGTGCTTGGTAATGAAGGTGAAGGTATTCGAGAGAAGACAAAAGAACATTGCGACATGATCGTGAGTATCCCAATGCATGAACGTTGCGAATCACTTAATGCATCAGCCTCTGCTGCGGTGGCTTTCTATCAGTGGTCTGCACAACATCCAAAAGCATTGAAATAAACTTCCAAACCGGATAGTAATTTTGATATAATTCTTTTATGAAAACACAATATACACATTTTGCAGCGGGGATTCTTATGGGAGGATTACTGGCGTTATCTTATGTACAATTTTCGGATGACAAGACGCTGACACAGGATGAATTGCGTGCGCAATACTTTGCAACTGAAGTTGCGACGTTGGTAAGTCCGCATAATATTCGAGAACGAATTGATCATCGTGACGATGCTTTTATTTTAGTTGATGTGCGAGCTGAAGCTGACTACGAACGTGAGCACGTTGTTGGTGCTATTAACATTGATACCTCACGAGACTTAGATCTTATTCTCGCTGACTTCAAGGAATTGCCTGAAAACAAAGAGGTGATTGTTTATTGCTACAGTGCTGCATGTATGAATGGACGCAAGGCAGGAAACTTCCTTGCGGAAAATGGTGTGTATGTGCAAGAGATGACTGTTGGCTGGAATGAGTGGCGATACGATTGGGAAATGTGGAATTACGAAACTGAATGGGACGAGAAAAAAGTTGAGGATTACGTTGTGTCAGGAATGGAACCTGGTGAACTTCCTGAGTCTGATGGCATTCCATCCCCATGCCCTATTGGAGGAAGTTTAAGCTGTTAATGATGACTGATATTCCTCAAACAGTCCGCGGACGCGTTATCACTGAACATAAAGCAAGCTACGTGGTAGTAGCGGATTCCAAGGAGTATGTTGCATCAATTCGTGGACACTTTCATGAAGGTGAGGCGACACAATTTCCTAAGGTGGGAGATTATGTGGTGCTTAGTGTACTTGAGGATGAGAAAGCAATTATTGAATCTATTGAACCTCGTCGAAGTGAAGTGAAACGTAAGTCCGCGCATGATGATACGGTTCAGGTAATGGTTACCAATGTCGATTATGTTTTTATTGTGATGGGGCTTGATGATGACTTTAATCTACGACGTCTTGAGCGATATTTAGTGCTTTCCGAACAGGCGAATACAACTCCTGTGATTATTCTCAACAAATCTGACGTAGTTGATAACATCGCATTGTACGTGGGACAGGTTTCTGAAGTTGCAGGGACAGCTCCTGTACATGCAGTGAGTGCTATAACGGGAGCGGGGATGGAAATATTCGATGAGTACTTTACCGATGAAATAACGGCAGTGCTGCTTGGTTCTTCTGGAGCGGGGAAGTCTACTATCACAAATCACTTGCTAGGCAATGAAACACAAGACACGAAAGAGGTTAGGTCGTTTGATAGTCGTGGTCGGCACACAACAACTACACGTGAACTCTTTAAACTTCCTAATGGGGGATATTTAATTGATACACCAGGAATGCGCGAACTCGGGTTTGTTTCTGAAGAGGATATTACCGATGGTACCTTTGCTGATATTGAAGTTTTGACCTACGCGTGTAAATTTCCTAATTGTGATCATGTTAAAAGTGCAGGGTGCGCGGTACAAACCGCGATTACAGCTGGTGAGATAAATCAGAAGCATTTTGATAATTATGTAAAGCTTCAGGCGAGGAAGTCTGAGACGAGGAACGCGAGGAAGCGGGACTAGAGGGGATACCAATAAAGAGCACGGCTTACAGCCGTGCCCTTTATTGGTATACTAAAGTCATATTAATGAAATAACCCTAAAGGTATGTTTGAAGTGATACACGAATTTGCAGTATTGGGAACCGCGAGCTTTATGATGGCGTTGGCTACTGTTTGGTATTCACCGATGTTGTTTGGCAAGATCTGGATGAAAGAAACGGGTCTCACCGAAGAAAAAATACAAGCAGCGGAAGTGCATATGATCAAGCACATGATTCTTACATTTGTAAGTTACACAATCATGCTTGGATTACTTGCGTACTTTCTTGCATACGTACCGTTACTATCTGTTACAGCAATACAAGCAGTTGGGATGATTTCTCTTTTTGTAGCTGCTTCTGCAGTTGGACCTACTCTATTTGAAGGACGGTCACTACAGTATTACGCAATTCGCGTAGGGTTCTACGTACTGTTTATTATGCTCGGTACTTTTATTTTAGAATTTTGGCCTTGGTAAACTATCTATAACATATGATTAAATTGTTCTTAGAAATAGTCTTTGTAGTTACACTTGTTGTGGTCGGTGTATATGCATTTTCTTTGTATTCTGACAATATCAAAGAACGATTTAGTACGAAAGATGAATTGTACACGGTCCATGTTGGTCTTGCGACAGTAACAGCAACGGTTGCTGATACACATAGTGAAAGAATGAAAGGTCTTTCAGGAACGGATTCATTACCAGAGTTTGGTGGAAAATTATTTGTGTTTGATACTAATGATCGGCACGGCATTTGGATGAACGACATGCACTACCCCCTAGATATTATGTGGTTTGATGATCAGTTAGAGCTAATACATATAGAAAAAAACATAAAGCCGGATACGTATCCTACGGTATTTACGCCAGAACAAAATGCACGATATGTACTTGAGGTGAATGCGTATTTTACTGATGATTTTAATATACAAATCGGTAGTAAGTTGGCGCTCCCTGGCCGCTTTGTGCAGTAGTACCTTCATAAAATTGCAATTTTATTTTAATGTGGCATAATGCATGCACGCAGATGGTTGCTTGTATGTATCATATGGTACGTACAAGAGGAAAGTCCGGACATGTTTTTCTATTTATAGATCAAAAAAGGTAGCGGGTAACTCCCGTCGTAATACATTGTATTCAGAGGTGCGAGCAGTGACGTTGGACCCGAAAGGGAAAAATATCCCCTTGGGATAAATCTTGTGGGCAACCACGAGGGTGAAACGGCTAAATCCTTACTTGCATGCAAGGCCGTGCCTATTTTATATAGGAGAGCCGCATGAGGTATGTAGCAATACATGCCCTAGGTATATGACCATCCTAGAATTTTCTAGACAAAATCCGGCTTATCGCGTATACAAAAAACCTCCGTATGGGGGTTTTTGTATATATGGTATTCTTTAGGTATATATTATTTAGGGATTAATGGATTAGCACATGTATGCAGGAATCATTTCACGCTGTTTCACAGCAACAAGAAGAACGGAAGGATAAGATTGAAGTTTCGCTACGCACTATTGCACAAAATAGTATTGTAGTAATTTTTGGTTTACTACCATTGTTCTTTATCCCAACGGTGTATGCACCTTTTGGATACACAAAAACATTATTTATTATTGTAGGCGTATTCGTTGCACTTATTTTCTTCAGTCTTTCAGTACTTCGTTCTGGAAAGATTACCTTTACTGCGCCATGGGCACTTGTTGCATTCTGGGGGATAGCCATTGTAACTGCCGTGTCAGCACTTCTCTCGGGTGACATGTATGATTCGTTTATCGGAGATACCTTTGGCGTGCAAACGGCGTTGTTCACACTTCTGTTGGCAGTAACCGCAAGTATTTCTTCGGTATTTGGACAGACCAAGTCAACGATTATGCGATTGTACGTACTTCTTACAGGAAGTGCGGTAATTCTAGGACTTTTCCATGTAGCTCGTATTCTCTTTGGAGAGAGTTTCCTATCCTTAGGAGTTTTTGGAGGTGCTACGAGTACGCCTATGGGTGGATGGAATGACCTCGGGTTGTTCTTCGGTCTCTCTATTCTTCTTTCGCTTGTTGCCCTTGAGCAACTTCCATTAACTAAGTGGGGGAAGATTCTCTTTTCTTCTGTAGTAAGCGTCTCATTGCTGATGCTCATGGTGGTGAACTTCTTTGCTATTTGGATCGTGCTTGCATTGGTGAGTCTCGTGCTTTTGATGTACACCCTCACTAAAGACCGATTCTCAGAACAATCTCTTGGTCTGGATACGCAACCCACCGTTTCTCTCTATTCTATTTCGTTGTCTACAATGGTGTTTGTCGTTTCCACACTCTTCATCATCGGAGGGTCAGCTGTAGGAGGAATCGTTTCTGACGTTACCGGTGTGTCGTATGTAGAAGTGCGACCTTCACTGGAAGCAACCGTTGATATTGCTCGCAATGTGTATCAGGAAAATGCATTTGTAGGAATCGGGCCAAACCGATTCAGTGATGCCTGGCGTTTATATAAAGACGCGTCAATTAACCAAACGCTTTTTTGGGAAACTGATTTCACCAGCGCAAGTGGGTTTATTACCACACAGTTTGTAACCGTTGGAATTTTTGGGGTAATCGCCTGGTTTACGTTCTTTGTACTGTTTCTGGCTGCAGGCTTCCGCATGCTTTTCAAAACAGTGCATGTTGATCGTTTTTGGTACTTCATTGGGACATCATCATTTGTTGCCTCAGGATATCTCTGGGGAATGTCGTTCTTTTATAATCCAGGGCCAACCATTCTATTGCTTGCTGCGATGTTTACTAGCATTATGTTCTTAGCTCACGGTACGCTCCTCAACGCTTCAACACGTTCCGTTTCTATTACTGCAAGTAAGCGTGCTGGGTTTATCTTAGTAGCAATTGTGATGTTGGTGATTGTTGGTTCAGTAAGCGTGCTCTATTACACCGGTCGCCACTATGCATCAGTGTATTCGTTTACACAGGCAATTAATGAAGTAACTCCGAACACAACCATTGAATCAGTCGAACAGAAAATTGCCGAGGCGTATGCAGTAAATCCAAATGACGTATATGCACGACAGCTTGCTGGATATCAACTTGCAAAGATGAATTCACTACTTGCATTAGCTGAACCGACAGCTGAACAACAACAGTTATTCCAAAGTGCAGCAGCAAACGGAGTAAACGCTGCACAGTTGGCGGTAGACACTGATCCAACGAACCCTTTGAATCATTCAACACTTGGCGCAGTATTTAGTATTCTTGCAGCAGCCGGTGTAGAAGGAGCAAGTGACCGCGCTAAAGAAGCATTTGGGCAAGCGCGACTACTAGATCCAACAAACCCGTCGTACGCTTTGCTTGAAGCACAGCTTGCTTCAAGAACAGGAGACCTTGAAGGAGCCCGAACTTCAGCAATTGCAGCAGTGCAACTTAAGCAGAACTACACCGATGCATTGTTTTTCCTGACACAGCTTGATATCGCAGCTGGAAATGTGGATGATGCAATTGCAACTACTCGAGCAATTATCTCTCTTGAACCAAATAACCCTGCACGATATTATCAACTCGGTATCCTTGAATCTTCAGCTGAAAATATTGAAGGCGCTATTGCTGCTTTTTCTCAAGCAGTAGTGCTTGACCCAAGTTATGCAAACGCACGATATTTCCTTGCTTTAGCTTTTGTTCAAAGTGGCAATGCAGATGCGGCATTAGAACAAATGAAAGTAGTACTTGAACTAAATCCAGATAACACTGATGTTGCTGATTTGGTGGCACAGCTAGAAAGTGGTGCACCACTTGAAGCTCCACAAACTGCAACTGAACCAATAGAAGAAGCCGAAGCGGTTTCTGGATCAGAAGAAAACGTCACTACAACCGAAGCTCCAGATACTCCATTGGTAAGTACGGTCAATACGGTGGCTGACGACACTTCAGAAGAAGAAGTAATTGAAGAACCAGCTGAAGTAGAAGAAGTAAACTAATATAATCATGGTGAAGCGGGTGATTAAAATGATGTATAAAGAAGTACGCGGTCTGCATCAGGCCGCGTATGTTCTTGCATTATTTGCGTTCGGTTCTCAGTTGTTGGCTTTGGTGCGTGACCGAATGCTTGCGCACCAATTTGGTGCAGGTATTGAGCTCGATATCTATTACGCCGCATTTCGTATTCCTGATCTGCTCTATGTATTGTTCGCGTCAACGCTGTCGGTGTACGTACTGATTCCGTTTGTTGTTTCTCGTATTACCGCTTCCGATTCTTCGCAGGCGAAGTTGGTGCTCGGGCAAGTATTTTCACTCTTTCTTATTTTCTACACGATCCTTGCTGGATTAGTCTGGGTACTGGCACCCTATATTGTGCCAGTAGTATTCCCTGGCATGCTTGAACAGGTTCCCGAGATTACTGCAGTATTGCGTGTGCTGTTGCTGCAACCGTTACTGCTTGGTGTCTCAAGTCTCTTTGGTGTGATTACTCAAATTGGACATCGATTCGTTTTGTATGCAATAAGTCCGCTAATTTATAATCTCGGTATTATCCTAGGTATTATTTTTCTGTATCCTGTTATAGGGGTCTCTGGTATTGCGTGGGGAGTAGTCTTTGGGGCACTAGGGCACATGCTCGTACAGCTCCCACTGGTGCGCCAAAGTGACCTTTCCTTTGGGGTAGTCACCAATTTTGACTGGTTACTTATTGGATCGATACTCAAGGTGTCGATTCCTCGCGCATTAACCTTGGCAATGCATCAGATTGTTTTGTTGATTTTGGTAGGTATTGCAAGTTTGATGACCGTTGGGTCAGTTGCTGTGTTTCAGTTTGCATACAATCTTCAGTCAGTACCGCTGGCAATCATTGGAGCGAGTTATTCAATAGCTGCGTTTCCTTTGCTTGCTGATTTGTATGCGCAAAAGAAAATGGACGCGTTTCGGATACACATTGTGACCGCCTTACGACATATTATTTTTTGGTCCGTTCCCGTGATTGGATTAATTATTGTCCTTCGTGCACAAATGGTGCGTGTGGTACTTGGAAGTGGAGCGTTTGACTGGGGAGACACACGTCTAACTGCCGCAGTACTTGCGTTGTTGTGTATTTCGCTTTTTGCACAGGCAGTTAATCTACTGTTGGTGCGTGTATTTTATGCAGGAGGGTATACCAAGATTCCGTTTCTTGTGACGCTCTTTGGATCAATAAGCGCAGTTGGGCTTACGTACTCTTTGTATGCATGGTATGTCGCATCTCCTGAGGCACACACTGCTATTGGAGTGCTTATGCGTACCAATGCCGTTGCTGGTTCTGAGGTACTCACCATTGCCGCCGCCTACAGTGTCGCAATTATCTTACAAGTCTGCGTACTCATGATTGTTGCCGCACGGACGTTCTCATTCGACACAGCATGGATTCCGTTACACGCGTTTCGGTCAGTGCTTGCCGCCGTGGTTGGAGGATTTTGTGCATACGCCGCATTAAACTTCTTTATTTTCGGAATTGATGAAGAAACATTTATTGGTATTTTCTTACAAGGGTTTATGGGGGCACTCGCCGGTATTCTTGGGGTGATTTTAACATACTATGTAGTGCGCTCTCCTGAGTTGTCTGAAGTCTTTAAATCATTTAAAGGACGTTTGTTCAAGACCGAAGTTGTGGTGTCGCAGGACGATGTACTTTAAATAATCAACAAAATTCTCGAATATTTCTTCGGCACTACATTGAAAACTTCATTCACCATATAATAAAATATGACTCATCTAGTTTTCAACTAGTTTCCCGAACTATCCTCAGAATTTTGCCGATTAAGACAGGGATATTTCTTTGCACTCGGTACCGGATTAAGGTAGAGTACGCACACTATATGGCTAAACAAATACGTAATTTTTCTATAATCGCACATATCGATCACGGCAAGTCGACGCTTTCTGACCGTATGTTGGAGGAGACAGGGACCGTGGAGGCACGTAAGATGCAAAACCAAGTATTGGACTCCATGGATCTTGAGCGTGAACGGGGGATTACCATCAAGATGCAGCCGGCCCGCATGGAGTACCTCAAAGATGGAGTCGCTTTTGAAATGAACTTGATTGACACTCCGGGGCACATCGACTTTTCGTATGAAGTATCACGAGCACTTAACGCGGTTGAGGGAGTGCTTTTATTGGTAGACAGTACGCAAGGCGTGCAGGCACAAACACTTTCTGTACTCCAGATGGCAAAAGATCTTAAGCTAAAGATCATTCCCGTACTTACCAAAGTAGATGTATCCTACGCACGCATCGACGAAGTATCTGAAGACCTTATTAATCTGCTTGATTGCGAACTCGAAGATATTTTATGTGCATCAGGTAAAACAGGAGAAGGTGTGCCAGAACTACTGGACGCAATCTGTGAACGTATTCCAGCACCAACCGTTTCAGGATCAGATCAATATCGAGGCCTTATCTTTGATTTTCAATATTCTAATCACCGCGGTATTATCGTTTACCAGCGGGTTTTCGACGGACAGGTGAAGAAAGGGGACAAACTGAAGTTTGCCATCAGTGGTAAGTCATTTCAGGCCCTTGAGGTGGGTATGTTGGCCCCAGAGGAGGTACCGACCGACCTTCTAACTGAAGGAGAGATTGGATACATCGTCACCGGTATTAAAGAACCCGGGGTTGCTGCAGTAGGAGACACATTGATGTTTGAAAAAAGTAACGCTGAAGCACTTCCGGGATACCAAAAAGCGCACCCAGTGGTATGGGCGTCAGTGTTTCCTGAAAGTCAGGATGACTTCACTATGCTCCGCCAAGCACTCGATCGTCTCCAGCTTTCAGACTCCTCACTTTCATATGAAGAAGAATCATCTGGTGTACTCGGGCGAGGGTTTCGTTGTGGGTTCCTTGGAATGCTTCACTTAGAGATCATTACTGAGCGACTGCGTCGCGAGTTTAATATTGAGCTTGTGATTACTTCACCATCAATTTCGTATGAAATCACCCACGATGATGGAACTGTTGAAGAAATTTATGCAGCGTCACGCTTCCCAGATCATGGAGCGAAGGTTACTATCCGTGAACCATGGATCTTGGGTCAGATTATTTTGCCACCAGAATATGTAGGAAATATCATGACACTTCTTTTTGATCATGAGTCAGGGGTTATTGATACTGAAGTACTTGGGGACGGGCGTAATCTTCTGACAATCGAAATGCCATTACGGGAACTCATGCGGGGATTCTTTGATAAGTTGAAAAATGCTTCAAGTGGATATGCATCACTATCTTACGAAATTGCCGAAATGCGTACTGCGCACGTGGCACGACTTGATGTACTGGTTGCTGAAGAGGTGGTCCCAGCGTTCTCCCGAGTAGTAGGGATGGCACGAGCTGAATTTGATGCAAAGGCAGTGGTAGAGAAATTGTATAAAACAATGCCGAGACAGCAGTTTGTAACAAAACTACAAGCAAAAGTACTCGGAAAAATTATTGCATCACGCTCGCTCTCAGCAATGCGTAAGGATGTAACCGCGGGACTTTATGGAGGAGATGTATCTCGTAAGAATAAACTTTTGGATAAGCAGAAGAAGGGGAAGAAAAAGGCGCTGGCAAGAGGAATGGGAAATGTACATATACCCCCTGACGTGTTTATGAAAATGATAAAGGACGATTAAAATATTTAGTAATTACTTTGTTGCAAAACACATCGTCATTGCCAGCGGAGCGCGACAATCTAGGAACACAAAAGACCGATACTTTAGTATCGGTCTTTTGTTATTTTCTGATGGCTATCCGTGTCCTCCAAGGAGAGAAGCACCACCAGAGTATGCAAAGATCATGCTAAGCACAATCAGGCTGGCGATTACCACCCAAACCCATTTCATTGCCTTTTTAGTCCGTTTATCATACATGAAGCTCATAGTTGTGTGCGTAGATTAATCTATAAAGTGCTAAAATAATAGCATAAAAAGTACTGATCTATGCAATTCGGCAAGAAAAACAACTATAAGACATATCTCTACTCCCGACCAGTTATTCTGGTACTCGTTATCATTGGTGTGGCGTTGGGAGTCAGCGTGTACGAACGGTATACCGTAGAGCGTGAGATGTCCGGCAGACGAGCACAGTCTGAAGCAGAATTAGATCGTATGGAAGAACGCAAAGTACAGCTGGAAGATCGAGTGGAGTATTTAGAAGGAGAACGAGGAATTGAGGAAGAGATGCGGAAAAATTTTGACGTTGCTCGGGAGGGAGAACAGGTAATTATTCTTGTAGGAGAGAATGAAGAGGTTGTAGAAGTCCAAGCAGAAGAAGCTGTAGCCCCTCCTTGGTATCTTTTCTGGCGGTAGTCTCGCACTTTTAAAACAGAATGGTATAATTCTTGCTATGGATAAAACAGTAACAATTTACAGTACTCCAGTTTGCCATTTTTGCCAGGCTGCGAAGGAATATTTTAAAGATAATAATGTAGAGTATACAGAAATTGACGTTGCTTCTGATCAAGAAAAGCGACAGGAGATGATCGAAATGACCGGACAGATGGGCGTGCCAGTGATCCGAATCGGAGACGATGTTGTGGTCGGCTTTGATGAAGCAAAGGTTGCGGAGCTACTTGCCTAGTTTATAAATACATAAAAAAGCACTGCCCCACGGGCAGTGCTTTTTATGCTACAGTATTTCCATCCAAAACCGCTCTCGTAGTTCAATGGATAGAACGAGTCCCTCCTAAGGATTAGATCTAGGTTCGATTCCTAGTGAGAGCACATGGAGCTATTTCCAATATTTTTTATTGGACTTATCTCAAGTTTCATTGGAAGTTTGGATTAGTTTTTTACAGGAATGTTTGCAGGGTCCTATTTGGGAACTAAATACGCTATAAAAATTGGCGACATTTGGTTACGAAGAATATTCTTAGTAACAGTGGTAGTGCTGTCAGTAAAACTTATTTCGGGGTATTAGGGTGATATAATTATTATCATGGAAACAGATACACAGCTACAGGCGCAGATTGATGCTTCTCATAAGAAAATGGAAGAACTAATGGAACGAAACTCTGAATTGCTTGAGGAGAACAATCACTTACTTAAAAAAATCCACCGTAATGGTCTCTGGGCTTTTTGGATCCGGATTGTATGGTATATCGCACTGGTTGGACTTCCGTTCGCATTGTATTTTTACGTACTGGAGCCATACTTTACTGCGCTGGGATCTTCGTATGATGTATTCCGAGCGGGTATACAAGAAATTCCTGGACTTAAACAATTTACAGAATGGATGGCTTCAGGAAAGGGGAACTAATAGTATTGAAAAAAATAGAGAAACAGGTACAATAGCACCCACGCACAGCGCACATGCTTGGGTAAGAGGAATCTTTCCTAAGCGACATTCGAACAAACTGCATGCAAGCATGCGCTTTGTTCATCATTTGCTTGGGTAGCTCAGTTGGTAGAGCATTCGATTGAAGCTCGAAGGGTCGGCGGTTCAAGCCCGCCCCCAAGCACCACATATACAAAAGACCACCCTAGGGTGGTCTTTTGTATATGTGGTGCTTGGGGAGTAACTGGCTCAGGCCAGTTACGTGCGGGCTTGAAAGGCGGAACCATGTTGCGCACAGCGAAGCGAGCACGACTGATGAGCCGGGGTAGCGAACACTTAGTAGAATTTTTACGAAGTAGAAATTATACTTAGTGATTCGTGACCGAGCCCGTAGTTACTTATGAGCGTAAGCGAATTTGTGACCGTCAGGACGAGCCCGCCCCGTGAATAACCCACTAGACATCAACCCACCACAAAGTATAATAAACTCAATGAAACTCACCCACACAATCCAAACTTGGAGCAGCTTCACATCCTGTACGCTTAAATCCGCACTGTAAGGCGTCTTTTAAGTATTTGTTAACAAACTCCCATTCTATTTAAAATCCGCCCTCTGAGGCGGATTTTATTTGTAAAATTTGTGACTCAGAATGTTCTTGCAAAAGGAGTACAGCTTATGCTGATGACTACACCAAAAACATCACTTGACCTAAATGTGGTCACACAGGCCCTGACCGAAACTATGCAGGTATATGCAAATCGGACAGGACTAACCACTGAGGAGAAAGTGACTGCACTCACTGAAAACTACAAGAGAAACATACTAGTTGAAGGTGTATTTAGTACAAGGACTGACATCCTTGGTCCACAACTACACTTTAAGGGTGTCAGTGGGGGATTGAAAACAGAAGTGAGCATTGGGCTATGACCCATAAAACAAAAGACCGATTCAAAGAATCGGTCTTTTCTTTATTTTGAAATTTTTGTCTTTACCTTCAAGCGAGTACTTCGATCTTTGTCTACCTTAGGCAATCGAATTTCAAGCAGACCATGCTTTTCTTGGGCATCTGCTTCATCAATCAATACCTCCTCTGGGAGGAGAAGTGTTCGGGTAAATGAACCCCAGAATAACTCTCGATGATAGTAGTCATCATTAGTTGCTTCTTGGTACTCTTCACGAATACCTTTAATGGTCACCATGTCACGTGTAATAGCAATATCTAAATCATCAGGAGACACTCCAGCAACAAGTGCTCGAATGACCACTGCGTCACCTGTGTGATACATATCTACAGGTAGTTCACCCTCCTGTACTTCCTCAACAGGTTCGTCTTCTTGTCCATGAAATTCTGAATCATCGTCTTCGTAGTGCTTGACTGAAACTTCATCATCTTCACCAAATTCATGTTCTTCGTCCAGAACATCGTCATACTGCTCGCCGTTGGTGACGGAGCCAGTGAGTCGTTCTAGGAATGATAATTTTTTCATAATGATGTGTATTGATGTGCTGGGTTATGACGTGCTTCTATTAGTTTAACCTTTTCAAAGAGAAGAAGGAGGACAATTATGCCCATCCAAACAAATAGGAAGACGCCTAAAATAGTTTCTCCGCTTGAGTCCATTATAAAAAAGTTAAACAAAGCATGCAACACGATAGCAATGAACAACCCAAGAGTTCCAAATGCGAGTTTCATACGGTTGCTCTTGTAATACGCAAGCGCTAAAAATGCTCCAACGGTACCTGAGGCCAATACATGTAGTAATGTTGCACCTAAAAATCGAAGTTTTCCAGTAGTTAAGGTCTTCACTGCGTCGCCTGCAACAATCGGATCAAATATAAATAATGCATTCTCAAGTGCTGCAAACCCAAGTGCGATAGTGACCATGTAGATAATAAGATCAATAGGCTCGTCTACTGCTTTGTTCCATAGAATGATAACTAATGCAGCAGCGTATTTGAGTACTTCTTCAATGATAACCCATGCAAATATTAAATTATCTCCAGAATAGATTTCTATTGCCAGGCGTTGTAAGGGAAGGGCTAATGGCACAACCATCATTCCACCGATAAATGCTAGTGCGATTAAGAGATATGGCTCAGGTCGTTCTTTGTCCTCGCGCAACCAAAACCATAGCCAGAAAAGAGCAGGTATAAGTCCACCTAAAAAAGCTATCGCAAATTGCGTTGATTCCATGTTGCTTAAGTATACCAGTACAAAGCGCGACAAATTATGCCGCGCTTTGGTTGGTGTGGGTTTACCCGCTAAACAAATGTCCAAGGTCCCCAGTTATTTTTGGTGGTGTGAGAATTACGCGCGCTTGAGTATCATCGATGTGTGCTTTGCAAATTAATAGCAGAAGCTCCTTTGGTCCTTTGGTTACACTTCCTTTGAACACAGAATCCGAATCACCATACAGCAGTGTCCCGCTGATTAACACTTCCTCCCCACTTGCTGTGTGCCCCCAGAGAGTTTCTGCTGAACTACTTACTTCATATAAATCAATGTCGGTATTAGTAGGACTTCCCATGCCCTCATCCTTTGTTGTTTCTGTAAGGTACCGTATCAAAGATGTATCGCAAAAACAAGTACAAAATAAAAGGCACATCGTTTGATGCGCCCTTTAGAGAATGTTACACGTTCGGTACGTGTATATATATTTTTCCAACCATATCGTCAATTTCTGCGGGTGTTTCTTTTAGTTGGTACGATGGTGTTCCCGAGTCGGGTTGTAGTGTGGCCAGATTTGTTTCTGAAACACCGCTACTCAGCTCAAGCTTGCCGAAAGATGAATGTTCCATAAATTTTCGCTCACCTTTATGTCGGCCGTCGTTGTATCTGCCGCTACCTATTTTGTACTCTACTCGGCCACCTGGAAAAATATTTAGAATTTTCACTGCTAGAGTCATTTTCTTACCCCTATAATACTTGACTTCTATCCTTAAGATACGATATATGAGTAACTGGGTCAAATAAAAGACTCTTGATACCACAAGAGTCTTTTAGCACTTCAAATATTATTTCTATACAATGGGCCAACTTTCAACCATCAATATATCTTGCCCCTTCATTTCTTTCGGAAGTTCTTGCCAGATTGTTTCCGTTACAAATGGCATAAACGGATGCAGTACCTTCAATGATGTTGTGAGATATTCTGTAAGAAGTCGTTGTCGTGACGCACGCACACCAGCATCTTCAGAAGCTAGTAGTGGTTTTGATTCTTCAATAAGTGTACTTGCGAAGTAATCCCACACGAAGTGATATACATTCTCAGCGGCCATATCAAACCGGTCATCATTCATCTGCTTAGTAATTTCAGTTACATGTGCGATCAGGTGTTCTTGGATATTCTGCGCGTCTTCATCGTTGAGTGTTGCGTCCTCGTCCATGTCGCTTGTTGCATCAAGTGTGAATCGTGTGATGTTCCATATCTTATTTGCAAATTTTTTGTATGCGTTGATCTTATCGGGATCAAGGTTCATGTCGTTTCCTGGAGCATTGTTTACCAACAGCCCCATACGTAATGCATCAGTACCAAATCGTTCCTGAATTTCGCTCGGTGCCGTTACGTTTCCCTTAGACTTACTCATCTTAAGCCCCTTCTTGTCGCGTACCATTCCGTGTAGGTACACTTTCTTAAACGGTACTTCACCGGTTCGGTATAAACCAAGCATGATCATACGTGCCACCCAGAAGAAAATGATGTCTTTCCCGGTCTCCATGGTGCTTGTAGGGTAGTAGTCTTTAAAATCATCACCATCAGGATATCCAGTTGTTGCTAATGGCCATTGTCCAGAAGAGAACCATGTATCAAACGTGTCAGGATCTTGCTCCATCTTTCCTTCACATTTCTCACACGTAGTAATAGTATCTTCAAGATCCACCTGGCCATGTCCACATTCTGAGCAGACCTTTGCAGGAATAGGAATACCCCAAACCACTTGTCGTGAGATGTTCCAATCTTCGATATTTTCCATCCAGTGTTTAAACACCCGTTCGTCGCGTTCGTTTACAAATGTCACTTCTTTGTTTACAACAGCTTCTAGCGCCTTTTCAGCAAGTGGCTTTGTTTTTACAAACCATTGCTCACGAATCTGTGGCTCGATTTCTCGTGAGCATTTGTAACAGCAGGGGACAGAGTTTTTGTATTCCTCATCAATCTTTACCAACAGCCCTTTCTCATCAAGTTTTTCAACAATCTTCTCCCGGGCATCTTTGATCGTCATCCCTTCAAACTCATCAGCAATAGGAAGGAGCTTCCCTCGCCAGTCGATGATTTGTTCGTAATCGAGGTCATGCCGTTTTGCAATATCAAAGTCGACTCCAGAGTGCCACGGAGTAATAGTCATCACACCCGATCCCATTTCAGGATCGCCGGCCTCATCCTTAATGACTGTTGCAGTAATGGGTCCATTGATCCACTCAAGTTCAATCTCTTGTCCGTGTTTGTATTCTGCGTAACGCTCGTCCTCTGGGTGCATCACCACATACTTATCACCAAACTTTGTTTCAGGGCGTGCTGTACCAATTACAAAGGGTCCGTACTGGAAGTAGTAGAATTTCGATGTTCGTTCATCGTGCTCTGTTTCGAGGTTTGACAGGGAAGTCTGATGTTTCGGGCACCAGTTCACAATACGTGCCCCTCGGTACAATAGTTCATCTTCCTCAAGTTTTTTAAATGTATCGTATACCGTTTTGATTACTCGGTCATCAAGAGTAAAAAGTGAGCGTGACCAGTCGCATGAAGCTCCAAGTTCACGAATCTGATTCTCCATGAATGTCTTGTTTGTCATCGTGAAATCCATGATTTCGTTATAGAGGTCTTTAGGATCCATTCCGAATCGTGAGCGACCTTCTTTCTGGAGTTTCTTTTCGTATACCACCTGTGTTTCAAATCCAGCATGATCAGCACCAGGGAGCCAGAGAGCTTTCTTCCCACGCATACGTTCAAACCGCATCATTGTGTCTTCAATAGTGAACACCAGGCCATGACCTGCATGTAGTGAACCGTTTGCATTTGGCGGAGGCATCACAATAGTGAACGCTTCATCGCGCTCTCCAGGAAGGTTGTCAGGATTAAAATACCCAGAATCTTCCCATATTTTGTAGATGTTTTTCTCGTGCTCTGCCGGGTCGTATGGTTTTAGAAACAGCTCTGGAATGTTGTTTTGCTCGTTCATGGATTACTTTTAGTTAGAGACCGATAGTAGCACGATTTTTTATCTTGTTAAAGACCAAAAAGGTCTGAAAAGCTTAGCTTTTCAGACCTTTAGGATTTCTCTAGATGTTACTCGTCAATACTCTTGTTGCCATCCGCCTTCATCAATCTCGCCGCCGCTGGATTTGATGCATTCATACTTTTGGCATGCCCTGAAAGAGCGATCATTATCGAATTATCGGTAGAAAGACCGGGGTTAGGGAAGTATATGGTTGTATCAGGATAGTTTTCTAGGAAGAATTTATTAAATGACTGCCGGATGAATTGACTAGCACTTACTCCACCTCCCACAATAAGTGTTTGTGCACCATGCTCGTCAAACGCTGTAGCAGTCTTCTTAAGGAGCACTTCTACCACTGCATCTTCAAAGTCGCGTGCAAGTGCCTGCGTGTCGTCTTCAGAAAGTTCCTTGCTATCAATTGCGTAGAGCACTGCTGTTTTTAATCCTGAGAATGAGAAATCTAGGTCTCCTGAGTTAATCATTGGTCGTGGAAGTTCTGCGTAGGGTGGAAGTTCACGCGAACGACCTTCACCAGCTAAGCGACTTATTTCCGGTCCACCTGGGTACGGCAGTCCCATCATACGTGCGACTTTATCAAATGCTTCACCAACCGCGTCGTCCCGTGTCTGTCCAATTTTTTCGTACTCGCCCCAATTCTTCATTAAAAGTAGTTCCGTATGTCCTCCAGAGATAAGAAGTGAAATAGCAGGGAAGGGAATTTGTGCAATCTTGTCATCTTCTTCAACATCAAAGAGTGATGCAAGTACATGACCCTCCATGTGATTAACGGCAACAACCGGAATGTTCATTAAGGTTGAAAGAGCTTTCGCAAAGTTAACACCAACCCATAGTGCTGGTTCAAGGCCTGGTCCTGAAGTTACTGCAATAAGATCAATCTCAGGACGTTCATGGCGTTGTGCAAAATCAATCAGCGCATCAGCAACTCCTTCCTCACGATAGAGAATTTCGTAGAGTTTTTCTTGCAGGTTTTGTGGAATTTCCTCGGTACTTTTGTGGAGGAGTTCAGCTTGCTCAAGTGCTTGTTCCATAAGTGGAACAATACGCTTGATGTGTTCACGCTTTGCCATAGTAGGGAACACACCTCCATAGGTCGCATGTATATCTACTTGGGAGTGCAGTGCGTCACCAAGAACCTCGTAGGTAGCTTCAGGAAACACACCTTCAGCCGTCACAAGGCTTACCGCAGTTTCGTCACACGATGTTTCAATGGATAGGATATTCATGAGGATACTATAGCAAAAAAAGGAAAAAGAGCGACCAATTTGGTAGCTCTTTCTGTGTTTATACAGGTACTTCTTTCATGTTGAGGCATTCAGGTGCAATACGACCTATTTTTGCAGTCATTTTTCCGATCTCACCAAGCTTCATGTCCTCAACTGCTTTGTACACTTTACTGCGATAGTCTTGGTAGGCATCGTCAGCGAAACTCCCACAACCCTTAATGGGCATACTTCCAAACTCAGTACCATCGAGTTGTTGCACGATATGTGTATCGCTTGCGCCATGGTAATACACTTTAGTGCGCACAGCGGCTGCTTCCACTAGTTCCGCTCGCAAAATATTCATTGACATGAGTCTCTCCTTACATTTTCTGCTGTCTAATATTAATCTACACTGCTTTATATAAAAGTAAACGGCAGATCTTCAAATGAATTTGCTTTGATACTTGCAGCATTCTTATGTCCACCACCTCCGTATTTCTGAGCAATTTCTGAAACATCTGTTTCTCCGATGCTTCGTAGTGAGATACTTACAGCACCATTGTTGTGATAGTACACGATACCTATTGGTGTTTGTTCTTCCACAAGGTTAAGTTCAGCTAGTTGATTACCAAGAATAGAACGATAGATACGTGATGCATTGATCGCCCAGACCTCATGACCTTCAAAAAGCACCCGTTCTTTGTATTGCATCAATTTTGAAACAAGGCGATCTTCAAATTTAGCTAAGAGCGCACCCTTTGCAATAAAGTTGATGAGCTTGTCGTTATCTTTAAGTTCGTCAATAAGCGCATCCCATGCTGTAAACGTTACGTCGTATTGTCCAAGGGCGACGTTGTACTCTCGATTTTCAGGCAGAGCAAATCGCCACAGATCGTGATCTTCTACATATTCTAAGAGGGGAGGTACTTCAGTATCAGGATGGAAATATTTCCATGAGAGTACCGCACCAGAGTGATCGTTATCAAAGATATTATTTTCAAAACTCTCAACCGCTTCCTTTGCGGTCTTGTGATGATCAATAACTATTACTGACTTGTTGGTGTCTAGAAGTAATTGCAGTGTCTCCTTAGAGTATGAGTAATCAAGGATATAGACCTCTTTGTCGATAAGTCCCTCAGGAGGAGTCTCGCTCCCAGTCTTCTGGGGGATATACGATGCGTCCTCACCAAACTTTTTCCACGCTGCGTACGCACTACCAAAACCATCACGGCAATCCGCGTGGTAGATGACGACTGTGTTTTTGAGTGTTTCCATAATGATGTAAATAAATACTATGTGTCCGGTACAAGACTTGAACTTGTGACCTCCACAATGTCAATGTGGCGCTCTACCAGCTGAGCTAACCGGACACACAATGTTTATTTGAGTAACAGTATACCGAAATCGTTTTAAATATCTATCTAAAGAGAGAAAGTCCATCTTCGATAGCCTCTTGGATTTTTATGTTCTTGCCATACTCAGAGCTTTGTAACTGCTCTTCGGATTGTAAATGCTGACTTATGAGATGTACAAAGTTTTGCGCACGCATAATTTGGTCGAGACATAGTGGATTTTTCTTCTGGGCGTAGTCTGCAAAAACAGATAGTTGTCGTTCCATTTCAGTAATGATTGCATGTTGTGCTATGTGTCCAGGACCTCCGTCTTTTACACGCGCGAGATCCTCCATTACACCGAGGTCTAGTGCGGCTACAACTCTAGGGACGTCTAAAAGTGGGCTACGTTCACCTGTTTGTGCAGAGGGGAAGTACCGTACTGTACCTAGGTGGTTATCTTCTGCGTCGTATTGATCAATTTCGTCTTTTATTCTTTGGAACTTACCCTTGAGATTTTGTGAAAAGGATATATCCACACCAATACCTAGGTGGTCAGATTTTTCTCCTTTAGTAAAAGCTACAACAAGATCTATCCCGTTAATGATATCGTCGTATTCAGAAGTTTTAATGGCCTTGCAGTATGGTAGCCACTTCCCGACGTTAATACCCTTAATGACTTGGTACTCAAGCACTTCAGCAAGTTTACTAACCTCACCAAAGGTTAACCCGCCAGCTCCTGGATTTTTATCATGTTCCCTAATTTTCTTCTTCATTTTTTCCACATGTCTTCGATCATCAGCGATCATCTCATCATCAAAAGGAGAACTAAAGTCTTCAGGCTTGACTGCAATTTTTTTCATAATCCTTTCAATTTGTGGATGTAAAGGAAGAAGTTTTTCAGCAGTTGCTTTTATGTGATCACCCCGATTTTCTCGGTCGATGGTTTTCATTGCTGCTCGTTCGGGATTCATAACTACATCATACAGTATCTATTTATCACGGGATAGATTTTATTTTAGAGGAACTTGGGTATATACTAAAAAAATGATTATTCTCTACCCAACTGAAACTCTGTATGCGCTGGGCGTTAATGCGCTTGATGAAGCTGCTGTTGAGCAACTCTTTGCTTTGAAAGGTAGAGATATGTTACAGCATTCTAGTTGGCTTGTTCGTGATGTGGAAGATCTTAAGAAGTATGCTCACGTTCCTTCTAAAGCAGAAAAAATAATTGAGAAATTTTTACCGGGATCATTGACGTTGATTTTGAATGCTAATGATAAAGTCCCTGACTTTCGGCGAGGAACGGAGAATGAAATTAGTTTTCGTATTTCTTCAGACCCACTTACTCAAAAAATTATAGAAGCTTTTATGGAAGAGAATGATGCACCTCTCACATGCACAAGTGCCAATGTGCATGGAGCACCAACCTTCTCAACTCCTGGGGAAATACTTCAGCAATTTGGAGAAAAGGCCCAGAGAATAGAAAAAATTTATGATGATGGTCCACGTAAAGCTCTGGCCTCCACCATTGTGCGAATTATTGACGATACGGTTACAATTTTGCGAGAAGGAGATATTTCTGAGGAAGAAATTAGACGTGTTTCTGGAGAAGTTGTGTCTGCACAACAGGACAAACGTTGATTTGTGTAGACACACGAAATCAACGTTTGTGCAATCATCGTTTATTCAAAAATGTAAGCAAGCTTCCATTTTACTCATGACACTCGATTGTAAGATTCCAGCCGTATAAACGTCATAAAATACTTACGACGCTTTCTCCAGGGTGACAGGTATCGAAGGTAGAGTTTTTACAATATGAATACTGCAAAACAACAGAGCGCTATAAAAGCGCCATATACGGGAAGTATTCCTAATACACCGCTACGGTTTTTGTGGTATTTGGGGAGTAAGTATAAATTTCTTGGTCTGGTATCGTTCTCTCTTGTTATTGCCGCAGAAACATTAAACATAATGATCTTTTATGTTTCAGCAAAACTTGTTGATAATTTTACACTTGCAGAGTCACTGGCGGAGCAAAAAGAAGTTCTATATCTATGGGGAGGATTGTTCTTGCTGGTTTCAGCTGGTAACGGTCTTTTGTATCGATTAAGTGGGTTTACTGCAATACGTTGGATCATTAAGTTTCATAAAGACGGATACTCTAAACTTTATGATTATTTAACTACTCATAGTCATAATTACTTCAGTAATCGTTTCGCAGGTGCACTTTCAAATAAGGTTTCAAATGCAGTTGATAGCAGTGCAGGATTAATGTTCCAGTTGTTGTGGACCTTTTTCTCAGAATCTATTGGTTTAACAGTAACCTTGTTGTTATTCTTCACGATTGATTTCCGTATCGGATTTATCTTGCTGAGTATTTTCTTGGGAGTGCTTGTGTTCAACATTATTGCGGTTAAAAAACGTCGACCGTTGGTGGTTTCGTATGCTACCGCCGCTTCGAAATCTCGAGGAGAAGGGGTGGACACCATCACTAACATTTCAGCAGTTCGACAATTCTCGCAACGTCGCTTCGAGTTACATCGCCTTGGATCTGTCTTCACTGACCGAGCACATAAAGATATGAAGCAATCAATGTTTGGTGAATTAATAATGCTCGCTAACACCTGCTTCGCTATCATAATGATTGGAGTTGTACTGGTATTGCTGTACGCACTTCTTGCACAAGGCTCAATGACTGCAGGCACACTCGTGTTAGTCCTTGGTTTACTCGGACGAATTGCGTATATGTTTGTGACTATTGGTCATGCGATGAATCGATTTATTCGAGAATATGGGAATGTGGAAGAAGGCTTACGTGAAATATTAGTCGATCGGGAAATTAAGGATGTTTCAAATGCGTCAGATTTAGTGGTTGCAAAGGGTGCAATTTCTTGGAATAAGGTTCAGTTTGAGTATGGAACCAATGCCGTTTTTGATAACTTCGAGCTTAGCATTAAACCAGGACAGCGAATTGGTTTGGTAGGTCCTTCAGGAGCAGGGAAGACGACGTTCGTTTCCCTCTTACTGCGACAACACGATATTGATAGTGGAGACATTTTGATTGATGGACAGAATATTTCACAAGTAACCCAAGATTCATTACGTGAAAATATTGCAGTAGTTCCACAAGAGCCATTATTGTTCCACCGAACGATTCGTGAAAATATCGCATATGGAAAACCTGATGCTACTGATGAGGAAATTATCGCAGTTGCACAAAAAGCACAGGCTCACGATTTCATCATGCAGCTAGAGACTGGATACGATACGTTAGTAGGGGAACGAGGCATTAAGCTTTCTGGTGGACAGAAGCAACGAGTAGCTATCGCGCGCGCGATGCTTAAAGATGCACCGATCTTAGTACTTGATGAAGCTACTTCTGCACTTGATAGTGAGAGTGAGGTTGAGATCCAGAAAGCACTAGAAATTCTTATGGAAGGAAAGACCGTGATTGCCGTAGCACACCGACTTTCAACACTTCGTAAAATGGACAGAATTCTAGTATTGGAAACAGGGAAGATTGTAGAGGATGGTTCACATGACGAGTTGACTCAGTCAGGTGGAACATATCAGCGATTGTGGGAGCATCAAGCAGGAGGGTTTTTGCAAGAATAAAATAAAAACGGCACCCATGTAGGTGCCGTTTTTTATTTTATTCTTGTCCGTCCCATTCTGCCAAGAACTGATCAACGTAGGTAATCATAAAGTCATGCCGTTTTTCTGCCATCTGCCTCGCTGTATTGGTGTTCATCAAGTCTTTTAATAGAAATAGTTTTTCTTGGAAGTGGTTGAGTGTAGGAGCGGTAGTTTTTTTATACTCGTCCTTACTCATGTTGAGATTCGGAGGGATCGCCGGGTTGTAGAGGGCTCGCCCTTTATGTCCTCCGTAGTTAAAGGTCCGTGCGATACCGATTGCTCCGAGTGCATCGATGCGATCGGCATCTTGTACTATGTTCAGCTCAGGGGAGGTCCACTTCTGACCCTCGATACTTCCTTTGAATGAAATATGTCGAATGATATTTTCTACTGCAATAATTTTTTCTTCAGTAAAGTTCTGCGACTCAAGGAAGATCCTTGCAGTTTTTGGCCCAATCTCTTCATCCCCGTTATGAAATTTGGAATCAGCGATATCGTGAAGTAGAGCACCAAGCTCTACAATTTCCATATCTACGCTACCTTCAACTTCACCAATGTGCTTAGCAATTTTCCAGACACGCTCAATATGAAACCAGTCGTGACCACCTTCAGCCCCACCGAGTGTTTCTTGAACAAATTGTATTGTTTTTTCTATAATCATGGAGTGACTCCTTTTCATTAACAGTATACTTGGCGTAACTTAGTATGGGAAGTGGAAGTATTATATAGCATCGATGCTATATCAATTAACGTGATACAATAATTACATTATGTGCGGAATATTTGGATATGTAGGAAGTAGAACAGCAGAACCTATACTTATTGAAGGTTTGCGAACACTTGAATACCGTGGGTATGATTCTGCGGGTATCTACGTTCCAGGTTTTGGTGCCGTCAAAGCTGTTGGCCCTATTGATAATTTAGCAGCTGAAATCACTCAAACTATCCCTGGAACCTCAGGCATTGCACACACACGTTGGGCAACACATGGTCCTCCAACAGTAGAGAATGCGCACCCACATCAGGACATGAGTGGTGGCGTTTGGATTGTACACAACGGTATTATTGAAAACTTCCGTGAACTTCGAGAGGGGCTTATTGCACAAGGTATTACTTTTAACTCTGATACTGATACAGAGGTACTCTCGAAGCTTATCGGGACATTGTATGCAGGAGACCTTAAAAAGGCCGTACAAGCTGCGTTGGTGCGCGTACGAGGAACCTACGGAATAGCAGTGATGTCTGAAAAAGATACGAAGCAGATGATCGTGGCACGCATGGGCAGTCCCATTGTATTGGGTGTTGGAACTGATGGTCACTTCGTATCGTCTGATCCGTCAGCACTGTTGGCACACACTAAAGATGTGGTATATCTCGATGATGGCGAGATTGCAGTAGTGACTAAAGACGGATATGACGTGGTGACTATCGCTGGTGAAAAGAGAAAGAAGTCTACTGAAACAGTCGAATGGGAAGCAGAGGCAATTCAGAAAGACGGATATGATCATTATCTCCTAAAGGAAATTATGGAGATTCCTCAAGCTATTAAGAACACAACGCGCGGACGACTATTGGTAGAAAAGGGACGAGCTAAACTCGGTGGAGTAGAGGGAGTGCTCGATCAGCTCACAAACCTTAATCGTCTAGTGATGGTTGCATGCGGTTCAGCAGCATACGCTACTCAAGTAGGAAAATATCTTATTGAAGAATACACAAAACTTCCGGTGGACACTGAGCTCGCAAGTGAATACCGATATCGTACAGTCATTCCAGATAAAAACAGTGCTGTACTTGCAGTGACACAATCGGGCGAGACAGCAGACACTCTTGCTGCAATCAGGTTAGCAAAAAAGATGGATCTTTTAACACTTGGAATTGTGAATGTCGTTGGTTCAACTATCGCGCGCGAGACTGATGCTGGAGTCTACAACCATGCTGGTCCTGAGATTAGTATTGCCTCGAGTAAGGCGGTAGTGTCGCAGATTGTGGTGATGATTCTTTTGACACTTTTGATTGGACGAGAGAAGGGAATGACGCAGGAAGATGGAAAGGAGATTGCGCAAGCACTGCAAGACTTGCCTGATCAGGTACAGAAAGTGCTCGACCAACATAAAGATATTCAGAAGATCGCAGAAAAGTATGCGCACTACACAAACGCAATGTACATCGGCAGGAAATTCCATGCACCAATTGCGTACGAAGGATCATTAAAGCTTAAGGAGGTGACATATATTCACGCTGAGGCCTATGCAGGAGGAGAGTTAAAGCATGGTTCGATTGCGCTACTAGATGAAAATTTTCCTGTTATCGCTCTAGTTCCACAAGACGATGTGTATGAAAAGATGGTTTCAAATATTGAAGAAGTAAAAGCGCGCAGTGCACCAGTATTAGCCATAGCTACTCAAGGAGACACACAGATTGCAGATTTGGTAGACGACGTCATTTATGTACCGAAAGTACATCCGATTGTACAGCCAATTGTTTCAGTTATCCCGACGTACCTTTTTGCCTATTATGTGGGTGTTTCCAAAGGATTGAATGTAGATCGGCCTAGAAATCTTGCAAAGTCGGTGACTGTAGAGTAAGGTGGAAATGGATCGTGCAATTGAAGGAGGGCGCAATGCATAGAACAAAATTTCTCTCTTCAGAAGAAGTTGAGGTACTACAAAAAGATTTTCTTGCTGGTTCGGAAGAATCCGGGTGGAAAATTATAATGACACATACGCTTTATTTTCTAAAATTAATGCGTAATCATCCAAATCTTCAATCTCTTGAAAAAGAAGACCGTGAAGATCTCTTGACTGAAATTCAGATTAGTGTTTTCAAAAACATGAAAGCATTTCAGCCACAGAAAGGTAAGTTCACCACATTTTCCTTTTGGCATGTTCAGAACTGTATCAGAGAGTATTATATCCGTACTAGTGCTGGTGTTAAGATTCCTCCTAATGCATGGAAATTGGTTGCTGAAATACAAAAGGTAAGCAAAGAACTCAATCTTGATGGAAGTGAGGCTTCGGTACAGAATCTTGCAGAGAAACTAAAGGTCAAGGAGTACCGGATTCGGGACCTGTTACCATTTTGTTTTGGTAAATTGGTTTCCGAACAGTCGGTAATAACTTTTGGTCTTGACAGTGAGGAAAGAGATTTTATCGATTCATTTGAAGCAGAAGGACCTTCAGTGTTGGAGATGCTGATTACAGAAGAACGTCTTGTGTGTTACTATCGGGCACTTAATTGTTTATCTGATCGTGAAAAAGATATCTTACTCAAACGTTATCCTCGTGACACGGATAGTGTTGCGACACTTGAAAATCTTGGCAAGAAATATAAGATCACCAGAGAACGCGTGCGACAGATTGAAGCTACTGCAAAACAGAAGGTAAAAAATAATATAAAGGCGATGGTATAACCATCGCCTTTTTACGTGCGGTATAATTGTGACATGAAAAAGAATACTCCGCTTATAAAAGTACTGCTGGTTGCGACTATCGTCGCAGTGCTTGGTTATATTGGTCTTGATGTACCTAAGGAGTACATTGAAGACGCTGTAGATACGCAATTTGAATCTTTATCTGAACAGTCAGATAAAATAACAGTACAAACATACGATGGTCCGTATCCGATTTTGTCAGTGATTGATGGAGACACAGTACAGCTACAGATTGATGGACAGCAAGAAACTATTCGGGTACTTGGTATTGATACTCCTGAAACTGAACATTCAAGTAGGGGGGCAGAGTGTTACGGTGCTGAGGCTTCTGCATACGCGCAGGAATTACTTGCAGACACATCGGTTCACATACAAACAGATTCCTCGCAAGACATGCGCGACAAGTATGATCGTGTCCTTGCGTATATACAAATGGAAGATGGTACTGACTTTGGAGAGGTGATGATTACACAAGGGTATGCCGAAGAATTTACTTTTATCAAACCATACCAAAACCAAAAAGTGTACAGAGATGCAGAAAAGTCAGCACGTTTTGAAAAGGTTGGACAGTGGGGCGAGTGTGATCGTTAATTCTCCTTGTGTATGGTTGCAACAATAGCAGCATGGTCACTAACACCAAAAATAAGTTCTACATGTGGTGCGGTGTATGTACCTTTGGTGAATAGGTAGTCAACCATGTAGTCAGTGAAGAGAATTGATTTTTCAGGATCGTTGCCAACCCGATGGAGGTCTTTATCTAAACTTGATTTGAATTCTTTTGGTATTTGGTCCGTGTATACGTCAGTTAGTTTTTTGTAGAGCGGGTTGTGTAAACGTGGAATATTAAAATCACCAACAAGTATGTGTTCAGGAAGTTTTTCTGTGTACTTTAGTAATGCATCGAGGTCATCTTTTTGATTTTTGCTTGGGGCACTTCCATCAAGAGTCCAGGTGAAATGAGTCGTTATAATCGTGTATTCGGTGCCGTCTATGACCAATGTCGCATTGATAAGACCCTGTTTAAAGGATTCGCGAACACGTGATGGGTCGAAGGCAGTGAGTTCCTCTGCAGGTTCGTAATAATATTGAGTATATACGACTGCAGGAATTAGTGAGGCGAAAAGGTTGCCTGCAGGGACTACTTTTCCATCTTTATCATGTAATACTGTGGTACCAAAGTGCGTATGGTAACCAAGATCCTCCAGCGCATTTTGTATTGGCTGTGTACATTCTTGTACGCACACTACGTCGGCCATTTCAGTAGTAAGAAAAGGCATCGTTTTAGAGAAATGATTTGAATGCTCAGCGTTGATCGAGATTAGTTTCATGGGGAAAGAATACCATAATTGGTTTGTGGAGTTGTATATGGTCACAAATCACTAAGTATATTCTTTCACTATGTTCAGAATCTACCAAGTGTTCTCGACCCCAGCTCGACTGTTTTTATATTATGAATAATAAAAATATGTCTGCGCTTATCACACAGGCCGAAGCTGAAGCAGTTCAGCTTCTAAGATAACAAAACACTACTTCTTAAGAAGTAGTGTTTTGTTATCTTTCCTGTGTGATCCCACGGAGAATCGAACTCCGATTTCTAGGATGAAAACCTAGCGTCCTAACCATTAGACGATGGGACCATTTTATATTTTGGTCAGTATTACTTATGTTTACAGAAAACAGTAAACGTGGCCAATATAGTACCAAATAAACACAAAAAAGCTAGTGCTTGTATCTCCATATAACTACTTCTGCTACAATACTCTCATGCATACCACAACTCGAGATGAGGCGCTTGCACAGCACCTTCACGATGAACATTCCCAATCACCACTTGCTGATTACTTTAAAGAGGTAATTTACGGTGGAATTGATGGAATTGTAACTACTTTTGCGGTTGTAGCCGGATTCTCTGGTGCGGCTTTGTCGAATGAGACAACAACGCAACTCTCGTTTTTAGTAGTGCTTCTATTCGGACTGGCAAACCTCTTTGCTGATGGTGTGTCTATGGGGCTTGGAAACTTTCTTGCGGTTAAGTCAGATCAGGATCTCTATAGGGCTGCACGAAAGAAGGAGGTAAATGAGATTCGAAATAATACTGAAATGGAATACGTAGAGACTATTACTATTATGATGCAAAAGGGATTTACTGAAGATCAAGCGACGACGCTTGCTGATATCTATAAGTCTAATGAGACATACTGGGTAGATTTCATGATGACTCACGAACTTGAAATGCCTGATCCTCGCGGAGACAATCCTGTGTACACAGGATTTGCTACCTTTGCATCATTCTTAGTATTTGGAGCGATTCCGTTGTTGCCGTTTATGTTCTGGGGTGACTCATCAACTGCAGCTTTGTTTGAATACTCTATCTTTGGGACGTTCGTTGCGTTGGTTCTTCTGGGACTTCTTAAGTGGAAGATTGTAGGTTCAAGTCTTGGCAAGTCGCTCTTTGAGGTGCTTGTAGTTGGGGGAGCGGCAGCTCTTATTGCTTTCCTTGTTGGAACATTTTTTAGGGTATAATTCACAAAATATTGTGTAATGTGCATTTCTACTTACACACATGCTTTTACACCTAGTTTTACCCCAGTTGTACCTGTAGTTATACATATACTTATCCCCTAGTTATCCCCATAATGGCTAAAAATAAGCCTTTACAGTGGGTAGTTGCGTGGTATTGACCTTGTTTTCTGGTGTGAGAGTATGTATATAGGTTTGCGCGGTGGTGATATTCATACTATATCTTTGTAGGCTAACAAAGGTACAGGCGTGCAGATCTAAAAGCTCTACGTTGTACAAGGAAGGGCCTATCGGATAAGTGACTTGTCATTTGTCCGATAGGCCCTTTCACTTTTCTAAAAATTGAAACATCAAAATCAAAAGAACCCTGCGTGTGCGCAGGGTTCTTTTGATTCACCAGAGTTTGTGTAAAAGTAACGATGAAGTAGTTTTGGAGTTATTTAGTCTTGAGATGTACGTAGATATCCTCAAGAGCGCGTACCGCGTCACCTGCACTAATATTATTCTGATGATACTTAATATTGGTGCAATCTCCAGCGGCCCAAATTCCTGGCACGCTTGTCTGTTGTGTCCATGGATCGATAGTTACTCGTTTGTAGTCGTCTAATTCGATAACCCCTTCGAGGAAGTCAGTGTTTGGGATCATTCCAATTTCTGCAAAAATTCCTGTAACAGCGAGTTCTTGTTCGTTTCCGTCAGCATCTTTGTAGGTAAGTCCTGATACGAAGTTGTCTCCTTTAATCTCAGTAAGGTCGGCATTAAGTACACCTGTCATATTTTCGTGAGAAAGTACTTTTTCAACAGTTACTGGGTCTGCACGGTATGAATCGCTTCGTTGGAGAAGCGTAACGCTCTTAGTGTACGCCAGAAGCTGTGCTGCAGTCTCAAACGCTGCGTTCCCACCCCCAACCACTACAACGTCTTGTCCAGAGAACAGCGGGCCATCACAGGTTGCACAGTAGGTGAGTCCTTTGTGTTCAAATTGCTCAGCACCAGGAGTCGGTAGCTGTCGCCGTTTTGATCCTGTTGCGATAAGTATTGCCTTTGCTTGTGCTGTAGACTCGTCCTCAAACGTTGCAGTAAAAGTACCGTCATCTTCCTTGATGATACTGGTTACAAGATTCTTATCTTTAATTTCAACAAACTCACCCGCATAGGCTCGTAGGTGGTTTTCAAGATCTTTTGCAAGTTGGTCGCCTGAAATAGAGGGTGTCCCGATCCAGTTTTGAATATCAGGTGAGACGATACTTTGTCCACCCCATTCCTTAGTTACAAAGAGGGTATTAAGTTGTTTCCGTGATGCGTATACTCCTGCTGCGATCCCTCCAGGTCCTCCTCCAATGATAATCAAGTCGTACATGTCAGTATATATAGATAAATAATTCACCTATTATACGGGATTTTAGAGTGGGATGCTAGAAACCGGTGACATTGTCACGGGTTTCTAGGAGATTTCTTGCTCGTCAAGACTTATTTAAGCTTTGATCGTCGCAGAAATGCTGGTACGGCACCCCAGTCCTCATCATCCTCATCATCAATTGGGTCCACTGGTCGTGGTTCGGTTTTGATTTCGGATTTTACTGGTTCTGGTTTTCGTTCTGCTGGAGCAGATGCTGCTTCTACGGCAACTTCTGGCTCCTCTTTCTTTCGTGACGAACTAAGTGAGTTAAAGATACGTCCACGTCCTTCTTCTTCAGGTTGCTCGTCAGTATTGTGACGTGAAGCAGGAGTACGCACGACCGTCGAACTTTGTGGCGTACCATCAAGCTCAGGGAATCCTGTCGCAATTACGGTTACCTTTAGTTCATTCTTCTTAATTTTCTCGTCCCTAATTGCTCCGAAGATTACCTTTGCGTGTGGATCGATAGATTCAGTAATTACTCGAGCTGCATCTTGAATCTCAAGCATTCCAAGGTCATCACCTCCGGCAATTGCAAAGAGTACACCTTTGGCTCCCGTGATAGATACTTCAAGAAGTGGGGAATTGATCGCAGCAGTCGCTGCTTCCTCAGCTCGCTTGTCTCCTGTAGCCATTCCGATTCCCATAAGTGCTGAACCAGCGTTTTCCATAACAGAACGGATGTCAGCAAAGTCAACGTTAATGATACCTGGCATAGTGATCAAGTCAGAGATACCTTCTACTGCTTGCTTCAGAATATCGTCACACATGCCAAATGCATTCTTGACTGTAGTTTCTTTATCAACGATTGCGAGTAGTCGATCGTTAGGAATAGTAATCAGAGCGTCTACTTCTTTTTTGAGTTCTTCGATACCTTGCATTGCAAGTCGCATTCGTTCTTGACCTTCAAATAGGAAAGGCTTAGTAACTACACCGACAGTTAGTGCACCACTTTCACGAGCGATCTTTGCGACAACAGGAGCTGCACCTGTTCCAGTACCACCTCCCATTCCTCCAGTAATGAAGATCATGTCGGTACCCTTTAGTGAGTTAGAGATTTCCTCTCGTGTTTCTTCTGCTGCTTTACGGCCCATTTCAGGGTTTCCTCCAGCACCAAGACCACGGGTAAGATTCTTACCTACGTGAATCTTTTTCTTTGCAAGTGAGTGATGCAAGTCCTGTGCGTCACTGTTGATTGCAATGAACTCAACACCTTTGATCTTATTTGAGATCATGTGATTCACTGCATTGTTTCCTGATCCTCCTACACCGATAACACGAATTCGTGCGAATGATTCAACGTCTGATTTAATTTGTTCCATAAAATATAATATTAAATACCACCTAACTCACTGCACAGACGCTCTACAACCCGTAACAGATAACTTGTAAGTAACGACATAATACACGCTCCCATTACATCTGTCACCATATTGACAAAAATGTCTTTCGTGTGTTTTACGAAAGGCATTTTTTGTGTTTATTTCAAAATTTACTATGGCAGAAACTGACTGAACCACTGCACGATGTTGTTCTTAGTGTGCTTTGCAATTCCTAGTGGGCTCTCATCCTCTTCGTCACTGGTGCCCCACATACATAGTCCATATGATACTGCCCATGATGCGTCACGGATCTTTCCATTTTGTCCTGGGTCGAGTGTTGCGATGCGAGAGGGGAGTTTAAGCGCACCTCGTGCAAGGTCTTGGATGGTTGAGATGCCTGATCCTCCACCGGTGATGATGATCCCAGCAGGGAGTAGGCCATCACGTTTGATTGATTTCAAGTGTGCGTCGATAAGTTCAAAAATGTCAGTTAGGCGGGCTGCAACAATCTCATCAAGCTTTCTTTTTGAGTAGTTTGCACTACTTAATCCGCCACGTTTAATCTTCTCGGCTTCCTCTAATGGGATCTTGAGCCCTAATGCGATGTCGTTAGTGATATCGTTTGATCCGATAGGGAATACTTTTATTGAAATTGGGGTGCTGTTTTCAAACACTACAATTGAAACGGTTTCTGCTCCGATGTTTGCCAATACACATCCAGCACGCTTTTGTGCTTTGGTAAGCATTACAAAACTTGCCGCAAGTGATGAGGCCATAATGTCTTCAACTGCGATACCCGTGCTTTCAATTGCGTTCACCAGATCGTTAAGGTGTTGTTCGAAGGTGGTAATAAAAAGGGAATCAACCTCAAGTTTGGTTCCGCGCATGCCCTGTGGCTTACCAAGTACCAATTCACCATCTACATGATATGAAAGGGGAATAGCATGCAGTACTTTTCGGTTTGGAATGTGTTCAAGAATACGTGCTTCGCTGTCTTGCATTGCTTTCTCAAGGTCGACGTGGGTAATTTCTGAATCAGCACGCGAAGTAATGACTTCACCACGTGAGGTGATCTCATCGGTCCCAACGCCACCCATACCGACGTATGCTTTCTTCACCTCAACACCAGCTGCTTTCTCAGCTTGAGCAACTGCACTACGAACACTGCGAACTACGTCTGTGTCATTGATGATGTACCCATTGCGTAGGCCACGACTTTCAGCATATCCTGTACCTATAATCTGGGGAAGTACACGCTCGCCCTTGTTTTTGGGTACACGAACAATCACTACCTTGATTTGGTAGGTTCCAACATCAATTCCTGTGATAATTCGATCAGCCATAATACCTAGATTCTATTAGTAATAGTATAGCACCCAGGCTTGCTATACCCTTGTGGATAGGTCTATAACGGCTTTTAACGCAGTTTGTACTTCATTACATACTTTTGCTCGAGTTTGTCCATTTTATCTCCATGCGGGAGACCTTTGAGGTGTAGACATCCATGAATGAACAGAAAGCCTATGTACCCTTTGTGTGAGAGGTTGAATTTATGAGCTTCTTTCTTAGCAACGGTAGGTGTAATGAATATTTCGCCGATAGCATCATCCAGAGGGAAGGAGAGTACGTTTGGCGTATAGATCTTACCCCGATGTTCCTCATTAAGTTTTTGTGCACGAATCCCACCAATAAAAGCCAAAGAAAGATCGTATTTCTTGCCCAGAATATCGTTTTTTATAGCTTCGTACGGTAGTTTTGGATAACTGCGTGCAGTTGATGTGATGGCAAATGTTTCCATAGTATTTGTGAGTAAAGTCTAGCATGAGCAGATTACAAGGCTAGCCCTTGTAATAGAAAGGGTATACAAAGAGCGGTCCGTAGGACCGCTCTTTGTATGATGCTTATCGTCGTCGTCCTGGTCGTTCCTGGATTTTTCCAAGCTTCAACTGTTCCTCGTATATTGCTTTCTTATTAAGCTTCTTAAGACGCCCTGTCTTTCGTACATTTTCACTCTTTAAACGAGTGAAATAACGATTCTTACGCATACGTGGGATAATTCCTGATCCCTGCACCCGCTTAGTAAAACGCCGAATTACGTTCGCGCTACTTTCGTTATTATTCTTTTCGATTTGAACGTTTATTGCCATATATGCGCGCAAGAATAGCATCTTCATCCAAGGAGTGCAAGCGTTTACCATTGCTATTTATGGTGTATTTTGGTTATATGTTGATAGATTGAGTTCGAAAGGAAAAAACATGAAAAAGAAGCATAGCCGTATTGGTAGACTTCATCAGAATTGTATTACGCTTAATCAGTACGGAGCCCTTGAAAAAGGATTGGCTTGCGTGGACGGCAATGTGCGCTTTATTCCACATTTTTGTTTGGAACAACAATTCTCACGAAGAAAAAAGGGCCTCATGACCGATGGCTTGTATTTAAGTGACACGGAGCGTTCTGACAAAAGAATCTACAATGCATGTTATGTACGTAAAGGTCCCACCTCTGTTCTTTGCGATGAAGGGAAAGATGCTTGTATCTTACACCTCACATCAAATCTAGTACTTCCATTTGGCGATCCGTACACTGGCGATCCTTTTGAAATGGTTGTCGGTGGAGTGCTTATGCACCCAACAAATCGTTATCGAGATGGACACTTTGTTTTGGGTGAAGCATGGGAAGATGCTAAGACCTCTCTTATGCGTATCTCTAGAGGTCATCAAGTAATGGTTGGAGAACGGTACATGAAGGATGGGCAATGGTTTACTCGTGTTGTCACAATAAAATTATCAGCACAGTTCCTGATCATGCGACATCCCTCTGGTTCGGAAATGCAGTGGTTCGCACAGACGATGAAAGAAATTCGTGCTGAAGAACACAGTGCGCGAATGAGAGCTGACCCACTATATCGATCACTAATGGAAGCGTGATCAAAAAAGCCGAGGCAACCGCCTCGGCTTTTTTACTTATATACTCGCTACTTTGGAAGATCGTCGTAATCTTGTGAGCAAGGCTTCAGTTGAGATTTGTTCTTGTGTTCGGGCACGCATGTCGCGGAGGATCACTGCACCTTCTACAAACTCTTTTTGTCCGGTAATGACAGTATAGGTGACTCCTTTGGCTTCTGCATCCCGTAATTGTTCTGAGAGTGAATCACATGCAAGGTTTTGATGTACGTGAATACCTGATTTACGTAGTTCGTCTACAAGGATAAGGCTTTTGATCTTAGGTCCAAAGCCAAGTTGTACTACGTATACTGATGGCACTGCGAGCTTTACCTTAGGGAAGCGCGCGGGTCCTTTCTTGTCGCGCAATACCACCACTGCTCCTGCAGCCGGAATATGACGCTCTGTGTTTCGATATACAAATTCGTTGTAGCGACCACCCTTAATCATAAGCTCTGGTTGTTGTATTCGAGAACCTTCATCGTCGAGCATATCGATGCTGAATAATGCATCAGAATAGCACTCATGATGTCCAATAAGTTTTGGATCAATTTCGTACTGGGTATCAGCAAGGTCTAAGTATTCGATAATTTCTCTGAAGTGCTTCCGGCTTTTATCGGTAAGGTATTCAAGCGGATTTGGTGTTTTGTATGCAAGTTCGTGGTCTTTTTCAATGAGGTGTGCAAGTGCGGTTAGAGAATGCTCTTTCATGAGTTCACGTGCAGCCTCAGGCATATCGTCCATGCGTTTCTTGAGGTAGTTAGTAAGTTCGCGGATGTACCGTACTGAAGAATCACGATCACCAAGTGAGTTGATACGTACACTATGGTTTTCAAAGCCAAGATCAGTAGCCAGTGCCTTTGTTGCGTGAATGAGTATTGCTTCAGCGATACTTTTTTCTACGTTAAATACCTGCAGGGTGATAGCAGCCTCACCGGTGCGAGGGACCTGTTCGGTGGTATAGAAAAGCACTGGTGCTTCAATTTCATGTAGCTTTGAATCACAAAATGAAGTCATTCCTGAGGTAAGCATGCCATGTAGTGCGTCATTACGACGGTCCACCGCACTAGCGCTATGTTTCAGTTTCTTTTTACAGCTTTTACATTCAGGATGTTTTTTTACCGCATCGACGGTTTTGAAGCCGAAGTATTCAGCGGTGCTGGTTGCTTGTTTCAAAAAATCTGTTGCAGTGACATCCATAATATTTATTAATTACTGTTAGTAACGTCTCCTATATCAGTTCCTGTTAGTATGTACTCTCCTGGGTGTACATCAATTTCATTGAAAGGGAAGAGTCGTAAGAATGCTTCGCCAATGATGTTTTCTCTTTGGAGTATTCCCCATACACGTGAGTCTGAACTTTTGTCACGATTGTCACCCATAACAAAATATTCACGATCTCCTAATTCTTCGGTTATGAAGGTATTTGGAGTCATATCAGCAATATAGGGCTCGTCTAGTACATAGCCGTTTGGATGTTCGTCGTTGGTTATCGTTACTACATTTCCATCAATAGCAATTGTGTCCCCAGGAGCACCCACGATTCTTTTAATAAAGAAAGTTGAGGGATTGCGCGGATATCGAAACACAATCACGTCTCCTGCTTCTGGTTCGCTAAAGCGATACGATAACTGATCAACAATAAGATACTCGCCTGAATGGAAGGTGTTTTCCATTGAAGCTCCTGAGACGATGAATGGTTGTGCGATAAACCAACGTACTGGGATAACGATGATCAGTGCGATCAGCGCAAATTGAATAATCTCAGCAAGGGGATGTATTTGCTTTCCTTCCTTCTTGTTCACAACCATCTCCTCAGTGTTTTGATCTTCTGTTTGGTTGTTTTGTAAGGTACTCATAACGTTGTTAGAAATGTATTATGTACTAGTATAATCGAAATTTTGCTTCAAAGCAAAAAAGCGTAAATGTGTAAGGGTAGTCCTTTCACATCATGATGTGAAAGGACTACCCTTACACATTTCGTTTGCTATACTGCACGTATGTTTTATATCGTTGGGTTAGGTAACCCCGGAAAAGAATATGAAACCACCCGACACAACGTCGGGTGGATGGTTTTGAATTATCTAATTGAAACCAAGGGACTTCCGTCGCCATTCACTTCAAGTAAGTTTGCGGGACGTGTGTCTGAAGGAATGCTCGGCGAGCACGAGGTAACCTTGCTGTACCCAGACACGTTCATGAATAAGTCAGGTAGCGCAGTTAAAAAACTTGTACCCAAGGGAGCTGAAGGAAATCTTGTGGTGGTGTATGACGATGTTGATCTACCCACGGGTGAGATTAAAGTCTCATCAGGAAGAGGGGATGGAGGACATAACGGCATTAAATCTATTATTGCGTCGTTGGGTACTAAGGATTTTGTTCGTGTGCGTGTTGGTATTGCTCCAGTAAGTTTCTTTGGAGCTACTAAGCGGCCTAAGGGCGCGCGGCTGCCGAAGCATGTACTAGGGGATTTTAAGAAAAGGGAGCAGAAGGATGTGGAGCAGTCACTTATGTATGCAACAAAGGCGATAGAGTGTCTGGTTACTGAAGGGCTGGAGAAGACGATGAATCAATATAACTAAGATCACACGCAAAAAGAAAAGCACCCAGTTGGGTGCTTTTCTTTTTGTTGAGCTCGACTATTCAGTTTTAGCCTCTGCCTCCTTGAACGTCAGCGTCATTCGTTGTTCTTTTGGTTCAAATAGTGAGATCTTGAACTGGTGCACACTTCCAAGTGGAAGTTGTGTCTTCAGATCGTCTTCACTTTCAAATTCAGAGATGTGTACGAGTCCTGCAACACCTTCTTCAATTGATGCAAGTGCACCATGCTTGTTGTACTTGATTACCACTCCGTTTACAGAGTCATCTTTCTTGTACTTAGAAGCTGCGGTGCTCCATGGGTTTTCTCGTAGTTGCTTGATTGAGAGTGAAATCTTGTCGTCCTTCACTTCAATAACCTTCACCTGTACCTTATCTCCAACCTTGAAGAGTGTACGTGTGTCTTCTACAAGTCCCCAATCTAGCTCAGAGATGTGTACAAGTCCTTCTAGACCATCTTCGATCTTTACAAATACTCCGAAGTCTACTGCTCCAGTAACTTCACCGTTAAGTACGTTACCAACTTCGTATTTGTTTACCTTTTCTTCCTTCGCCTTTGTTTCTTGTGGACCCTTTTCTGAGAAGATAAGTTTTCCTTCCTTCTGATCAGCAGTGATGATGATCACGTTCAGGTTCTTACCAACCAAGTCGTTTAGAGCAGTTAGGATTTTATCCTTATCTCCATCAGCTACCCGTGGGTAGTTTTCAGCAGAAAGCTGTGATGCTGGAAGGAACCCCATGATGCCTTGCCATTCGATGATAAGTCCTCCCTTGTTTGCTTCCTTAACTTCAAGAGAAAGGATGTTCTGACTCTTTGCTGCAGCTTCAGCGTCACCCCAGATAAGTGCTTGTCGCGCTTCCTTAAGTGATAGTTCAATGTATCCATCTTGGTTTCCTGCATCAACTACTTTCGCAGCGATTGAGTCTCCAACTGATACTTTTCGCAGGATGTCTCGTGCGTTCATGTATTCACGTCCGAAAATTAGACCTGATCCGAAAGGATGTAGGTCGATAAATACACGCGCTCGGCCGATTGCTGAGACGGTTCCTTCGATTAATTCACCAACTTTTGGTGGTGCGGGACTTTCAGCAATGTATGTATGCATTGCTCCAGTCTCAACTGTTGTAGTTGCTTCTGACATAATAAAATATGTGTTTGTATCCGACGACACGCGTCCGCGCAACCGATGCTCTGGCCATAGTCCGTGAGCGCGGGATTTAACGTGTGTCGCTAGAAATTAATAACTGCGTTCCTTCCTTCGCTCACTCGGTCATAGAAATGTAAACATTTCTGCGACGCTCGTTCGCTCGGTAGTAAACTTCATTTGAAGTGGCGCTACTATACTATATATAGTGAAATGTGCAATAAAAAAGGCTGTCACAAATTTGTGACAGCCTTTATTCTTCCTGAATTACAATTCAGCAAATTGCAGGAAGAGAGGAGGGTATTCTAAATAATTTGGAACAATACGCGTTCCGTCTTCAAACACTCGTTACTCGTCTAACATACAAGTCAGTAATCGTTAAGGTACTGGGCACTAGACGTAATACACACGTCTTGATACTCGTTACTGCAACTACTTTAACACCTTCAGACAGATTTGTCAAGTTTTTAAAGTGTTACGACCTGATAATGCTTTTACTTTAAGTCATGTACACATTCTGTAAATATATACACAAAAGTAGGTCTTGCTGTATACTAGTGCCATTATGGTAATTACACATCACGGTGGGCAGTGCTTTAAGGTGTCATTTGGTGACACAACGCTTGCATTTGACCCTATTTCGAAGAAATCGAAGTTATCAGCAGTTAAGTTTGGTTCTGACGTTGCGTTTATTTCAATGCAGCACGCTGATTTTAATGGAGCAGATCAAGTTGCACACGGTAATAAGCAACCATTTGTGGTTGACGGCCCTGGAGAATATGAAATTGGTGACGTAACAGGTCGAGGATATGGAGTGAAAACCACCTACGATAAAGTAGAGCGATACAACACAATCTATCAGGTGACACTTGAAGGTATGAATATTGTGTTCCTTGGTGCATTAAGCGATCATGAGATTGACCCAAAGATTCTTGGGGAATTAGGAGATATTGATATTCTCTTTGTTCCTATTGGTGGAGGTGATGTGCTTGAGGTTCCACAAGCTTCGAAGCTTGCAACAAAACTTGAGGCGAAGTGTATTATCCCAATGCATTACGAAAAAGCAGCACTCGAGGCCTTTCTTAAAGAAGAAGGGAGTTCTAACGGAAAGCCAGAAGATAAACTGACACTTAAGAAGAAGGATGTCGCAGTGATGAGCGGTGAGATTCATGTGTTGAAGTCGTAAAAAGAAAAGATGATGTAACTGAGGATCTCTATTTAAAGTTAGGTGATACTTGAGAGTTTCTTCGTCCAGCGATTTTCTCAGGGGAGAAAAAAATCGGGACGTGCACCCCAAGGGTATTTCCATTTTTATAGTCGACTGAGGTCTTCTTAAAAATTAGGGCAATTCATAATAGTCGTTACACTTCTTTATTCATTCATTCATGTTAAAAAAAATTGAAGCATTGCGAAAAGCACCCAAAGAAGTCCGAAACAGATATGCGTTCTGGACGGCAGCTTTGTTTACCTCGGTGATAATACTTTTCTGGTTAGTGAGTGTACCCGCCAAACTTGCATTTTTTAATACGGTAGCAACGCCAGAAGTTGAATTGCAAGGCGGTGTTTCTCGAACCTTTTCAGATCTTCGTAATTTAATTTCTACCCCTGAGGCTGAGAAAGAAACGGAAGTCCCAGAAGAAATCATTGTTGACGGCATGGACTTTAATACTTTCTTTGTAGCGTCAACCACATCAGAAGCCCCTGAGGTCGAGAAACCAACTGTACAAAAACGTACGGTCCTTATTGGAACCACCACAAAGAAGACGAGTACTTCAACACAGTAGTGATTATGCTACAATAATCATCATATTTATTCAGACATTTTAGTAGCTACAGAAATCTATGCCGAAAAAGACTATTAAGGAAGACAGCGCAGCACCTGAAAACATTCGTGGGATCATTCCTCAGAATATCGCTGATGAGATGCGTACAGCATATCTTGATTACGCAATGTCAGTGATTACATCGCGGGCTCTGCCTGATGTTCGTGATGGTCTGAAGCCTGTGCACCGACGTATTTTATACTCGATGCGTCTTAATGGTCTAACCTCAACTGCAAAATTTCGAAAGTCTGCAACGGTAGTTGGGGACGTTCTTGGTAGTTTCCATCCGCATGGGGACACAGCTGTGTACGAATCAATGGTAAAGCTTGCTCAGGAGTTTACCACTCGGTACCCAATGGTTATCGGACAAGGAAACTTTGGTTCTATTGATGGTGACTCAGCTGCTGCATATCGATATACTGAAGCAAAAATGTCGAAGATCTCTGAAGAGATGTTACGTGATCTAGAAAAAGACACGGTAAACTGGCGTCCAAACTTTGACGGGACGAAGAAAGAGCCAGAGGTACTTCCTGCCGGACTACCGAACCTTCTTTTGATGGGTACTCTTGGTATTGCCGTAGGAATGGCAACAAATATCCCTCCTCACAACCTGCGAGAAATTGCAGCAGCTGTTGAACATTTGATTGACAACCCTGAAGCATCGACTAATGATCTACTTAAGTTTGTGCAAGGCCCTGACTTCCCAATGGGAGGAGTAGCATTTGATAAAAAGGCAATCGCACACGCATATGCTAACGGTAAAGGAGGAGTGGTAGTGCGTGGTGAAGCTGAGATAGTAGAAGACAAGAAAGGAAACTTCTCAATCATCATTACCTCTATCCCATTCCGTGTGAACAAGGCGGACATGCAGGAGAAGATTGCAAACCTTGTGCGCGATAAGAAGATTGAGGGTATTAAAGAAATGCGAGATGAGTCTACTTCAGATATTCGTGTAGTAATTGACCTACGTTCTACTGGAAATCCACAGACTGTTTTAAATAAACTATACAAGCACACACAACTTGAAGATACGTTCCATTACAACATGGTGGCGTTGGTTAACGGTGTGCCACAGACACTCTCATTAAAGGTGATTCTTGAGGAGTACATTAAGCATCGAGCTGATGTAATCAAGCGTCGTACACAATACGACCTGACTAAGGCACAAGATCGAGAGCATATCTTGCTTGGTCTGAAGAAGGCACTGGATCATATTGATAAGATCATTAAACTTATTCGAGCAGCAAAGGATGTGCCAACAGCACACGCTGCATTGATGAAGGAATTTAAATTCTCTGAGGTGCAAGCACAGGCGATTCTTGATATGCGATTGCAGAAGCTCGCAGGACTTGAGCGTAAGAAGATTGAGGATGAGTTAGCAATTCTGCAAACGCTCATTAAAGAACTCGAAGCAATTCTTAAGAACAAGAAGAAGATGATGGGGATTGTGAAGTCCGAGCTTGCTGAGGCTGCACAGAAGTTTGGTGACGATCGACGTACTAAGATCGTAAAGGGAGGTGTGAAAAACATGAGTCCTGAAGATCTTATCGCCGACGAAGAAAGTGTATTGGTGCTTACGCAGGGTGGATACGTAAAGCGAACCAACCCATCAGAATACAAAACACAGAAACGTGGTGGTGTTGGTGTGGTTGATCTTAATACCAAAGAAGAAGATGTGGTAACAACACTTCTAACTACTTCAGCACACAGTGACCTTCTGTTCTTTACTGATAAAGGAAAGGTATACCAATGCAAGATGTATGAGATTCCTGAAGGACGTCGAGCAACTAAAGGTAAGTCAATCATGAACTTCTTATCTATGACCGCTGATGAGCGTGTTACTTCGGTACTTCCGGTACGTAAAGAAGATTGGGAGGGAGACTGGAGCTTGATGATGGTGACAAAAAACGGTGTGATCAAGAAATCTGATGCGTCAGCATTTAAGGACGTACGACGAAGCGGACTTATTGCGATTACGCTTAAATCAGAAGACTCGTTAATTGCGGCATCATTTGTTGGTGCAGGTGATGAGGTGTCTCTTATTACATACAATGGACAAGCAATCCGCTTTAAAGAAGAAGATGTGCGTCAAATGGGGCGTACTGCAGCTGGAGTTACGGGTATGAAGATGAAGAAGGATGACCATATCGTTTCTGCTGATGTGCTTAAGAAGGGAGAGGCCGACCGAGAGATCTTGGTGGTAATGGAAAATGGATTTGGTAAAACTACTCACGCAAAAGAATACAAAACACAAAATCGTGGAGGAAGTGGTATTAAGACTGCAAAGGTAACCTCTAAGACTGGAAAAGTAGTTGGAGCAGCAGCGCTTACTCTGGAAGATCGAAAAGAAGGAGAGTTGGTGGTAATGAGCAAGAAAGGACAGGTGATTAAGCTACCGCTTAAGGATGTTCCGACGCTTGGACGAGATACGCAAGGGGTGAAGGTGATGAAGATGCGAGCGGGTGATTCCATCGCTTCAATCGTCTATTTCTAAAAATCTCTAGAAATCACGCAATCTGCGTTGTCAGACTGCGATAAAAAGACCCTCGCTGGACACGTGTCCCGCTCGGGTCTTTTTTCTTGTCTTCCGCACATCTCACGCAATTTCTAGAGATTTTTGCCAAACTGGACTTTGTATTTTAAAATTTGAATAGAAAAAAGGGATGACCAAGGTCATCCCTTTTGAATTATTGAAGGGCGTCGTGAGACTTTTCCCAAGGGACGTATATCAGTTAAGGTATCCAACAACTTAATAATACACCTTGTAAAAAATCACAACAGATCACCACTGTTCTCTACATCCTCACCTATATATGTAGATCGGTACTGGTATACTATCCCTATGTTAGATACTTCATCGGTGACACCTAATTTGCAGGGGCGGTTTGTTGAGCCTGCGGTGGTTGCTACACATTTCCATATTCGAGAGGGAGATACTGTTGCTGATTTTGGTGCAGGCAGTGGGTACTTTATGGAAGTGCTCGCACAGCTTGTTGGGAAAGAAGGTGTGGTATATGTGTCTGAAATTCAAAAAGACTTAGTAGAAAAACTTGGCGAAATTGCACGAACCAAAGGTCTGACGCAAGTGCGGCCACTATGGGGCGACGTTGAAGACATTGGAGGTACTAAGGTTCCTGATGGCGTACTTGATACTGCAATTGTGGTTAACACTTTCTTTCAGTTTGAAGAACAGGCGGTTGCCTTGCAAGAGCTTGCTCGGACACTACGCAGTGGCGGGAAGTTATTTATTATTGACTGGTCAGAATCATTTGGTGGCTTAGGTCCACAGCCTGATGCTGTAGTTACTGAGGAAACTGTTCGGGCACTTGCTGAACAACAAGGTTTTACCTTTGATCGATCTTTTGATGCGGGGGATCATCACTACGGATTAGCACTACGTAAGATATAATATACACATGATGAATTTACGCCCATTCCAAATAATTCTCCTTGCCGGTTTTGGTTTCATGGCGTTTTTTGCTTTGGTTTTGTTAGCTAACTTCCAAGGGAAGCCTTCAGAAGAAGATGTTGTCTATGGTGACAGCGTTGTTGTGTGGGGGACGTTGCCAGCTCTTGTGTTTGAAACAGCGTTTCGCAATATTTCGCAAGAAGATAAGGCGTTTAATGTCGTGCAGTATCGCGAGATAGATGCACGTGACTTTGATGATGAACTTATCAACGCTATTGCAGAAGGTCGCTCACCTGACATGATTGTGCTGAAGAGTGATAGCTTAGTAAAACACCGAGCGAAACTGCTTCCTGTTCCGTATGAATCCGTGCCGTTAAATACATACCGTAATACATACGTAGACGGCGCTGATATTTTTGCACTGCGAGATGGTATCTACGCAATTCCATTTGCAGTTGATCCGTTGCTTATGTATTGGAATAGAGATACGTTCTCTTCACATGGCTTCGCACAAGCGCCTCGTAATTGGGCTGAAGTTACCTCACAAGTAGTGCCGCGCATTACCGTAACCGACAGTAGTCGTAATGTTTCACAAAGTGCTCTTTCTTTTGGTGAATTCCGAAACGTGAACCATGCGAAAGATATTCTCGCACTTTTAGCGATCCAAACAGGAAGTTCTATGGTGACTGAAAACGAACGAGGATATGTTGTTAGTATCAATAAGTCTGAAGGGCCTACAGCTGCACCACTTGAGAGTGCGCTGAGTTTTTTTACGGGCTTTAGTGATGTAAACAGTACATTGTATACTTGGAACCGTGCAATGCCGGAAGATAAAAATGCCTTTATTTCAGGTGATTTAGCACTCTACTTTGGACTTGGTTCTGAAGCAGTGGGTATTGATGAGAAGAATCCTAATCTTAACTTTGATATAACCACAGTTCCGCAGGGTACTTCCGCAACAGCACTTCGAACATACGGTGATTTCTATGGATTTGCAATCCCGCGCGCTTCAGCAAATCCGCAGGGTGCATTTACTGCAATGAATACCATTTCTTCTGCGCGCTTTGTGAGTGACCTGACTATTGGTTTGAATATGGCGCCAGTGCGTCGTGACGTGATTGGAAAGGGTGACAACGGTGCATTTAGAGCAACGATGTTCCAGAGTGCACTTATTGCACGAGGCTGGCTTGATCCAGATCCAAGTGCCTCAGATAGCATCTTGATGCAAATGGTAGAGGACGTTGTTTCAAATCGTGCTCTTATCAATCAAGCAGTGAGTGATGCCGTTAATCGTTTAATTTTGGAATATTAGTATGAAGTATTTTTTGATAGTCTTGTTACTTTTTCCATTAATTACATTTGGGAAACTAGGATCTGGTTCTAGTGGAACTGGTGGTGGTACAGGGTCCGGTCCTAGCGGAACTGATGGCATAGGTTCAGGGCCTAGCATAACACCAGGAAGTGGTCAGCTGCTTAATCCTCTGGATTCCAGTATCAGCACCATCCCTGCGTTCTTCCAAGCGATTATTGATATTCTCATAATCTTTGCAATACCGTTTGTGGTGTTCTTTATTATCTACGCGGGGTTCTTGTATGTAACCGCACGAGGTAACGCTGAGACGATAAAAAGAGCACATAATGCGCTACTCTACGCACTTATTGGTGGATTGTTGATCTTAGGTGCAAACGTGCTACTTACAGTGATTACTGGTACTGTAGGACAAATAACTTCGTAATATGAATAATTTTGCAGATCTCGTTGGTGTATTTACCGGATTAATATCACTGTTAGTGCCAGTTGTATTCGCACTTACTTTCATTGTTTTCGCGTGGGGGATTATAAAAGCATGGATTATCAATGGGGGGGATGAAAACAGTGTTGAAGAAGGGAAGAAGATTGCGGTCGCTGCCGTAGTGGCATTCGTGTTTATGTTTGGTATCTGGGGTATACTCCAGTTGTTGCAAGATTCCTTTGGGTTGATCTAGATATGCACACAATGGAGTATATACATTTAATATACGTAAAAATCTTGTATAATAGACACATCAACTTATAAATTTATGATAATGCAGAGTATGAAAAAAATTAGTATCTATACGCTGGCACTGGCACTTATGGTACTTCCAGGTGTTGCAGCTGCACAGTTTGGTGGAATCAACGATTTCGTTGATGATATCTCCTCATTTATTAACGGAACATTGATCCCGTTGGTATTTGCTTTTGCACTACTTGTATTCATTTACGGTATCTTCAAGTACTTCATCCTTGGAGGTGGAGACGAAGACTCACGGGAAGAAGGAAAGAAACTGATGGTATACGCGATTGTAGGATTCGTTATCATGGTTTCAGTATTTGGTATTGTAAACTTGATTGCTGGAGGACTTGGATTCTCAGATGATCAAGATATCCAAAACATTCCAAATGTACCCTCAAACAACCGATAATTTCAGTATTTTTGAAATAAGAAAGGCCCCGCATTTTGCGGGGCCTTTTTTCATGTTAGCTTGGGACATGTATAGTCCCCAATCGATTCACCAGGAGCAAGCGTATACACGCGTACTTTCTTCCCAGCAACACGACTAAGTAGGGAGTATTCATCTCGACCGTCGTTAGCACGGTCAAGAACTCCTGCAGTATTACCTGGAACATGAACGCAGTAGCCGTTGTCAGGCCAGTCAAACATGGTCCAGTATTCATCACTTAAAGTATATACAGAACCGTTTGCACGACCCATGTAGACCACTTGAGTGACTTCAGTGGTTCCTGGCGTTGGGTTTGAAGAAAACCATGAGTTTTCCCATTTCCAATCTTGTATATCTTCGTACCGATTTTCCACAGCTTCTGATCCCCAAAGGAACCAGCTGATGGAAATAAGTGTAAAGATGGCAATCAAAATCCTGACAAACCACATTGCAGCATTGCTGATCTCTGGTTCTCTGTAGAGACCAAGAAATCCAACTGCGATAAGTCCCGCTGTTACCAGCAGAGATATAATTAACCAGAGTGAGATATCAGGCATCCAATTTTTAGAGCTAAGGCTTGAAAAAACCGTAGGCCCAAAATACAAAGCTAATCCAATTCCAAGAAGTAAGAGAAAAGGCTTTGTGAAGTTACCCATGTTGGGTAATCTTGCAGTAATGCCTCCGCCCGCAAGGGCGGAGGTAAAGACGAGAGTCCCGAAAAGTATAACAATCAACGCTATAATTCCCAGGACTACAAATCCAACTATTACTCCTGTCATGGGTTTATCCTTTCAAGACTTTCCCGGAGAAATGCAGTTTTGGAATCTACCCCTCCTTGCTGTCCTCCTGTGTTTACAATTACGCTACCACCGTTTACGCCCGCAGCTTTTGCTGTACGGACATCACGTTCGGTAGTAACTACAAGCTCGCCAAAGCGACCGTGAGTTGCTGCTTTCTTCATGAGTGCTCCTTGTGCTGCAGCCTCTGCGTCACCTTCATTTACTCGTGCAGTTGCACGAGCTTCTGATTTAGCGATCCCGGCAAGAGCTTCCTTAAGCTCCTTGTCTGCTACTTTGATACTAAGCGTTTCAAGTTTATCCATTTTAAGTCCAAATTTTGGAATTGCAATGATGTGACTTGTTTTATCGCCCTTATTGATTCTCATGCCAGCTGACGAAAGCCTTTTGGCATGATAACTAGCATCACTAGTATCTTCAGCAGTAACCTCACTACGGGTGAGACCTCGAATGTGATTGAGAATCACATTAGTCAAAGCAGTTGTAAATTGGGTAGACCAATCGGCTGCTTCATACGCTGTTTGGTATGGATTTTGCACACGAAGTGTCGCGGCAAAGTCAATATCCAAAGGCGCTTGGTCTTGGGTTTCTGCCTCATCAATCCGAACAAAGAACTGGAAATATGAAGCCCGAAAATGATCACTGTAGTCAGTCTCTACTTCAAAGTCGTACCCACCTTTTTCGGCAGGAACTTTCAGAAGACGAGAAAGCTTGTAAGTTCGTACTGTTTGAAACGGCGGTATGCCGGTAAAAACAGCACCAGTGATCCGGTACACGTAGCGAGACCAAAGCCATACAAGATCGAAATGACCTCTGCGTAACGAAGTTGATATAGGATGTGTATCAAGTTCACCTTTAGGTGTTTTTATAACATCCCAGAAGGCAGCTTCATTGCGCGCAATAGGCCCTTTTGCAAGATCTTTGCCAGTACTCGTTTTTGTTCGAAGCGATGTCTCTCCACGAAACGAATGATCGTCATAACGCATAAGTATGCGGATGAATCGATCGCCACGCTCAATTATTTTTGCTCGTCCTGGTTCAAGGAAGGTAAAAAATGCAAGAGTGTGAGGTTTGTAGTCATCTGTGGTATTAACTCGAACTGTCACGATTGGTTCAATTTCGTCTTCATCTTGCGTGTTTAGCTCAGCAATGGACTCATTAGTTTTGATCCGCTTAACATTAGGCTTGTTTGCAAGTGCATTTACAAAGCCGGGAATCAGCGGAAGAATGAACGGTAGCAATACCAACAGAGCGACACCACCGAAGATCATTTCAGAGAATGGGTTTGGTACCTTTGTGTATGTAATGAAGACAAAAAGCAAAAATAAACAAACCCGCGTAAGATCCCTCCTGTAATAAGTTTCCTCAGTACGAGGGGTTCTTTTAAAACGTTTACGCAAAGAGGTAAAACGTTTCTTGGTGGCCGCGAAGGCCTTTTTGGTTCTAGAGAACATAGTATGCTCCTTTTCAAGGTTCTGTGTGAGCAGTGTTAACTAATCACAATTTATATATAGCGCGGATGCGCCTCTCCGTTTTTGTCTGCACATGCAAACCAAAAGGGGAAGATGCATTACGCTACTCCACTTACTATAATAGCACAAAATAAGCTAAAAGTCAATGAAAAAGGTTGTTATTTTAGGGGTAAAGGTCTATTAATAGCCATATTATGATATTTGAGTGTCTGATAGAAGTCCACAACGGGTGTTTTCCGCGGAAAACACCCGTTGTGGGTGTAAAGGGTGTGTATAATAGAGCTATGTTTAGTCTCATACACACTGCGCATGCACAGGCAACTGATGCACAAATAGCTGCACAATGTTTTGTAAATAGAATTAATGAAGCCATCCTTTTTCCTCTCATTACACTATTGATGGCACTAGCGTTTCTGTACTTTCTGTATGGTGCGTTTGAGTATGTAAAAAATGCAAATAATGAGTCAGCTCGCGAAGTTGGCAGACAGCATCTTCTCTATGGTGTTATTGGAATGTTGGTAATGCTTTCGGCTATGGCACTTTTGAGTATTGCAGCAGGTACGTTTGGCATTGGTATTCCTAGTGTGAGTTGTGGTGCAGTAGTTGCTCCGTAAGATTGAAATGATTGAATAATCCGCACTGTTTCTGTATGATGCATGGCAATTAGGTATGAAAAAGGATTTACGACCTCGTGCAGAGAAAAAAGCGGAAATTGCCAAAGATGGTATTGAACGCGTTACTCTGTCGTTTTATAAATATGTGCAGATTGCTGAGCCTAAGAAGCTTCGTAATGAGCTTTTAGAACGCTTCGGTAGTTTAGGATGTCTTGGTCGTATTTATGTTGCCCACGAGGGAATTAACGCACAGATGAGTGTTCCTAAGAAACACTGGGATCAGTTTGATGCATTTATGAAGTCAAAGAAGGAGTTTGCGGGTGTCCCATACAAAATTGCTGTTGAGGAAGGGTCAGCATCGTCGTTTTATAAACTTGTGGTGCGCGTAAAAGGAAAGATTGTGGCTGATGGCTTGGACGACGATTCATTTGATGTCACTGATACAGGAGCGTACCTTACTGCTAAAGAGATGAATGAGTATGTAGAGGATCCGGAGGCTGTGGTGATTGATATGCGTAATGGGTATGAGAGTGAAATTGGCCACTTTGAGAATGCTGTTTGCCCTGATGTTGATACCTTCAGAGAGGAGCTTGCGGTGACACCAGAGACATTGAAAATTCACAAGAATAAGAAAGTGGCATTGTATTGCACAGGGGGTATCCGCTGTGAGAAGGCAAGTGCTTGGTTGAAACATAATGGTTTTACTGACGTACGACACCTTAAGGGAGGGATCATCGACTACAAGCACCAGGTAGAGCAAGAGGGCCTTGAGAATAAATTTAAAGGAAAGAACTTTGTGTTTGATGAACGTATGGGAGAACGTATTGGAGAAGAAATTATTTCAACGTGTCACTTATGTGCAAAAAATAAAAGTGATACCCATCATCACTGCAAGAACCAAGCGTGTCATATCCTTTTCTTAGGGTGTGAGGGATGTGTCGAAAAGAAGAGTGGGTACTGCTCGTACAAGTGTATGACGTTTGATCGGTTGCCCGCGAAGATGAGAAAGGTACTGACTCAAAATAATTTTAAGAATAAGCCGGATTCGTTTAAGAAGCATCGGATGAAGTTGAGGTAGTCTTCATTTTTAAATCCCGTTCCTGACACAACAAAACACGCCCTGAGGCGTGCTTTGTTTAGGTGCCGGGAGCGGGACTTGAACCCGCACGAGTTGCCTCACAGCAGTTTAAGTGCTGCGTGTCTACCAATTCCACCATCCCGGCATATGCGCGCCATGATAACATAATTACTTGGTTTGGTAAGCTATAGATGGTAAAGTGTTGCAACCAAAGTCCTGGTGGCGAAGTGGTTAACGCATCGGTTTGCAAAACCGACACGCGTGGGTTCGACTCCCACCCAGGACTCAGAATAAGAAAGCCTAAAACGAATACTTGGAGTTTTAGGCTTTTATTATTTTCTCCTGGGTGGGAGTCGAAAAGCTTTTGAGGTAGATTGAGAGCGGAGCGAATCAATATAACCAAAAGGTCTACTGCGGCCCGTAAGGCGCGACTCCCACATTTTAGAATTGAGAAGCATATTTATCGGACTTGACCCACTTATCTAATTCACTTCGTTCATAAGAACGTTGGTCGCGGTTCGTTTACCCCAGGGGGACCCCGAAACGAACCGTTCAAGTCCTCTCACACGTCAAAACGGCAAAGACCCAGAAAGCATCGCTTTCTGGGTCTGCCGTTTGTGCGCGCGAGAGGACTTGAACCTCCACGAGTTGCCTCACTAGTGCCTAAAACTAGCGCGTCTACCAATTCCGCCACACGCGCATGTGTACGTACCCTGTTAGAGTGGCGAGATTGTAGCATATGTTTAGGGGGAGGTCTATGGAGGAAGTCTGTCGTTCTGGTCCTCACAAGTCACTAAGTATAATTTCTACTAAGTACCCCCGATTCTTGTTTTAAAAAGGAGGAAGCTTTATCTATCGGACTTGGCGCCAGTTCTAATTCCTTTCAGTCACAAGAACTCGCTGCCCCGTCGCTCAAATCGTACTCGCTTACGCTGCGTGCGATATATTCGCTCTTTTCAAGTCCTGGTGGGCGGACCAG
>DLQJ01000016.1:855-24412 GCA_002477545.1 Patescibacteria group bacterium UBA7435 | reverse complement strand
GTCCGCCCACCAGGACTTGAACCTGGGACACAAGGATTAAAAGTCCTCTGCTCTACCAACTGAGCTATAGGCGGATATATTCGAAGGAATGCTTCATCACATATTCTTCGTGTAGGCAAGAGTGTACAAGAAAAGTCTCTGGAAAACAAGGTCTATTTTTCCTTATCTTCTTCCTTAATCTCCATCCCAGCAAAAATTTCATCGGTCGCCTGACGGTGTCGCTCTCCGTAGTCAATCTCAAACTCAATATGCGGAATATGTTTAATTCTCATGTGCTTCATTACAAATCGCCGCAGGTCACCCCCAGAACGTTTTAAGAATACATGCGCATCATGTTGTCGTTCAGTTGGAATAGTAGTAAAAAACACCGTAGCATTCTTATAATCCTTTGCGACATTAGAGCGCGTGATAGTAATAAGCGGATCAGCATTCGCTTCATTTCGTACGTATTGTGCGGCTAGCTCCGTAAGGAGTGACGCTACTTTTGTATGTCGATCTTCCATATAAATTATGTAACAACCAAGTCGAATCCTTCGATGTAGTCACCAGGAGCAAGGGTAGTCTTTGATTCAATTTGCATACCAAATTCGCCGTCAGCAATTGTTTTGATATCCATCTTCATTTGCTGAAGGTTAGTCATTTTTCCAGTTCCAATCTCAATATCGCGCCGAATGATACGTACCTCTTGTCCGAACTTAAGTTCTCCTTCCTCCATACGTCCTCCAAGAACGTGTGTATTTTTCTGGTTACTAAAATACACCAAAATTTTTGCTCGTCCGGTTACTATTTTTTCCTCGCGCTTTGGTGTTCGGTTTTTCAGTGCTGTTTCAAGCCATTCTGAAAGTTCGTAAATAATATTAAATGTATCGATCTCCACATCAAGTCGTTCCGCAAGCTCAGTTGCAGCGCGATCTACCTTTACATTGAATCCTACGATTATAGCGTTTTCAGTTGCACTCACGTTTTGTACATCAGCACCACTAACATCGCCAACACTTGCTTCAATAACACGCACTGCAATACGGTCAGACTCAAATTTATCTAGTTCGTGTTTGATTGCGTCAATTGTCCCAAGCACATCAGCTTTAATCATGATCGGTACAATAGGGAGGTTAGTACGCTCAAATTTTTCTTCCTGCGAACTTGAAGCGTTTTCAGTAACCATCTTCTCTGCTTCTTTTTTGCTATCTACCGTCACAAACGTCGCTCCCACTTTAGGAATTTCATTAAATCCAACAATCCCAACAGGCTCAGAGAGACTTGCTTCTTTGATTGTTTTTCCCGTAAAGTCCTCCATGATTCGCACCGGTGCAGATGCGGTACCAGAGACAACAAATGATCCACTCTTTAGTGTTCCGTTTTGAACAATGAGCGTTGCAGTAGTTCCACGCTTTTCGTCCATATATCCTTCGATGATAGTTCCAGTTGCTGGAGCTCCTGTATCACCTTCCAATTCGTTAAGGTCAGCAGCGAGAATCACAAGATCAAGTAGATCATCAATACCTTCTCCAGACTTTGCTGAGATACCTACCCATGGGATGTCTCCTCCCATACCTTCGATATAGATTTCGTTTTCAATCAATGATGATTGCGTTCGAGGAATGTCAGCTCCAGACTTATCAATTTTGTTGATCGCTACGATAAATGGGATATTAGCAGCTTTGATACTTGCCAGTGCTTCGAGTGTTTGTGGCTTCACACCATCTTCTGCTGAGACAATAAGAATCGCCACATCAGCAACATCAGCACCACGAAGACGCATTTCTTGGAATGCTGCGTGTCCTGGGGTATCAAGAAATGTTACTTTTCCCTCAACACCTTCTTTTGTTTTGTGGTCCACGACATAGGCAGAAAGATGTTGTGTGATACCGCCTGCTTCACCATCAACAACGTTCGAACTTCGGATATAGTCAAGAAGTGTCGACTTACCGTGGTCGATGTGTCCCATAATTACAACCACCGGTGGTCGTTTTATGATGTTTTTGCTTGCAGTTTTTTTTGATTTCTTTGTCATAAATAATTTTGTGGATCCTTGGCTGTTCCAAGAATTAATGGCAGGTAAGCCATTAATTCGGAACTAAATTCAGAATTGTGGAAAATAAGAAATGGTAACGACTATATTTTCCATACGACGAAGTGAGTCGCTTGCTTCTTAACAGAAGCTGTTCAGGTTGTCGCTACTCACATAGCTGGCAACCCCTTGCGAAAGTCTCCCAGACTTTCTCACTCCTTCCCTCATTTGTTTTTTGCCCTGATGTTGATGGTTATTGAGTAATGAAAAAGGCCGTAAGTACGGCTTTAAGTCCCAATAATGTACCATACTATATATGTATTGGCCATTAGAGTTTCACTGTGGCATTATGTTGGTATAGATTATGAAATTTCTCCAAAAAAGACAAAAAAGAATATATCTTGATTATGCAGCTGCAACACCTTTACGTCATACAGTTGCACAGAAAATGAGGGTTTTTGAGCGTGACATGTTCGCAAATGCCAGCGCAATCCATAGAGAAGGGGTGTTGGTGCGTCAGGCAGTGAACCGTGCACGCGAACGTTTAGCACGCACGCTTAAAATTCGTCCAAATGGTGTTGTATTTACTGGAAGTGGAACAGAAAGTAATAACCTCGCAATTATGGGAGCTGTTGAAGCGCGACGTGCCACTGGTGTTCCTTATGTGGATATGGAGGTCATTTCAACACACATCGAACATCCGTCGGTGAGCAAGGTCCTTGAGCATCTCTCTGAGCTTGGAGTAGATATCAAATATCTTGATATCGATACCGAAGGTTTGATTGTTGCACAGTCGTTACTAGATACACTTAGTGAAAAAACCGTAATGGTTTCATTCGCGTATGCCAATAGTGAAATTGGAGTAGTTCAGGAAGTAGGGAAGCTTTCGCGTATAGTTCGTGCCTTTGAAAAAGAACACGCAACGCGGACATATGTGCATACCGATGCTGCACAAGCTCCGTTGTATCTTAACTGCGAAATGGACCGACTGATGGCTGACATCATTACATTCGATGCAGGGAAATGTTATGGCCCCAAAGGGGTTGGAGTACTTGCGATGCGTCACGGAGTAGAACTTTCTTCTGTATTGTACGGAGGTCCACAAGAATCAGGGCTACGCCCTGCGACAGAAAATACCGCAGGAATCATCGGGGCAGTAGAGGCTATTGTGGTTGCTCAAGAACAGCATGAAAAGAGGGCAGAAAAAGTTTCAGCACTGCGTGACAAAGCAATTACACAACTTTCAACTATTGAAGGCGTGGTTCTCAATGGATCTCGAACGCAGCGTATTGCAAATAACATTAATATTTCTATTTCAGGTATCGATTCAGAATTCGCGGTGATTGTCCTTGATAACGAAGGTATCGCCTGCGCAACGAAATCAGCGTGCTCAGGAGCCGGTGGTGATGGCAGTAGTGTAGTCCGAGCAATGACCAACGATGAAGCTCGTGCCAGTTCTACATTACGTTTTACCTTAGGAGGAAAGACAACAATGCGTGATATGACGCGTGTTGTTGATGTGCTTAAGCAACACGTAGCGAAACAGAAAAGCAGTTAGATATTTGACTGCCTTGCCAATAAAAGGCACTATAGTAATACAGACAGGATACGGGAGAAAATGACTGAAAATGTGGGTGAAATGAATGCCTAAAGACTGAAATAAGTCTGTTTATAATTCGTAAATATATATTGTAATGCCAAACTTTCACAATTTTACATCACGAGCCAAGGAAGCGATTCGTAAAGCACACGAGTTGGCTATTGAGCGTGGGCAAAACCACGTGAGCTGTGTACACCTCTTGACCGCACTAACCATGCAAGACGAGAGCGCTGTGATCTCAATTCTTGATCAGCTTGATATTGACATTATTGAAATGACCGACATGCTGTTAGAGTCTCTTGAAGAGCCAGAAATGACGTCATCAGTGTCGCAATCGTATCAGCTATATCTCACACCAGAACTTGCTAAAGCACTTGAAAAATCAGGAAATATCGCTGAACAACTCGGTGATTCATATGTGGGGGTTGAACACTTGTTTATGGCGGCGCTTGAGTTCGCAGGTCCCGCTGTTGAAGTACTGCAACGACTTGGTCTACAAAGTGATCAAGTAGCAACTGCGGTGCAAAACATTCGAGACAACAACGTCTCTGACGCACAACAACCAAAGAAGTATCGGGCACTTTCAAAGTACACACGAAACCTTACCAAGATGGCACAAGATAATAAGCTTGATCCCGTTATTGGACGCGATGCTGAAGTACAACGAGTGATTCAGATCCTCTCACGACGGACGAAGAACAACCCTGTGCTTATCGGAGAAGCTGGAGTAGGAAAGACTGCTATTGCTGAAGGACTTGCACAACAAATCGTTGCAGGATCAGTCCCAGAGTCTATTAAAGAAAAAGAAATTCTCACACTTGATCTCGGTCTTCTGGTTGCAGGAACTAAATTCCGTGGAGAGTTTGAAGAGCGACTCAAGGCAGTAATGAAAGAAGTTGAGCAGGCGGCAGGCGCGGTGATTCTCTTTATTGATGAGCTACATACTATAGTTGGAGCAGGAGCGTCTGAAGGATCTATGGACGCATCAAACATGTTGAAGCCAGCCTTAGCCCGTGGTGAAATTCGAGTTATTGGCGCAACGACCCTTAAGGAGTACCAAAAACATATTGAAAAAGATCCAGCACTTACACGACGCTTCCAACCTGTGCATGTGCATGAGCCATCGCAAGAAGATGCAATTGCGATTCTCCGTGGTATCGCTGAAAAGTACGAACTCTTCCATGGAGTGCGTATTACTGATGATGCGATTCTCGCTGCGGTGAATTTCTCAAGTCGATACATTGCTGACCGTTTCCTTCCTGATAAGGCAGTAGACCTTATTGATGAAGCTGCTTCTGCACTACGTATTTCTCTTGAGAATAAACCAGAAGAATTAGTGCTTGCAGATCGAAGTATCCGCCGACTAGAAATTGAGAAGGAGGCGCTTAAGAAAGATGAGGTAGATGCTGAAACAGCGACAAAGCGAAAGCTCCGTTCACGGCTGAAGGAGATTGATAAAGAAATTGGAGAGCTTCGTGAGCAAACAGTTGCGATTGAAACAAAGTGGAATAATGAACGCGAAGCACTCGGGGCTATTCGTACGCTGAAGAAAGAACTTGATGAACTGCGTGTTGATGCTGAGAATGCAGAGGCAATGGCTGACCTTACCCGAGCTGCTGAGATTCGATACGATACTATCCCAGCCTTAGAAAAGGAATTGGGGGTAAAAACAGATCGTCTTAAGAAACTACAACGAAGCCGACGGCTCCTTAAGGAGGAGGTGACTGAAGAAGATATTGCTTCAGTAGTTTCACTGTGGACTGGTATTCCAGTTTCGCGAATGATGGAAGAGGAAGCAAAGAAGCTTGCACGCATGGAGGAAGATTTGCATGAACGTGTAGTAGGACAAAACCATGCGGTTAAACTCATTGCAGATGCTGTAAAACGCTCACGTGCAGGGATTGCTGACCCTAACCGACCTATTGGATCATTCCTGTTCCTTGGACCTACAGGAGTAGGGAAGACAGAACTTTCGAAAGTTCTTGCTGAGTTTATGTTTGATGATCCTGAGGCACTGCTACGAATTGATATGTCTGAGTTTATGGAGAAACATTCAGTTTCTAAAATTATTGGGTCACCTCCAGGATACGTAGGACATGATGAAGGAGGGTCAATTACCGAAAAAGTACGACACCGACCATATTCAGTGATTCTTTTGGACGAGGTTGAGAAGGCGCACCCTGAAGTATTTAACGTACTGCTCCAAGTGCTTGATTCTGGGCACTTAACTGACGCTAAGGGACGAAAAGTGAATTTCAAGAATACGATCATCATTATGACCTCAAACATTGGAGCTGAGCATATTGATCGTATGTCTAACTTTGGATTTACTAAAGACAAAGACGATCAGTCACAATACGTGCAGGCGAAAGATAAAGTGATGGGAAGTCTCAAAACCTACTTCCGACCAGAGTTTTTGAATCGACTGGACGAAATTATTATCTTTGATATTCTCTCTCCTGAGACAATCCGATCAATTGTTGAAATGCAGGTTGAGGAAGTACGGGTACGACTTGAAGAAAAAGACATTAAACTCACTGTTACTAAAGATGTGTACGACTATCTTGCGACCGAAGGATACGATCCACGATTTGGTGCACGACCACTTAAACGTGTAATTCAAAGTAAGATCCTCACTCCGGTTGCTGGACAGATGGTGGGGCAAGGAATGCTCAACGGAGGCGTTGTGAAGGTAAGCATGGCAAAAGGGAATAAGGAATTGGCGTTTGATGTGCAAAAGAAGGGGGTGCGAAAGAAAGCGGTTAAAAAGGTTGTGAAGAAGAAGGTTGCGGTTACAGCGTAGATCATTAAATAAAACGGCGGACCTTGGGTCCGCCGTTTTGTGTCTCGGTCAACTTGTCTTCCGTTTATTTCTTAGCGCGTGTTCGACATCACTAGCATCAAGCATTCTACTGACAAATTTTCTTTGCGAAACGTCAACAAGTTTGCAGTTATTAGTCATAAGCAATGCCGCAGTAATTGAATCTTCATTAGGCACTGTTATAGTAACTAAAATGTGCAAAACTCCTGTAGATGGTTTTACTACCGGATTACTTGCCAAATTCGATACAATCTTCACTTTTTTTGGATCAGGAATAGATTTTGATTTTTCTGACCCTTTCCTAAATATGAGATTGAAGTATAACTCTAATCCCATGGACTTTTCATCAGGTGAAAAGTGCTTCCATGTATTTCCTCCGTATGTCCTACTCCCTAAACGCTTACTATCAATTGATTTTAAGAAGTGTTTGTATAACTTCTTTCTGTCTTTACGATTGATGAGTATCAATTGTGCATAAGAATCCTTTAAACAGTGATCCAAAGGTGACTTCGCATAGACTTTTGTTGAGGTAAGTGTCGCTAGACACGTAACACAAATAAGAATAATTGCTGTAAATTGTAATGTAATGTTCATGCTCCCTCCTTTCACGTAACTCGGGATTCTATATCTCATCCTAGTGTTTTTAAAAGTAAAAGCAATAGGTTTTAGTGAAAAACAATAGTTTTGGTAGGTGTCAAAAAAAAAGCTGCCTATAAGGCAGCTTTCAATTATTTGTGTAATTCATGCGTTCTTCCCAAGAAGCGGGCACTTATTTTTCCAAATTTACAGACTCTATTTGTTGGAGTAAAGATAAGGGTTGCTCCAAGAAGACCCTTTTTTATTTTTACCTCAACCTCACTCTTTTTTGTTCGTACAGATTTAATGTATGTGCCCACAGGAATTTCTTTTCTAAAGAATTTTGCTAGTTTTATTTCAGCTTTTGTTCTAGCTGCCGCTTTTTCTTGTTTGGTTTTACTATTCCAGACAGCTGACCCATACACATTCGAACCAAATATATGGATGAAAATATAAGTCCCGAAAAGTTCTCTTGCCGTCCTCTCTGTTCGTGAATCAAGTAAGGACTGTACAAAAGTTTTTGCGCACACTTCGTTTGTCTGTGCAAGTGCTATGGTGCTTTGCATACTCATAAAAAGAGTAAGCACTAGAAATAAAGAACGTCGTGTAAGCATTGCTCACTCCTTTGGTCAGAGGTTCTTTTTGTAGTATATAGAGAGGGAGGGGAGTTGTATAGGAGAGGAAACAACGCAAAATAGTCATCTGGTATAAAATAAACCCCGGCCAGATTGGCCGGGGCGTGGTTGGTTTCACATCATCAGGTCAATAGGAATGCAGTCACAAGAGCAGTAGTAATTCCTAAACCCGTGCGTACATCTAGTCCGCCGTTAACAAAAGCATGATAAGTAGCAGGAACAACAATTTGAGCTATAACCATTATGAGGAATAGCTTACTGACTTGTTTAGGAGAAGTATGCGCAAGTCCAATGCTCAAAAATATTAGGCCTGCTCCTCCAAAGCAACTTGCAATGAAAACGTAAGAAAATTTTGCACCGGTAAAGTTAAAACCTTGCGTCATCCCGCCAAAGGCAATAATTATAACTGCAGCACAGGTGGAAAATATTATTGCGCTTTGCACACCGCCAAGACCACTACGGTTCATTATCAGCGGCCAAATACCAAAGAATAGTCCGGCTACCAGCATGCATCCATAGGTTTGAATAGTTGTCATTTAAAGAACCTTTCCAAGATCGTTTATATGAATAAAACACCAAATTTATATTTAGTCAAGTATAATCTTACGAATACATTGCAGGAAAGGCAGGATTCGAAGTTTACAACTTCAGTACAGGTTATCGATATTTCTTCCAGAAATATCTGATGAACCTTTTCGAATCCTGACGTGAGTGACGTTGAGTCACTCACTCCCACCGCACGAACAAAAAAGGCACACTGACGTGTGCTCTTCCTTGTATTCGTGCGCCAGGCAGGATTCGAACCTGCGTAGAATAAATTCGGGAGGTTTACAGCCTCCTGCGATTGACCACTCCGCCACTGACGCATTTGCTACGCATGAGTGACAGTTCATGGTAGGTAAATGAATGCTCCGTGCATTCAAGTGGCCTATAAGTTATCACATATTGGATAAACTGGGAAGTGACCTCTTGTGATACGATTAAACAAATGAAATGGTGTAACGTAGTAGTTTCGGTAATGGTTGTATTCTTTTTCACTTCTGTGGATAGTATTTTTGCGCAAGGGATTGTACCTGCTGGAAAAGAGGACTTTAAGGGGTCAGGATACGGAACGTGTGAATTTGTTGAATTGGTTAATAATGGCATTGCATTCCTTATTGGATTATTTGCACTGCTTGCGGTCATCGTCTTTATTTACGCAGGATACCTTCTGGTATCGTCTCGAGGTAACGTTGCGGTGATGCAGCAAGCAAAAACTTTGTTTACAAACGTGTTGATTGGTCTAGTGATCATGCTCTCGGCATTTTTGGTAATCAACACTATATTAGGCATTATGGTTGGAGGATCTTCAGGTATTCTTAATTGGGCATCACCTCCGTGCTCGTATGAGAATCAGGCAGGGAATCCTGCAGTTATTGATATTAGTTTAACCACACATACAGCAGAGATTCTTGTGCCAAACGGAGACGGGACCTCTGTGTCACTTACTTCAACAGCCGGCGGGCCTACGGGAGGATCAATAAGAGCTGGAGCGTGTGATACGTCAACCATGAGCACTATAAACTTTATGGGGGGAAGTGTCACAGTGAATAGTGGCTTGGTCCCGAGTCTGCAACGTATTGATGCTCAGTGGAATAGTAGTGGAGGTAACTCATATTACCGAGTAACGTCCATAGGAAGTTTTTCATGTCGTGCAATTGCAGGTTCTGGGCGTATGTCGAATCATTCCTATGGCATTGCCTTAGATATTAATTCACTACAAAATCCACACTGTCCTTCAAACGCTAAGTGTAACGGACAGAACGTTCTTATCACTGATATGCATGACTCACGATTTTATGATTTGTGGACGGCTGAAGGTTGGGGATGGGGAGGTAATTGGAACAGCTCAAAAGATGCGATGCATTTTTCTAAAGCGACTAACGAAGGTGGTAATATGAGTTATTAGTGTATATGAATATAAAACGATATATTTTTGTAGTAATTGCAATGGGAGTACTGTTTTCTCTTTGGTTATTTTTAGGAGGTCCTGATCAGAAGCAAGAGGATGTATTTTTTCAAGAGCTGCCCGATATCTCTTCTGATTCTGATCAACAAACAAGAAAAGTGATACCTCGAGGTTCTGCCGTGAATCCTGCAGTAACACTGCCGTTTGATCAGGTATTGTCAAAAGAACCAAGTCTCGCATTTCAGTCAGTACTTAATCAAGTTCATGATGATGTGTATGCTATTTTGCCCTGTACCGTCGGAGCGGGGGATACTGAGGTCCTCCTTTTTACCGCAAAATATACACAGGATCCTTCAGGAAATACCATACAGCCAGCACGCGATGCGGTGACAGCGTGGGAGCCGTATGTATTGCAAGATATTGGTTCGATTATTTATCCTGACCAACAATTTACCGCACTGACATCTTCGTTCATACCAGTTTCAGGAGAAACTGATGTGAGAATCGCATCAGTACAAATACAGGGAACGGAGTATTATGTTTATTCTAAATGGACGCTTAATTATGTGTTGTTTGGAAGTTCGTTGTCGTGTGTAGAAGAAGCACAAGATTCAGTTTTTGGACACTAATATTATGAAATACATTACATCAGCTTTACTTCTCTTATTCTTCCTAGCCCCACAGACGCTTTTTGCACAAGGTTTTTTATTTTGCCAAGGAAGTAACTGTAACTTCTGTTCGCTTGTACAAACAGTAGAGGCTGTTACTGACTGGGTGTTACTTGTCTCTATTCTTATTGCTGTAATTCTCCTTATGTATGCAGGTTTTAGGATTGTAGGTTCGCGTGGTGACATCGGGGCATTTGATCAGGCACGTACCTTATTTACAAATGTTGTTATTGGTATCTTTATTTTACTTGCTGCGGGTACCATTGTGGATACGCTAGTGAAGTCGGTTGCCGGTGGACAATTTGGACTTTGGAATCAGCCGTCCAGTTGTGGAGGAGCGTATTACGCACCAACCCCAGGAGAGTTGGCAATTATGTTAAATAATCATACTGCTGTAGGGCTGCCTACAGGGACAGGCCCGGATTCAGTCATTGATCCAAATGGTGGTGTCATTACACCAACTTCAGGTACCAGCAATGCATCCTTTTCCTTTTCAAGTGCACTGAATTTACAACAGCAAGGACATCTCTCAACGGTATTGGCAACTTTTCAGGGATGTATGGTGAATCGATTGCCTGATGGTTTGTATATCATCACGTCTGTTTCTGATAATAAAATTGCAAATGGTTCAAAGACTTGGGCAGAATGTGCTGCAGGTGGTCAAAGTGCTGGTTGTGCACATGGTGTACGATCGTGTCATTATGGAGGAGCTTCTTGCGTAGGGCAATCGTATGCATTGGATATACGCACTAGTAATCTTAATACCGTACAAGAACAGGCTGTTCTAAATGCTGCAAGTGCATGTGGTGGTTGGGGTCAAAATGAAGGTGATCATTTGCATGTCAGTAGAGGAACGCAGTGTGGTTGTAATTAATATGAAAATAATCTCTTTTCTTAGTATCCTCTTTTTCTTCCCGAGTAACGCTTGGGCTCAAGAAGGCCTTGTTTCCTGCGTCGGTGGGGACGCGTGCGGATTTTGTGAGTTGGTGACTATGGTCAATACACTCGTTGAGCTTTTAGTTATCGTTATTACAACGTTCACAGTGTTGCTTATTGCATTTGCAGGCTTTCGGTTAATTACTTCAGGTGGAGATGCATCAGCATTACAAGATGCAAAGAAGTATCTTATAAACGCGATTATTGGAATTATGATTATGCTTGCAGGATGGACGATTGTGGATACTTTCTTAAAGCTTATTGCGGGAGGAGACTTAGGAGTGTGGAATGCAACGAGCTGCGAGCGAGCGTATGAAGCGGGGAAGGCTAGTGGGGTTAATGTAAATAACACTCCTAATGTTGCGCCTTCGGCGACTACAGGTTCTACAGGGGGTGGGGTTATTGTGGCTCCCTAGGTGTAAGGGTTTTGTGGTAAGGTAATTAAGAATTGTTATTTAGGAGGGTGCAATGACACATATCGATATTGGCGGCTCATCGGTCACAGACTGGGAGAACTTTATCCTTAATCGTACCAATACCCGTGAAATCTCAGGGCATGGAGGAGGCAATTATCTCTCAGGCAAAATAAGAACCATCATGTCACATCCTGACTCTACTCGCTTGTATGGTCATGTTGTGCAAGCAGTTCTCAATTGCTGGGATGATTTGATCGCTGTTGAGCGTGATCCATACGAAGCAGAACCGGTGGATACTGTTGCGCAAGCTCCGTTTGGTCCTCGGTTCCAATTCTTTAACGAAGATGCTCGAACACAATACAACCGTTTGTGGTTGGAAAGTCCACGTCCGCATAGCGTAGTTCATCGTCGGATGGCGCTCAATTCGCGGGGTGAGCTCCCAGTTACACGAGCTGAAATTGGGCTGTTGTTTGAACTTCCTGGTTGGGGTCTGACAGCAACTCGAGTCGCTAGTATGAAAAAATGGAACAATACCGCTATCGATTTGATGAAAGACTTGTATGGACGAAAGACTGAGCTGAGAACTAGTACTATTGAGCAACTGGTTAAAGATGGTTTTCCAAAACTCAAAGGACTTCGTTGGATCTACATGACTCAAAACGATGGACCTTTTACCAGAAGTATCACCGAACGCTGGCAACAAGAGCTGTTAGCAGAGGGTGCTTCAAGGAAAGAAGTCTTTTTGAAAGAAGTATAAACGTATCGGCTGCCCCGCGAGAGTGGGGCAGTTTTTTTGTATTGATTAGGTTAGGAAAGCATAATGAGGTCATGGTGGTTGAGCTCCTTGTTTGCGGTCACGAATCACTAAGTATATCTGTTCACTACGTTCCAAATCTACTAAGTGTTCTCGACCCCGACTCGACTGTCGCTAAAGCGACATGTCTCCGTCTCCCGCCAGAGCCGTAAGTGCCTCAAGGCACTTACTTAAAAGAAGACCGCCTGATACTTTAGTATCAGGCGGTCTTCTTTTTACTCTGGCGGGCCCACGAGGACTCGAACCTCGGCCGACGGTTTTGGAGACCGTAATTCTACCACTAAACTATAGGCCCTGTATTTATGATTTGTTCCAAATCAATCATTAGACATTGATCATTCAAATCTGCTACATAGTAGGCGAAACCACTCAATAGGTCAATTGTTTAAGAAGGACTGCACGATTTGTTCGATTTCCTTTGTCTGATCTTTGGTGAACCACTGCACGGTATTGTCTTTCTTAAGCCATGTGATTTGTTTTTTTGCGTACTGCCAATTTTTTTCAATAAATTTTTGAAGAAACTCGTCGCGAGTAATGACTTTGTCATATAGCTCTAAGCCAAGAACGTATTCAAATCCTATTTCATGCAGGCGCTCTCGGGTGAGTCCTGAATCAAGTAAAGTTTTGATTTCACCCATGTATCCCATTTCTAACCATTCTTCCGCACGTTGCTTGAAGCGCGCACGCAATGCTTCTTTTTCTGTCTTGATGCCGATGGTAAGGACGTCGTATGGTTCATCAGTTGGGATGACGGGCACGCTTCCAACAGAAGCGATTATTTCAAGTGCACGTATAAGACGCCGTCGGTTTTGTGGATCTACATCTGCCGCCCTGCGTTGATCCCTCTCTTTCAACTCGTTATAGAGTTCTTCAGTACTATTTTCTTCGAGTTTTGCTCGGAGTTCTGGATTCGGTGCAATTGGTGGGGCAGTAATACGTCCCAGTAGTGTGTCTACATAAAAGAACGTTCCTCCTGCAATAATGGGGAGGTTTTCTCGCTGTATGATTTCTGCAATTGCTTGCGTACCGTCGTCTTTAAAGTCACTTGCTGTGTAGACCTCGGTTGGTTCAATAATATCCAAGAGATGGTGTTGGACTTCGCACATTTCTTCTTTGGTTACTTTTCCAGTCCCAATATCAAGTCGCTTGTATATTTGGCGCGAATCAGCTGAAATAATCTCGCCAGAGAACTGTTGTGCGAGTTTAATTGAGAGTGATGTTTTACCCGAGGCGGTAGGACCGACTATAACGAGAATTTTAGGTTTCATTAGGTGGAGTGTAGCATTTGAAGGGAGGAGTCTCAATGGGAGAATTAATTGGCAAGAGAAAACGACGCCTGTGGGGCGTCGTTGATTTTTGATGTGTAAACAAAGTTTATGTATACCCGACACTTCGTTTGTACCTATCGAGCTGGCCGGGATAATCCATGATTGACTCGTACTGTTTTCGTGTGAGATACGCTTTACCCAGAGCCCATTCCATAAGTTCTGGGAAATCCCATGCTGCGCGCACCGTTACACCGAGTTTCCCAAGTTCTTCCCTGGCGTCGGTGCTTCGATTGAGAAACAGAAGGAGATTAGTGACCTTTCCACCTGCTTGTTCAATCGGCTCCAGCGCAAGTTTTTTAGTCAGGCTGCTTGCAACAAGGTCGTCGACCATGCAAAGTTCCTGACAGATATCTTCGTCTGTTGGTAGGCCTTTGGGATCAAGTTTGAATGAACGTTTTCCATCAGAGACTTGTTTTTTCAAACGGATCCGTGTGGGTAAACTTCTGTCGTTAAAAACAAAAGAACCATCCAGCCATTGAAAAATTGCATCTAGATACGGAGTTCCAGCTGCAGGAATGTCAAAAATTGGGTGATCAAACAGGTCTGCGTTCAATCCAATAATTGTCATTACTTTAGCAACTGCTTTGATATCCTCTGGTTCCATTTTTCCTTCCTTTACACCGGTTGGGCGTAAGTTTAGATAGAACGGAGACCTTGGAGCATCAGGGAGTTCTTGATGGATAGCTAATTTGAAACCTTCTTCAAGGTTAACTAGACAGCTCCCATTGCTGAAGATTCGATGTGCTGCATCTTCTCGTGCGACTAGAAATTCATTACTCAAGGAACAATCCTCCTGTTGGGGCTTAGTAGCCATTAAGTGATAAATCTAGAATACCTAAAGTATTGTAAAAGGCAAGGGAGGGACTCGAAGCTTACAGCTTCAGTATAGGTTGTCACCATTTTCTATGGAAAATGCTAGGCAACCTGTTCGATTCCCTCCCAAGGTACGACTAATACTCAAGTAAAAGCTCCACGTATTCGCTTTTACTTTCGTTTATCTGTGCCTCGGGAGGGAATCGAACCCTCACTCCTTACGGAACACAATTTTGAGTCGTGCGCGTCTACCAATTCCGCCACCGAGGCATTCTTATTCGATGCAGATGAGTGTACCAGATTATTGCAAAGTTATAAACAGGGAAGTATGCAGTCGTGTGTTAAAATGTCACAAACGAGCACTGATAAGGGTAAACGCTCGGAGGTATTTACTGTATGGCATTTCAAGGTGATTCTATTTTTTGGGTTGAGGTTGGGAAAATTGTTCCTAATCCATTTCAACCACGACGTGAATTTAACGAGGATAAACTCAAAGAGTTATCCGAGTCTATTCGTATGTACGGTATTCTCCAGCCACTTACGGTGACCCGTAAGGAGATTCAGCGTTCCGATGGCGCTTTTTATACTGAGTATGAATTAATTGCGGGAGAACGGCGTTTACGAGCCTCTAGACTTGCTGGGCTTGAACAAGTGCCGGTAATTATTCGTTCTGGTGAAGATACTGAGCAGGAGAAGCTTGAACTTGCGATTATTGAAAACTTACAGCGTGAAGACCTTAATGCAGTTGATCGTGCTTTGGCATTTAAACAGTTGGCAGAAGTGTTTACCCTTTCTCATGCACAGGTGGCGAAAAAAGTTGGTCGTTCACGAGAATATGTTTCAAATAGCATTCGACTCCTAGGACTTCCAGAATGTATGCTCAATTCACTCAAGCTCGGTGACATTTCAGAAGGGCACGCACGGACACTCTTGATGCTTAAGGAACGTCCAGAAGAGCAGGATGTTGTATATCGAGAAATTCTTCTGAAGAAACTTTCGGTGCGAGAAGTTGAGCGAATTGCGCGGAAGATTGCCAGTGACAAGGTACGCAAGAAGCGGTGGAATGATTCGGATGCACACTTGATTGCTATTGAAAAAGAATTTACCAATACACTTGGTACCCGTGTACAAATTTCTAAAACTGAATTTGGAGGGAAACTAACTATCGACTACTTTTCAGAGGATGACCTTCAGAAATTATTGGTATTAATGAAGTCACAAGAAGAAAAAGAAAACAGTACAGTTAATACTGAAGAAGGGGAAGATTCTGGAACGGTTATTACTGAAATGTCTCCTGAGGCTTCGGTCTTGGCAAAAATAAGTGCTGCTACGGTACTAGAAGCAGTCCCTGAAACTATTGAAACTTTACAAAAAGAAGTTGAGGCTGAAGCGGCTGAATATGTGGCCCCCACGAAAGACTTAGTGTCTACCAATACAGATGTTGAGGGTGTAAAAGAAGACCTTACGCCTAATCAAGATATTGCAGGAGTTGTTGATGCTCCACAAGCAATATTTCCCGCTCCTGCTGAACTAGATCCTGTCGCATCTGCGACTGAGGTACGTGAAGAACTTTCTTCAGAGCTTGATGGGGCAATAGCTGACCCTGTTGATGATGTGGTACCGGCACTTAGCGCCAAAGTTCCTGAGGTGCAAGAGGAAAGTGAACCAACAGCTCCTGTTGATTTACAAAGTGATGAATTCTCATTCGTTCGAGAGCATAATGAAGAAGCTCGGGAAAAAGATTTAGAGGTACCCTACGAAAGTTCTGAGCAAAATGAAACCCCTACACCTTCCGAAGGATCAGAGTCTAAAACCGACGATGATGACGATCTATACGCAATGAAAAATTTCTCGTTGTAAGGGGATTAAAAAAACGGCACCCAACGGGTGCCGTTTTTTTAATGTTCCATCTCCATAAGTGCCGACTTGATACGTCTTTTTGCAACAGAAGTTTGTGCCATTTGTACCCACTTTGGTGTCGGGTGGGCACTTTTCTTAGTTTCAATTTCAACAATGTCTCCATTTCTTAACACGGTGTCTAATTGTACTAGTTTGTTATTTACTTTTACTCCCGCAATATGGTTACCAACTTCTGAGTGGATTGCATATGCAAAATCAATAGGTACCGCCCCAGAGGGAAGATCAACTACGTCACCGTTTGGAGTAAACACAAAAATACGGTTACTAAAGAAATCGGTACGCATGTCGTCTACAAACTCCTGCCCAGAGGCTTTCTCGTGTGTATACATCTCACCAATTTGATGAATCCAATTTGGAATTTTTTGTTTAGGGTCTGTGTTTCGTGTTGCCTCGAGATCTTCGTGCTTAGCATTATCTCTCCATGCAAAAGGACGGAAGAGGGTAGGGACGAGATTTGAAAACCACTCAGCAGTACTTCGTCCTTTAGTTCCCGTAGTTTCTTCTTTATAAATAAGGTGCGCAGCGATACCATACTCTGCTTCATGATGCATTTTTTGGGTTCGAATTTGAATCTCGAGAATAGTTCCTGCTTTAGTAATCGCCGTTGTGTGAATTGATTGATATCCGTTTGGTTTTGGGAGATTGATATAATCTTTCACTCGCTTTGGCAGTGGTCGCCAAACGGTATGCACAATTCCCATAGCGCGATAACAATCCTCAACACTATTAACAACAATACGCATTGCAAGAAGATCATAGACGTTATCAATGTCCCATTCTTTACGCTTTAGTTTGTGATACAGACTATAGAGTCCCTTAACGCGGTAGGATGTTTTGAAATCCATGAGTCCTGAATCGGCTAGTTTCTTTTGGAGAATTTTTCGTTCTTTCTCCAAAAGTCCTTGTGCTTTTTCAGCGCGCTGGTGAAGAAGGTCACAGACACGCTTGTGTTCTTCAGGAAGTACATACGGGAAGGCAAGATCCTCAAGTTCCTTTCGAATAAGTCCCATTCCAAGTCGGTGTGCAACAGGGACATAAATTTCAAGTGTTTCCGTTGCAATGCGTAATTGTTTTGCTTCAGGCACATGTTTGAGCGTTTGCATATTGTGCAAACGGTCTACTAATTTCACAATCAGTACACGGATATCCTGACTGGTTGCTACAAAAAGTTTACGAAGACTTTCATTGTGTCGATCGGTTCCGTAGTATCGCACCGAACTAAGCTTCGTTACTCCCTCAACCAAGAACAGAATTTCTTCACCAAACTCACGACGAATATCTTCAGAGGTTACCTCGGTATCCTCAATGGTGTCATGCAAAAGTCCTGAAGCAATAGTATTTGGCCCCATACCCATCTCAGCCAAGTTGAACCCAACAGCCGCTACATGGGTCATGTATGGTTCACCAGAATATCGCTTATGTCCCTCGTGCGCCTTTTGCGCGTACTCGTATGCCTTTTCAATAAGACGCCGATCAGCATCAGTAGGTTTGTTGAGATTAGCAATGATTTCTTTTGCAGTAGTCATTGCTTGATTTTACGTGTTTGTGGAATATACGCAAGAATTTTTCGTATATACCCACCATAGGTTTGACAGAAAATTATTATCTAGTATAAATGTTCTACTATCATGAGGTTGATAGAAAAGAAACGTGCCCAAGGGGCATTTACATACACAGGAGTAGACTATGAAGTCTCGAGGAATTACAGCAGTGAAGAAAACCACACCGAATGATTTGGTGACACGTACAACCAAACTTAATCTCAGAATTAAGAAGACGCCGGGCAAGGTTATAGATTCAGCAAATTGCCGGTCCCAACCTTCTGTACTGGAGAACGAAAGGGGAGTTCAGCGTGTATCGCTAAATGGTAGTTGATGATCTTGCTGTGATGAAGGGAGCTCGCAAAACTGCGGGCTCTTTATTTTATGTAACCAAAAGACCGAACGTTATGTGTTCGGTCTTTTGGTTATCATCCGCTATCCGATTTTCAATAATTCAATTGCATCCTCAACGGTGAAGTCATCAAGCTTAGCTTTCTCGGGAAGCATTACTCGTTTGAATCCCTTACGTAAGTAGCGTCCTGACTTTGATTCGTACACATTGACCAACTTCTTGGTTTTAGGATTAAGTCCTAATTCTTTTATTAACGTTTCACCTTTACGTCCTTGCTTTGGCTCTTTCAGAAGCTTGAGGGCTCGTACGCGGGTGATATCGTATGGATTGTCTTTTCCTTTTAAGGAACGGTAATCTCCTGCATGCACGATGTATGGTCCGAAGCGACCTGTATTTGCCGTTACGGGCTCTCCTGTTGTTGGATGTTCACCCAGATCACGGGGAAGAAGCAAGAGTTTAGTCGCTTCTTCGACAGTTACGTCCTCAGGTTTTATTTCTTCAGGCAATGCAGCTCGGCGTGGTTTAATGATGTCTTTTTTCTTTTGCCCTTTTACCTTCTCTGGGGTAGCACCTAGCTGGATATATGGTCCAAATCGCCCAGTAAGTACGTAAATATCCTCACCTGTCTCAGGGTGCTTTCCGATTGGTTCATCATCCTTCAGTTCTTTTCCATCAATCATTCGTGCACCATCACACTCAGGGAAGGTTCCACATGAAAGGAATTTACCAGCACGTCCAAGTTTGATAACCATATCCTTCTTGCACTTCGGACATTTAAATTCTTTTGGTCCAGGTCCAAGATTGGTAAGTTTCTCAATATTCTCTTTTGAAGCAACTGCTTTCTGGAATGGTTTGTAAAAATCACCAAGTACTTTTTTGTACTTCTGTGTTCCTTCAGCAATACCATCGAGCTTCTCTTCCATTGCACTGGTGAATTCATCATCAATATAATCAGCAAAATGTTCTTCAAGGAAACTTGATACTACATCACCCGTGTCAGTAGGGATAAGTGTGCGTCCTTCTTTGATGGTATATCCACGGTCAATAATGGTACGCATGATAGATGCGTATGTAGAAGGGCGACCAATACCACGTTTCTCAAGTTCTTTAATGAGACCCGCTTCAGAGTAACGGTTTGGGGGTTGTGTTTGTTTTGCTTCAATTTCTACCTCTGTAAGTGTAAGTGTGTCACCAACAACGATCTTAGGCACTTCGGTGTCCTCCCCACGTGCTTTAGGATCAGCTGCAAGCCATCCGTCAAAGACTACACGAGAACCGTTCACGCTAAAGTCAGGAATCTCTTCACTGGCATCGGGTACGTTACTGAGCACCTTAGTTCGCTTCGTCTTTGCGTCTGCCATCTGTGAAGCTAGCGCACGCGCGTAAATAAGTTCGTATAGTTCTTTTTGATCCCCCGTAGCTCCTGCTGAGGTTTTTTTGAAATTGGTAGGACGCACTGCCTCGTGGGCTTCTTGTGCAGACTTGCTCTTTGCTTTGAAACTTCGCTTCTCAAGATACTCTTTTCCATACTCTTTGGTAACGGTTGCGTAAATTTGTTTTAGAGCAAGCTCACTCATGGTTGTTGAGTCAGTACGCATGTAGGTGATATGTCCAGCTTCGTAGAGTTTCTGTGCAGCGCCCATGGTTCGCGATGGCGCAAAACCAAGACGTGTTGATGCAGCCTGCTGAAGGGTAGAGGTGGTAAACGGTGCTTTAGGAGATCGCTTCGCTTCTGTTTCTTTGATGCTGGTTACTTTCCAAGCATTGCTCTGACCAACCTTCTTGATTCGGTCAGCTTCTTTTTGTTCCGTTGGTTCTATTGAACACAGGAACGGAATTTCCATCTTGTCTTTCTTGGTGTGTGCGGTCAGCACAAAGAAGTCATCAGGAATAAACGCACGAATTTCTCGTTCACGTTCCATAAGGATACGCAGCGCGGGGGATTGTACACGTCCTGCAGAAAGTCCGTACCGTACCTTTTTCCATATAAGACCCGAGAGGTCGTATCCTACAAGACGATCAAGTACACGTCGTGCTTCTTGAGCTTCCTTAAGGTTCATGTCGATCTTACGTGGATGCTTGATCGCTTCGTTTACCGCAGGTTCAGTAATCTCGTGGAAAACAATCCGTTTGAGATTTTTGTTGTCTTCCTTGATGAGTTCAGCAACATGCCATGCAATAGCTTCTCCTTCACGGTCGGGGTCGGATGCAAGGAGTACTTCCTTAGCATCAGCGGCCATAGACTTCAGTTCTCGAATCACCTTTTCCTTTCCTGGTGAGATAATATAGTTCGGCACAAAACCTGCAGGTACATCAACCGCATCCTTGTTACTTTTAGGGAGATCACGCACATGTCCAATAGAAGAAGTCACTCGGTATCCTTCACCGAGGTACTTTTCAATAGTTTTTGCTTTAGCTGGTGACTCAACGATCACCAACGTATTTTTTGCTTTTGTTGCCATAGGTTATGAGTAATAAATACTACCGATACATATATATGTCAATGCACAACTTTGTAAGTCCCATTTTCGCTGATAAGCAAGCCCTGTAATTCAAGCTGTATTAGTATGCTGTTTATTTCCTGCGTCTGGAGTTGTGTTTCGCGAATTATCGAGTCCGTGTCGCTATCACTGCGCAGACTTTTAAGCACTTTCTTTTCAATGTCTGTCAGATCTAGTGTGTTTATTTGTAATGGTTCTTTAGTCTCAGGATTAATCCCCAAAGCATGTAGGATATCGTGGGGATGTGTAACGGGAGTGGCACCAAGTTTAAGGAATTGATGTGGTCCTGCGCTGTTGCCTGAAAATATATCACCAGGCACTACCAATAGCTCACGATTGTAGTCGGTTGTCATCCGAGCAGTGATAAGTGTGCCTGATTTTTCTGTTGCTTCAATAACGAGCGTTGCATGACTAATGCCTGCCATAATGCGGTTGCGTTGCGTGAAGGACCACTTGGTTGCCGTAAAGTGTGGATCGAATTCTGAAAGTAGTCCACCACCAGCGTCTAGAATATTTCGAGCTAAGGGACGATGGCGATATGGATAGATGACATTCTCAGCAATCCCTGAACCAGGAATTGCGAGCGTGTAGAGATTGTTTTGCAGTGCTGATTGATGTGCAAGTGAATCAATGCCAAGTGCAAGTCCCGAGACAATACCAATGTTGTATCCTTGTAGTCCAGAAATGAGATATTGCACAACCTGTTTGCCATAATTTGAGTATGCGCGTGAACCAACAACTGCGAGAAGTCGCATGCCTTGTTCAGGTAGTCGACCCCGATAATTAAGCGTCTTTGGCACCTCAGGGATTTCCCGTAAAAGTGAAGGAAATTCCTTTAACCCCAGAGTATGTATTAAATACTGCATGTAAAAACTATAGCAACGCAATGATGAAGCGTAGATAAAATATTGACTAATTGATGGAAATGTAGTTTTCTGTAGGTTGTTCATTGAGGGAGGCAGTAATGACAACAGTGAAGACAAAAAAAGCGATCAGATCAATTGCAAAACCACAGAAGGAAAACCAGCGACTATCAATTTTTGAGGTAAGTGTGGAATTGCGTGCTGTAACTAGGGTTTTACTAAGTCTGACACTTTACAGTAAATCTAAGACAAACATTATTTTTTACTCGGTGCTTGCGTATCGGGTTGAGGAGTTGCTTGCTAAGAGGATCGTTGATTCGGATTTTTCTGATACGTTCGATGATCGTACTGATGACGAACGTTTGGAAATTCTAAATCAAGCAGTTTTGGAACTTCTCAATAGAGAATATCTTTTTTCCATCAGGATATGGGAGGGAACTGACCCTCCTCAGGCGCAAGATAGATTAACTGTAGCAAGGATTCTCAGGCATTTTGGTCACTAGGTCCGTATGCTGAAACCATCGCACGATATGTGTGGTGGTTTTCTTTTTGAATTGTCTTTTTATATATTCAATGTATTGTATAATCCTTAGATTACTAAACCTTATATACGTTATGTTAGACATTAAATTCATTCGAGAGAATCTGGACATCGTGAAGATGGCCGCAACTAAAAAACATATCATTATCGATATGGACCGACTTATTGCGGTTGATGATTCCCGACGCGCGTTAATGTCGGCATTAGAGGAAAAAAAGGCAATTCAGAACAAAGCGTCTGACGGCATTGCTTCAGCACAAGATGATGAAGTGCGCCAAGGTCTTATTGCGAGTATGCAAACGCTTAAGACTGAAATTCAAGAAGTTGAAGAAAAAATGAAGCCAGTCATGGAAGAATGGCAGGCACTTATGCTGCAAGTGCCCAACATTCCCGATATGTCAGTTCCTGACGGTGATTCTGATGAGGATAATGTTGAGATTAAGGTGTGGGGTGAGCAACCAAAGTTTGATTTTGATCCCAAAGATCATGTGGAGATTATGACGAATCTCGGAATGGTAGATTTTGAACGGGGGACGAAGGTCCATGGATTCCGAGGATACTACCTTATGGGTGATGGGGCACGTCTATCATGGGCTATTTGGAACTATGCAAACCAATTCTTTGGAGATAAGGGATTTGATCCATTACTCGTGCCTTCTATTGTACGAAAGAATAATTTGTACGGTACAGGGCACTTACCAAACGAAGCAGACGATGTATATCACACGCAAGACGAAGATTACCTGATCGGAACATCTGAAATTTCTACAATGGGGTTCTATGGAGATGAAGTGCTTGAAAAAGAACAATTTCCAATTAAGCATCTTGCATTCTCACCATGCTTCCGACGTGAAGCGGGAAGTCACGGAAAGGACACAAAGGGTCTTATTCGTGTACATGAATTCTTTAAGGTTGAGCAGGTTGTGCTCTGTGAGGCATCACACGAAGAATCAGTGAAGAATCACGAAGAGATCAACCGAAACACTGAATCGTTTATTGAGTCGCTCGGCATCCCGTATCACACGGTACTTAATTGTGGAGGTGACCTCGGACAAGGACAGGTGAAGAAATATGATATTGAGCTTTGGGTACCATTAGAAGAAAAGTACCGAGAAATTAGTTCTGCATCATATTTCCACGATTTCCAGACACGACGATTTAATATCCGCTATCGTGATGAAGACGGAAAATTAAAATATGCACACTCACTAAACTGTACTGCGATTCCAACACCACGTATCTTGGTTTCGCTGATTGAAAACTTCCAGCAGGC
>DLQJ01000016.1:0-742 GCA_002477545.1 Patescibacteria group bacterium UBA7435 | reverse complement strand
TTTTTTCTTCATGCTACTATATGACCAATGTTCAACGCATGGAGGCAAAAACGTATACAAAGTCGAAATAAGCGAAGGCGTGCAAAACAGCCTGAGTCTCTTTTACGTACACAGATTATCGTGGGTGTGTGTATTGTGCTGACGCTTTCTCTTGTTGGTGCTGGTACCTGGTACGGGTCACGTATTGCGTCACTGCAGATTACTGAGGTTTCAGTGCTTGGGGGCTTCACTATTCCACACGCAGAAATAGAAAATAGAGTGTGGGAACGACTTACCGGAAGCTATCTTCGATTGGTTCCACATACGTTTGCACCAACCTACCCTAAGAAAGCAATCATTGAACACATCTACAGCATGGATCGGGTAAAGAATGTGCATCTAGAGACGCTTGATACACAGAAGTTAGTAGTAGTTTTTGAAGAGTACCAACCGCATGCACTGTGGTGCAGCGAGGTTGCTGCAAAAGATTGTCTGTTTCTTGATGAAACTGGGTATGCGTTTGGAGAGGCTCCTGATTTAACAGGTAGTGCATTTATTCGCTATGTGAATCAAAATATCATTCCTGAACGCAAGACCCAAGGATTTGAAACTTCGTTTATAAAAGAAACACAGACATTTGCTGAGTTACTTGCACAAGAACTGGATCTCTATGTGATTCATATAGAGAAGTACGATGATCTTGATATTACGTATACGGTCTCAGGCGGGGGAGTGCTTAAGGTCTCACAGGTGATGGATAGTA
>DLQJ01000005.1 GCA_002477545.1 Patescibacteria group bacterium UBA7435 | reverse complement strand
AGGGACAGGGACATCTGTTGGGGGTAACCAAAATACAGCGCAGTCACCTTCAAATGTTGCAACTCGGGCAAATGGAGATGGGGTTGAAAGCTTTATCTACGATATCGCTGTTGGATTTGGTGGCTGGGTTACTGGTCTGGGTGGTACCGTCTTTGATTTAGCTATAGATAAAACAGTGCTTAAAATGGGGTGTTGGTTTGTAGTAAATGGTGCAGGTTGTGAGCAAAGTGACGGAAATGGTGCTGTAGGAGGGGTGGTCAATGTATTATGGAGTTTCATACGTGATCTTTTCAATATCTTATTTATCTTTGCGTTAGTTTTTATTGGTTTGCGCACCATTCTTAATTCCGAAGATTCTGGTACACAACGTGCGCTTGGACTCTTAATTGCAGCAGCACTATTAATAAACTTCAGTCTCTATATAAGTAAGGTGGTGGTTGATGTTGCAAACTTCACGGCGGTTGAAATATACAATCAAACCTCCAAAACTATTGCCGGAAACTACGGACTGAGTGATCTTGTTAGTTTTTCAACTGATAGGGGGAGTATCGCTGGAGCATACATGGAGGTCCTTAATATTAGTTCCTGGTTTACTAACCTCGTTGAAGACAATATTATTGTCTACTCATTGCTCGCGATGTTCTTCTTGCTAATTCTTGGCATCGTCCTTCTCTATGGTGGATTAATGCTTATTGTTCGTTTTGTTGCAATTATTATCTTGCTCATATTTTCTCCCGTCATGTTCCTAGGATGGATTTTCCCGAGCATGAGTCAACACTCAACGAAATGGCGAAAAATGTTTGTTGCATACTGTTTCTTTGCGCCGGCCTATATTTTCATGCTGTATGTCGGACTCTATACGTTAATCCAGGTAAAAAGCGGTTTAAATATGGAGGCATTTAGCGCCTCATTTAAGAATGATGCACAATTAAGTTCGGGGACGTTTGAAATTTTCTTATTCTTCATGATCGGATTAATTTTCCTCTACGCTGCTACAAAAGTTGCATCAGTTGCCAGTGACGCGGGGGCAGGCGCGTCTATGAAGTGGAGTAACAAGATGGTAGGGAAGGCAGTGGGTGGAGTTTCCATAGGAATGGCAGCGAGAGCTGGGAGAAATACATTCGGTTATGCAGGCCAAAAAATTGCAGATAGTGAAAAACTTAAAGACTATGCTTCAAAATCTACTATCGGGAGAGGTGTTTTGCGTGGAAGTAGAGTAGTTGGTGCTGCAAGCTTTGATGCACGTCGTATCGCTGGAGCAGGTAAATCACTTGGTCTTGGTGAGGGCAAGAAGGGGGGATACAAAACACAAAGGGATGAAATTGTTAAGAAAGAACAAGCATTTGCAAAATCACTTGGCGCTGTTGGTGATGATGACAACACCGTTACAAAAATGAACGAACAGAAGACTTCTTTTGAAACTGAGGTTGCTCAACTAAAGATTGAGAAAGAAACGGCCAGCTCAACACGGAAGGCTGTAATTGTGAAGGAAATCGCGCAGGGTGAGAAAAACATCAAGAAGAAGGATGAAGAAATTAAGCGCGAAAAGAACAGGCGTCAAATTGGTTCTTCTGGAGATATTACAGAATTGGCAGGTGCCACAGAAAAGAAAGAGGCGACACAGACAGAGCTTAAAGAATTACGATCTCAATTTACTACAGCACAGAAGTCGCGTGATAAAACTGAAATGAAGGCTCTAGTTACTCAAATTAAGGCAAAGAAGAAAGAGCAAAAGGCTCTAGAAAAGGAAATAAAAAACAAAACAGGGTCACTTGGCTATGCAGGAGCTCTTGAAAACAGAGGATTCTTAACAAGTACCATGTGGTATGGTCGAATTACCAATCAAGACAGAGAAGCAGGGAAAGAGATACGTAAGCAATACGAAAAGGCGGTAAAGAGATCTAAGGATGACGAACGTATTGATGGATTAAAGGACGAACTTTCTAAAAAAGCGGCGTAATATATGGATAACTCACTCTATACAGCAAAAACACTGGTGCGGGAACGGGCTGATATTATGCCTGAAGAAATTACTGCACTTATTACCCAGGGAGCATTGGACATTACCATGTTCATAATTAAGGACGAATTTGAATTAACAGTAAAACAAGAACAGCTTCTGGAAAACGAAATTATTCTTGTCCTTTTATTCTTCCTCGATGTAAAAGATTTTACACAGAGAGTATCAGAATCTTTGGAAATTGATATTTTAGTTGCAGAAAAAATTACCTCAGTGGTTCATGCTGATATTTTTTCAGAAGTACAAGATTTATTTGATCTAATTGATGGCTCAAAAGAAAAAACTGAATCAATAACCAAGAAAGAAGATTTATCAAACCTCCACAAAGATCTCACGGTTAAAAAAACCCCTGCTGAAGCTGAATCTAAACTTTCTGAAAAAAAATTGACCGAGCTTAGCAACGTGCAACCTATGCGTACTATGGAAGGTGATATGGGTCACGTTCATGGATACGGTGCATATCGAAATCAATTTCCAGATGAAGCTAATGCCTCGGAGCACACGGAAGAAACAATCCGAAAAGCTTCACAAGAAGAGATTTTGAAGGAGAAACCGCAACTAGCTGAAAAACCGAGCTACGGATCTGAAGCGTAGTACTTAAAACACTCTGTACATAACCCACACACCACTCACTACCTTTGCGGGCTATAATAGCTGTATGCGATTTGAAGTTCCTCAATTTATTGAAATAGAAGATAAGATCTTTGGACCTTTTACTTGGAAACAATTTGTGTATCTTTGTGGTGGGGTTGGGGTTGGGTTAGTAACATTTATTGCTGCACCGTTATTTATTTTTATACTTATCGGGTTACCTGCAGGAGGAGCGGCACTACTGCTTGCATTCTATCCTGTAAACAACCGTCCATTTTCGGTGTTTCTTGAGTCTATTGTTCGCTTCTATAACTCCTCAAGGATCTACCACTGGAGGAAAAAGAATATCACCACCTACGGAACTGAAAGTCATACCTCTACAATTCCAACTTCGGTGGCAATTCCAAAAAAAGGGAAGGGTGGTATTCATTCACTTTCTCGTAAACTAGAACTTACTGCACTACAAAAAGAAGTATAGTCATGGCAAACAATAAAAAGACAACACAAGATTTCGTTCCCATTAAGAACATTACACAAAATGTGGTGATTCTTAAGGATGGACGTATGTGTAGCATTCTTCTTGCATCATCAATTAACTTTGCACTGAAATCATTAGACGAACAACGTGCAATATTGGGTCAATTTCAATCTTTTTTAAATACATTAGATTTTTCTATACAGTTTTACATCCAATCACGACGTCTTGATATTGAACCCTATCTCGAACAGCTTCGCGAACGAGAGCCACTACAAGATAACGACCTGATGAAAATTCAATTACGAGAATACATGAGTTTTATTAAAACATTTGTATCTGAGGTGGATGTGATGAGTAAAAACTTCTTTGTGGTTATCCCATACACTCCTAAGTCACTGGATATTGGTTCAAATATCGGCTCTTTATTTGGTCAAAAGAAAAATACTTCTGTTGATGACACAAATTTTGAAGAGCACCGCCTACAGTTAGAGCAACGGGCATCGCTGGTTGAACAAGGATTAAATCGTATTGGTGTGCGGACCATTGCACTTGAAGATGAGGCTCTGGTTGAGCTGTATTATCACATCTTTAATCCTGGAGATGTAAGTAGTACTGCGCCACAAGCAGGGTAACACCTTGTGTGCATAGTGGTTACTTGCGAGAATACATATATCTATGGGCTTAACTGATTTTTTAAAACCAAAAACAAATACGGAGTCTGACACTGATGAGTCGGTACAGGCTGTTTCTGATGCATTGATGACACTGGAAGATGTTATTGCACCTTCTGGTATTGAAGTTGGCTCTCGAAATATAAATATAAGTGGCACGTACGCTCGAACTTTTTTTACTATTTCGTATCCACGATATCTAAATGACGGTTGGCTTGAACCAATTTTGGATATGGAAAAGGAAATGGACGTTTCTATTTTTATTCATCCCATTAATACCGCTGACACACTTAAGAAATTCCAGAAAAAAGTAGCCGAGGTGCAAAGTCAAATTAACTCGCGAGCCGAACGAGGGATGGTGCGTGATCCTCAACTGGAGGCGGCACACCGAAACCTTGAGGACCTGCGTGACAAACTACAACAAGCTGAAGAGAAGCTTTTCAACGTTGGACTATACATGACGGTATATAGTGAGGACGAAGCAACTTTAAATAAGACTGAAAATGAAATTAAAAACCTTCTTGACTCGCGCCTGATCTACACCAAGCCTGCACTCTTTCAACAAGAACAGGGAATCAAGAGTGTCTTGCCATTTATGGACGACCAACTTTTGGTGCATAGTAAATTTAATTCTTCACCTCTTTCAAGTTTCTTTCCTTTTACCTCGTTTGATCTTACTTCAGACTCAGGAATTCTCTACGGTATTAATCGTCACAATTCATCGTTGGTACTTTTTGATCGGTATGCTCTTACCAACTACAACTCAGTGACCTTCGCTACCTCTGGAGCAGGGAAGTCGTACACAACAAAGCTTGAGATTCTGCGTTCACTGATGTTTGGTACCGAGGTAATTGTAATTGACCCAGAGCGAGAATATGAATATCTCGCTGAAGCTACAGGTGGGCGTTTTTTCAACATTTCACTTTCTTCAACGCACCACATTAATCCATTTGATCTTCCCAACCCACAGGCTGATGAAAATCCTGAAGATGTATTGCGTTCACACATCATTGAATTGATCGGATTATTCCGTCTTATGCTTGGTGGTCTTTCTGCTGAAGAGGAAACAATTGTCGATCAGGCAATCGTGGAAACCTACGCGTTAAAAGACATTACGCATAATGCTGATTTTAGTGATCAAGAAGCGCCGTTGCTATCTGATTTTGAGATGGTGCTTGCGGGAATGGAGGGAAGTGCATCACTTATTTCCCGACTACAAAAATATACCTCTGGTACGTGGTCTGGGTTTATGAACAAGCCAACCAATGTCGACATCAATCAGAAGTTTGTAGTGTTCTCACTACGCGATATGGAGGACGAGCTTAAGACTGTTGCGATGTATATTATTACCCACCACATCTGGGGAGCAATTCGACGACGTCTTGCAAAACGATTATTGGTAATTGATGAGGCGTGGTGGATGATGAAATCCGAAGACACCGCATCATTCTTGTTTATGCTTGCAAAACGTGGACGTAAATACTACCTTGGACTTTCAACCATTACCCAAGACGTGGATGACTTTTTGCGTTCACCATACGGAGTCCCGATGATTACCAACTCATCACTGCAGTTATTGATGAAACAATCACCAACAGCGATTGATAATATTCAAAATACCTTCAACCTAACTGATGAAGAGAAATTTCTACTGTTGGAATCAAGCGTCGGAGAGGGGATTTTCTTTGCAGGGTTAAAACACGTGGCTATCCGTGTTATCGCGTCATACACTGAAGACCAAATTATTACCTCCGATCCATCACAAATTTTACAAATTAAAAAAGCACGCGAAGAACTTCGCGATGCGCAAGTCTAAGGTATGGTTGCGCCATTAATTATCGGTGCAGCTCGAATTGCAACAAAGCAATCAGTAAAAAGTGCTGGTGCTCGTTCCGCAGGGTCCAAAGGTAAAGAGCTGACAAACATTGCGAAAAATAGAGCCATCAGAAAAACTGACCGGAGACTTCAGTCAGTGCAAACCGATGAGAATCATACTAACCAAAAGCCGGCTAATAGAAACTACCGGCCCGCACCTCCACAAAAAAAGAAGCGGGGGGTTGCTCGGACACTTAAGGCACACAAACGAATACTGCGTGCAAAAATCCGCGGCATTATGATTGCGTGGAGCGCTGCTTTTTTCTTCATTCCACAAGTATTTTTTGGGCTCCTTTTTGTTGGCTCAATAGGTCTTGAAGAAGAATGGGGATGGCTCTCATATTTTCTTCCGACTCGGGAAGTTATGAGCCTTGGATGGCTCGGCGCAAGTGCAACGGGGATACTTATGCTCACACTTGCGCTTATAGCATTTGCAGCAGCTCGAGTGAAACTGCATCACACAAGTACCGTTGCCATGTTCACTGTCTGCCTAGCTGCATACATGACACCGTTTCTCTTTTTGTTCCCTTGGGTGTTAGTCTGGGTATTTGTAGTGATTAAAAATCAGTCTCGATAGTCTGTTTATAGGGAGATAGTCACCACAGGGGTCATGCTATTCTTATGGTATATGCGGTTTGCACCACAAGCATTCTTTTTTCTTTGTGTAGTCACTTTTCTAAGTGCTCCCTTTATGACGCATGCCCAATTCCCCAGCACACTTACGCAAGAAAATACTTCAACAATAACCTCCTTACCTCGACATCCTGAACCAGGGGAAACTGTAACCCTAACGCTTAACGACTATAGTATTAACACAAACGGTGCAACCACTCGATGGTTTGTAAATGGTGTAATGGTCTCAGAAAATGAACGCTCGTTACAATTAAATGCAGGGGCACTTGGTAACAGTACTGCAGTTATTGTACGCACCTCCTTACCAAACGGAACCACACTTGAAGCAGCACACACCGTCACTCCTATTCGGGTAGATATGCTTATTGAAGCAGACACACTCACTCCTGCGTTCTACAAAGGGCGCTCCATCCCTTCAAGCGGGAGTTTAGTACGTGTCACCGCAATACCATTCACAGGAGTTGACCGAGATCCTGAAACGTATTCATATACATGGAAGGTAAAAGATAAGGTTCAAACAGGAGGATCCCAATACGGGGGAAATAGTGTCACGTTTACCTCTGGGTTTGAAAGAAATATGGAAGTTTCTGTGGACATTATAGATACTGATGGAACGATCATAACCAGTGAAACTATTTATGTCCCGTTGAGCGACCCAGAGCTTCACTACTATGAAATAAATCCTTTACGCGGAATGAGTGAGTTTGCCATCGGGGGAGGGTTTACTTTTGTTGGGGATGAAATACGTGTGCGTGCTGAACCTTATTTCATCAGTTCCTCACTATTGAACGAAAATCCGCATCGTGAATGGAAACTCAATGGAAGCACTATAAAAAATCCAAGTGGTGACCTGCAGGAAATCACACTTCGTAAACAGGGTGATTCTGGATCATTTCAACTTGAGTTCCATATTCGCAACCTTAAGCAATTATTACAAGGTGTTAAGAAGTCAGTAACTATATCTTTTTAATATGCATTTTTTTGTTTTCTTTTTATTACTTGGTCTCAGTGCGGCGTCCTTTGCTAGCGCACAAAATCAATTTGTCCCATTAGTTGGTATTCCGTATGTAGATACCCGAGATGCAAATGTTTCTTTGGGAGACTATGTAAACTCGTTATATTTTGCTGCTATTAGTGTTGCTGCGTTCTTAGCAGTAGTAAAAATTATTTTTTCAGGAGTACAGTACATGCTTTCAGATGTAGTCACCGACAAGAGTCAGGCCAGAAAATCAATTCGAGGAGCTTTACTAGGTCTTCTTATTGTTATTGGGGCGGTATTAATCCTTAATACCATCAATCCACAATTATCAAATCTAAATGTGTTGGAATTAGATGAAATTACCATCCCTCGAAATCCAACAGTGAACACAGGTCCTGTAGTAAATGATATTACCTGTGAATCTCAGGCGGATGAAATGCAAGATTTTATAAACAGCTGTCTTTCCCCTAAAGTAATAAATAGTTCAATAGACGCATCTTCAGCATGTACAACATATAGCTGCGACGACACAGCAATTGCAACGCCTGAATTATCCTGTTCTGGAGATTCTTGCACCTGTGACTTCTCTGGGAGCGTAGGACCTTCACAGTGCGTCACACAATGTAAAATAAAATCAAACAGTGATGGGACGGTCCTTCAATCTCACTCCATAAATCATTCAAACACAACAGTAACCTGCTCTTTCAGTTCCGCAGTTGTACCCGTAAGTTGCACTCGAGTCCTTGCCTCTTGCCCAACTCTTTTAGGTATTTGCCCAACAATTACTGATCCAAGTGAAATCTGTAACTCCACCACAGTTAACGCTAATACAATTTATTACGGCCTAGAATAAGAGACAATGTTATTACCTGTAATTACAGATGTCTTCAGTAGTCACTGATATACTTATATTATGAATCGCGCACTTATTATTACAATTGGAATTATAATTATAATTACAGTCTTAGGAGTTTGGGTGTACTTAATGCTTTTTGGTGCACCTAAGGAAACTAAAGAAGTTTTTACAAATCTTGGATTCGAATTTTCTTCTCAAGGCACCACCATACAACCCCCACAGCCCGACTCAGTGCTTCCAGACATGGTGATTAATACAAAAGATGCAGCCTTGCGCCAGCTCACCACACGGCCCGTTGCAGGATTTATCTTTGCATCAACAACCAACGGGAAAACAGTACGTTATGTAGAACGTGGGACGGGACACATCTATGAAATTAATCTTGATTCAGGCGTTGAAAGCGCACTATCACGAACCACCGTACCAAAAGTAAGCACAGCTGTATTTTCACCCGACGGCTCAACCGTCGCATTTACCTCATACAACCAATACACCTCTGAAGTGTTCGTGGGAACGTTAGGAAGTGAAACAAATATTATCGGTATTGCACTACAGCCTGGGGCAGAAAATATTGCTTTTGAAACCAACACTGAGATTCACTATACTCTAACCAACAATGGTACCACTAAGGGGTATACACACGACATTGAAACACTCACTCAGAGAGAAGTTTTTTCATTCAATTATGCCAACGTTGATATGTCTTGGGGAAGTGGTCTTGATAGCATCTATCTCAGTACAAAACCAGCACATAATCTTGAGGGATTTATCTATACCATCGTAAATAATATCCTCACCCCAGCCACATTCTCAGCAAACGGGCTTTCCGCACTTGTCACAAATAACCACATTGTAACCACCTATACTGTAGATAATGTATATACATCAGGTGTTATTCACAAAGACGGCACTTTCAAAGCACTCCCATTATTAGCTTTGAAAGAAAAATGTGCACCCTATCCATTTGATACTAACTTCATGTGGTGTGCAGCACCCCTAGATGTAACCTCTCCAACATTTGTTGAAGATTGGTACAAAGGAATACATACTTCAGAGGATTACTTTTGGTACCTCAACCTTGATGATCAAACAGCTCAACTTAAGGCAAACCCAATTATTTTAACAGGTAGGACCATTGATGTTTCAAAGATTTCTATCCACCAAGGAGGGCAACTACTGGCGTTCACCAACAAAATTGACCATACACTTTGGTTATATGACACTACGGCAGAATAGCAGACACATATAAAAACAGGAGCGTTCATTCGAACGCTCCTGTTTTTATATGTGTATCTGTTTATGCTTCCTCTTCTATTTTTTCCGTTGCAGGGCGATGTCTTCGCACTACAAACTCTTGTGCAATAGCCATTAAGTTACTTACTGTAAAGTACAACGCGATTGCTGCTGAGAGGGTATATGCAATAACCACAATAATAATTGGCATTATGTATCGCATCTGCATTTGCATACTGCGTGCAAAGTCCTCTTTAAGACTTGGTTCATCACCTTCTTTCTTTGGTGTTGGTGCAGGCATAGAGAGATGCACATGGAGGAACTGTGTGGCCCCTGCAAGCAGTGCTAACGGCAAGCTCTTAAGTGTGATGTCAAAGAACCCAAGCATTATCATTGTGGGTGCCTCAGGTCGCATTACAAAACTATATAAAAGATCAACGTTAATATCTGGAAACGGGAATCCTGCGCCGTTTGAAACCGTCAGATACAACGCAATAATAATAGGAAATTGAATAAACATTAAAAAGACACTCGATAATGGGTTTATCTTCGCTTCTTTATACAACTCCATCATCGCGCGCGCTTGCTCCTGCTTATCAGGAACGTCTTTTTTAAGTTGTTTGATCTTAGGGTCAAGCTCTCGCATCACCACCTGCATCTTAGTTACCTTAATTGAAAGCGGAAGCATTACGATCTTAATGAAGATTACGGTAGCAACAATAGCCAATCCCACATCTCCACCAGGGACAACATCAATGAAAAAAACCAAGCTGTTATACACCGGGTCGAAAAAGAATGTATGCCAAATATAACTCCACATAACGGTACTAAATTAATCTAAAAACTGCTTCTGCATTTTCGGTGGTGCCATTGTAGCGCGAATACTATAGAGTGTCGAAGATGGCGCTACTGTGCCTTATCCAAAACACTCTCAAGTGTTTGGCTAAAGACAGCTTTAGAAACCTTTGTCAGTGCAGGTTTAGCGATCAATATATATGTACCTGTACGCTTGTGTGTCTTCTGGTGTCGATATAACACCCCATACATACGTCGACGTAATCTATTTCGGTCTACCGCTTTCTTGTGTACTTTTTTACCAACCACTGCAGCTCCATGAAAAGAAGCGCCTTTTTCATATATAAGTTGTATTGTAGGGGAGTGTACCCGTTTCCCAACAGAAAAAGAACGATCAAACTCTTTTTTGGTTAATCGTTCTTGTTTCTTGAGCATACACTCATTATACCTCCTGTGGAGGATTATTTAGATTTTTGTACCGTCAAAAGCGCTCGTCCTTTTCGACGTCGTGCTCGAAGAATACGTGCACCTGTTTTAGATGCTGCACGCACGAGAAATCCGTGAGTGGTCATTCGTTTCTTTTGACTTGGTTGATATGTTCGTTTTGGCATATATCGTTTGCTTAATGCGCGTAACTATACACTATTGTTTATCTAAATCAAGTCTCGATGTAACCCCGCAAGGGAAGTGGGCTAAAAGGGTACTAAAAACTATCCACAGGTTATACACACCTCACCGCAGTTGCAAAAAAAATCGCTCGACACAACCTACGGAAATTGCAAAAGAGTTTACAGTTTCTGTGACACAGGTATAATGCATTCACTAAGTTCTGAATTTGTAACTATGAATCCTTTATCTCATCCTTCCACAAACAGTATTGTCCACACCGAACAAATCGATGTTAAAAAGCTATGGGACGATGCATTGGTTACTATTGAACTATCTATCACTCCCGCGAACTTTAAGACTTGGTTCCGAGACACGCACATTGTTTCTCTAGAAGATGGGACGGTAACCCTTGGGGTTCCTAGCGTGTTTGTGCGTGATTGGCTTGCTGACAAATTCCAGCCAATGACACTTAAGACACTTCGTGAACTTACACCACATGTACGAAGTATCGAATATGCAGTTGTGCAACGAAACGACAAGAAGAAGGAGACAAGTAAGCAGCAAACAGTAAATTCTGCACTTCCACTTGAAGAGTATTACATCAACAAAAGTGACAACCTTAACCCAAAATATGTGTTTGACACATTTGTGGTTGGTCCGTTTAATGCACTTGCACACACGGCTGCAAAAACAGTAAGTGAGAAGCCAGGTATCGCATACAACCCATTGTTTATCTATGGTAAAACTGGTCACGGTAAAACACACCTTATCCAAGCAGTAGGGAACCAACTAAAACGACAGGGGAAGAAAGTATTTTATGTTACCAGTGAACGATTTACAGTAGATTATTTCAACAGTCTACAAAGTGGTGCTGCTAACAGTTTTAAAGATAAGTACCGACAGTATGATGTGCTTATCATGGATGATGTACAGTTCCTTGCAAGTAAGGAGAAGACACAGGAAGAACTATTCCACCTCTTTAATGCACTACATGACAACAATAAACAAATTGTGTTTTCAAGTGACATTCACCCAGCACTTCTCTCCGGACTCGAAGAACGTCTTCAGTCACGCTTTGCACAAGGAATGATTGTAGACATCCCTGCACCAGATATGGAATCACGAGCAGCAATTCTTCGTGCCAAAACTGCACAAAATGGACTTTCACTCAGTGAAGATGTTGTTGATCACTTAGCCAAAACAATCGAAGGGAACATCCGTGAACTTGAAGGTTCACTAAACACCATCATGTGTCAGTCCCAACTACTAGGGAGAACACTTTCACTTGAAGAAGTGAAGCAAATCATTAAAAACAGCACTCGGCCACGAAAAACTCTTGCGGTTTCTGATGTTGTTGAGAAAGTGGCGCGATATTTTGATGTTGATCCATCATCTATCTACGAAAAAACACGTCGTAAAGAGATCGTAAAACCACGACAACTCATTATGTACATCCTTCGGCAAGATTTTCAGGTTTCATATCCTGCAATTGGACAGAAATTAGGGGGACGAGATCACACAACAGTTATTCACTCGTGTGAAAAGATAAAAAATGCACTAAAGGGGGATTCAGAACTTGAAGAAGAAATTACACAAATTAGATTATTGTTGAAATAAAAAATAAAACGTTGCACACCTGCAACGTTTTATTTTATTCCTTCTTTTTCTTTACTGTGTATAAAGATGGGTATAGGTCGCCCAATTACCCACAGTAGCCATAATGACATCCTGTGGGTAAAATAGAGAAGAACTGTTAACAAGATGTGTGTAGAGCTTGAGTAATCCACAGTTCTGCTATACAGGGGTACTTGTCCCCAGACTCACACAGTGGTCATAGGGTAGTAATACACACGCTGTCATCAATTCTTCCAAAGAATAAGATATACAACAGGCCACATATTTGACCTTTCCACAAATCCACAAGCTTAATAATAAGAGTAAAATAGAAGAAACTAAAATAATAATATGCACGTAACTATTGAAAGAGAATTACTACTTGACCGATTAGAACTTGTGGGAAAGATAAGTACTAAACATGTATCACTACCTGTTTTACAATGTGTTCTTCTTGAAACAAAAGGAAATACTCTTACGCTTAAAGCAACCAACTTAGAAATTGGTATTGAATCAAGTGTGGATGTCAAAACAATAGAAGATGGAACTGTAGCAGTACCTGCAGGAACACTGACACAAACAGTGCAGTACATGTCACAGAAAGAAATTACCCTACGTGCAGAAGAAGGGGTTCTTGTTGTTGAGGGTAGTGGTTCTGAAACAAATATTAAAGTTATTCCTCATGAAGAATTTCCTACTATTCCAAAAATTGAAGCGCCTGGACAAACTTTAAACAAATCCCTATTTGCTCTAGGTATTAAAACAGCGTCTTTTGCAGCCAGCCAATCATCAATTAAGCCAGAACTAGGAAGTGTTTATATATTGCAAAAGAAAGAACACTCACTCACATTTGTTTCTACAGACTCATTTCGTTTAATGGAAAAGACTGTTCCTCAAAAAGGAGTTATCTTAGAAGATTCTATTCTTATTCCTCAAAAGAACGCTATTGAGTTAGCTCGCGTGTGTGACGTTCGTGATGGAGAGCCCGAGTTCCGTGTAAACGAAAATCAGTGTGCCCTTTCGTTCCCTGATGGTGTCTACATAACATCACGCCTTACCGCCGGTTCATTTCCTGATTATAATCAAATTATTCCTAAAGAGTACAGTACCCATTCAACACTTTTAAAGAATGATTTAGCTCATTCATTTAAGAAGACAAGTATCTTCCTTAATAAATTTATGCAGGTAACACTCCATGTAACACAAGGTTCGGTTACTGTATCTTCAAATAGTGGAGACGTAGGAACAACTACAGAATCAGTATCAGCACAAACAGAAGGAGAGGATCTGACAGTAAGTTTCAATCAACGATATGTTTCAGAACCACTAAGTCATATCGCAGGAGATAGTATTGTGATGCATTTTGCAGGGTTGGGGAGACCATTAGTTATTCAAGGAGTAAATGATGAGTCTTTGCGTTACTTGGTTATGCCAATGAATAAATAGATAAAGGCCCAAAGGGCCTATTATCTATTTAGTTCCTGATTTTTCTCCCCTGAGAAAATCGCTGGAACCTGAAGATTAATTGCTTAGTAAACCTGATTAGCAGTATCTCTCAAGCTGATAACTGTTTAATATAAACCCATGAAAACACTTAAATTCAGACCAAATCTTTGTGAAGATATTTTAAAAGGTTTAAAACACTCAACATGGAGAATTTTCGATGATAAGGATCTTCAGGTTAATGATGAACTTGAGTTTATAAATAAAGAAACATTAAAAGTTTTTGGAATAGCTGTTGTTACCTCTCTACATACCAAGACATTTGGAACACTTGTCGATTCTGATTGGGAGGGGCATGAACGTTTTGATACTGAAGAAGAAATGTATGAAACGTATCGTACGTATTACGGTGAAAAAGTGAATGAGAACACTGAAATAAAGATATTGTCTTTTAATTTCATACCAAAAGGAAGTAAGTAAATATAAAATATACACATATGGCACGCGGAGAAGGTATTAAACCTCTAGGAAGTTTATTTGAAAAATACAAGAAGGTATTAAAGGCACCACAAGGAGTTGTGGTAGATGCCTTCATAGAGGTTGTGGCAGACCTTGTAGGCATTGAAATACCCAAAGAGCGCGTTATATACAAAGTGCATAGTAAAACACTCTCAGTGAGCGTTTCTAGCCCTCTGAAGTCTGAGATTCTTCTTAAGAAAAAAGAAATTCTTACCCACTTACGTGGAAGGCTTGGTGGAAATAGTGTTCCTAAGGATATTAGGTAAATAAAAAGCGGTAGACCTTAGGTCTACCGCTTTTTATTTATTCCTCCTCCTCATCACTCTGATCTTCCTCATTATCTTCATCTTCTTCACCAAGTTCCGGAATTAAGTTTGCATACTGAACATTTTTCCATTGTTGTACACCATATTCCCAGTATTTATATTGTCCATCAACACCCGGATTTGTTGGATAGGGGCCTAATGGGTTTGTTTTTTCAACAAAATGGAGGATGGAATGCATATTTGCTGCTATTCCCGCAAGATCAAGTGTAGTATCTCCTGATTGAACACTTTCAATAAGTGCTGCGGTATCAAGAGTTTGCCCACGAAGGATTGGTTTTATGTTTTTATCAATCGCAGGTGCTTCTGCGAAGTTCTGAACTTCCGTTTTTTCAAGTGCGACATCCATAAATGCACGCCACATTGGTGTTGCAATAAGTCCTGAAAGTCCCCCACCCATAGTGCTGTTGTCGTTGTTTCCAACCCATACACCAACCGCAAGGTTTGGGGTGTATCCCATAATCCAGGCATCACGTAAGTTGTTGGTACTTCCTGATTTTGCAGCAACATCTCGGTTGGGGAAGTGAATGAGTGAATTTGAACCCCATAATGGTGTTCGTGCAACATTATCAGAGAGAATATCGGAGATCATAAGTGCAACATCACGATCAAGAACACGGTGTGTTTGTGTTGGCGTTTCTTCTAGTGTGGTTCCTGAGGAATTCTCAACACGCAGGATGCTTCGACGGTCAGCTTTAATTCCTTCGTTTGCAAAAACACCATATGCTCCAGTATGTTCAAGAAGTTTTACCTCACCCCCTCCAAGCACAAGAGTCAGACCAAGGCGATCTGGGTCGTTGAGGGTGGTGATACCAAGATCGCTGGTGAGTTTAATAGCATTACGTAAGCCAGTTAAGTATAAAACCTTTACCGCAGGAATGTTAAGTGACTGCGGAAGTGCATTACGAAGACTAATTGGCCCTAAGAATTTACCATTGTAGTTATTTGGTGAATAACATGGCTCCACTGATGTTTGATTGAACGTGTCACAGGCGGTACTAAATTGTGTTTTTACATCGTACACAATAGTGTCAGGTGTGTAGCCGTTGGTGAACGCTGAAGCATATACCATTGGTTTAATTGAAGAACCCGGCTGTCGTGCTGAGAGTGTTACATTAAAGTTCCCATCAATTTCTTCATCGAAATAATCACGCGATCCAACCATTACTAAAATGTCTCCTGTTTGGGGATCTAGTGCGATCATCCCAGCGTTACTTGCATTATATTTTTCAGTATTAATCGCTGCTTTCTCAGCAACAATACGTTCAGCTTCTTTTTGTAATTCCCAATCAAGTGAAGTGATCACACGGAATCCTTTCTCAGAAAGTGTCTCTTCTCCATACTTTTCAACAAGTTGTTCACGTACATACATGACAAAGTGTGGTGCCCGGATTCCCGTCACTGCTTGTGGTTGGAAGATTACCGGTGTGTTTGCAGCAACATCGTGTTCTTCTTGGGTGATGAAACCGTTGATAAGCATTCGATCGAGCACGAGTTGTTGTCGTTTATCCAAAAGATCAACATTGTTTCCGTATGGTGAAAGTCGGGTTGGTGCCTGAGGAAGCGCTGCAAGATATGCTGCCTCAGGAAGAGAGAGGTCTTTCGCAGCTTTACCAAAGAACGCTTGTGATGCTTCTTCAACACCGTAAATAGTTCCACCGTATGGTGATTCATTAAGGTAATGTCCTAAGATCTGGTCTTTGGTGAGAAAGCGCTCGAGTTTGATTGAAAGAATCGCCTCCTTTATTTTTCGAGTTAAACGCTTTTCGTTTTCAAGAATAGAGTTTTTTATAACTTGCTGGGTAATGGTAGATCCACCTTGTCCACCAAGTAGGTCACCTGCAGTGAGGTTAGAAAGTGCTGCACGAATAATTGCACGCGGGTCAACACCGAAGTGACTGTAGAATTGGTCATCTTCAATGGCAACAGTCGCATTTTTTATATGATATGAAATATCTTCAAACGGAACAATGGTTCGACGAACGTCTTGGTGGAGATCGTACAACAATATTTCACCCGTACGATCATATATTTTTGTAGATTGCAGAATACGACGCTGCTCGAATGAGGAAAGGTCAGGTATCTCCAGAGTAGAAACCCAAAGAAACACACCACCAATTACCAATAACAACCCCACAAACAACACAATAAAAGCATCAATGATGATGTCTTTAAGGTGTCGCTGAATCCATGATTTTTTAACTGCCATACAATTTCAATATATAGCCAATTCTAACACTAATTGTCTATATTTCTTTCCTCGGTCTGTGTGGTAGAGTTATTTTAATTAATTGAGCAACATATATGAAATTATCAGAAGAATTACAAGAGCGCGGGTTTATTTATCAGTCTTCAGTTGAAGACGTTTCTGAAATACTTGACGCAGATAAACGAACGGTATATCTCGGTATTGATCCTACTGCTGATTCTATTCATGTGGGGAACCTTGTTCCGTATATGCTGCTTAATCGACTTATGCTTGCCGGACATAAGGTGATTTTGCTCATGGGAGGAGGCACTGCACTTATTGGGGACCCTGGAGGAAAAAGTGAGGAGCGTCCATTTGCTGAGCCTGAAGTAATTGCACAGCAAGCTGTGAAGATGGAGGCAGGGGTTCGTAAGTTTGTGTCTGATGAGGTGCGGTTTGTAAATAACTACGACTGGTTGTCAAAACTTTCGATGATTGAGTACCTCCGTGATATTGGAAAACATTTTACCGTTAACGCGATGATTAAAAAAGATATCGTTGCCAATCGTCTTACAGAAGATAATTCAATTTCATATACAGAATTCTCATACTCACTTTTACAGGGATACGATTATTATCATCTACATACTGAATATGGATGTGATCTACAGATTGGTGGTTCTGATCAATGGAGCAATATTCTCGCAGGGGTAGATTTCATTCGACGTAAGACAGGTAATACAGTATATGCATTAACCATGCCATTGGTGGTAGACAAAGCATCTGGAAAAAAATTTGGGAAAAGTGAAGGGAATGCAATTTGGCTTGACGCAGAAAAAACCTCACCGTATGCATTCTATCAATTTTGGTTGAATACTTCAGATGATTCAGTAATTGATTATTTGAAATTGTTTACATTTTTGACACTCGCAGAGATTGGGGAAATTGGAAAAACGTTTAATGAGAATCCAGGCGCGCGTGGGGCTCAGAAGAAATTAGCGTATGAGGTAACGAAGTTTGTGCATGGGGGAGAGGTTGCTGAGGCTATAGAGAGAGTTTCTGCGTCACTCTTTGGGGAGGTTGCGTTGTCTGACCTTTCAGATACAGAGATTGGTATTTTAAAAGAAAATGCTCCACTGACGCAAACTGCATCAGGAACAACGATTGTTGATATTCTTGTAGAAGCAGGTCTGGCAACAAGTAAACGAGAGGCACGGACGTTTATTGAAGGAGGTGCGGTACAGGTGAATGGAGTGAGAGTTGAGGATGTTGAGGGAGCACTTACTGTTGAAAAGAATGGAGAGTTGGTGTTGTTGAAGCGGGGGAAGAAGAATGTGGGGTTGGTGGAGGTTGGGTAAGGGTGAAAAACAGCGACCTGAGGATTGCTGTTTTTGTTTGGGTGGTGTATTCGAGTTTAAAGGCTCGTTGTTCAGAATTTGCCCTGGGAAATAGAGTTGGTGGAAGACTGTACTGTAAGTTCCCTTGTGGTGTAATTTGGAGAAAACGAAATTTGTTAGTTCCGCCCAGATACTAAAGTCTCTACTCCTCTTTGGAGGAGTCGTAGAGCCTAAGTATCTGCATAAGAAAAATATAGACCCAGCCGAAGCTGGGTCTTATTTTACTCACATCTCATCTACGTCATCGAAGCTGTCGTATTCGGTATCGTCAGCGTCGTCTTCAAGTGCTGAATCGTCCTCTTCCTCTTCTTCGTCATCTTCTGACTCACCCTTTTTCTTAGTATCCTCAGTTCCGTCTTCCTCGAGAATCCCAAATCCTTCAGTGTCGGCATCGTCATCACTGTCGGTATCTTCAGTGATTTCATCCAGAGCAGAATCATCAATGCTCGCATCTTCATCATCCACCTCATCTTCAGGGTCGATGTTTTCTTCTTCGTTGTTGTCAGTTATAAAAAAGATCATATGCGTTTACATTACAAATAATTAATACTAAATTTTTATCAAAAAAAGTCCTCTTTTGCAACCCCTTATTTGGTGGTTGTCGAGAGAAGATTTTAGCAGGTTATCGATAGTGTGCAAGTGTAGTAATACCAACAGCTATTGCATCGTACTCATCATCAAGTCCTGTTTCTGGCACACCGCGCACAAGACGCTTAACCATATCAATTACTGCGTTCTTATCACTCTTTCCATATCCCGTAACTGCAATTTTAATTTCCTGTGGCCCGTATTCAAATACTTCACACCCAGCCTTTTTTGCAAGGTAGATAATAATACCTCGCGCCTGCGCAACGCCAATTGCAGTCTTCACATTTTTATTAAAGAAAAGTGTTTCAATACCAACCGCATCAGGCGTATGTTCTCTTAAGAGTTTTTGAAATGCAACACCAAGTACAAACAAACGTTCATTGAGCTCACTTTTTTTGTCAGTCTCTATACATCCAGAGTAGCGTAGTACTTCTGCTCCGTTTTCTTTTTCAATAACCGCCACGCCAAGTCGGTCATATCCAGGGTCAACTCCGAGTACTTTCATAGTAGGGTAAGGATATCATAAAAAAGACCAGCGACGTTGTGAGTCACTGGTCTCTGTTGGTGGTGTATATTATTCTCCTTCTGGAGTATCTGCGGTTGTATACACGTTGACCACATCATCTTCTTCTTCCAGATGTTCAATAAAGTTAGCTAACTTTTCTCCAGTTTCATCATCGAGATCCATTGGAGTATTTGGCGTGTAGCCGTCTGCAGTTTTTGTAAATGCCCATGCTGCTGATCCGGGTGAGCCAAGCTCTAAACCAGCTTTCGAGAAGACATGACGGATCAGTGGGGCAGTACGGTTGTTGTTGTCGGTTACTGTTTGGATTAGTAACGCGACTCCTCCAGGGCCGTATCCTTCAAACATGATTTCCTCAAGTGCATTTCCATCGGTCCCTGCACCCTTAGCAACTGCGCGCTCAATATTTTCCTTTGGCATCGAATCTTTTTTAGCGCGCGTAATTGCTGCGGCTAGTTGTGGGGAGGATACATCACCACCTGCTTGTCGTGATTCCATTGCAATAAGCATAGAGTGCTTAGAGAACACTTTGCTCCTTGCCGCATCCGTGGCACCTTTTTTGTGTTTAATCTTGCTCCATTTATTATGTCCTGACATATATATTGTGTATCTAAAAGTATGATTCAAGTGTATGAAAGATAGTGAGGTATTGCAAGTTCTTGTCTTTTTACATATATGTGGCACTATGAATTAGGAAGCTTGTGTGGAGGCAAAAATGACAAAAGCTGAATCGGGTGTTCGAGCGACAGTTACTATTGGGTTGGGTTCTGCTGCAGGTATTCTTGTAGCAGGGCCATATCCTACAAGTGGCGGAGTTCTTAAGGCAAAAGTTGAAGTAGACGGTGTAGTTCTGGAAGGCAAATATGTTGCACCCTTCAAAAAGAAAATACCTTTAAAGATTGTATAAAAATGTTTAGAGCCCGTTGAATTGAACGGGTTTTTATTCTGTCTGATTTTCAATGTGACTATACGCAGTAGCGCTTGCAATACGGCCTCGAGGTGTTCGTTCAAGAAGTCCTTGTCGGATAAGGTATGGTTCGATCACGTCCTCAATGGTTGATTGTTCTTCGCCGGTTGCCGCAGCAATGGTGTTAAGTCCCACAGGCCCTCCATTAAATTTATTGATGATGGTATCAAGTACTTCGCGGTCAGGACTCCCGAGACCAAGAGAATCGATTTCAAGTAGCTCAAAAGTACGATCAATAATATCAGTGGTCAGTTCACCGCTCTCAAGTTGTGCTAAGTCCCGACAGCGTTTTAGAAGATAGTTTGCGGTGCGCGGTGTTGCACGACATCGCTTTGCGATACTATCCATAATTTCTTGCGAGGTTGATACACCAAGCAATTCAGCGGATCGCGCGAGGATTTGTGAAATTTCACTGTCTTTATAAAATTCAAGCCGGAAGGTCCCTCCAGAGAAACGACTTCGCAGTGGTGCTGAAAGCAGTGAAATGCGAGTGGTTGCTGAGACTAATGTAAATGGAGGAAGTTCAAGTTGTACTGTTCGAGCAGAGGGACCTTTCCCGATAATGATATCAAGTACCCCTGATTCCATAGCGGGATAGAGCACTTCCTCAATACTCTTGCTCAAGCGATGAATCTCATCAATAAAAAGTACATCCCCAGGAGAGAGGTTGGTAAGGATTGCTGCAAGGTCACCCACGCGTTCAATAGCAGGCCCTGAAGTGGTACGCATGTTGGTGCCTAGTGTTTTTGAAATAAGGTGTGCCAATGTCGTCTTCCCTAAACCGGGAGGTCCATATAAAAGAATGTGTTCAGCGGCATGTCCACGTTCGCGCGCGGCAGTAAGGAGAATACGCAGATTCTCTTTTGTTTTCACCTGTCCAACATACTCCTCCCATGTATTTGGGCGTAGTGTTTGGTCAAGGTTACCCGCACCATCACGGGTAAATGTTTGTGGGGTATTTTCAGAATCACTCATAGTGTCTGTATTGTATCGTATACCGTAGAAAGGGGGTATTGACCAATTACCTATGTGTCTGCGCAGATGCAGTCGTTTCTTGAACGGTCCAGCGATTCATTATCGAAAGGGAATCCCGTAGTTCGCTCTAAAAAGTGAGTTCAGCACAAGTAACAAAGGTGGCCTAGCAATTCGCCCTAGGTGAGAACTGACTTAACGTCGGTTCGCAAGACCTTACCTAGTATTTTCTTTAGAAAAGATTGATAAGGTGTACAGTTTTTGTAAGGAAAGGGTCAAATTGAGGCACAAGTTTAATATATGACCTTCGGTCATTATTTCACTTGACAAAACTATAGACTGTGCTAATATGATGCACATAGAACGTTCCTGCACCGATGTGGTGCTGCTCTCTTTCAGAAAGAATATGAAATGATACTCGCAAGAAGTGCTTGCGGTTTTTCTTTTCTGTTCAAGTGTATAATCCTCTAAACAACAAAAGGTTGCTTTGCGAGTATTCCGTGGCGCTCACCTTCGAGTGAGAATGCTGCGGTCTTCCTTAGTTTCGCAATCTCTTCTTTCCGGAAGTTCTGCTTAGAGGATTATCTACTGGAACTTCTTTCCGATTTCTGTATGAACGCTTCTTATTTCCGGTCCAGCGATTTTCTCAAGGGTGAGAACTGACTCAATGTTAGTTCTCAAGACTTTGCTTACCATTTTCTTTAGAAAATGGTGACAAAGTGGACAGTTCCTGTAAGGAAGAAAATCGGAACAGCACCCCAGGGGTATTTCCGTTTTTATAGTCGACTTTGGTCTCCTTAAAAACTAGGGCAAATTCGCAATAGTCGCCTCGGCTCCTTTGCTTATTTGATACTACCACGAGAATTAAAAAACTACTCTTGACCGAGTGGTTTTTTAATTTTTTATCTATATTTTGTTAGTACAGCGTACTACCAAGATAGGCAACCATAAGTGCAAACGTAATGTCACCTAAGATAATAATTGTAAATACTCGCTTCACGGGATACTTAATGACGGCAAAAAAGAGCACTGGAAATTCATTGGGTAACGGCGCAAAGCCAATATAAAAATATCCAAGTATTGGAGCGAGAATTTGTAACGAACGTTTCTCCTTGATATGCGAAGCGAAATTAGTTATGTATTGATCAACCTTTCCTGTTACCAATGCTCTACCGTGTGATCCGATGTAAAACATAAGCAGGTCCCCGATAATCAATCCTGCACCGGTTAAAAGTCCAGCGTATAAAGGATTAAGCCCTCCCGCAACAAGAGTGACCAAAAGCGTTATAAAAATAATAGAGCCACTTGCAGATAAACCACCTAGTAGCGCGGTGAAGAAAATAAGGAGATATCCATTTTGTACACCGAGTTTCAATACCAACGCTTCGGGAGATACATACTTTAGAAATACTAAAAAACCAACAATGAGTAGAAGTACGCCAAAGAAAATAATTATTTTTTTAAATCGTGGTGACATGGTTGTGTTACACGACATGTGAAGAGAAGGTGTCGTCTACAGTACCTTCTGTTTTAAGGGTATGTCGTCCCGAAGTAAGGTCAACCACACGTTGTAGTTCTGTAAGTGAAGTAGTGCCATTGAGTACCTTCTCAATTCCATCTTCAGCCATCGTGGGGATGCCTTGTGGTTTTGCAGCTTCAAGAATGATGTGCTCACGTGGGTCACGTATAACTGCTTCTTCAACAGCAGTATCCACCAAGACCGCTTCGTAGACTCCTTGACGCCCTTTGAATCCAGACTGATTGCAGTGTTCACACCCTTCTGCTTCATAAATGATAATAGGATCAGGAACAGTAGGGGGTTTTGGATGTGTTGCAAGTACCTGTGTGATGGCATCGTGCTCGTTCTGATTTACTGGATGCGATTGTTTGCAATGTTCACACAAAACACGAACTAAGCGTTGTCCCAAAATGATATTTACCGAGCTACCAATCATTCGATAATCAACGCCAAGGTCAATCAATCGCGGAAATGCACCCACCGCACTGTTGGTGTGTAATGTAGAGAAAACTAAGTGTCCTGTTTGTGCCGCATGAATTGCGGTCTCAGCTACTTCACGATCACGGATCTCACCAACCATAATCACATCAGGGTCTTGTCGCAGTATTGCACGTAGTCCTGACTCAAATGTATAGTCGTCGCTTACCTGTGTTTGTACGATGTTATCAATTTTGTATTCAACTGGATTTTCAATAGTAATAATTTTAATTCCTTCTTCATGTACCTCCTGCAAGAATGCATACAACGCCGTGGTTTTACCACTTCCTGTTGGACCGGTAGTTACAATAAGTCCATTTGGTCGCTTCAGTTCTTTGGTGAGTACTCCATGCAGAATACTATTTAAACCGAGGTTCTCCATACTGAAGCTTGCGACACTTGGATCAAGTAATCGCATCACCATAGATTCTCCGGCAGCTCCAGGAATTACTGATGATCGCACTTCAACACTTTTGTCAGTGAGATTAAATGTAAAACGTCCATCTTGTGCTTCGCTTTTTACATTGAGAATCATGCTCGAAAGCAGTTTCAATCGTGATATGATGCGTTTATAGAGTTCAAGCTCCAGATCAACAATGTCATATAGTACGCCATCAAGACGGTAGCGTAAGCGAATGTCAGCAGACTCAGGTTCGATATGAATGTCGGACGCGCCTAGTGCAATTGCTCCAGCAAAAACAGTTTCCAATGTTTCAGAAATACGACGAGCACTATTAATGGTGCGGATATCAAGAATATGTTCAGAAACATCCTCAGGCGTTTTAAACTTTTTAACTTGCTGTGCAATGTTGTCGGTATTAATATCAAGCACTCCGTGTTTTACCGCAACTCCATGCTTCTGATCTTTATAACGTTCCCAGCCATGCTCAAGACTTGTGGTCGAGGTCATGTAGATAGTTGGTTGGTAGCCTTGTTCCTTGAGTGATTCCAGTACCGTTTTAGTGTTTGGATTATTAGGATTACGAATAGCAATTGAAAGACGTTTTCTTGTTGTTTCAAAAACAACTAAATTACCTGCGTGCGCATCTTTTTCAGAAACCAAGCGTATTGCTTTAGGGTTTATAGTAACCCCACGTAAATCTACATATTCGTAGCCGTATTGCTGTGCCAGAGAGAGGATGAGACTATCTTCCTCTTTTCGGCGCATTTCACTCATACGCTCGTCAGTAAATGTGTCATCGAACTTTTGCATTGCCTCTATTATATCAGGTCACGCAAAGGTAATAGAGAAGGAGCGTGTATATTGACAAATTGATATAAAGTTGTATTATAGTAACAAAGTAGAAACAGCAACTCGAAAGGAGATGCTATGCGATTTTATTATTTTGCACTCGTTCTTTTTATGTGGACAGTTACCTCCGTAGAGGCTGGTTGTATTACGGTTAAACGTAGTCAAGTTACCACTGCGTGGAGTATCGTTGATAAAGAACTTGAGCGGTGGTATTTTAAAGAATATCGTCGTCGAATTAACTTTACTTGTTCAGACTGGAAAAGTGACAAGGCATTGTGTATGCCTGATTGGATGCGAAACACTCCTGGTATGGGTGGCGCCACACCAATGACTTTTTGTTCCGTTAATGTAGGTACGCATAGAGATGTGTATCTTGCTGATCGAAAAACAATTAAGCATTGGCATGATCACCAACCTCATTATTGGAGACGGTCATCACACAAACGACACAAGCGATACAGATCAGATTGGTGTCCTTTTAAATCAGAACTTATACGGGCACAACAGTGCTAGTAAAATAATTTATTAAAGACCCTGACAATGTTCTGGGTCTTTTTACTTCCTGACCCCTGAACATCTACCAGAGAGTAAAAAATGATACAATGCCTTTATTATGGAAACGATGCATATTACTGATATTTCAGAACTAGACGGGGTGGCGCGGAGTGTACTTGATCTTGCAGTACAGAAAAAAGGAGAGACTGCGGTAGTGTGTGCATTACACGGAAATTTAGGTGCAGGAAAAACCACCTTTACCCAAATACTCGCAAAGCAACTTGGTGTGATTGAGGTGGTTACGAGCCCTACGTTTGTAGTGATGAAGAAATACCCGCTTGAAGGTCAGTCATTTGAAGAACTTATACATATTGATGCATACCGTATAGAAGAAATTGACGAGATGCGGGTTCTAGGGTTTGAAGAGTTATTGGCAGAAAAAGGTACTATCATGTGTATTGAATGGGCAGAGAATATAGCAGTCCTTCTGCCGGAAGACACTATTCACGTTACGTTCGAACATGACGGGGAAAATCGAAATATAACAATCACTCATGGCACCTAAAAAAAATCCTGAAAAGAAAACACTTGTATTGCTTGATGCACATGCAATTTTGCACCGTGCGTATCACGCACTTCCTGACTTTGCGTCTACCACTGGTGAACCTACCGGAGCACTCTATGGAGTAATTGCCATGCTGCTTAAAATTGCTGAAGATGTAAAGCCAGACTACATCGCTGCATGTTACGACCTTCCGGAGCCAACGTACCGGCATGATGCATATAAAGAATACAAAGGAGGGCGAAAGAAGACTGATGATGAGTTGGTAAAACAGATCATCCGCTCACGCGATATTTTTGAGGCGTTTAATATACCTATTTATGAAAAGTCAGGTTTTGAGGCCGACGACCTTTTAGGAACTATTCCATTCCAGTTGAAAGACAACAAAGATATAGCAGTAATTATTGCTTCGGGTGATATGGATACGCTCCAATGCGTGGACAAGAAACGTGTGCAGGTATACACCATGCGAAAGGGTATTAAAGATACCGTGATGTATGACGAGAGTGCTGTAAAAGAACGGTTTGGTTTTGGTCCAAAGATGGTACCTGACTATAAAGGATTGCGTGGAGACGCGTCAGACAATATTCCCGGTATTCCAGGTATTGGAGAGAAGACTGCAACAATATTGATCACAACGTTTGGTTCTATTGATGCAATATACAAGAAACTCAAAAAAGACGAACAACAATTTCTTGATGCTGGTATTAAACCTCGAATCATTAATCTTCTTAAGGAGCATGAAGAAGATGCACAATTTTCAAAAATGCTTGCGACCATTCGTACTGATGTGCCCGTAACCTACGAACTACCGTCCGTACATTGGAAGGAGGCAGCAGACACTGACGCAATGCTTTCATTGTTTGCAGAGCTTGGATTTCGAACACTCGCTGCACGCATTCGAAATACATTTGACCTTGCTGAAGAAATTTCTATTGATCAAGCTGGTAGTGGCGCAAAAGATGTTGATGTTGCACGCGTATCAATCATGCTCTGGCTTCTTGAGAGTGAACGAACTAATGCAACGTACGATGACATCATTGATTACGGTCGGTCATATTTTGATACCATTGATTTTAAAGAGATTGAAGAAAAGCTAGCTGCCAAAATTAAAGACCAAAAACTTACAGACGTTTTAGAAAATATCGAAGTACCACTTATGGAAGTGGTGACATATATGAATGGTGTTGGTATTACACTGGACACCAAATACCTCCTGACGCTTTCCAAGAAAATGCACAAAGAACTTGATAGCTTACAAAAGAGTATTCACAAACATGCAGGAATGGATTTTAATATCAATTCACCAAAGCAGGTGGGTGAAGTACTCTACGACATGCTTGAGTTGAAACCAAAGAATCAAAAGAAGACCGCCGGAGGACAGCGCTCAACTAAAGAAAGTGAGCTCGAGAAAATGCGCGACGATCACCCGATCATCGCAGAGATTCTGCGCTACCGTGAGTTACAAAAACTTGTCTCTACGTATATCGATAACTTACCAACCTTAGTGAGTAAGGATGGACGCCTTCGTTCAACACTTTTGCAGAGTGGTACGGTAACGGGGCGTATGGCCAGCAAAGATCCAAATGTGCAGAATATTCCCGTACGAACAGAAGAGAGCAAGGCGATTCGTAAAGGATTCACGGCACAAAAAGGATATCAGATTGTGTCTATCGACTACTCGCAGATTGAGCTACGTATTGCTGCAATTCTTTCAGAAGACGCGAAGCTTATGGAAATCTTCAAAAACGGTGAAGATGTGCATGCAGGAGTAGCATCACGAGTGTTTGGGGTGGCTTTGGATGAGGTAACCAGCGACATGCGCCGGAAAGCAAAAGTAATTAACTTTGGAATTCTTTATGGAATGGGAGTTAACGCATTGCGAGCAAACCTAGGAGAGGGAACTACTCGCGAAGAAGCACAGGAATTTTTAAACGCGTACTTTAATACCTTCACGCGTCTTGCTGAATACCTTGAAGAGACCAAGAGTCTTGCACGTCTTAATGGATACACACAGACCATGTTCGGTCGACGTCGACATTTCCCAGGGATTAATTCTTCAGTACCGTTCTTACGCGCACAAGCAGAACGTATGGCAATTAATGCGCCAGTACAAGGAACTGCTGCAGACGTTATGCGTATAGCGATGAATAATGTATTTATGTACATCAAGAAAGGGAAGAAGGAAGAGGAGGTAAAGATGTTGCTTCAGGTACACGATGAACTTATTTTTGAAATTAAAGATAGCGAAGTAAAAAAGGAGACAAAGAAATTAGTGAAAATTATGGAAGGAGTGTTGACGGAGGAACAGTCATTGGGAGTACCGATACTTGTAGATGCAGCGGTTGGACCTAATTGGGCTGAGTTAAGCGAAATATAAAAAGCAGGCCGAGAGCAATTGCTCTCGGCCTGTGTCGTTATGCAGCTTTGATTTCTTCGAGAAATGCAGGGACGTACTCTTCCCATCGTTCATCTCGTTTATGATGAAAGGTCGCAAAGTCCCATCCAGAATCCGCGATGGTTTTTTTGATGTCGGCACCATAGAAATTACTTTCACTACTATGGATTAGAGTTGGTGTTGATATTTCCTCCTTAGACATAAAACCTAGGACATGCAGTCCAGAAGCTTTAGGCATTTGGACGTCAGTGATTACTGCATCATAGGTATCAAATCTCAGAGCACTTTGCGCTTGGATACCATTTCCAACCATCAAAACAGTGTGACCTGCCCCAGCAAGAAGAGTATTAATTATCTTCAAAAGATTGAGGTCGTCATCTACAAGTAGAATCTTCATAAGTTCTCCTTTCGTTAGTAACCCAACACACTTCATGACCCTTAGTCTCAAAGTACATTTTGATTGATTGGGCGGGCCTTCTGTCGTCATCAACGATAAGTATTCTCATGTTCTAGTACTCCTGTATGAACTAATTTAAGTCTATATAACAATAAATTTAGACTATTGTCAACAAAATGACTTTCTCAGGGAGGCGCGGTATTATGTAGCTATGATCCATCTCTATTACGGAAACGATACTATTACAGTGCGAGAAAAGGTGCATGCATTTGTTGCAACCCAAGAAGCACAAGGGATTAAGATTGAACGTATTGATGCTGAGAACTATGCGGAAGGGGTGTTTGCTGACATAGCTGGGGCTACGTCACTGTTTGGAGAACAGACACTTTATATTATTGATACACCGTCAGTAAAAAAAGAGATCTATGAAGATGTGCTTGCGAACCTTGAAGTGCTCGCAGCTTCTGTAAATACCTTTGTAATACTTGAAGCAGGATTACTCGCTCCACAAAAGAAAAAGTTTGAGAAGTATACAGACAAAATCGATGAGTCGAAGAAAGCTGCCTCTGAACGCTTTAATGCATTTGCAATGGCCGACTCACTTTCTCGAAAAGATAAAAAGATGCTATGGCTACAACTACAAGATGCAAGGCGTGCAAACCTCAGCGCTGAAGAAATTATTGGGACACTTTGGTGGCAGTTAAAAAGTATGCGCCTAGCTAAAAATACTAGTAGTGCCACAGAGGCAGGCATGAAAGATTTTCCATATAACAAAGCAAAGCAAGCACTCTCAGTATTTAAAGATGGAGAGCTTGAGAAGATTTCGCTCGGACTACTTGCTGTGTATCACGATGGCCACTTAGGGAAGGTAGATATAGATGTGGCACTTGAGAAATGGATGCTTACGTTATAATGCATACATGAAAGAAGTTATCAGATCAATTTTGAGTGACCCCACCAACCGCTACTTTTTTTATATCAGCGATGTTCTTGCTGTGGTAACGATTATGTCGGTGGTGAGTTTAGTGTTAGAAACCGTACCAAGCTTGGCGGAATATATTTGGCTATTTACGGCCATTGAGTGGTTGGCGGTAGTGCTTTTTTCAATTGAATATCTAGCCCGTTTATGGGTTAGTAATCCAACATGGCGCTATCTAATAAGTTTTTTTGGAATAGTCGATTTGTTGGCTATTCTCCCAACTTTTATTGGGGCTGGTAATTTAACGTTCTTAAAGTCAGCACGTGCACTGCGTGTGGTACGACTATTACGGATAGTCCGGATTGCGAAATTGTCACATTTAAAAAACCGTACGGATGAGTCCATTGGTGTAGTTGGTCTCAACGCTGTTATTTATTGTTCGCTACTTATTTTGGGATTATTGTTAACGGGCACACTTATATATCTATTTGAAGCTGATGTTCAAGAATTTGCTAGTATCCCAGCTGGTATGTGGTGGGCTATGCAGGTATTTGCAGGCGGTATTCCTGTTGAGCAGCCACTGACGAATCTTGGAGGTGTCGTGTATGTGCTGGCTCGCTTCTTTGGTTTTGTTCTCCTTGGTGTGTTGGTTGGTGTTATTGGAAATGTTTTTAAAGTTACTTTACTGAAGTAATGCTCTATTTTGAGTAACGGTAAGAAGATGAATGTTAGCGCATCATCAGAACCGTAGCAAAACGCCCATCAGGGGTGTTTTCTTTTTTGCTTTGGAAATATGAAAAGTAGTCTGGGGATGTTGCGGTATCAATCTCGGAGATGTTGATATTTTTTTCAGAAATAGTAAAAGGTCCTAATTGTGTTCGCAATGCAGCAACTAAATTTATATGCGCTTGGTTGTCTGTTTCTGTTATGTGCGGAGCAATAGCTGGAGCAACCGAAGGTAGTGGAGAGGAGAAGTGATACGATGCTGTACTAATGTGTGGCCCTACATATATAAGTAGATCAGAGGGATGTACCTGGTGTGTTTCCTTTAGATAGACAATAGTTTTCTTGGGCAGTTCTTGTGCGATAGTCTGTCGACTAAAATGTGCCAACGCAATGGTTTGAGTTATGGGGTCATAAAAAGAGACGGGCAGACAGTCGGCAGTCAGTAGCACTAGTGCCAATCCTTTTTCTTGAGTGACCAGCACTTCACTTGAGAGCATTTGTTTTTGTGTTTCCGCCCCACGTTCTGGGGTGTTTTTAGTAACGGTAGTAATAATCTGACTGTGATCACACTTCATTGCGATATGTTGTTTAAAATCAATACAGTTTTTTAAAAGAAATTGTCGTCGACTTTCAGCCGTTTGTACAGAATTACCAAAACGAAATGACATATTACCGTCGGAGACTGTTGAGGCAGAGCAGAATATATGTTCTGGGAAGATAGACATAGTTAGAACTATAGCAGAAACTGTTCAAGGACTCGTTTTTTTTCGTCTTTGTGCTATAGTTTTGCTCATTGTGATACGGAAGGATCACACTATCCGCCTATAGCTCAGTTGGTAGAGCAGAGGACTCTTAATCCTTGTGTCCCAGGTTCAAGTCCTGGTGGGCGGACTGATATAAAAACAAAACAGTGCTTAAGCACTGTTTTGTTTTTTAATATCAGCCACGCCCACCAGGACTTGAAAAGGTTGCCTGATATTTTGTAAGAAATATCGACAATCTGTACCGATCCTGTAAGGATCAAGATTCCTGGTGGACCTAGGTTTTTAATATCAGCCACGCCCACCAGGACTTGAAAAGGTTGCCTGATATTTTGTAAGAAATATCGACAACCTGTACCGATCCTGTAAGGATCAAGTCCGATAAACATATGTTTCTTCAATTCTAAAAACACTGTATTACAACAAAACTTCTAGATTGCCACACTCCTCTCGCAAAAAATCTCTACCACCCAAACTCAGAATAGTTAATACCATCTTTGTAATGATGTATCGCAATTTTTACATAATCAACGATATTCTCAGGCAGCTCATCCAACGAAAACCAACTAAGGTCGTCACATTTATCAGGTTCACAGTTTATGATTTCTCCAGCATATGATTTTGTTATCATAAAGAAATCAATTCGCTCGTCCTGTAACGCTTTGCGGTGCATGATGTGGACGACTTCCAGATCTTCAATTTTTAAATCAATACCAATTTCCTCTTTTACTTCTCGAATACAACCTTCTCTAGCTGTTTCGTTTCCATCCAAATGGCCTGCAGGTACACCATAGTTACCATCTTCAAAACCAGTTTGAAAGCGTCTTTGTAATAAGATTTTATTATCTCTTACAAGAAATAAATAAGAGGCTCCTATGTAGGTAAATCTATTTATCATGAGGAAAGTATAACAATTATTAAAATTTGTCGCCCCTGCACATCATATATTGTAAACAAGTTCCTTTCATTGCGTTCAAAATATGACATATCTCTAAAAATCCTTTATGATACGTTTATCAATCCACCACAGAGAAAGGGAAGGGGTTAAATGTTCATCAGGAGGCAGTGTCAGGCTATTTTTATTGCGATAGGGTTTTGGTTTGTATCTATAAATACAGTTTTTGCAGATACGGATTACATTTTTATTTGCGTCAAATCTGAGTATGCGATTGATCTTGCAAAAGAACGTCCACGAAAAGACAAAAAGATAACTTCGATACTTATCAATACGTACATAGAAGAAAAATACTGTACTAAAAACTACAAGATTGAGATCACCGAAAAAGAAATAAATACATTTCATCAAATTGGATTTAAAGGGTCTGTGGCGTATGGCTACTTACCTTATGAAAATGAAGGAGAGTTGAGATTTATTCCGTACAGTATATTTGTTCCTCCCGTAGGTGGAGCAAAGTTGTAATAATAGGTGTGCAGAGGTACTATTCTGCACACCTATATTTTTTATATTATGCAAAAACTTCTCATTCTCGACAACATCCGCTCCGCCTACAACGTGGGCTCTATCTTTCGCTCCGCCGACGGCGCTGGAGTAGAAAAGATATATCTCATAGGTCCAACTCCAACTCCAATTGACCGCTTCGGTCGACCACAGCCAGAAATAGTTAAAACCTCCTTAGGAGCAAGTGAAAGTATGTCCTGGGAACACATTGGAGCAAGCGACAGCGAATCAGTAGAAGAAACACTCACATGCATTGCCTCACTTAAAGCAGAAGGGTATACCATAGTCGCAATAGAACAGTCTAAAAATTCAGTTTCTTTCTATGATTTTAAAGTTCCAGAAAAAGTTGTATATATACTTGGTGCTGAAGTAGAAGGAGTACATCAAGAAGTATTGGATGTTGCTGATGTGATTGTGGAAGTTCCTATGGCAGGAATGAAGGAGTCACTCAATGTCTCAGTTACAATGGGAATAGTTTTGTTTAAGAAGTAACATAATACAAAAGATCGGCGCTTATGCGCCGATCTTTTGTATTATCCTTCCAACGCCGCCAATTCTTTCTTTACTACCTCCGCATCACTCCATGGCTGTCGTGTATTGTGTGGTCCCATGATGTATGGATCGGTCCCTTTACCTGAGATGATAACATATCCTCCGTTTTCCGCAGTCTCTAGTGCGGTACGGATTGCCATACGTCGATCCATGATTACTTCGAGTTTTGATTTATCTTCAACCCCTTTACTCATATCGTCTACAATCTTCCGTGGGTCTTCATCGTACGGATCCTCGTTGGTGAGGATGATGTGATCGCAGTGTTGTTCTGCGATGTGTGCCATCTCTGGTCGTTTCCATGTGTCACGCCCTCCACCAGTGTTTCCAAGTACTGCAATTTTCTTCTGATCTTTAAATGCAGTATAGAGTTGCTCAAGCGAGTCAGGAGTGTGTGCATAATCGACGATCGCAGTCACTTGCTTCACGGCATCTTTAGGAGTACTGAAATGTTCGACGCGTCCTTTAATGGGAGGTAGTGAACGAAGAGCTGATTCAATCGTTCGCAGTTGTACACCAAGTGCTCGCGTGAGTGTAATAGCAGCAAGCGTATTGTATACATTAAACAAACCAACAAGTGGCACGCGGATAGTGATCTCCTCATCTGCATTTTGGAAAATTAGACCAATTCCATCTTTGTGCAACGTGTGCAGCTTGAGGCTCGATAAACCGTAGGGGAGTTTCTCTTCAACTTTCACATTAAGGAAGTCTTGTCCGTGCGCATCGTCGGTATTGGCGACCATGTATCGCGGTTGTTTTGCAGAGTTTGCTAACTGCTTTGCGATTTCAAGTTTTGCTGATTTATATTTTTCAAATGAGCCATGTGATTCAATGTGTTCAGGAGTGAGGTTGGTGAACACAAGTGCATCGATTTCCACAAATTTATGACGATACTGTTTTGCTCCCTCAGAAGTCATTTCAATAACCGCGTACGTACATTTCGCATCAACTGCTTCGCGAAGAAATTGGTGCACAAAGAATCGCCCGGGCATTGTCATCTTGTAGAGATTCCTTCGGATGTCGTCACCAAATTTAAATTGAATGGTTGAAAGGGAAGCAACCTTGTTTCCATCTGCTTCAAGAATAGCTGTGATAAGTTCCGTTACGGTAGATTTACCTTTTGTTCCAGTAACTGCAATAACAGTAATTTCTTTTGAGGGACTACGATATATAAGATTTCCTAAATATGCCAATAGGTAATGATATGGTGGACGTATCTTATTTAAGACGACAGTTGGGATAAGTCGTTTGATCCAGTATAAAGCGGTATTCATATATATAAGTATACGCGGTGATGAGTATTTCGGAACTTGTAAAGTGTAAAAAGTGATGAGCCCTAAGCTTTCCCAAGTTCTTTTAGTGCGGCGTGTACTGCCTGCGTTGCGGTGGTAATTTCTGGGGAGAGTTTTTGTATTGCCTTGCGTGCATCTGCCTGAGGATATCCAAGTGCGATAAGTGCATCAACTGCATCAACTGTAAAGGGTGCTTCTACTACAGTTCCATCAACTTCAGTGTTGTTGGCATATGCGCCTGCAAAATGTTCAAAGGCATCTTTAAGACCAAGTACCACTTTTTCTGCAGTTTTCTTCCCAAGCCCTGACATTTTAGAAAGATGCGCTGCGTCACCCGAGAGTACTGAGGTCTTTAATAGTTCGCTGTCTGCTTTTTGCATGATTTGCAATGCAGACTTTGGTCCTATCTTAGGAAGCGTCAAAAGAATGGTAAATAACTCTAGTTCGTCGCGCGTAGGGAAGCCGTAGAGATCTTGCGCTGTTTCCCGTACCGCCAAGTGTGTAAAGAGTTTTATTTCGGACGCAAGTGTGAAATGTTCGGTGGTTTGGTGTACGTTAATGAGGTACCCAACACCGGAGACATCAACGACAATTTGTCCCTCTGTTATATCTGCAATAGTGCCATGAATGTGTCGAATCATGACTCTATACTATAGTGTTTTTCCATGATGGCCAAGGCGTTGCATTTTTTGGGTGTGTAGGGTATAGTTCTGCCCACATAAACACATATATATGCCAATTACTAAAGGAGCAGAAAAAGCAAACCGAGCATCGCTACGAAAGCGCGTATTTAACGTACGTCGTAACCGTGCAATGAACGAAGTTGTAAAAAATGTTCGTAAGATGATTACGGATAAAAAAATCGATGAGGCGGAAGCGCTTATGCCTACTGCATACAAAGCGATCGATAAAGCAGCGAAACGAGGGATCATCAAAGGAAACACGGCTGATCGCAAGAAGTCACGGTTAGTAGCAGCAATCATGCGAGCTAAATAAGGACTTAAAAACAACCATCTTTCGATGGTTGTTTTTTTGTTGGTAGATAAAAATATGACCTAGCCCCTGTAAAAAGGCTAGGTCATTGTTCATATGTTCCCTCTGTGAAGGGAAGACAGTATCAGGCTGTGTACTCGTTTAGGATTTTCTGGAACACACCATCTGATATTTGATCGAGTAGTTTTTGTTACCACCAGATCGGTTTCTGCTTGTGCTTTGATAGCCTGACAATCAAACTCAGTTGGCCACAACATAAATGCTGCAGCAACAGGATCGAATGCGGGAATGGTTCCCCTGCCACCAATTGGAACTAATGTTGATGCCCAATGACGAACCCTTTCTAGTTCTGCTAAGGGTAAATTCCGAACCTCTCCAGGGTGGATGCGAACCGCATTGCCTGCGGCAAAGGGAACTAATCTAACAGACACACCACTTGAAAGAAGTTGTCGCATGGCAAGTCTATTAGTTTCATAGTTTAGGTCACGCATGGGTCGTCCAACTTTCCAGCGTTCATTTAACCAGAATGCTTCATTAGATTCTCGTCCAGCTACGACAATCACTTGTGTGATTCGAGAACGTAGGTCTGGTCGACACCGTAGAAGCGTCGCAGTGTTAGTTACAGGCCCGAGAGCAAGTATCGTCAATGGTTGTTGCTCCAGTTGATGAGTTAGGCGTTGCATCATTTGACTGTCGCAGGCGCTCTGTCCTCTAACAACTAATCGACTGCCCCATAATGCTTGAGCATTAGCGTAGGCTTTTTCTGCAGAAACATTACCTTTTGTGGTGATCACCAGCTCAGGCATTGCTCCAATTTTCTGTAGTATAAATGCAACAATTCGATCGTCCGGATCTTTTTCCGTACTTGGGTCGGTGTCAACCACAAATGCAGTGTGCACCGGACGTTTTTCAAGTGTTTCGTTGGATTGCCATTGTGGGCTATCACACGCTGTCAACAAAAAGCTGACAACGAAGGCAGAAATTATTTTTACAAGGTTCATTGTCAGCTCCTATGCTGTTGTTTCAGTTCTGGATCAATTATACCACGGATATTTAATGTTGTAAACAATGATTACTGTACTCTGTATCCAGCTTAGAAACCAAAGTATTCCAATAGTTTGTGCGCTAATGGTTCTTCCGTATACTCTTCAGGTAGTCGTGACGCAAGAATGTCTTCAATTTCTTCTATGTATTCTTCAGGAAGAGGGAGTACTAATAGGGGCATAAAAAGTTTCTCAGACGTGCACAGTAACTGAGGGCCAGTAGGGTTTTCTTCATCAATATAAAAAGATTCTAATGTACTGTACGGATAAAGTTTGTCGTCTATGCGTAGACCTCGTTGTGTTATTGCATAGGGAACTACCTTAGGATCGCGCATGGCATGCAGTGCGGTTACTAACCCTGCAATGAATGCAAGAATACCGAACAGTGTGTTTCCTAAGAGAATTGCGGTAACGGTGACAGCTATGGTAATGATACCCAGTACCCAGTACCAGTCACTTCCTTTTTCAGTATGGTGGTGCTCATATGCATCCCATGTGATGGTCCGTATCTCTTCTGACATATATTGAGAATTGTAGCATAGGGGGTATGACTGTTTATGTACGGTGTTCGTGTTACACAGGTGGGCAATACCCAGTGTGAGGGGATACATTACATGTTTTCTGGGTATACTTATATTTATAATGAAAAAGAATATTATCTATGCAGTTATTATTATTTTTCTCCTAACGCTAGGTGGAGGTGCTTATTTTGTAAATCAGGTGCCGGAGGTGTCAATTTCTGAACCTGAAGCAATTTCAGATTTATTTGAACAGGGAGAACGGTATTTTAATCATTCAGAAACAGGACAAATATATGATCTTGAAAAAGCTCGATATTATTACACACAAATTATTGAAGAAGATCCTAAGGCACATCCTTTAGTTTGGTATCAACTAGGGAGAATTGATTTTATTGAAGGTCAGTTTTCAGAAGCATTGTTTAAGCTAGAAAAACAAAGAGATTTTTTTCCTGACTCTGGCGTGAATCCTGATTACCTCATTGGTTTGGTGTATGGGTATCGTGCTCGAAGTACGGGGGATGCTTCTGATTGGAATGATGCAGCTCAAGCGTTCGCTAGTTTTATTATAGCGGTCCCTGAAGCTCCGTGGCCACGGGTTGATTTGGCTTGGGTGTTATTTTCTCAAGGAAAGTATGAAGATATGAAATCTGTGCTCGTGGATGGGTTGGAAACTAACCCATCAAACGCATGGCTTTTGAATATGTATGGTTTAGCACTTTTAAACACCGATGACCCACAATCAGCACATGTACAATTTATCTTAGCAAAAACGTCGGTACAAGACGTAACTGAGGCAGATTGGGGCAGGGCATACCCAGGTAATCACCCCGAAGAATGGGGGAGGGGACTTTCTGAATTTACAGATGCTATAGAAAAAAATATTACCTTGGCGGAAGCACAAATTACCGAAGAATAAATTGTGTGAGTTAGTATTATTTTTAAGAAAAAAATGTGTCATAATAATACATATGATTATTTTGCTTCCAATTTTTATTTTAAATGGTTTATTTTTTGGTGGACAAATGCCAGTGATGGAAGATCCTCTTTTACAAGAAGTTGCGTATGCAGCAGAACTTGGAATTGTTGAGCTTTCTCCTAAAGGGGAGTCTGGAGGATATGCTATGCCGGCCAGTGGCTGCAGTGTAGTCCATACACCAGCTCCCCCAGTATGTACTGGGTACATTTGTGTCCCTGGAGGGTATATCCATGGATGTGCTGCTACGGTAGACTTACAAGTCGCGCACGTCCTACCGTATTCAGGTATTGAAAAAGACGATCGAGTAAGAATTTCGTTGGATGTCACAAATACAGGTACGACAGATGCATCGAGTACTCAAGCGACAGTGATGATTGATTACAATAATGATGGTATCGGAGCACTTACGGACGCTGCAGGTCGTTCTTATGACAGGCCTTTATACATAGGTGTGCAACCAGGAGTTTTTGCTGGTGACACAACTCGGTTCATAACATCTTCTTTGGACCCATGGATTGCACGCGTTGGAGATCATGCGATTGCCATTAGAGTTGACCACGCTAATCAGGTTCCTGAATCTAATGAGGGGAACAATGTTACTGGGTGGCGACCGTTTACTGTTATTGATCCCACGTTACCACCACCTCCATCTACCGGTGTAACTGCAAATTTAACGGGGCATATAGTGCCGGGGGGCACCCCACAAGGTGGTACTTTGAGTATTGATCCAGGCGATAACGTGACACTTTCATGGAGTTCAACTGGGGCAGTAAGTTGTGCGGGATCAGGCGCTAGCTTCAGTACAGGGTCTAATACTTCTGGGGATGACACCACTATTACAGAACCAGTTAGTGGGAACAATACCTACACCGTTACTTGTACAGCAAGTGATGGATCTACAGACAGTGATTCTTTGGTAGTAGCTGTCCAACTTCCAGGTCCGACTATTGATGTGGATAAAACTATAGTACGCAAAGGTGAACCAATTGAAGCAACATGGGATACAAAGGGCCATCCAAATTGTGTTTTATTATCACCACTGACTGAAGATCCTCACACAATAAATACTGAGACTGTATCTCTTAATAATTCAGCAACATTGTCTATTGAGTGTGACGGAGGGTCTTCCTCTGCTTCGGTAGATGTTAAGGTACTTCCAGTTTTGTTTGAAACCTAGAATACCCCAAATGCTCTAAAAAATAACACCTCGCATAGCGAGGTGTTATTTTTTAGGAATAGTTATTTCTGATAGACAATATATTTCGTTTGCAAACGTCGGCAAGAATATTTTGTTTGTCTCAGGATTGTGCGCAATTTTGTTTGTTATTCGTTCGGTTACTTGGAAGTACGTAACTTCTTTCCCTGTTTCTTTATCTATCTTAAATAAGCGCGCATCATTTGAACCAATATAGACATGGTCATCAATTATTTTTGGTGAAGAGAAAATTCGTGCAGTGGTTTGATATGTCCAAATTACCTCATATGTACTGAGGTTAATTTTGTAGAGTTTTTTATCAGCAGAAGTGACATATACATGTTTATCTTCAATTTCGGGTATTCCAAAAAGTGCAAAATCAGCTTTAAAGGTGTGCAATAGTTTGCCTGACTTTATAGAAAATATATATAGCCCACCGTCGTATGAGGGGAATAACACCTGACCACGTTCTGTGTCATACACAGGCTGACTTTTGATGGGTCCTCCTGTCTCATATTGCCAACGAAGTTTTCCATTTTTTGCATTGTATACGTATGCAACATTATCATTTGAACCAATTGCCAATGTTTGTGTTTGTTTGTCATATGCAGGTGAGCAATGGGTCATCTCAGGAGTGATGTGTTCCCACTTTTTCTTACCGGTTTCAAGATCAAGCGCTGCAATGCCTCCCCGTTTTTTAAACAAACCGAATTCAAGGCCTATAAAAAGTAAGCCAAGGTCATCTGCTATTGCAGGAGAGGAGCCGACCCAATCAGCTTCCATAAAGATCCACTTTTTTTTACCCGTCTGTGTATCAAGCGCATACACGTTTCCATCATATGAACCAAAGTAAACTACATCCTTATGAACTACAGGAGTAGAAAAAATAGATTTTCCCTTTGGGTGCCATCCTACTTTCTTTTTCCAAGCGACTGTCCCGTCAACTTGATTAAGTGCCCAGAAAAAACCATTATCACTCCCCATGTATAGTTTTGTATCATCCAATACTGGAGCTGACTTATCTACAACGTATTTAAAGTTTGGTTTTTCGCTTTTGAAATACCAGTCGATATTATACGGGGCAAGTTCAGAGGTATTTTTGTTTTTCAGGAAATCAATTTTAAAATCCGGAAGAGTGAAGACTGTATGCGGTGTAACCTTACGTTCAGTAATGAAACGATAAAATGACGCTTCACGGAAACGCAGAAGCGTGAAAATATCACGCACCGGTTTTTCTAATTGATCAAGTGCTTCAAAACAACGCATGAAGCTTGTGCCACTATTTATGATGTCATCTACTAGGACAATTGGATCGTCGGTAAGGTTTCCTTCGATCATGTTGTAGAGACCGTGCTTCTTTCGAGATTTGCGAATAAAAAAACCGTTGATTGGTTTACCATACTCTTTACTTTTAGTAACAATTGCACTAATCATAGGAATTGAAGCTGTCTCTAAGCCACCAACTTGGAAAGGGTAAGAATCTTTGTATGTTTCCCAGAATATATCCGCAATCATATTGCTGTATTCAGGCGTCAAAATAATATTACGAAAATCAAAAATCCATCCGGTAGTTTTATGAATTGAATCACAATCCCCATATTGTAAGTAGACCCTCTCAGTAATTGCTTCGTGCAGGTGTTTTTTTAGAATATTTTGGTCCATACAGTGTCTATAATCTATGCATTATACAGGAAATAATTTGAAAAATTTTAAACTGGAAGGTTTTACTCTATACACAACCTTTCTAAGGTTGTGTATAGAGTATGGTAAAATATGAATGTGAACGGAACAACTATTTCAATTAAAAAAATGTATCGCGTTGCAACGTATATACTATTAACGGTATTTGCGTATTTTACTTCGACTATCCTCTTAAGTTTTCTTAATCAAGATTCAGTTACAACTATTCAGATTCCAACTGTACACGGTGACACATCACATGCATGTACCCCAATACAAACAAATGGAGATGATGCGGGCTCTAGTGACGATGACGGAGGTAGTTGTATTTAAGCAAATGTACTATGGTTAAACATTTTTCTTCTTTATCTAAATTTACTAAACTAGGCATGTATTTCGTCTTGGCTACCTTGCTGTGGTTTATGACTCTGTTGGGCTTAAATAAAAGCGAAGGTGCGCACTCAACTTTAATGCCTGAAATGATTAATACCACATTCGCTTCTCATATTTGTTCTACGGTACCTGGGGGTGATGATGATGGAGGCGGTGATGGAGGCGGTGATGATTCAGGTGATTCAGGAGGAGGTTCAGGTGATTCAGGGGGAGGGCCCGGTTGTGATTAGTATAGTCTTATAAATAAAATTTATGAATATTCCATACAAAAATAGTTTTTTTCAAAAAGGGAGCACTAATATTTTACTAAGCATTGTAATAGCACTTTTGGTTGGTATTGGTGCGTATTTATATTTTATTTATGACAATAATGAGCATCAGGTCATTGATCAGGAGGAGGTAGTTCAAACAAAGGCTCAAGAAGCTGAAGAAGTTTTCAAAAATGTAGGCAGAGAAGATGCACGACCTCTGTTTGAGGAAGCACTTGATACGAGCACCTCATACGCTGAGGAGGGACAAATTGCATTTCGATTAGCCTCAATTGATGCCTTTTCTGATGACAATTCAAAGAAAATGGGCTCAATCGATGCTTTTAGAGAGGTGGCGGCAAACAGAAACTATTCAGATTATATTCGAGCAAATTCAATAGAATTTATTGCACGCATTCATAGTTTTAATAATGATCCAGTGATTTTTGATTACATTTTTAATCATCCTGATTTCGTTCAATTTTTGGTTGAAGGAGATACTGATCTTTCATTACGTAATTTGTATGAGTATGCCTCTGCTCTCTACCCAACTGCGCGCATTGAGTTGCGCCTTGCATCAGCATACTCAAGAGAAATTTTAGCGCTACAGGAGCAAGGACAATCAGCGACTACTGAGGCAGCTGTTACTGCCTTGAAAGCATTAGTACGTAATAATTTTTCAAACACGGATCGCGAGATACAAGGACTCCTTATAACTGATAAAAATGATCCTCGCATTCTTAATGCAATGAACCGAAAAGCGGTTGCTGTCGGGTATTTAACACAAGGAGGAGACACTTCATTCGGTGATCCTGAAGTAATGTTTAGAGACACTTTGGAAGAAGCTATTAACCAAAATAATGTTGGACAATTTGGATTCACTAAATATTATTATGCTGCATTTCTGGCCAACACTTACGGATCGCAGAGAGTTGATGATGTTGAGAAACTCTTGAAGGACTTTTACACAACAGATATATATGACGATCGAACGGTAATGGCATTCTTTGAAAATACAAAAGATATTGATGTAGATAACTTTTTCCGTCGCGATTTGGTTACTCTGGCAAGTGTTGATGAGAATTTCAAAACACTACTCAATGAATTAGGTTGGGAGTTGTAGGTAAAATAAAACAGGGTGCCTAAGCTCCCTGTTTTTGTTTTTACGATGAAAAAGCTTTCACCTTATTGTCAGTGGCCCCCTTTGGGTGTTGAATCATGACCCGCGACCCTTTTTTGAAATAACGAATTTTAATGTTGTACCCACTTTTACTTCTGAATGTGAGTACATCACCATAAATTTTTCCAGCAAGATTGGGCTCATGGCCGCCACGGTTGTTGTTATATTTTGAACCCCCATAGCGATAGTCGACGGTAACATTGCAACCATTTATGGTTGGTTCAATATTTGTCACTATTACCCAAACAGCTTGGGTGCTTGACCACTTGCCCTTAAAAATTTTCGCCCAGCGCTCACTTGTATCGTTAGGTCCACAGGCAACTTTTTTTGTGGTTACCTTGTAAGGCTGACTAAATTTTTCTTCAACTGGTCCAGCGAGTGCTGGTTGATATGAAGACGCAAAAAACGTTATAGCCAAGAGTATTGTAAAGATCCTTGTCATTTGATGTTCCTTTCTATCGTATGACTGTTACTGGAAATACTATACCACAATTTAATAAAATTACAATCATTTTCATAAAGTATTGTATCTGGTGAGGGTATGATAAAATTAACAAAATTAGTTTAATCCACACCTTATGTTCTTAAAACAAATTCTATTTATTCTTATTGGTTTTATTCTAGCAGCAATACTTATTTACGGAACCCCTATTCGATATACTGATTTAATTGAGCCAAAGATTACTGATATAGATGCGACCGAATTTCATGCTCTTTATAAAGAAAATCCCGAAAAATATGTTTTTGTGGATGTACGTTCATTGGGAGAATATGATTTACGTCACGCAGAAGGGGCTGAAAGTATGCCACTGCATACGTTATATGACGAACGAAAAAACTTACCTAAGAAAGATAAAGAGGTGATTTTGATTTGTACTGGAGGAAGAGCTTCTGGCGTTGGCTTTGGTTATCTGCAACATTACGGATTCAGTAATATTTCTCGAATTGAAGGAGGAATTGATGCATGGGAGGATGCAGGATTGCCGGTAGTATATGATGTTGGAATATAGAATGGGGGGATAGTTATATTAAAAAGCACCGTGGGGTGCTTTTTGTGTATGTGAGAGTTATAGATGAAAAGGGATTCGGTCCTCGTATAAAAACAACAAAACCAAAGCGGGAGCTTTGGTTTTGACATTTGCGGAGAGAGAGGGATTCGAACCCTCGGAGAGCGTAAACCCTCAACGGTTTTCAAGACCGCCGCCTTCGACCACTCAGCCATCTCTCCTTTATATAAGAACGATTATATTTCTATAAGCGTTCGAGACTGTTTCCACCTTTGTCCTGTTCGTAAACTCACAACAGACAATCTGCTGCTCTGGCGAGACAGCAGACCAGATTAAAAGTGAAACTGTTCACTTTTAATCCACTCAGCCATCTCTCCAGATGTGTTCTAGTGGTGCACAGGATAATACCAGAAAAGTACTCATTTTCCAACCTGTGCTACTCTATAGGGTATGAGAAAGATGGGAATTGATTATGGTAGTAAGCGAGTAGGCATAGCACTCACCGACGAAGGCGGGGTGATGGCTTTTCCGCATGGGGTGTTACCCAATGACACACATTTGCAAAAAACAATCGAAAATCTTATTTCAGAAAAAGAGGTGGCTGAAATTGTAATAGGGCATTCGTTAGACAGAGAAGGGAATCCTAATGCTATTCATACAGCGGTAGAAGGATTAATGATGGATCTCACGCTTTCAGTGGGTATTCCAATTCATTTGCAACCTGAACAATATACGACCCAAGAAGCAGTGCGACTGCAGGGGAGAAACGACCAAGTGGATGCGTCTGCCGCTGCTATTATTCTTAACAGTTACCTTACGCAACAATCACTCTAATTATGAACGAAAACAAAAAAATTGAAAAAGAAACAGTAGAAGTGATGTCACAAACATCTGTAGCTGAAGAACCGAAATACGTTTCATACGATGATTTTTCAAAGCTTGATATTACTATCGGTACTATTGTATCTGTAGAGGTTGTAGAGGGAGCTGATAAGCTTTTAAAGCTTGCGGTTGAAATTGGAGAAGCACAACCACGACAGATTATCTCTGGTATTCATGAGTACTTTGAAGATATTCAATTTTTAGTAGGGAAGCAGTGTCCTTTTATCACAAACCTACAGCCACGAGTGATTCGAGGTTTGGAAAGTCAGGGGATGATTCTTGCTGCCGAACACGATGGTATTTTTTCATTGTTAATTCCTCATAATGAGCTACCGTCAGGTACGCACGTTAATTAATTTTTGATATGGCTTTCTTTGGTGTTAATGCACATAAAAAAACAACTGATGTGGTGGCCAAGCACGGAGCACGTTGGCTTAAGTCAAAGCACTCTGTGTGGATCTTGGGTCTTATTTCTTTTGCGGAGTCATTGTTCGCACCCATTCTTATTGATCCATTCTTAGTTGCACTCATTATTGCCTCCCCAAAAAAATGGAAAGTGTTTGTAGTTGTATCTATCATTGGTTCAGTACTAGGAGGTGTTTTTGCCTATATTTTAGGATCGCTGTTTTTTGATACATTAGGTGTAAAAATAATTGAATTCTATTCGTTAGAGACTGTATTCGATTCCATTGCAGGAAACTTAGGTGAGAATGGTTTTGTGTTTGTGCTCATAGGTGCTTTCACCCCTATTCCATACAAGATTGTGGCGCTGGCAAGTGGTGTACTGCACATTAGCTTCCTTACCTTCATAGTTGCCTCAATTTTTGGTAGAGCACTTCGTTTGGGTCTGGTTGGTTTGGCTGCACACGCAGTAGGCCCGCATGCATTGCCTGTAGTGCGTCGTAATCTGTATACACTAGCTGCCATTGCAGGTGTGTTGTTACTCACTTATATTATTTTACAGTTACTGTAAACATCTGGGGGTTTGTACTTAAAAAATAAGTGCGCACAGCGTATACTATAGATAATGAATGTTCTTGATACGTTGGGAAAAATAATACCGCCGCCAAACTACATGCGTCTACCAAGCGCTGGAGTTGATATTTCTGACACCTCATTGAAGTTTTTACAGTTCAAGCCTGATAATCGCAGTGGTACACAATTAGAGCTGTCACATTGGGGAGATATTGATATTGCTGACGGTGTATTACATCGTGGAAAAGTGAATGATGTTAAGGCGCTTTCGCAAGCGATTGCTGGAGTAAAAGAACGTACTGGCGTTGAAACTGTTCGTGTGTCGCTTCCTGAGGAGCATGCATATCTTTTTGAAACTGAAATTAAGAAGGGTACTGCATTTAAAGAAATACGCGGACTGCTCGAGTTTCGTTTAGAAGAAAATGTACCGTTATCACCTCGAGATGCCTTTTTTGATTATGATATTTTAGAAGAGAAACACAATAGTGATACATTACGTGTTTCTGTTACTGCATATGCCCGTGATACGATCATGAATTATTATGAAGCATGCAGGAGTGCTGGAGTTACACCTTTATCGTTTGAAGTTGAAGCACAGGCTATTGCGCGAGCAACAATTCAAACAGGGGATCGAGGAACGCACATGATTGTGGATTTTGGGAAGACACGTACAGGTATTGGTATTGTGTACAATGGGACATTAATGTACACCTCAACGGTTGATATCGGGGGAGCTGAACTCTCTACAGCAATGCGTCGGCAGTTAGGTGAAGTTGAAGAAGCAGAGTTAACCCGTTTAAAAAATACTCAAGGGCTTGTGCGGGGTGTTGAAGGAACTGATGTGTATGATTCATTATTGCCAACTATGTCAGCAATCATTGATGAGGTACGCACACGGGTACAATATTGGAATACGCGCGACGTTGCTCGAGAGGACCGACAGATTCAGTCAGTTATTTTATGTGGAGGGAGTGTCAACATGAAAGGCTTGCCTGAATATTTCTCAGAGATGTTGGGGGTTACCGCGCGTCGCGCGGATGTGTGGCAAAATGCCTTTTCTATTGCTGATACTGTTCCTGATATTAGTCGACGATACTCGTACGGATATGCTACAGCAGTGGGGTTGGCGTTAACACCTTTTGCATAAGACTATGATTAATCTTATTCCACCAGCAGCAAAGAAGCAGGTAAAAATCGAATATAGCATTCGTACGCTTTCGATGTTGCTTGTACTGTTTGCTACGGCACTTGCGATTATTGGTCTCCTGCTGGTACCAACGTACGTGTTAATTCACTCTCAGTTGGTAACCTATGAAGCGCAGTACAATGAAGTAAGTGAACTTACCAACTCGTATGAAGATTTGGAAAAAGCAGTTACCGTAACAAATGTTATTTCTACTGCGCTACTTACTTCAGGGTCAGAATTACTTTTCTCAGAGTTAATTACAGAGATTAAAGTACTTGCTATAGAGAATGCACATTTAGAATCATTTACGATGCTTCGCAGTGAAGGTGTTATTACGGAACTGCGTGTATCAGGCGAAGCAGATTCTCGAGCCAGTCTTGTTGCATTTCGTGATGCTCTGGAAGATCATTCTTTGTTTGAATCAGCCGCATTGCCATTATCTAACTTAGCAAAGGACGTCAACATTCCCTTTAGTATTTCCATAGTGATGGCTAATACGCAAATTGAGTAAAATAATATGATTATTAAAAAAACCAAAGTAATAGGACTCATAAGCATCGTTCTTTTTAGTGTTACGTGCGCTGGGGTTGTTTTTGCATGGGATTATATTCATACAGAAGGAGAGAAGCTTGAGGCAGAAATTACTGCAGTAGCAAATTTTCTTGCTCGTGAAGAAACATACGAAGATGTCACGAGCTTGGTTACTGACACATCTGATGAACGGCAAGAACTTCTGGCGTATGTACTTACTGAAGAAAAGACCATTGATTTTTTAGCTGAAGTTGAGCAAATTGCAATTGATCAAGGTATTGCACTTACCACCGATACTCTGCAAGTAACACCGGGTACTGGATTGTTTGATACACTCACAGTTTCTTTTTCAGTGGAAGGTCCTGAAGTATATGTAATTCGTATGCTACAAATCTTAGAAACGTTACCGTACTATAGTTCAGTTGTACGTGTTGTTTTAAATACAGAATCAGAACTAAACGGTGTGCCAATAGTTGCAGGAACTATTACGTTAGAAGTAAACCTCTTACAATATGATCGATAAAAAAGATATATTAAAAATGGCCAAGCATGTGTTCAAGAAAGGGGGTGGGTATCCTGATCGTCGTTTGATGCATGCTAAAAGAGATTGGGCTATAGGTCTCTTTATTTTTACTATTGTAGTTATAGCAGGAGGTGTTATCGCTGGAAATATTTTTGCTTTATATAACGATGTTGCCTTAGTTGAAGGGGACCCAGGAGAACGTATCCCAACATATAACCAGAATGCGGCTGATGCTGCACTGGAGTTGTATAGAGAGCGAGGAGTAGTGCATCAGGGATTACAGAGTGAGGGAGTGCGGGTTGTGGAAGAAGCGGTGGTTAAGGAGGTTGTCGAGGTGATTGTGGGTGAAGCAGAGGTAGAGGAGGTGCCAGCGTTGGAGGTTAATTAGGGGGGGTAAAATCGACAGAAAATCTCCCAGACTGTTTACTTCCGGGGCACGAATAAAAAAGGCACCTAAGAGGTGCTCTTTTTTATACTCGTGCCCCCAGAGGGAATCGAACCCCCATCCAAAGCTTAGAAGTCTCTTGTTTTATCCATTAAACTATGGGGACTGGTTGCTGGGTACCTAGAAGATATCTCTTGCTAGGGACATCGATACAATAGCAGATTCTGCGAGTATATAAAATAGCACGCTATGCAAGGGGGAGTTTTACGGTAAAGGTTGTGCCGGTTCCTAATGCGCTTTTCACATCGATACTTCCTCCGTGTTGAATAACAATTTGTTTGCTGATTGCCAATCCAAGTCCCGTTCCGTCTACCTCATTAGTTCCAATTCGGTAGTACTGCTCAAAAATAAGTCCCAATTCTTTCTCGTCGATACCAAGACCGTTATCAGTAATGGTGCACACTGCCATATTAGTGTCTCCACGTGATAAGGATACATGTACTGTTGGACCATCGAGTGTATCAGTATATTTTAGAGCGTTACTTACAAGGTTTGTTATTACCTCACCAATTTTGGGTTGATCCGCATATATTTGTATATTAGGTTCAATGGTGGATACGATACGAGCATTTTTTGTGTTTGCAATTATTTCATATTCTTCAATAAGTTCTTGCAATGCTCCACTGAGATCAAAATTTTGCTTCTTGAACTCCTCAGCGTTTCCTTCTATCCGAGCATACCGTAACAAATCATTTATAAAAATAGACATGTGGTGCATTGATAGATTGAGCCCTTGTGCCGTTTTTTGCATACCAGGAATCTCATTGAGCTTCTCAATTTTTGTTTGGAGTATCGTAAGAGGGGTCTGTAGATTGTGAGAAATATGAAGCATTGCTGTTTTCTGGTCCTCTTGAATTTTTTTGATTGATTGGGTTCGGAGCATTACCTTCTCCTCAAGTTCCTTTGCGCGTTTTTTCACCTCAGCGTAGAGAAGCACCCTACCAATTGCGATCGCTGCTTGGTGTGCAAATGTTCTTAAGAGCTGTAAGTCCCGAGGTGAGTATATAGCCCCTGATTTTTTTGGTCCTAGAATAATTGTTCCAATTCGTTTCTTCGTTAGTTCGATAGGAATCGCTCGCACATCAGTGTCGGCAACTGAATGGCCTTGGGTGATACTTACTGAGGTTGATTGCAGTATATCTTGCAAGGTATTTTCAGCAGTGGTAAGTAATGTGTCCATCTCTAAGGAATCATGCATTACAGAAGACAGCGTATGTAAAGCTTCTTGGTAGTCATACTTTTCTTCAAAGAAAAAAGGATCAGTTTTTTTCCGTAAGTAATAGTCTATTTTTGGGACAGTAAATAAAGCTATAAGCGTAACTGATAAGCAACTTACAAATTGGCTTAGCTGAAAATTAGCTTGAAAGAAATAACTACTGACACTCAATGCGGTGACATACAGCAGAAGAACAAATGAAAGGAGTATCGTGTAAACAAAACCAGTCTGTGCCAACTCTCTTGTTTCAAGAAATTGATGGTACGTCATTATGTACACGATTCCTGCTACGAGTATCACTGAAAAGACGGGGCCAATTGCATTAAAGAAATATATGTCAAAAAATACTGGTAGGATTGAATTTGTAAAAAGGGTGCATATGAAAAATAACGCAAATCCAATGAGTAAAAATTTTGCCTGATTTTTTATATGAGTATCAGTTGCATACACGTAGCTTATGGTAAGCATGGTGATGGATATAGCGATTGAAGAGAAAACAAAGAAAGCAAATGCTCCAGACAAAAATCCAGGATCGACGATGGTATACCCAGTTGATGTTACTTCAATTGAGGTAAAGACGGCACCAGGGATAAAACTAATTGCTGTAAATGAAAGACCGACTATAGAAAAGAAAGCCAGTGCATATTTTTTCCTCTTTTGAATTTGCTTCTCAGATGGAAAGATTGTTGTGAACCAGAGTTGAGCAGTGAGTGAAATTGCAGCAAAGCCAAATATAAACATCTCAATAATATCGCTGTGCAGCCATAGATTTGTTGCTATTGATATTGACCATGCTGACATGCCGAGTATTTGTATAATCAGTACCTTGTTTAACAAGGGACGAAAATTTTTAGTAAAGATATACAGAACAAGACCAATGTTTAGAACGATAGAAATAGTGACGATTACAAAAGTCAGAAATAAGAAATTCATGTATAAATAGTATAACTATTATATGCAGAAAGTATATTCGCCCAGCATGAGGCTGGGCGAACGTATTTTATGCTACTTTAAGTTGGAATTCTTTTGTTTCCAGGAAGTAAAATCCTGAGGTGGAAAGTGTTTTTTGCATTTTTATATAGGTATCGTTCGTTGACGGCATGTTAATGCCGTAACAATATCGTTGTGCACCATTGAAATATGCATCCCACTTTTTTCTGTACTTGGCACTTCGTTTACTAAGGTCAGGTACCCCAAATTCATGAAGTGGAATATGCAGAGCTCGAGAAAGTAATCGTACGGTACGGTCACCCGTAAAAATTCCGTAGGTAAAATTTCTACTGCATGCATGGTGTAGCAGTGAAGTGGCCAGTGCAAGTGATATTTCACCACAGTTAGTTTTTGTGGTAATTTTACTTTTATCAACCACACGTGTGCCCAACTCGCAGAGCTTTTTCTTTGAAAAATTATACGGGTCTGTAAGTTTCTCTTGAAGTATCTTCTTGGGAATATACCACTCTGTAGGAAGCAGTTTGGTATTAGTGCCATACGACAGACCAAAACAGCCAATGATTTTTTTGTGATATGCGTATGCAAACACGTCAGGAAATTCGGTTATGTGTATCTCATGACGATTGTAGTAGTACCTTGATGCAAAGGTACATACTGCCTTGTGTGCCGGATCATCCTTTTGTGTGATACCTATCTTCATGACAACGGCCCTTTCACTGCTGTGGCCAGCAGATTTTGCTGTGCGTAGGTGAAACCAATTTTAATATCTGTAAAGCCACAATAATGGAGAAAATCCTCCAGTTCCTGTGGTTCATACAGATGCGTAGCTCTGCTTTTGCTGATAGTTCTGTTATGGACAGCAATTTCACAAAACACTTCAATGAGCTTTTGATCGTCAAATGTTTTATAAATAAGCTCTTGTTCACGCTCAGGAGAAGTGTGGGTATTAAGCCATGGGGCATCAGTCCCAGTGTCCCTACAGTGTGCTTTTAGAATAAGACCGTTCTCGTATCCCTTTTTGGGTGTTGCCAGTACCAGCCTCCCGCAGGGAGCTATTACTCTCCATAATTCTCGAAGTAACAGTTCGGGATGATTTACGGCGTACAATACATTCCCACAAACTATCGTTGTGTACGAGTCGTCGGGAAAGGGCAGTTTTTCCTGAAGATTTGCATGTTTAAAGTCTCCGGATGCACATTTCTGCTTTGCACGTCTGAGCATTGCATGTGAGTAATCAATACCGCATACGCTCACTGCTGAAGAATTTACAAGTTTTTGTGTAAGGTTTCCCGTGCCGCATCCAGCGTCAAGCACTACTGATTGGTTTTGGATTTCTGCCGCGTGCACAACATCGTTGAGATATTCTTGGTAAGGGGTGAGTAAACAAAGATGGTCGTAGAGTACTGATGCGTACTCTTCCCAATTTACATTTGTGTTTTGTGTATCAGTCATTACTGAACTCCTTTTATGTTGAGTGGATGGAAGCGCCCTCAACGCGTTACCATACAACTGATTACAAAGAACAGACGCTTCCAAAAAGAATTTTAATAGATAGGTGATGAATTATATTCTCCCATTGCATATGGTGCATATTAAATTTGTATGAGAGAAATATAAATAGATAGGATTAAGTGACTATCTTATATCCACGGCTGGGAACCGTTTTAATAATTGGATCTTGTTTGTTTGTATCAGATATTTTCTTTCGAAGACTCAAAATGTGCGCTTCTATAGTATTTGAAAATATATCAATATCCATATCCCACACGTGTTCAAGAATCATTGCACGGGTGAGTACAATATCAGGATTTTGCATAAGGTACTGCAACAACATAAATTCTTTCCGTGTGAGTGTTATTTCAATGCCGTCTTTTGTGACAATATTTTTTGCAGAATCAAGCGTTAGGTCACGTACTTCAAGAAATTCTCCAACAATTTGTGTCGGACGTCGTAGTAGCGCTCGAACACGTGCAACGAGTTCTTGTATTTCAAATGGCTTAGCAAGGTAGTCATCTGCCCCAGCATTGAGCATTTTTGTTTTCTCTTCTGGTGTACCCATCGCGGAAATAATTAAAATAGGAACAGTTTTTCCACTTTCACGAACCTCAGTACATATTTCAAACCCATCTTTTTTAGGAAGCATTATGTCTAAAATAATAAGATCGTATTCATTTACCCGTGCAAGGTATGACCCTGTTTCTCCGTCACTTGCTGTATCAACAGCAAACATTTCTGAATGCAAAGACTCAGCGAGGTATTCTGAGATTTTGTTGTCGTCTTCTATTATTAATATTTTCATATGCTTAAATTTTACCGTAGTACACAAAATTGCAAGAATTTGATTTTATTTTTCCTTTATTTAAATTATATGAATATTTCAGAGAAATAAACAGAGCGCCCAACATATCTTGTTGTGGGCGCTCTACGTTGTTTTGATTGTACTAACCACAAATAAGGTGATAAGCAGGTTCTCCAGTGCTTTTAAAAACAAGTTGGTGATTACTTATTTCGAATAAACGTGTACGGAGAAGGGCGTGTATATACCTTTGGAGGTCTGTAACTATCACAATCGTACTCCTTTCTGGCCACTGGTGACCATACTTTTACTATACTCCTGTACAGGAGGGATTTGTATGGTGGGAGGGGATAAGTGGGACGACGTTAGAACGGTTTTCATGGCTGGGTAAAAAGAAAGAACTGCCTCGAAGATTGAGACAGTTCTGTGAATAGATTCAGTAGTGATGAATTCGAGGGGATGAATCGGCCGGGTCGATGGTGTGGTCCGTAACTGCACCAGCATCATCATGCACTACGCACTCACTCCCGCGACTTGAGGCAGATTTTTTCGCGCACTCTGTCCCGCACACAACAACTTCATTAGGACCTTCCAGTCCGGAAGTATCTAAATCAAATTCAGTAGTGCAGACTGCACAGTTTCTAATATCCATTCTTACTTCTCCTAAGAACCTTTGATACGTATTATTATACAGAAATAAACTCTAGAACTAATAAAACCCCTAAAGAGGGGTTAAATTGATTGGTGCGCGATGAGAGATTTGAACTCCCGACCTTCGCAGTGTAAATGCGCTGCTCTACCAACTGAGCTAATCGCGCAGACGTTAATCTGCATTGTGAACTGATTGTAAGATGGTGTGTAAATGCGCCTTCTTACAGAAGCTGTTCAGGTTATCAATATTTTTCATAAAATCAAAATATTAGGTAACCTCTTGCGAAATGACGTTAGGTCACTTCTCACTCTACCAACTGAGCTAATCGCGCAGGGTACCAATAAGGCACTTCTGCTTTTGAATACATATTATGTACTCAGGTAGGGAATATAGTACCTGTTTTTAAAAATAATTCAATAGTCTTATATTAGTAGACTAAATAGTGGTGTGGCACTATACTGGTGGGCAATGATTGAAATCTATTGTGTATGTACAGGAAAGGTGCAAAATGTTGCATATCGTGATTATATACAAACCTCAGCTGGGGAGTTGGGGCTTGCTGGTTGGACGCAGAACATGACTGATGGTTCTGTTTCAGTCTGTGCACAAGGCTTCCCCGATACACTTAAGGACTTTGTTGAATACTTAAATGAAGGATCGCTTAATGCACAGGTTGCAGCGGTCTCGGTAGAGTGGCGAACGGCAAAAAAACTATTTGATGATTTCTCTATTATTCACTAATATACGCACGATACATTATTATGGAAATTCCTATTATTTTTGAAAATGACGACTTGGTGGTTATTAACAAACCTATTGGTGTTATGGTGCATGCAGATGGCCACAGTAAAGACGACACATTGGTAGATTGGTTTCTGGAAAAATACCCAGACTCAAGAGGGGTAGGTGAGATACAGCTATCGCCAAAGGGAGAAACACTTGAGCGATCAGGAGTGGTACATCGTCTTGACCGAGATACTTCGGGAGTATTGATTATGGTAAAGACGCAGGATGCACACGAACACTTCAAGACCCAGTTTCATGATCGTCTTGCAAAGAAAGAGTATCGTGCGTTTGTCTATGGTCCGGTGCGAGAGAAGTGGGGGATTATTGATCGCGCTATTGGACGAAGCGCGAGTGATTTCCGTATGCGCTCAGCACAGCGGGGTGCGAAGGGCATGATGCGTGATGCGGTTACTGAATGGGAGTGTATTGGTCAAGGTAGATACAATGACGAAGATTTTTCATATCTTAAGCTGAAACCAAAGACGGGACGCACACATCAGATCCGTGTGCACCTGCGTGCTATTGAGCGCCCAGTGGTAGGAGACCAGCTTTACGCAGCACATGTTATTCCGCGATCGAATAATTTGGAGCTTGACCGAATGGCTCTACATGCACATATATTAGAGATTGCATTACCCAATGGAGAAGCGGAACGATTCATTGCTCCCGTTCCACAGTCATTTGAGGATGCAGCTGAGAGAATCGCTGAAGAATAGACCCATATAGTGTCTTGCTTTTTGCACCTGACATGGTACATTAGGGCACGTTTTATTGCACTTTTCTAAGTATTTAACAATTTTATATGAACACAGTAACAACAGGAGTAACGATCTCTCCAGTAAACATGGAGGACCGAAAATCAATCGGTATTCGAGCTGGTGACACCGTAAAGGTACACCAACGAATTCAGGATAAAGGTAAGACACGAATTCAGATTTTTGAAGGCGTTGTACTTGCACGAAAGCACGGTAATGAACCAGGAGCGACTTTCACTGTTCGAAAGATGGCAAGTGGTGTAGGAGTTGAAAAAATCTTCCCACTATACTCACCAAACATCGATAAGATCGAAATTGTAAAGCGGTCTAAGGTACGTCGAGCAAAACTATACTTTATCCGAGATAAGGTAGCACGAGAAATCAAACGACAAATGCGTCGAATGCATCTTGTAACTATGGCAACAGAGTCACAAGCAGAAGCAGCAGTTCGTGCAGCTGACGCAGAAGCTAAGGCAGCAGAAGACGCTGCAGCAGCTGAAGCAAAAGCGGCAGAGGATGCAGTAAAGAAAGCTGACGAAGAAAAGGCAGCAGCTGAAGTAGTTGCAACTCCAGAAGCAGAAGAAACAACTCCTGAAGCTGAAACAGCTACAGAAGAAGTGGTTGAAGAAGAAAAGGAGAAGACTTCAGAAGTAGAAGAAGCAACTCCTGAGGTTGAAGAAGAAAAGAAGGCATAATTTCCGAAACAAAAACAAAAACAAAATTGGTCAGCACTAGGTGCTGACCAATTTTGTTTTACATGTTCATTTAGAAAAGAAGTTTGCAAAAGCTCAAAAAAACTTTACAATGACGGGACTCCAATAAGAGTAAATGCCCAAGTGGTGAAATTGGTATACACGTATGCATGAGGTGCATATGCCGCAAGGCGTGGAGGTTCAAGTCCTCTCTTGGGCACAAACGGGAAGAATATAAAAACACCATCCGTAAGGATGGTGTTTTTATATTCTAGTATGTGATCTGCGTCACGTACGGCCCGTTTGTGAAGCGGAGTGTTGTGAGAAGTCCTTCCTGGGGCGACGAACAGCAAGCTCGGGGAGAAAGTTCTTACTACAATTGGAGCTGTGCGAACAATTTTAGTTAGAAACTTGACCCCAAGATGTACTTAGTGATTCCTGAGGACAAAACAGCTTTCATTCCTGTATACTAAAAATATGCAGTGTAAAAAAGATTATTCGTATGGTGTTATTCCAGTTATTAAGACTGGAGATATTTGGGAGGTGTTTATTCTCAAGCAGATTTCATATCGTGGGGCGAATGATCAATATTGGACGTTCCCCAAGGGCCACTCAAAGGAGGCTGAGTCACATCAGGAAGCAGCATTGCGTGAGTTGGATGAGGAGTCAGGTATTATGCTTGAAAAATTGGAGACAGACATCACCTTCAACCAAGAATATTCTTTTATATATAACCAACAATGTATAGAGAAACAAGTTATCTATTATCTTGGTTATGCAGCTGATAAATCATTTGTATTACAACCAGAAGAGGTTGCCCAAGGGCAGTGGTGTAGTTTTGTAGAAGCTCGTGAAAAGCTGACGCATGCCATTGCCAAAGAATTGCTTGACGATGTCTCGATATACTTAAAAAGTAAAATATAAATACTATGAAAAAATTAAAATGTTATGACTGCGAGGTTACGTTTCAGGCAGAAACACGTGAAGAAATCCTTGATGCATTGTATACACACTACATGAAGGATCACAACGAGGTGATCACAGGTGCTTCAGAGGAAGAAAAGAAAGCGTGGATGGTACAGTTTGAAAAAGACTGGTCTGAAGCTGAAAATGTTGCATAATATTTTTTACAGAAATCACTCCGGTACAATATAAATATTAGTAGGTAACCTATTCAATATGATTGAAGCAAATTATCTTATTATTCTTGCTTGTGCTGTAGTAGGTATGGCACTGGGCGCAATTTGGTACGGCCCTGTGTTTGGGAAACAGTGGTGTAAACTCAACGGAGTTGATCCCAATAATAAAGTGGAGGTCGCCCGTATGAAAAAGGGAATGGCACCCATGATGGTGCTTCAGTTTTTGCTCACACTTTTCCAAGTGTATGTACTGTTTTTCTACATCAAGGGAGCAGAAGCAGAAATGGGAGGTGTTAGTAATGCACTGTGGATCTGGGCAGGGTTTGTAATGCCGACCTTAGCAGCCTCAGTAATCTGGACTAATGAGTCAAAGAAACAACAAAAGAAGCGATTCTTGATTCAAGCAGGATTTACGCTCGTGACATTTATTGTATTTGCATTGATTATCGTGCAGTGGGGTTAGGAAACCATTCTATACATTGAATACAAACGCCGGTGCCCCTGGTGCCGGTGTTTGTATATACTCGTAATAATGAGCACTAACTCGATTAAAAATGCGTCCATTGAATAGAGTGTAATCAGGCGCTTTAGCCCACTGAACCCTTTCTGTAGGTTAGCGTAATAATTGTTAATCTCAAACGTCATCACTAAGTATCATGATTAAAATTCTCATCACAGCCATTGTGGTTGCAATAGTAACTGCTTTTACTGTAACGACTGTACAAAAAGAAACAGCCAATTTAGAAACAGAGGTGCCGCTAGCCCTTGATTCAGATTTGGCTGAAGATACAAAAAAAGAAATCTCAATCCCGGCGATCGTGTCTAGTGAGGTTATCAATTTAAGTGGGCAGGGTCTTACAAAAACACCTTCGTATGTGTTTGATAAAACCAGCGTTCAAGAGTTAGATTTATCAAACAATAAACTTGATGGTGCACTTCAGGCGGAGGTACGACACTTACAAAACCTAAAAATGTTGAATTTGAGTGATAATAATTTCACGGGGATACCGGCAGAAATAGGGCAGCTTACAAACCTTGAGGTACTTAACCTTTCGGGAAACCCAATAACAGGCATGCCTTACGAACTTGGAAATTTGAAAAATCTAAAAGTACTTGATCTCAGAGATACAGATTATTCAAAACAGGATTTAGAGGTTATAAAAAAAGGGTTACCAGCTAATACAAAAATATATGAGTAACAAAGAATTCACAGCAGAAGAAGCAAAAAGAATCGGTGAGGGTATAGGGGTAAATTTTGAAGATTACGATTTGGAAGAATTTAGGAAAGGTTTAGCAGTTGAGCTTGAGCATGGTTCGGCTGATCCTGAGACTAATGTCACCAACAACGACGAGGCCTTAACAGGAAAAATAACCTGGGCTCACCTAAAAGAAATCCCTGATTACTACACGAGACTTTTAAAGATGGAAAAAGAAGCTGGATTGTAAAATTTTTTTAACGAGCCAACAACCACATAATTCGTTTATACGAAACAATATAGTGAACAGCAACTACTGATAAAAAAATCAGGCAGTATTTTATATATCCAATGTCATAGAGTGCCCAAGGGGCTAGGGAGAACATTCCCAGTTCAATCGCCAGGCGTACTACACCGGACACAACTACTGGTGCCTCGCCGTTACGACTTGGGTCACCAGGAACATTGAATGTCCCCCATATGATGGCCAGTACAATTGGGATTCCAAACGCTAGTAGGTAATGGAACCAGTCCTCACTGAATTTCCATCCCCAGACGCCAACTGAAATGAGCGCTGCTATTTCTAGTGTAAATCTGACTGCTAAGTTAATTGGATTCATTTCCATAACATTTGTCTATTTAAGCAATTAGTACTCCCAAGATAGATATTCTTGTGATTTATTTTTCATATCTTCATATACCCAGACCATCCGGTCAAGAAACCACATCTTTCCAAATATCACTAAGATAAGACCGAGTAGAACCGACCATATGTGTAGTTCGTATAATCCCCATGCAAGAAAGGGAAGTCCAGCGCCTGTGATTATGTTGAGAATAGTAATTGCACGTAGATGATGTTTTGCTATGGGCAGTTCGTTTTTACGGAGCCACACTCGTTCACCAAACACCGCTTTTGATGCCCAGTGTTTGGTAGTACTTGGCTTTCCAAAGAAGCGCGGATTAATCCAGGTCCAGAAGAAAAGTAGTCCTACAAACAGAAGACTATACCAACCGATCCAAACATGACTCCAGATGGCTATAGCAAGCAACGGCAATATAAAGAACCGCGTCCAGACACTCCACTTGTTTGAATGTTGCATCCACGTTTCATCATTCAGACCAAAGAATTGAGTGACCTTGTTTAAGATTTTCATATAAAAAGTATAGCAATTTTCTACACAATAATCAGTGATCTCCGTAATGGAGAATGTAATTATTTTTTCCGAAATGGAAATAATAAAAAGTTAAAAAATGTTTTTTCAGAAATGTTTACCAGACCAATATTTTTTGGTTGTCTATCATCAAATGTTTTAAAGAGTAAATCCCACCAAGAAAAGATGACGCCATAGTTAGAGTCGTGTTCATCACGTAGTGCAGAATGGTGCGTACGATGCATATTTGGTGAAATGATGAATCGTTCTAGATAGAGCTGGAACCATTTTGGTAGTCGTATATTGGAATGATGAAAAGCAGCAAAGAATGTTACGAGTACTTCGTATAAAACAAAAATCCAAAAACTGATACCAAATACTATTAATATGACAGATTTGATAAGTACAGAAAGTAATAATTCTCCAAGATGAAATCGTAGTGCAGAGGTTGCATTGAGAAACTGTTCGGAATGATGCGCCTTATGAAAACGCCACAAGAAATCTATTTTATGATTAGAAAGATGCCATAGCCAAATAAAGAAATCTAACAGTAGTACACCCAGTATCGCCTGACCCCAGACAGGGAGCAGATCAAAGGAGTTGTGTAATCGATAGCTGTAGGCAATCAGCGACACAGAGGCGATATTAAAAGCAATAAAAATACTATTATTAAAGCCGAACACCAGTAGATTGGTAAGGTATGCCCGTCCTTTTAATTTTGCGGTATATTCCCGCTCTGGAAAATATGTTTCTAACAGCACAAGAACTATCATCAGTACAAGACCGATGATACTTAGATACAGTTTGTTTATTTCGATCTCCACGACGGTTTACTGCTTATCTCCCAGTAGTTTGTGTATAACAGGACAGTGCGGTACCCAGAGTGCTAAGCCTGCCATTAGAAACCCTAAGCCACTGATTGTCGGAGGAGTGCCCCAAGTGAAACTCACAAGCATGTATATACCAACAATGATGACCCCGACAGTGAGTAGTTCCTGAACGATTTTTTTCTTTTTATTCATAGATATATGTATTACCTTTATCTTTATATTGTACAGGATTTACTATCCATGGAATGGAACCATTTAAGATAATTCTTCATCATGCCTACTCTCCGTAAACTCTCTTTGTCGTGTATGGTCAGATAATTTATTTATTTTTTATTTTATATAGAGTTAGTGTTATGATGTAATAAAGTGGAAATTGGCGCAGTTATTTCTGTGAGGATTTTATTTTAAGAAAATTTTAGATTTATATAAAATGGAAAATTTTTATAAAGGAATTACTGGTATTGTCATGATGATGATGTTTGTTCAACCTGCGGCTGCCCTTACTGTGCCAGATGCAGTTTTATATAATGAAAAGACTATTCCGGCAAAAGTGCCCGAACAAGCATCTTCTTCCCCAGTTATTTCTGGTAGTGAACAAGTGATTCCTGTACGGGCGTCTTCCTCCCCAGTCCTTCCTGATGATCAAAAAATTACTCCAGTTCGAATGTCTGAGCAAATATTTTCTCCCCCGATCCTCTCTCAAATTATCATCAAAAGCGTTTCAGACGTTAAGGCACACCGGCCTGAGTATGTAGAAGGTGAGGTCATAGTAAAGTATAAGCAAACTAAGGTAAATCTTGGAAGTTCATCAGGAAGAAAAAAAGCAGCAAGTTTTGAAGAAGGACTCTCATTGAAAAGGATGGAACATTTGGAACGAAGCAATATTTCAGTTTTAAAAATTAAAGACGGAAAAAGTGTAGAGCAAAAAATAGCATCTTTAGAAAATGACCCAAATGTAGAATACGCCGAACCAAACTACCGACTGTACCCGTATGTTATCTCTACTGATGATACTAGCAGGGGAGAGTTGTGGGGTCTTGATAATACCGGTCAGACAGTCAATGGAACTGCGGGTACATCTGATAAAGATATGGACATACCAGAAGCTTGGGCTATCAGTGAGGGTACCAATGCTTCTGTTGTTGTTGCTGTCATTGATAGTGGAGTGGCCTACAATCATCCAGATCTGCTTGCAAACATGTGGGACGGTACGTCTTGTGTAGATGAAAATGGGGACGCTCTAGGAGACTGTAACTACGGTTATGATTATAACAGTCACGATAAAACACCCTTACCTCACGACGAATTACACGGAACTCACGTTGCAGGAACAATTGGGGCAGTAAAAAATAATGCTAGGGGACTCGTTGGTGTTGCACCGTCAGCAGAAATTATGGCTATGAAGTTTGGATTTACAACGGTCTCTGAAGTGAAAGCAATTGATTTCGCAACCCAAAATGGAGCAAAGGTCATAAATGGTAGTTATGGCGGACCTTCATTTACTCAATCCACATACGACGCAATTGATCGATTTAGATCAGCAGGGGGTATTTTTGTTGCTGCAGCTGGGAACGAAGATGTTGATAATGAAAGTACCCATTCGTATCCTTCTGATTACGATTTAGATAATATAATCTCAGTTGCAGCTACTGATCAGAATGATGCTTTGGCCTCTTTTTCAAATTATGGTACAACATCAGTTGATGTGGGTGCACCAGGAGTAAACATATATAGTACTTCTTTTTCAAATACTGCAGTGTTGTTCAGTGAGACATTTGAAAGTGTAACCGTACCTGCAGTACCTGCTGGATGGGTGAAAAGTAGTACCTCAAATAACTGGGGGTCAGCTTCTGCAGGGAGTAACGAGGTTCTTATTGGTGATGTGAATTTTCCTTATGCGCATAATGCAGATACAACCATTGCTTCGATCACATATGATTTGAGTGGTGAAACTGCAGCGTCTATAGGTTTTTATGCCCAGTGTGATACACAATATGCAGAACCGGCTTCGTCTGATTACATGGCTCTTGAGGTGAGTAGTGACGGTACAAATTTTACAGAAATTTTACAATGGAATGAATTGACCTTAGACGGATTTAACACAGATTCAGATTCTACTGGATCTGCAGGTTTTGTATTTACCGATATTGTGATACCTCCGGAGTACTTAACTAGTAATTTTAAATTTCAATTCAGATGGTTTACTGACGCGTCAGAAAATTCAACTTTTGGTTGTTATGTTAATGATATAGATATAAATACAGTAAGTGATGGCTCTGATGAGCTGTATACATATCTCCAAGGAACATCGATGGCATCTCCTCATGTGGCAGGATTGGTAGCATTGATCATGGGTTACAACCCAAGTCTTACTGCTTCAGAAGTAAGAAATATAGTGCTCACAAGTGGTGATAGCCTGGCGAGTTTATCAGGGAAGACCACTACAGGTAAAAGAGTTAATGCACTAGCGGCTCTTCAGGCAGCAACTCCTGAAAAAGCAATTATTTCATTTGATTTTACGTCACCTGCTACCACAGGGGCGGTAGATGAAGGGGCAAAGACTGTTTTACTCACCGTCCCCTTTGGTACGGATGTAACCGCTATTGCCCCCACCATTGTTGTCTCTGCTGATGCAACAGTAAGTCCTCTTTCAGGTGTGGCCAATGACTTTACCTCCACGAGTACCTATACCGTTACTTCTGTGGCGAGTACTACTCAAGAGTATATGGTTGCAGTGAACACATCAGCAGCAAGCACCATCGTAACCACCACTTCAGGCACATACACCGTAAACGATGGAGCTTCAACAATCACAAACATCCCATATCTCACATCCCAAGCAACATTCTTAGCAGCCCTGACTAAAGGTGAGGCAAACCAGACCTGGAATACTACGGGACTCTCGGATCCTGTTGTCAGTGGAGATACGCTCGTGGTCACTGCGCAAGATGCTTCCACCACGAAGACGTATACATTGACGGTTGATTTGAATTCTGCGAAAGACATCACCTCGTTTA
>DLQJ01000017.1 GCA_002477545.1 Patescibacteria group bacterium UBA7435 | reverse complement strand
ACCGTACCATTTTTCCATTTGCCGATAGGTTTTATTGTTTCGTTCAACCCATCAGTATATGACAAATTGAAGTGTGTCTGATAAAACATAATCAGTTCACGCGCTTGTTTGGCAAGGTTTAATTCTTCGAGTATATATTGTCTGGGGGTAAAAGTTTCCCAGTTTTTTTCAAAGTGGTCAATGTCTCCACTGAGTGTATCTTTCTCCTTGGTAATTATTCCGCAACGTGTATCAAAGTAGTGCGCGCTGGTAGCACCAATAAAATTATTTTCTTGTTCACTGAATACTGCCATGGAAGCTGGGGTACTTTGCCAGTGACCCAACCGAGGAACATCCCAGACTAAAACAGGTACGTTTGTTGCCAGCGCTTCTTCTAAGGCAATGCCTTGCGACTCTTGGCGGCCGATCCAAATTATGTACCGTGAAGTTGCTAAGAGCTTCTGGTAGGTATCCTCCGTATAGTTACCGTAGTGCAGTATTGTGTAGTTGATATTCTTTGTAATCAGTAACTTTTCTACATGCGCGAGTTCCTCGGGGTATCGCTCCTTGAAGTAAACGAGCACTGACGTCTTGTTTTGCGTGGATTGACTGAATACTGAAGTGTCGATACCAGTGGGCCATGCAGCCAGCGGCGCCCGATTAAATCCATTTTCCTTCCACATGTCCATCACCCAAGGTGAGGGGTGAATATATAGTGTTTTCGATAGATCCAAGTCCTCAGGGATCTGTCCAGGGGTTACATATAGATTTGGACCAACTACAGCGGCCACGTTATGTAATTTTACCACCTCGCGCAGAGCGTCAATATCATCATGGATCCAGACACGCGCACAAGCATCAAGCTGTGCGTTTATGGTGTAAGGATACCCAATTTCATCAAGACCCTTGATGAGATTTTCCACCACTTTTCGCGGACCGCTGGTGCGGCTGGATACAATAGAGCGTGAGATGATATTAAGCATGTTTTATAAAGAGATGGTCGTGCTTGTTGGTGGTACTATGTTTAAACTGGAAGCGGGTAAGGAAAGTTTCAATCATCGCCGCTTCAGTACTTTCAATCATCAGTACAGATCCCTTTTGCATGTGTGATAGAGTATTTTTCATCCCCTTAAGCACTGCAATTTCGTACCCTTCGGTATCAATTTTTATAAAACTCACCGCGGTTTTTTCCTCTGGATCTAATATAGAATCAAGTGTTGCAACAGATACTGTCGATGATGTATCTATGTTCCGGTGTGTATCTTCAATTCTACCGCCACCTTTATGTAGCGGGTCTACAGTAAATGGAGCTTCACCCATTTTCTCACCCAGCGCAACTGTGTGAATCGTTACTTTTTCAGCAAGTTCGTTGAGGGTAAGGTTTTCTTTCAGTACTGTTGCGACCTCTTGGTTTGGTTCAAAAGCCAATGCTTTAGCATATCCATATTGGGTACATGCAAGAATGCTATATATTCCACGATTGGCACCAATATCAATAAAAAGGTCGCGCGATGTCGGTAGTGCAAGCCAAGGACGAAGTTCCTTTTCAAAATATCCAGAACAGATAGTCATACTGTCATCGTATGCATCTACTAAGAAAATACCACCTTGGTTTTTAATGACAAACGTGGGCTTTGGAAGATATCGAATAATAAAATGAATAACACGCTCCAACAGGGTATTCCCGTGTGCAAGAAAAGAAAATGCTTTAGTAGTCCAAAATATAATAAAAAACACCAGTGACGAACCCATGATCACCTCTGTATTGGTATACTCTGCCTGAAGGGCAGTAATTTTTTTATAAAACATGTCTACGTTAATTTGTGCTATTTAGGCGTAGTAACTTTGACTCCCCAAAACCCCATATGACATTTTTTATAATCATCTCCAGCCGGTCCATGAAAATCTAACTCCCACCCAGGCAATGCTTTTTGCCACCAATCTTTGGTCCGCACATGCCACATAATCTGGTGCCATTTTTCATCCTCATGCCACGCTTCAGAAAAGGAAAGAACTGAATTCTCAGGTGCAGCCAGATTTACCTTTTGACAAATCGACAACACTTCTTTGTCACGTAGATGACTAAGGACACACCCAGTCATAAAGAGAGTTGGCGCATCAAGAGTCAACAGTTCAAGCGCGTCTTCAGCAAAACCATTTTTCCAGACAATATTCGGGTATTCGGTAGCAGAGTAGAGCTGGGTAGCAATATTGATACCAGCTTGCGATGGTTCAATGGCAATCACTTCGTCCACTAGTTTTGAGAGTGAGGCTGAACCCCACCCTGCACCACTGCCGATATCGACAGCTATTTTGACAGTGGGGTGCATTAAAAGTAAATCATTGATTCGTAGCGAAGCACTATTTATCTCGTTTGTATTAATTCGTTTAGTTCCACCTAATCGTGCTAACTCAAGTTCATCTTTAGATTCAAGCTGCCGATTATGTCTGTCGTAACTGGTGTGTGATTTCTGTACATGGACACTTAATTTTTTGAGTATTTTTTTTATTTCCATAGCTTCTTTTGCTCTATTTTATCATATAAATAATTAAGTAACTGATTGTATGGTGTCAACGTATGTAGGAATAAATGGGAATAGATAGTTCAAGAGTGGATATATGCAAAACGTGTAGCATAGGGAAGGTATGTTCCCATTAATTGTTTATGTGTTGTAGTTACACATTTGTGCACAACTACACTGCAGCAATGCTATATTTATACGATAATATTGCGTACATATGAAAATTATCGTTTTTGGAGGAGATGGATTTTGCGGCTGGCCAACAGCGCTACACTTATCAGCAAAAGGTCACGAGGTTGTTATTGTTGATGACCTTTCTCGACGAAACATAGACAATGAGTTGTCAGTTGGGTCGCTTACACCAATTAGTTCCATCCAGACACGTCTTGACGCATGGAAAGAGCAGACAGGAAAGGAGATTGGATTCCACCACCTTTCTATTGGGGATGATTACGATGAGATGCTGGAGTTGTTCAAAACATTCAAGCCTGACTCGGTAGTGCACTTCGCCGAACAGCGTGCCGCACCGTACTCAATGAAAAGCTCAAAACATAAACGATACACCGTTAATCGAAACTTAAGCGCCACACACGATATCCTTGCTGCGATTGTGGAGAGTGGTCAGGATATTCACCTGGTGCACCTAGGGACGATGGGTGTGTACGGATATGGAACTGTTGGATCTAAGATTCCGGAAGGATATCTTACTGTCCAAATTCCAAACGATGATGGAAGCACCACAGAGAAAGAGATTTTGTACCCAGCAAATCCAGGAAGTGTGTACCACATGACTAAAACGCAGGATCAGCTCTTTTTCTTCTATTACAATAAAAACGACAATCTCCGTATTACAGACTTACATCAAGGTATTGTGTGGGGGACAAACACTCCTGAAACGATGATGGATGAACGGTTAATCAATCGCTTCGATTATGATGGTGACTACGGGACCGTGCTCAACCGATTTCTTATGCAGGCAGCGGTAGGTATTCCTCTCACGGTACATGGAACAGGAGGACAGACACGTGCATTTATCCATATTAAGGATACTGTGAAGTGTGTGGAGCTCGCTATCACACAACCCCCGGAAGACACTTCCAAGGTACGTATCCTGAATCAACTCACTGAGACACATCGTCTGTCAGATCTTGTATCAATCATTCAGAAGCTTACAGGGGCTGAGGTACAGTACTTAGATAATCCTCGTAAAGAAGATCCTCAGAATGATCTCGCTGCTAAGAATGAATGCTTCTTAGACATGGGGCTGAAGCCAACAAAACTTGAGGATGGCCTTATGGAAGAAGTGGTAGATATCGCAAAGAAATACAAAGACCGTTGTGATACTACAAAGGTCCTTGCTACTGCTAAGTGGGTAAAATAAATAACAAAACAAACCCCGTGTCTTTGACACAGGGGTTTGTTTCAATATGTTGAGCTTCCATTGTTATAAAGGTACTCACGACACTTAGAAAATACTCCACGTTTCTAAATGGACTCGGTAGATTTTTGAATTATAGCAAGCATTTTCTTGCCGTATTCTTTTGGAGAAAAATTTGTTTCTGCTGTCACAATTGCATTCTTCTTCATTTCGTTCCACTGCGCTTTTTCATTGCGAGCTATGTGTACATATTCCTTCATGTGTTCAAAATATGCATCACTGTTGTCGATATCTGCAATCCTTGAAAAGGCAGGGTCTAGATACTCAAGATGAGAATTCCAGTGTATTGATTTGTGACTGATGACAGGATTACCTACTGCAAGCGATTCAGCAATTGCAACGCCGCTTGTTTCTCCATCGCGTCTAAAGTGAGCAAAGGAGTCCAATGCAGCGTGAAATGCCCAAATATCTTCTTCCTTGCCGCTGGGGGGGATCAGATGAATATTGGGTATGTTGTTACTGTGTACATATTCCACTAGTAGCGGTGGGGGAGACATAATTATGTAATGAACATCCTTTGTTCCACTCGCCTGAAGTTTCTCAAATGCTTTGATTCCGATAGGATCGTATATATTATTATCATCCCTCCCAATTCGGCCGAACACAAAGGAAGATTCAGAAATATGTAATTTCTTACGTAGTTTTAGGCCCAACTCAGGGGTGTTATTTTCAGGCCAGGCACTCAGGGGTGTATAGTACGTATGGCGTTTATTTCTTGCTCCTACCCACTTTTCGGCGTGTAATTGAGTGGTTTTTGAATTATAGACCACAGCAGCGAGATTTTTCTGTAAGCTAGGTGCACCAAAACTTGTGCAAAGCATTATGGGTATATTTTTGATAGTGCACCAGGGATATTGAGCGTACCCAGGTCCGAGAACAACTAAGTATGAAATTTTGTATTTAGCAATAATTTCTTTAATATGAGGGTCCATATTAAATATTCTTCGGGGAACGTTGGTTTCAATTTTTGAAAAATTAAATTCAATTTGAATAATTCTTGGATCTAGAGTGTTGGTCCTCTTTTGTGTATTAGACTGAGCACTGTACATAAAATGCACTGTGTGTGTGTCACACAGTGTGTTTGCGATTAACTGAAGTCTTTTACCTGTGCCACTATGGAGTGCGCCATCTCCGTTGTAGATGAGAATGTTCTTAGTTTTGAAGGGAATGTCTTTTGGTAAGTGAGGATATGCTATTTTCTCCCATAGTATGCAAAAAAAACTAAAAATAAATTCTCTTGTATAAACTGTACATACACGAACCGGCCTTGGTGCTGCAAGTAATATTTTTTTAATAATGGTACGCATATTACTAATTAATTTTAAGTGTTTCAAATAAATTTGAATGCGTATCAGGATGAATTGCTAGGTACATATGTACTCCCTGCGTAGTGCAGTTATCTTTAGTAGGAATTAAGGTATTGTTTTGTAGGCAGTGGACTGTGTATCCTATCTCTGTTAAGAGAACCAAGGTCTCGCTGTATTCAGGGGTATTTTTGCGGTTAATCAGCTCAATAAAGATCACTGGTTTATATTTTGTGATAGTCTTCAAGGCCCCCTGTAGGACAATACCTTCATACTCCTCAACGTCTATTTTTAAGAAGTCAGGCTTAGGGATTGTGTGTTCAGAGAAGAGAAGGTCTATGCTGGTAACTTCCACAGTAATAGTGGGCTTTGCAGTCTTGTAGCTTTCCTTAAGAAAAAGTGAAGATCCTGACCCGTCAACATACATCTGCAAATCTGCTTTTTCTGCACCCAGAGCCAAAGGCATCACAGTAACAACATCGCCAATTTTATTTAATTTTATATTTTCCCTTAATATGGCTATATGCTCGGGTACAGGTTCGAAAGAAAACACTGTGCAGGGATAGTTGATTGATGCAATTAAGGTGTAGATTCCAGTATTTGCACCAATATCATAAAAAACTATTTTAGTATCCTTTGAAATTACATCCAAGATTTCTCTAACAAGAGCAACTTCATTTTTCTCAACAATATCATTTTTCCATATTCCATAGGCGATATCAGATTTGTCAAAAATATCACCTGCGTACCAAAAACCAAATCTTGATTTGCTCGCAGTGATTTTTTGAGGATACATTTTAGGGTATATAAAAATACGATAGCCAGTGAGACTCTCAAGAAGTTTTAGTGCGTGCTGTATGAGTTTTTTTATCATCGCAAGGTGTTTTAAATTTTTGTAATTATCTCTACAGAACTTATTTTTTATAAGTATAGCAGTAGGTATGTAAATCTGCCTGTCCAATTAAGTATGTTGAATAATGACAGACGATTGCACTATGTGTTCACAATGAGTCCAGGGAGGAGCTCGGAATATCTTTTGGCACAAAGATCTGTATGCCGAGCCCAAAGTTCTTACCCATAATGACATCTTCCATAGAATCGCTGATGATCAATGAATGAGGTATGTCCACGGAGTATTTAGTTGTCGCTTTAATAAGAAGACCTGGTAGAGGCTTTCTGCAATCGCAGCTATCTAGTTCGTGTGGGCAATAAAAAATATCTAATATTGCAATATCATTCTTGTTAAACTCAGACACCATATGTGCGTGAATTTCTTGTAGAGTATCCTCTGAAAATTTATTGCGAGCGACACCTCTTTGGTTAGTAACGATGATAATTTCAAAACCATCGTTTTGAAGTTTTGTTACTACCTCAAAAATACCAGGATTGAAACTGAAATTATCTATAGACGTAACATACTCATGAGGTGGGGCACATTTATTTATAACCCCATCACGATCTAAGAATGCAATTTTTTTACTTTTTTCTTCTTTCATTACGTTCAGTAAGGTTGTCAAAGTAATCCTGGAAATAACTTGTAAGCAGGTGAAGGATTGCATGGTGCACACTCTCAACCACTGTATATGCACCTGGGTCCGTTTCAATAAGAATTTTAGCATCTGCTAAATTGTTTAGTTTGTTGTCTTTACTGAATCCGGATAGTCCAATAACAGGCACATGACGAGCTTTTGCTAATTCCACAGCCTTTATTATGTTGGGTGAATTTCCAGAGCTGCTTATGGCAATGACACAGTCAGATTCCTGTATATAATTCTGCAGAGGTCCCGCAAAAACCATGTCATACCCAACATCATTTGCCCAGGCTGACATCTCTTCTTCTGTGGAAGGAAGTCGCATTGCTTGAAAGCGTCGTGGGTGACCGGTTAGGTTGTGACTGAACACCGTTTTATTAAAGTCACTTACCCAGTGTGTTGCAATTGCAAGAGAACCTCCATTTCCAAAAATGTAAATACGACCATCGCGTTCATACACGGCCTGTAGGAGGTTGATTGCTTTTGATATTTCCTCAGCAGGAGCATCCTTTAAGTGCTTGCTGACGTCGTCCATGTAGTTTGAGATATATTTATGCATGGTAGGGTGATGAATTAAATAGAATATCGGTACCTGACTGAGTGAAATCAAAGTCAATTTTTTTGAATCCCTTTAGTCCTGATTCTGTCGCTTTCTCCTCCAGCGCCTGGACGATACTTTTGTGTGCATCAGGAGGTGCAATAAAGAATAAACACCCACCTCCTCCAGCTCCGAGCACCTTACCTCCCCATGCTCCTGAATCAATTCCTGTTGTGTATAGAGTATCAAGAACATCGTTAGATATTTTACCTGCCAATGTTTTCTTTTTCTCCCAGCCTGCATTGAGCATAGTAGCTAATTCTTTAAAGTCTCCATTTTGGAGGGCTTCTTTAAAAGCAGGAACCGAATCAGACATTTCTTTATAGGTAGCAAATTTATCAGCCATACTTTCTTTTTGTTCACTCAAAACACTACTGGCTGATCGTGTTGTTCCTGTGAAGAATAGTATCGTATGATCTTCTAAGTCCGCCCGTACTTTGTAGTCAATATATACAGGCTCAATATCAACGGTCCCATCAGTATTAAATTGAAAAACATTAAGTCCACCAAAAGCAGTTGCATATTGATCCTGCTTCCCAATAGGTTCCTTAAGTATGTCAATTTCAAGTTCACAAGCAAGTTCGGTTAGTACCTGCTTGGTGACAGGCTTGTCTAAATGGGCATGCAATGCCTTTAGTAGTGCTGTTGAAAAACTGGATGACGAACCGAGTCCCGTTTTGCCTGGCAAATCAGCGAATGATGCAATCTCAAGACCAGTGCCATCTATGTTTAGTTTTCTCAAGGCTTCCCGAAATCTTCCGTGTTTTATATCTTTCAGTTCCTTAACTGATTCAGTTTCAGAATATTTAACAACAATTTCATCAAGTAAATGACCGTAATTTATTACTGTGTATACGTACTTATCAATAGTGGAAGATATCACCCGACCAGGATATTTTTCGTAGAATTCTTTGATGTCGGTCCCTCCACCAACAAAACTTATTCGTAAAGGCGCTCTTGTTACAATCATAATTTATTTTTTATTTACACAGACCCCAAGCATAAATCGGGATTGCTCAAGCCAAGATGGATCATCCTTAAGTACTATGTCACTTTCTTCAAGTACAGGCTTGATTCTGTTAATTATTCTTAATTTAAGGGTGTTGTTTACTTTGTAGGGTATAATGGATTTAAAGGTAAAAAGAATTGGATTTACCATGCTCCATATCCAATGATCATTATATACTGGAGTTCTTTGCCCGTACATTGTTCGTAATACAAAAAACTCGTTCAATGCACTTTTGAATTCTGGGATGGTCATTTCAAACACATGATGAGGATTTATAGGTTTTTTTGTCCCTGGGGAATAGAGCGTTTTGTTTGGGGTTGATATATATAGTAATCCACCAGGTTTAAGCACGCGCTTAATTTCAGAAAGAAATGTTCTCCAATCGGTGAGGTGTTCAAAAACTTCAAATGCTACAACCACATCAAAACTATTCTCCTTAAACGACATCGCTAGTGAATCCCCGGTCTGAAAGTGGATGTTGGGCAGTTGCCAGTGTTCTTTTGCATAGTCAATTGCTTCTGTAGATATGTCTACAGCATGAACCTCTTTAAATTTTGTTGCCAGCGTACTACTGCCGTGACCACTCCCACAACCAATATCCAAAACAGAGTGTTGCAGGTCGCCAGTGACAAATGTATATCTAATTATGTGCTCCAAAAGATTATTTTGCGCAAGGGAGCTCTTGCTGTCTAAACGCTCTCCTCCAAATCTGTTCTGATTATTCATATGTATATATTAACGTAAGGTTGTAGATTTCAGTAATGTAGACGCTTTGTGGTAATTTTCATGAGTTCCAATATCTAGTACAATTTCAGTCATTGTGTACATGTATAGGTCCTCATCCTTTTCTAATAAATAAGGAAATAGGTCATACCCAAAGTCCAAAACAGGTGTATTGAGTTTACTGAGGTATGCAAAAATCTTTTTGTTGATCACATATATTCCTGCATTAGCAATGCTACTGGTTGTTTCACCAGGACCAGGTTTCTCTACAAAGCGGGTAATGCGCGCATCGCTCGCATACTCTATGACCCCCTTTTGTTCAGGATGTTCTTCCCTATAGCCAGCAATGGTAACTAAACCTCCTTTGGATTTATGATAGTCCATGAGAGTCGTATAATCTATATCAGTTAAGTTGTCACCATATACTATAAAGAAATCCTCTTCTGTAGAGAAAAAATCCTGATTCATCTTTAGAGAGCCTGCACTACCTAAGAGCGTTTCTTCAAAAGAGGTTACGATGTTCATTTCATCGTGCATAGACCCATACTCATCAATATACGTACTTATTTTTTCAGGTAAATAGTGTGTGTTTATTAATACATCGTTAACACCATGCTTTGTGAGTTGATCAAGATGATATTGTAAAAGTGGCTTACCTGCTATTGGTAATAGTGGTTTTGGAATGGTGTTTGTTAAAGGACGAAGTCTGGTGCCCAGACCCGCAGCTAGAATTAATGCTTTCATACATCAATATTTCGTTTATCAAAGGCATCAAAAGCAGTCTTCACAATAGATTCTACGTCGGTATATTGTGGCGTCCAATCCAAGTCTTTCATCGCACGACTTGAATCCGCGATAAGACAGCTGGGGTCACCTGGCCTACGACCTTTGACTGTAACAAGGAGAGTTTCTCCCGTGATTTTTTCTACGGTATTTATAAGCTCTTTTACTGAGAACCCCTTATTGATACCTAGGTTATACCGAGAGCAAACCTCATTGTTTCTTAAGAGATCAAACGCCTTTAGATGTGCTGAAGCAAGATCATCAACGTGAATGTAATCTCTAACACCTGTTCCGTCAGGAGTATTGAAGTCATCACCATAGATAACAAACTCATCACGTCTACCTAATGCAGTTTCTACTAAAGAGGGAATGGCGTGTGTTTCAGGATTGTGATATTCACCAATGGTAAATGTTGGTTCGTTACCTGCAGCACAGAAATACCGAAATGAAACTGAAGAAATACCGTACGCTGCATGATATGAAGACAACATATTTTCCACCACAAGCTTAGTGTAGCCGTATGGATTGGTTGGTTCCGTTGGGTGGTCTTCCGTTATGACTTCTGAGGTGGGTTCTCCGTATACTGAAGCTGAAGATGAGAAAATGATTTTTTTGCAGTCTACTGCACGCATAGCTTCAAGTAGGTTAAAGCTACCGATGACATTCGTATCGAAATAAGAGGAGGGGTTTTGTACAGAATCAGGAACACTCGCTAGCGCTGCAAAATGCATAACAATATCAGGCCTGACGTCTACAAAAATCTGCTTTAGTGAAGCTGCGTCACGAATATCTACTTCGTGATATGCAATTTTTGGATCTGTTAAAATATTTTCTCGAGACTGTGAAAAATTATCTATAACATGTATTTCAGCAACGGTTGTATCTGTGGTTAATTGCTTCACGACATGCGCACCAATATATCCAGCACCTCCTGTTATAATCACTTTTTTCATATCCCTTTTATTATTTTTTTAACCCATTTTGGAATTATCTTATTAAGAATAAGAATCACATATTGATGTTTGTGATATATTCGTTGGAGTACGTTTCTTTCATCGGGAAACATGTCCCAATCATGATCCCATATATCTAACCACCGTAGATTTTTTGGCTTATATTCAGTAATGAATTTCTCACAGGCATCAGCATGCCAGGACTGCACGGTTTCAATTTTTATGAAATCAGGATAGGGAAGTGTCCATGCCTTAGGAACTTCAGCTAATTGTATCGCATGTTCATCCTTTGTGGGGTAGTACTTATTGTTCAAAATCATTGATTTTAATACCTTTGGTTGCGTGTATTTTCCAAATTCAAGAAGCCGTGCCCATCGTTGCTTCATGAGCATCCTCGGAAAATCAACAAACTGATAGTGAAGAACCTTAATGTTTTCAATTTGTTTAGCATTTTCCATATATGCCTCTGGAACTATAGAGAGATGTGCAAAACCTGGTAAGTAATTGGTTTTGCGATCATCTATAAAAGCAAAAGGGCGGTATAGATTCGACCACATTGAACGGTCATCCCGGTAGCTGTGCGTATTTTTCCATAGCTGCACCCATTGAAATGAGAAAGCTGAGCCGATTTCAGCGTTAGCAAGCACTTCATCAAAGGCAGCGGGGTCAAGTATATTTGCCGTAAATATTTCATCAGCAGCTAGGTTGGCAATAAAGTTGTACCCTTCAAAATTTCTTGCTGCATCCAATAGAAGCTGTCTGCGCTGTCCCTCATTGTATGCTGAGGAATTATTTTCCAGGTACACTACTTTTGGAAATAGTGCACATATTTCGGGTGTTCTATCGGTACTTTGTTGGTCAGCAACAATAATATGGTCAAAAAACAAACTCGCACAGGTTAGTGTGTATTCAAGAATCCACTCTTCATTTTTGACAGGTATTACCAGTATCTTTTTCATCAAATTCTCTTAAAAGTACTTGTTCTTTAGATTTACTAACATTTTATACAGTGTAGGATGTTTTTTAATTTCTCTTTTCAAAATATTAATCATTTTTTTACTGTCTGCTGCTTCTGCTTTATTGAGGAGCTCAGTGTATTTTCGCTCCCAGATTGTTGATGTTGCTTTTGCTATTGCTAATTGTTTTTCTTCCGTACTCAATGGAACTTTACGTTCATACAAGAAGAGTCCCCATCCGGAATGATGGCAGAGTTCCGTTAGGTCCCACTTTGGGTGCTGAATTTCTTCCCAAAATTTACCCTTATCATTTGTGCGAATATCATCAATTGCCACAAGTGCCGTGTCAGCAAGAAGATGTTGGTAGATTTCAATCTCATCTTTTACTTGAAAGTAGTAGTGAATTGTATCTGTAAATAAGATGTCAATGTTGTCAGGAACTTCTTTCAATATATCAAGACTCCCCACATCTCCCGTGATAAATTTTACTCGGGGATCTGTAAACATTGCGTCAGGACAGTATCTAACATCGTCAAGAATATCAATTGAGGTAAATGTAGAATCCTCGGGCAGCTGATCATAAAAGGATAGTGTTGATAGGCCTTCACGATTACCAAGCTCTACAATAGTTTTTGGTTGTAATTTCTTGGTGAGTAGTGCTAAGAATTTGAAGTAGCCGCTCTCCTTAGCAGTAAGGTATGATAGACACTCAATATCAAAAGGACCATTTTCTTTGAATTTCTCCAAATTTTCTTTTTTAATTTGAAACGCGTCCATTTCATTTTCGATTTCACGGATTAGTTTTTCAATTTTTTCTGGAGTCATACGATTATTTTTTTGATGAGGGTTTTTAATGACGTCTTAATCTTTTTTATGTGAAAGGTTCTGTGTAGTGTGTAGCTATTGAGCCCTTTGTTGAGTAGTTTTTCTTTAGCCTTTGCAAGGTAGTTTTTGTAATCAGGAACAAATGTGTTAATTGGTATAACACGCTGACCTTCATAAAGGTTGTTGAGGTCATAAGAGAGGGCAGGGATAACATAATCGTAATCTAACTTGTCGTAGATGCCGTAACGAAGTTCAATAGCTGTCCGCTCCAGTGGTTGTTTTGAGTCAGGTCGAGTACTCGCACCCTTTCCTTCGTTGAGATAATACCCAAGACTGCCTTGTGCAAGTATCGGTTTTCCATGGAAGGCAAGACGTAGCGCGAGATCAAAGTCAGCACCAGACTTAAATTGTTCATCAAACATCCCAGCTTTCGTGCACAGTGATTTACGGAATGCCATAAATGGACCAAAGAGCATAGAACGAAAAAATTCATCAGGTTTATTTTGGTACTGTGAAAAATCAATCCAAGTACCTTTCTTTGTTCCAAACTTCCGCACAAGATGAAAGTTCCCGTACACCATATCAGCTCCAGCATCGAAGGCTTGTACTTGAAGCTCAAGCGAGTTGGGAGTACGTAGATCATCAACATTCCAGATCGCTAACAGATCAGCGGAAGCCTCTTTAATGCAACGGTTCATAGATGGACCGATAAATTCTACAGGGTTGGTGATGATGTGCTTAAGGCGCCCTGGATGCTTGTCTTGAAACTCTTTCACCCAAGCAAGTTCTTCCTCGTCAGGTTCGTTGTGGTCAAGCACTACTTCAATTTGATTGAAGATAGTTTGGTTTGGTAACTCCTCAAGAAAAAGTTTGAGGTATGGCTTCATTTTGAAGCAAGGAGTGATGGTGCTAATCAGAGGGGTTGTCATGGGTTTATTTTTTATACATTTCTTTAGCTTCGTCAATCATCCGTTTTAGACCATCTTCGATAGTAACTGTTGGATTCCAATTGCGAATTTTGCCACTGATTGGTGTTAGTGGTGTTGATCCTACTTTTGTTCCAGGAATAACCGTTGCTCCAGTGTGTGAGGCAATGATGTCGGCAATGTCCCGCACACGTATCCATTCGAAGCTTGTTACGTCATGCTTACCCTTTAGGTTTTGTTCAAGTGCTGTGTGCCACGCTTTACACACATCGTCGATATGGATAAACTGACGTTTTTCTTCTCCTGTGGTAAGCATACGAATCTCGCCCTCAGTGATCGCTTGGTGCACGAAGTCTGAAACAACATGACTACGGATAGTATTTTCTTCTAATGGCCCGTAGACATTCCATTGTCGAATGAACACACCATCAAGCAGACGAGTCCAGATCTCCCCAAGTCGTTTGGTTACTCCGTACACAGTGTCATATTCTTCAGCGAGTTGTGAAGAAATAAACAGAAATGGTTTCTTGCTCTCCTGCAGTTGGTTCATTACGTTTTGCATGAGTGTAATGTTCCAGTCAAGTTGATCAAGCTGAGCATCTTCTTTGTAGAGATACTTTGCTCCACCAACGTCCCATGCAAGAAAGTACACACGATCAATGTCCGTTAAATCAAGTTTTGCAGTACGTGCATCCTCATTCGAACCACGTTTGATATCAAAAGGCACCACTTGTTCACCCTGGTCTTCAAGATATGTACAGAAACACTTACCGATAAAACCTTCTGATCCGATTACGAGATTGTTCATAGTTATGTATCAAATTTTAATGTAAGTAATTGTAACCGAATTTTCCTGAAACCAAATGGCAAAAGTGGTATTAGACTATAGGAAACGAGAGTCGCAATAGCTGCACCGGTGATTCCGTAAGTCGGAATTAGTAATATATTCAAACCAACATTAACTAAAACAGTTGCCAAGGAAGTGTATAGATAGATGTAAAAATAATTTTCAGCAATCAGATAGGTGTTTACGAGTTGCCCCAAGCTAAAGCCAATAAGCGACCAGATATAAATAGTGAGGACGCTTGCAGAACCAGCAAAGCTGCTACCAAAGAGCATCTCAATTATGAACGGAGCCAGTAGGTTGGTGGGCAAAATGATAAGTATATTAAGACCTGTCAGCAGTGCTGCACACAAGAACAGACGCTTCCTAAAGAGAGAGGGGGAAACGGTTTGCGCATTGATGATTGCAGGAAAGAGTGCTCCCAGGATAATGTTGGGGATGATATACCATACATCAGCTAAGCGAACAGCAGCATCGTACATTCCCACCGAAGTGAAGTCGAGATAGTGTCGAATCATGACCTGATCAATACGTGAGTAGATTAAAATTGAAACAGTCGAAAGCATCAGTGGCCAGCTGCTTTGAAGGAGTGTCCGTGCAGTTTCTTTGTCAAAGTACCATTTGCCCAGTAGACCGTAGACTTTTTGATAGGTACCAAAATAGAAAAAGGCCCTGAGGATTGTTTCAAGCAAAAGTACAAGGGCAAAGAAAATAATCCCCTTATCAAAATATATAATAAGTAGTTTTGCAGCCGCTAAAATAATATTCACCGCAATGGTGATCATTGCTGAGTACTTCGATTCAACTCGAGCAAAAAAAGCATAGGTAGCGATTTGTGAGGCTCCGCCAAATTGAGTTAAGGAAATAAGAGCGATAAGTAACAGCTCAATCCCTGTAGCGTTAATCAATAACCCACTTACGATAGTTATGGTGATGGCTATGACCGAGCCCGCTAACTTTAACGTTAGAGCACTGCCAAGAATTTTTGCTTCATCGGCAGGTCTTTTAACTAAATCTCTCAGTATCACTTGATCAATGCCAAGGCTGGCAATGAAGGCAAATAAGCCTACAAAACTAATTGCATAACTTAATGTTCCATAATTCTCAGGACCAAGATACCGAATTGAATAAATGGTAACGAAAAAAGCAAGCACCACAGTGAAAAGTCGTGAAAGTAGCTGCCAGCTACTATTTCTTAGATATCTAAAAAAACCACTGCGGTCAAAGATATTAAAGTCTTTTATTATTGATGTTTTTTGTGTACCACGCATAAGTCTTTGTAATACCATCTTTTAGGGCAATAGTATGTTTGAATCCTAGCTTGTGTAGTTTAGAAACATCTAGGAGTTTTCGGGGAGTTCCGTCTGGTTTGGTGGTATCCCAAACTATTTCTCCTTGGTATCCAGTTACGTCTTTTACAATTTCGGCAAGTTCTTTGATGGTGACATCTTCTCCCGTACCGATATTTACAATCTCAGGATCGTTGTAGGTTTCCATGAGATGGATACAAGCGCTCGCTACGTCATCAACATGAATAAATTCACGCATGGGAGCACCCGTGCCCCAAGCACCAACAGTGGGAGAGTTTGATTCCTTTGCTTCATGGAACTTACGAATCAGGGCTGGTAGTACGTGCGAGTTCTCTAGGTCAAAGTTGTCATTTTCACCGTAGAGGTTTGTAGGCATGACACTGATGAAGTTGCTGCCGTGCTGTGCGTGGTAACTTTGGCACATTTTGATACCTGCGATTTTAGCAATAGCGTACGCATCGTTACTGGGTTCAAGAGGTCCTGTCAGAAGATACTCCTCTTTGATTGGTTGCGGGGCAAGTTTTGGGTAGATACACGAGCTGCCAAGGAAGAGAAGTTTCGTTATCTTGTGTTGATGAGCACTTTCAATAATATTATTTTGAATCGTAAGGTTTTGATAGATGAAATCCGCAGGGTATTTTTTGTTCCCCAAGATGCCTCCAACTTTTGCAGCTGCTAAAAAAACATACTCAGGTTTTTCTATTTCAAAAAATAGAGCAACTGCAGTTTGACTTAAGAGATCAAGCTCAGCACGCGTTCGTGTAATTACGTTAGTAAAACCACCTTTTTCAAGCTGTCGCATAATAGCTGACCCCACCAATCCACGGTGCCCGGCAACAAATATTTTTGAGTCTTTTTTCATGGTGTTTAGAATTGGATAGTTCCACCGTTCTTCAGCAGTTCATAATCTGCCTTGGTCATTAACTTTGCAAGCTCCGCAAATTTAATTTCCGCTTCCCAGCCGATTGTCTCCTTTGCCTTAGTTGGGTCGCCAAGTAGTAAGTCTACTTCTGTAGGGCGGAAGTAACGAGGATTGATTGAAATAATAGTTTTGCCTGTTTTTGTGTCGATACCTACTTCATCAACACCTTCACCTTGCCATTGAAGGTCAATGTCAAGCTCCTCACATGCCGCTTCGGTAAACTCACGCACACTGTGTGTTTCACCCGTTGCAATCACAAGATCCTCAGGAGTGTCGTGCTGTAGCATCATCCACATAGCTTCAACGTATTCTTTAGCGTATCCCCAGTCACGTTTTGCATCGATATTTCCAAGTTCAAGTACCTCTTGTTTTCCAAGTTTAATTTTAGACAAGCCAATAGTAATTTTTCGAGTTACAAAGTTGTATCCACGTCGCTCACTTTCATGGTTAAACAGAATTCCGTTTACCGCAAACATATTATATGCCTCTCGATAATTTTTTACCGTCCAAAATGCATATTGTTTAGCAATCGCATATGGGCTTCGTGGGTAGAACGGTGTTGTTTCGCTCTGCGGGGTTTCTAAAACTTTTCCATACAACTCTGAAGTAGAGGCTTGATAGAATTTTGTTTTGTGTGTGAGCCCTTGTTTGTGAATAGCCTCAAGAAGAGTAAGGGTCCCCAGTGCGTCTGTTTCAGCGGTCAATTCAGGAAGGTCAAAAGAAACGCGCACATGACTTTGCGCAGCGAGGTTGTATACCTCATCGGGTTCGATATCTCGAACAAGTGTCGTAATGTTGGTCGTGTCAGTCATATCCCCGTGATGGAGAAACAGTGTTTTATCATGCACCTTGGGGTCGTTAAAGAGATGCTCAATCCGTGCAGTACGAATTGAGCTGGATGGCCGTTGAATACCATGCACCTCATATCCTTTTTCTAAGAGTAATTCCGCAAGGTATGATCCGTCTTGCCCGGTGATTCCCGTGATGAGTGCTTTTTTCATATTATTGGTATACTAGCATTTGTGTATTGCTAATTCTATACTGTGTTACGTTGAGTAGTATCATCTGTAACGCATCAGCTCCGGCTTCGGTTACAAAGAATACACATTAGCATCAAAGAAAAGACTTCACACTTATATTATGAACACAGATACAACTGACACATTAAACAAAAAAACGATTGTTATCTCAGGAGGATTTGATCCAATTCATCCAGGACATATCGCGATGATTGAACAAGCTGCTGAATATGGCGAAGTGCATATTATTGCTAACAGTGATGAATGGCTTATCCGAAAGAAGGGATTTTTCTTTCAACCATTTGTTGACCGAAAGAAAATTCTTGAAGCATACACTCCACATGTACATGCTGTTGATGATGCTGATGGAACAGTGTGTGAAGCTTTGCGACGCATCAAGCCAACATACTTCGGTAATGGTGGCGATCGAGGAAAAGACAATACACCTGAGTTAGATGTATGTGAAGATCTTGGCATCGAACCAGTCTTTGAATTAGGTGGGGGGAAGTACTCTTCTAGTTCGGCACTCAACGCCAAACAACGTGTTGCAACGCGTTGGGGATGGTATGACGTAATCTTAGACATGCCGAAGTTGAAGGTGAAGATGTTACATATTGATGCAGGGAAAGAACTTTCATTACAACGGCACGGAAAGCGAAGTGAATTCTTCTTTATGCCAAATGGAGAAGTGCAGATGAATTTGCCTGGAGTGTGGCACGCACCAAGTGCGCCAGCTGATACTGACTTGGATATTCTTGAAGTACAGATTGGGGAATCTGAAGAGGAAGACATCGAGAAAATTTCTGAAACGTCAGACGAGTTCGCTTCGGAAAAAAAACGTAAGGTAAATCTCAATAAATAGGGGAGAGCCAATGTATCTCTATGGATAGAAAAAAAATTGTAGTAATTGGAGGAGGAACCGGTATTTACCCCTTGCTTAAGGGCTTGAAAAAATACAAAGACATTGATGTCACTGCGGTTATTACCATGGCTGATGCAGGTGGATCAACAGGACGTCTTCGTGATGAATTTGGACAGCTGCCCGTAGGAGACGTGCGTATGGCGTTAGCTGCACTTTCTGCAGAGGTCGATAACCATGACGAGCTCCTGCGTGAGCTCTTCTTATATAGGTTCGACAAAGGTGAAGGGCTTAATGGTCATAATCTCGGGAATCTTCTGCTGGTAGCACTTACTGATATGCTCGGTTCTGAAACTGAGGCGATTAAAGTTGCGTCTCGTATTTTACGTGTACGGGGAACTGTGTTGCCGGTAACAGAAGATCGAATACATATTGTTGCTACGTATGATGATGGCGTAGAGGTTGAAGGAGAGCATGATATTGACGAGCCACCTGAAGATCGTTTCAAAAGCCGTATTGATGCATTACGTACGGTTCCTCAAGCTCATATTACAAAAGATGCACACACCGCACTTGATCAGGCAGATATGATTGTGCTTGGACCTGGAGATTTGTACACAAGTTTACTTGCTAACTGTGTAGTTAATGGAGTACCCGCGGCAATTCAATCATCTTCGGCACAGTTCGTATTTGTTACTAATTTGATGACCAGCCAGGGACAGACGTTTAATATGACCGCAAAGGACCATGCGGACGAAGTGTTGAAATATGTCGGACGTGCTCCAGATACCATTTTAGTTAACACAGGAAAGGTTTCAGATGCGTTGCTTGAACGCTACGCTTCAGCACAACAATATCCTGTTGTTGATGACGCTGATGAGATTGCGTGCAAAGTAGTGCGTGCCGATTTGCTTGATGACACTGAATTTGTGCAGAAACAGGGCGATGTGCTACAACGAAGTTTGGTACGTGGGGATTCTGTAAAAATGGCTGAAGCATTGTATGGGTTACTTGAATAATATATGAAATACATTCTCGATTTTGATGGTGTTATCTTTAACACAAAAGCTTTCAAGAATTGGCTTATTGATCATGGATATGAAGGACATCCTCGTGACGAAGAAATGATTGCCTCTTTAAAAAAAGATATCGCTTCAGAAATTCTTGATATGAAAGCGTTTGTTTTTGAAGGTGCTCGGACTTTCCTTGATGCGTACCCTAATTCAACAGTCTTGAGTTCTGCTAAAAGCCGCATTGATCAAAATAATGAAGCTAATGAAACTGAGTCGATCGCTTTTCAAGAATTTAAGATTGCAGCTGTGGCACTACCCTCAGTAACTCAAGTACAGGTAGTCTACGATGAAAAAAGTGAAGCCTTGCGAGAAATGACCAAAGACGCAGAAGGTGCAATGGTAATTTTTGTTGATGACACAAAAAAACACTTAGACGATGGGAAGGATGTGTATGAAAATCTATACACTGTGTGTATGAAGCGGGAAACTACTTTTAAGTTTGGAGGAATTACTGAACATCGTGTTGTTTGTAATTTCAAAGAGCTCAAACATTTAGTGGAGACGTTGGAAGAAAAAGAAGCGTAAGTTCCGTGGAGAGTGCCAATCTTCTCTAGAGAAAAACGCGCTATACTATAGGCAGCGTATGTCAGACTCAGAGCACAAAGTTTCTTTTGATCCTGCAGAAAAAGCACAGGATGTTCTTGAATATGTTTTAGATGAAACTTCAGAACGCACACAAAAGAAACATGCAAATGAAGTTGCCGTTGAAGCGGAACTGTATGGAGAGCAAGTAATAAAAGAAGAGTCCGCACGGGTTAAGTCACGTGTGTTGTTTATTACCAATGATCAAAGTATATATACAGAACATTCAGAAGCGCGGAAGCATTTTGTAAACCTTACTGAAGTGTTTGACGAGATACATGTTGTGGTGTTGGGTATGCCTAAGAAAAAAGATGAAAAGTCAGAACGCCTTGCTGATAAGGTTTGGGTGTACCCAATGTACGCACGACATTTCCTTCAGCGACCATTTGCCGCGTATAGCGTAATTAAACGACAACTCTTCTTTACCGATGGATTCCGTCCCGACATTGTTGTGGCATTGGATCCGTTTGAATCAGGTATCACAGGGTATTTTGTTGCGCGACATTTTAAACGAGCCTTTCAGGTACACGTAACTGAAGATTTCTTAACGCAGGAGTATAAAGAACATGATGAGTACAGTACATGGCGTATACGATTTGCTACATATCTTCTGCGTAAAGGGGTGAGTGTACGTACCGACACTGATTACTTAAAAAAGAAATTAGCGATACGGTTTACAAAACTTAAAGATTTTTTGCTCCTGCCTCGCTATTTTGATATTCAAGAAACAATTACACGTGTGGAAAGTACTCCGAAGGAAAAAAAATATCCACAATTTTCTTTCACCCTTATGTATGTCGGTCCGCTGACTCCCGAGAGCACACTTTTTCGAGCTATTGATGCAGCGCGTTCATTGTTGCGCACCGTAAGTATTGGATTTGTTGTTATTGGGGAAGGACCAGCACGCGATTCATTTAAAGAGCGTACAAAATTACTCGGCATTGATACACAGGTTATTTTTGTATCAAAAGTAGATGATGTACTCCCACACATGCGTAGTGCTGATGTGCTTGTTTGTACAGACACAACCAGTGAAAGTGAATCAATAGTTATGAAGGCCGCTGCAGCAGGATTACCCATGGTTATGGCTCGGACCGATTTACGGAGTGACTTGTTTACTGATGAGCGAGATACATTTTTGTGTGATCCCAACGACACCATCGAATTTTCTCAAAAATTAACAAAATTCCTAAATACCAATTCATTACGTATACAGTTTTCAGAAAATGCCCAAGAGGCCGTACGTACACGTATTGAAGAAAATCCACAGATTTATCGTCTTGCATATCGAGATAGTATCGAAGGAGTGTTGTATTTTGATGTGCAAGAACAGCAGAAGCGAGAGCGTGCAGTTCGTGAAAAACAGGAAGCCCAAGCTAAAAAAGAGCAAGCAAAGCAGCAGGTAAAAAAGAAGACGCACAAACAGGAAGTAAAGAAATCAGTAGAGAAGGTAAATAAAGGTATTTTAATGAATATGCCCTTGGATTAGTCAAGGGCGTTTGACACCTACTTACATGTGTCGTTTTTTATGATTTTTTCCATGTTGGGATGGGGTTAGGCATGCTACTATAGCTGGCATATGAAAGATATGTTACAGGCGTTGGTGTTTGGAGGGTTGTTTCTTATTCCGTTTTTACCATTATATGTAGAGAATGATTTCTTTTTTCCGTTTATAACCGGAAAGAATTTTGCGTTTAGAATCATAATTGAAATTGTATTCGCATCATGGATTTTATTGGCATTGACCGATGTGAAATATCGTCCAAAATTTTCGTGGATTCTCCCAACGTTTGCAAGTTTGTTGATTGTTATGGCTGCGGCAAATGCACTTGGAGAATACCCACTAAAAAGTTTCTGGAGTAACTTTGAACGTATGGATGGGTACGTGACACTCGTACACGTATTCCTTTACACACTGGTTCTTGGAAGTGTATTGACCACCGAAAAACTCTGGTCATATTTCCTCCACACATCACTTGCAGTTGCGCTTATTGTTGCGCTCTATGGACTGGGGCAACATAGTGGAGCACTGGACGGAACCGCGGGAAGACGTGTTGACTCACGACTGGGGAATGCCGCATATATGGCAGTGTACATGCTGTTCCATATCTTTTTCTTGGGATACTTCATAGTACGTTCGAAGGTAAACATACATAAAATACTCTACGGTATCGTTGCAATTATCTTTATGTACACACTGCTTCTTACGGGAACACGAGGAGCATTCCTCGGTGTGGTAGGAGGTACAGGAGCTGCAGTTTTATACGTGGCATTGTTCGGACGAGCATATCCACAACTGCAAAAACTGGCAGTTGGTGGACTCATTGCGTTAGCTATTTTGAGCCTTTCATTTATGGCAGTGCGTGATTCAGACGTTATCCAAGGAACACCGTCAATTGCGCGTATTGCGAATATCGATCTGCAGAAAGACCTTGTTGTACGAGGTACTATCTGGGGAATGGCATGGGAGGGAGTTAAAGAACGGCCACTTCTTGGATGGGGGCAAGGTAACTTCAACTACGTATTTAACGAACAATATGACCCATTCTTGTATAACCAAGAACAGTGGTTCGATAGAGTGCACAACATCTTCTTCGATTGGCTTATTGCAGGGGGAATATTAGGGTTCCTTGCGTACTTCTCGATTATGGCTGCGGCACTGTACTATCTCTTGATAGCGCCCGTGTTCCTTCGTAAGGAGTCACAATTTACCGTGCTCGAGCGAGCGGTACTCACTGGATTGTTGGTGGGGTATTTGCTGCACAACTTGGTAGTGTTTGACAACATCATCAGTTACATCTTCTACGGTACAGTGCTTGCATTGATCCATGCGCGTAGTGCCAAACCAATTCCTGCCGTTTCCAACTACACTATGGGTAAAGCGATGATTACCCAATTTGCGACACCTATAGTGATACTCGCTGTTGGGTTTGGTATGTATTTTACAAATGTATCAGGTATTAAAGCAGCAGGATCCGTTATTGATGCTTTGGTGGCTGACTCGGTGCAAGGGCGTCTTGAGGCGTATCACACATCACTTGAGCATGGTTCATTCGCTAATCAAGAAATCGTAGAACAACTTGCACAACAAGCAATGAATGTCGCGCGCAACCAAAATATTCCACCTGCAGATAAGCAAAGCATTATCCAACGAGCCGAATTAGAGCTGTTGCAGTTGGCTGAACAAAAACCAGGAGACGCGCGTGTACACAACTTTATCTCATCGTTTTATCGAGCTATTGGTGCAATTCCACAAGCACGTGAACATGGTGCTCGGGCTGCTGAACTTTCTCCAGGAAAACCATCTTTGGTTCTTGAACAGGCCATTGTTGAATTAGAAGCACAGGATACTGATGCGGCGCTTGGATTCCTTAAAAAGTCATTCCTCCTTGAAGAAAAAAATACACAAGTACGCGTACTCTACGCTGCAGTATTGATTCGAACAGGTGAGATCGAAGCAGGAAAAGAACTTATTTCTGAGCAAATTTATTTCACGCAATTTGCTGCTCATGATTACGCACTTTCTTCAGTACAGGCCGCTGGCGAAATGGAACTTCTGGGTGATATGTTTGAGGTTCGTATTCAGCAAGATCCTACAAATCCACAAAGCTACGCAAGTCTCGCATTCATTAAATATCAGCTAGGTGATCTTGAAGGGTCAACAGCTGCACTTAATGAAGCAGCAGAAGCAGTTCCTTCTTTTGCACCAACTGCCTCATGCTATGTTGCAAATATTGAAGCAGGGAACAGTCCAGAGCTAGGGTGTCAATAATGTCTATATCAATCACACAAGCAGTAAGTCTCGCTGAACACACGACACTCAAAGTCGGTGGCGAGGCTCTGCGCTTTGCGGCGGTACATGATGAAGATGAGTTGGTTGCCGCTGTGGCACACGCCAAGAAAGAAAAACTATCAATCACAGTATTAGGTGGCGGGTCAAATGTGTTAGTTTCAGATGCTGGTGTTTCTGGTATGGTTATTCAAAACAGAATCATTGGTCTGGCACTCGAAGACACTAATGACGCCACATTACTTACCGCAAGCGCTGGTGAAGTGTTCGATGACATCGTTGCAGAAATGGCGGACATCGGAGTGTGGGGCCTTGAAAACCTTTCTCATATTCCTGGAAGTGTTGGTGCAACACCAGTGCAGAATGTTGGCGCGTATGGAGTTGATGTTGCTGACCTTATTCAGAGCGTTCGTGTGTATGACACTGAGACTCAAGAGTATTCTGAGCTATCCAATGCAGATTGTCAGTTTGGGTACCGTGACTCATTATTTAAAAAACCAGAAGGGAAGAAATATATCGTAGTGTCAGTAACCTACGCATTTGCTAAAGATGCAGGACCAACGCTAGACTACCGTGATCTACAAAACAGGTTTGAGAACACACCAACGCCACACGAAGTACGCGATGCTGTAATTGAAATCCGCAGTGCGAAGTTTCCAAACTGGAAAGAGGTAGGAACCGCAGGCTCGTTCTTCAAGAATCCAATCATTGAACAATCACGCTACGCGATATTGCTTGAAACTTATCCCGAGCTACCAGGATTTCCAACAACAGACCAGAAGATAAAAGTTCCCTTAGGTTGGATACTCGATAAAGTACTGGGTCTGAAAGGTGAAGGAACTGAAAAAGTTGGAACCTATCAAGGACAGGCACTAGTTTTAATTAATAGAGGGCAGGCCACTGCAGAAGACATCACTTCCTTTGCAGATGAGATAGTCGCAAAGGTAAAAGAAGCGACAGAGATTGATGTGGAGTGGGAGGTGACAAAAATAAAGTAACAAAAAACGAAACGCATAGCGTTTCGTTTTTTGTTATACACTTTCTTATCAACAATTTTATATTGTAATACTTTTTATACACGCGATAATAGATACATAAGCAGACATCTCTCCTGAATTGTTCTTTGACATGAGACGTCGGCGGTCGAATATTTAACACTAATCTCTCATCACAATTTATGCCAGCAAAAAAGAAAGCAACACGTAAGGCTCCTGCAAAGAAGTCTGTGAAGAAAGCAGTGCGTAAGGCAGTAAAGAAAACTACAAAGAAGAAGGTAGTGAAAAAGACCGCAAAGCGAACTGTCAAAAAAGTTGCAAAGAAAGTTACTAAGAAAAAAGTAGCTAAAAAGGCACCAGCAAAAAAGAAGAAAGCTCCTGCAAAGAAGAAAGCAGCAGCAAAGAAAAAGCCGGTAAAGCGAGCGCCTAAGAAGGCTGTAAAAAAGGCACCTGCTAAGAAAAAACCAGCAGCACGTAAAAAGCGAAAATAGTTCGTATTACATGCACGATAAAACCACCCTCCACGGTGGTTTTATTATATTTTGCATGCAATACGTCAAGTGTAAGCGTATCTCTATTCGTGTTATTATAGCCGGACTATGTCAATTTTAGACCGATTTTTTGGACCTTCCTACGAGAAGGAGTTGAAGGCGCTACAGCCCGTTATTACCAACATTAATGAACGTGAAGCAACAGGTGAGGCACTTGATGATGCATCCCTTGCAGCTACTGCTAAAACTTTTCGTGCACGTCACAAAGCAGGGGAAAGTCTCGATGATCTTTTGCCAGAAGTAGCAGCGTTAACACGTGAAGCTGCAAAGCGAACACTTGGTCTACGGCACTATGATGTGCAGCTTATGGGGGGTATTCTATTGCACCAAGGAAAGATTACCGAAATGCGTACCGGAGAAGGTAAGACATTGGTAGGAACTATTCCCGTAGCTTTGAATTCACTAACTGGTGAAGGAGTACATGTAATTACTGTTAACGATTATTTGGCCCGACGTGATGCTGTATGGATGGGACAAATTTACGCAGCTCTTGGATTGTCATTGGGAGTTATTAACCACAATGAATCATATCTCTACGACGCTGGACACGAAGATGTGGACGCGGATCGTGATGAGCACGCATCGCACAAGGTATTTTACGAGTACCTACGTCCGTGCACTCGACCTGAAG
>DLQJ01000021.1 GCA_002477545.1 Patescibacteria group bacterium UBA7435 | reverse complement strand
ACGAGCTCCTTAGCTTCCTTAAGTCCAAGACCACATGCTTCCTTAACTGCCTTGATCACTGCAATCTTTGAAGCTCCTGCTTCAGTTAGCATTACGGTGAATTCTGACTGTTCTTCACCTGCGTCAGCTCCTCCAGCTGGACCTGCTACTGCTACTGCAGAAGCTGATACACCGAATCGCTTTTCTAGAACTTTAACTAGTTCGTGTAGTTCAAGTACTGTCATTGCTTCAACTTGCTCTACGAGCTTCTTGAATTCTTTTGGTACTTCAACAGTTTCGTCTACGTCTGATGCTGTTTCTTCAACAACAACTTCTTCCTTCACTTCTTCTGCAGCTACTTCCTCTACTGCTTCAGCTTCTACTTTAGTTTCTTCAGTCATTTTAGTTTTTAGTTAACTTTAATTATTTTCAGTGAGACTTGTGCGTGCGAGTTCCCAGAATTCGTCCTAAGAAGGACCGAATTCGGAACTAAACTCGCTATAGTCGTGATCTCTTACAGAGACTGTCAGGTTGTCGCTGCAATGCAGCTGGCAACCTCTTGCGAAAGTCTCCCAGACTTTCTCACTCCTTAGCCTCGTTTATCTGCAATAGCGTTCAATGCAAGAACGATACCTTGAATAGGTGAATTGATAACGTTTACAAACATTCCTCGAAGCACTGGTAGTGCTGGGATTGATGCAATGTCAGTCATCTCTTCTTTGGTTTTGTACACACCTTGAAAGATACCTCCTGCAATAGCAAGATTCTCTTTGTATTCTGCAGTAAATGCTTTGATGTTCTGAGCTGGCGCAATAGCATCAGTTGAGAATGCCAATGCAATTTCTCCCTCAAGCTCAGGCATGTCACCTTCGAATGTCCCATCAAACGCTCGTGCGATCAATGTTTTCTTAGCGACGAAGTATCCAACACCTTCCTCTCGAAGCTTTGCACGCATGTCAGTAACATTGTTACCTTCCATACCCTTAAAGTTTACGAAAACGATAGATTCTGAATCATTCTTGATACCATCAAGTTTTGCAAGAATTGCTGTCTTCTTTTCTTTTGTAATTGCCATTTAAAATATGGATTACGGTTTGATAAAAACAGGCCCAGGGAAAACAAATTCCGCTAGGCTACGACCACTCCAATATCGAAAACAAAAGTTTTGAGATGGACCTCGACCGGTGAAACAAACGTTTCATTACTGTGTACCCTTTCCGATACACAACCAGCTGTCATGAGCCTGTTGCCCGCTACTATAGCAGAATATATATGAACTGCAAGACGTTAGGTCCAACAATTTCGTCTTGGAAAGGGCGGAATTGAGACAGGACTCCAAGGGTATTTCCATTTTTTATAGTCAACTGAAGTCTCCTTAAAAATTAGGGCAAATTTATAATAGTCGTTGCACTCCTTTATTCATTCAAAAAAGGGCTTGCAGTAGCAAGCCCTTTTTCATCTCATGTGTCCAGTACAAACGGTCGGAAGTACCCCCATCCCGATTTTACCGTAAGGTATGTTGCGTAACCCAAAACTGCCACAGCAACATATATTCCCCATGCTGGTAATATCGGGAGAAATCCAAACAACAGTAGTGCAGCCATCTGCACAGCAGTCTTGATCCTACCTCCTTCAACCACAGGAATTCGATCATGGCCCACATACCAACGAAGTAAGCTAATCGAAATTTCACGTAATACAATCAGTCCAACAAATAAGAGACAAATTTCAATATACGGATCAAATACACCTGCCGCATATACATACGCAACAAATGCTATTACTGCCATCTTGTCGGCAATAGGATCCCAAGTGGCCCCGATACGTGATCGTTGGCTTTCCCAAGTTTTTGCGATCAAACCATCAAGAAAGTCAGTTGCAAATGCAATAGTGGCAACAACTGCAATAGTCAGCTGCCATAATTTTAAGTCGTCTTCCTTCCAAACAAATACAGTATAAAAAATATATACTGCAATACCTAATCGAATAGCAGTTAAGATATTTGGTACCGTTAGGTACACATCTTTTTTCATGAGGGTATTCCTTTTCTACAAGATATAAAAATCAGTCTGTGGGTATTCTACCTATGGATATCAAAAACACAATAACCATGGTACCAAAATTAATCATTACTTATTTTAAAGTGCTTCAGCAATTTCATACTTACTCCTTTACCTCTTTTTTAATCGAATGTAACAACAAATTCATATCCCCATCCACTTTCTTATGTGGATTGAAAATATTCTTTGGATCAAAAACGTCTTTGATATTAGCAAAAATATCAATCATTTGCTCTGAGAACATTCGATCAAGATACGGGGTGCGGATCAGTCCATCATTATGCTCTCCCGTAATTGAGCCGTCATACTCTCCCACTAGGGCATACACCCGCTCTGAAAGCTCCTGAATGATTTTCTTAAAGTCGGGTCGTTTGTAGTCCATCAAAGGAATAATATGAAAATTTCCATCCCCAATATGTCCCGCGATAGTAAACACGAGGTTGTACTCCGCCATGATTGCATAGAGCTTCGGCAGGAACTCGGGCAAACGTTCAGGTCGCACAGAAATATCATCAATAAACGGTGCCGTGTGCTTTCCGTGTACGTTCTCTCGCAACAACTTAAAGCTCTCCCGGCGGATCGTCCAAAATTTCTCTCCTTCTTTCTGAGTATGTGTAACGTGTGTAGATACTTTATATTTTTTGAGTACTTCTTTTTGCGCTTTGAGTGCCGCCTTTTCAACCTGCGCATCACTATCACCCACAAATTCAGCCATTAATACCAATTTTGGAATACCTCCAGTAAGAATCATCTTTGCCTCAGGTAAAAAATCCCATAGAATCTTAAACGGATTACCTCCTAATTTCTTTAAGAGTTTCGGAAAAATGCGCAACATAATACCAAACGTCTTATCATCGTATGATTCAAAGCTCTCTGGGTTCTGTGTAAGCACGGTATTAACCATATCTCCCAACTCCCGCATGTGTCGCTTGCGCAAAAACATCACCATCATTCGTGAATGCTGTTTTGGTTTTATCAGATCAAACGTAATTTCAGTGATGAGTCCAAGGGTGCCTTGCGACCCAACGAGCAACTGTGTCAGATCAAACGTATCAGTCTCTTGATCCCACACATTCCAAATACTGTATCCTGCAGAATTTTTTGATACCGTTGGACGATCTTCTTCAATATACTTCTTATTATCAAGAATCAATTTTTCAATGCGTGAATAAAGTTTCCCTTCAAAATCATTTTGAAGTTTCTTGTGTTCCAATTCAGCTCGCGAGATCTTACGAAATTCATATTCATTGCCATCACTTAAAACTACCTTTAATGCACGCACCCATTTTTCTGTCTTGCCGTAGGTCAATGATTTCTCTCCCGCAGAGTTATTCGCTACCATGCCACCTACTGTATTAAGCTCGCGCGACGCCGTATAACTCGGCAAAATAACCCCCTTCTTCAAAGTCTCTCGATCAAAGTCACGGTAGAACACTCCAGGTTGCGTCACCGCATATTGTTCGGTGACCGCCAACACCTTATTAAAGTGCTCAGTCATACTCACCACCACCGATGACGTCAGCGGACCGCCAGACATATCAGTTCCTGCAGCACGCGCAGTTAACGTAATCTCAGGATGTTCGCTTGCATACCGCACAAGCCTCTGCACATCATTCGTATCTTTCGGGTACGTCACGCACGCAGGGGTAACGTGAAAAATACTTGTGTCTTCACTATTTATTTCAAGCACTTGTGGATCAGTAGAAACTTCTCCAACAAGTATGTTTTGTAATTCTTTTTTGTAATCCATATTGCCTACCGTTTAGTGCCCGCCATACTCTGTGTGTTCTACACCGTCTCCCATATCAATCGGTGCATAAATATCAGGCTGTGCTTCCCCCTCAATTTCAATAATTGCCCATGCTCCTTTGTTCATGCGAGCCAAAGCGTGGTCAACAAGAATAATGCTTCCTGGCACATCTGCCGTGAATTCAACAATTGAGGCTCCGCCGGGAAGCACCGCTGTGGTCTGGATATTCTGCAATGGTTCAGAACCGATTCCTCCCTCGTCATACACAAGGTCAAATATTTCACCTATCGGATGGAATGAGGAAATAAGGTTAACTCCACCGTTACCAACATAGATACGAATCTTGTCTCCAACAGACGCTTTCATTCGGGGTTCTCCATTTGTTTCAATACGTCCATTGAATGTCACGTAGTCAGGAATACCATCAAGTAGTGCCTCAGAATCAAATACGGTCAATCCTTTTTTACCAGTCTTTCCTTTTGTGTATAGCTCACCCTGCACAATATAGAACTCTTTATCAACTTCAGGTAATCCTTCTTCTGGCTCCACAAGAATCAAACCGTACTGTCCATGTGAGTTGTGTGTGCTTACGTTTGCCGTTGCACAGTGATAAATGTACAAACCAGGATTCAATGCCTTCCAACTAAACCCCTTAGTTTCACCCGGTGCCACTCGAGACAACGTTGCCCCTCCACCGGGACCAGTTACCGCATGCAGGTCGACATTGTGACTATGGAGACTCGACTCGTGATTTTTAATAGTTACATTAACTGTGTCACCTTCACGCACTCGCAACATGGGACCCGGCACTTGTGCGTTATACGTCCAATAGTTAAAAAACACTTCAGGTGCAACTTCGGCAATAACCTCTTTTGTCTCAAGATACACTTCTACCGTCTCACTCCAGTCTCTGTTAAGTGGTGGTGGAACATCATTAGGATCACGACCAATATCTTCCACTTTCTCAAAATTATCATATGCAGCAAAAAACTTCATGATATTTGATAGTGGTAAATCAGGGCGATGGTCGCCCGGATGGTACGTGTGCATAAACGCAGGCATCGCGAAGTGTGGTGAGTGTGTTTCATTCCCCCACACAAACAACCCTCCACCCAAGACCAATACAGCCAGCGCGATAGCCAGTGGCTTTGAATGCAGGCGCCATACCACACGAATAATGTAGAACCCACCTGCGGCAAGCACCAGCACAACACCAATTTGTTGCAGTAGCACATACCGAATGAGCATGAATAATTCAGAGAGACTCCCCGAGCCAATAGATATGAGCATTATAATAATTGCCAGCACAAGCACTACTACAACACCCACTAAAATTTTAATGAGATTATTTTTTGTCATATCAAGATATGAATTAGACTTCTATACCTCAATGGTAGCATCCATGGACAATTTGTAGCTCACTTGTGCACCAAAAAAATCGCTTCCAATGAAGCGACTTTTTGGTGCACAAATCTTCCGACAATGTTACTACTTTTCTTGGGTATCTCCCTTCTTCATATGTGCTGAAACTGAGAGTGCTCCTGGGCCTGCATAGAACAATGCGAGTGTGAGACCAAGAGCGAGAAGATCAACATCCCCACCTCCGTCGCCCATACCAAGTGCAAGACCCTTTACCCCAATCCATGCATAGATAGTAATTACTGCCAACCAAAATGCTGAAAATCGAGTAAAGACACCTAGAAGGATCGCAATACCTCCAAAGAATTCAGCGATAGTCACTAACCAAGCAAAGAGTGCCGCCATTGGCCACCCAAGGCCATCAAGCATACCCGTAAAACCTTCAATACCAGAAAGCTTACTAAATCCGTGTGTAATAAAAAACACCCCAAGTGCGATACGCGCAAACAAGAGTGCCATTGAAACTTCCTTTTGTGTTGGGTTTGTATCTTCAATAAAATACTTCGCTTTATGTAGTACGTTCATAATCTATATGTTACTCATTAATGATAATGCACAGAAAACTGCGTTATATGCAGGTTGCTACATCCAATATTTCTATAGTACATCCAGTACCTGGCCGAAATCTAGAGCAACAGCATTAGTGTCAAAAGAATACCCAATATCTTTTGTAATGCGCTGCACATCAATCAAACCATTGTAGACGCACGTCGTTGCCCCTGGAGAAGGAGTTACATTAAATGAAATATGTTCGCCTGCAAGTTTCGCCTCACCCAAGTTAAGCGGGTTAGTTTCTGTAGTGCGTACAATTTGAGGACGGACTCCTCCCTGCCCACGTGCACGCTCTAAGTCTTTATACGCAAGACTTGGGATAATCTTTCGTATTTCTTTTACAAAAAGATAGTTCCCCCAACCAGGAATCAGGAATAACACATTGTGTTTAAAAGCGTAAAAGAAAAATTCACGATCCAACATAATACGCAGATACGCACCTAAAGAACCAAAGAAGGGTGAAATGGTTGTAAGGTATTCTAGAAATGTCTTCATGCGTCCTCTTTCTAACGTCACCACAATCCGGGTAGTAGGACCATATCGTGTTTTAGTTTCTGGATTCAGGATATCTGGATCCCCATGTACTGCAGAAAACGGCAGCTTTGGATTCTGAACCGTATACACTTTCGTATTAAGATATTTTGGTGTGTAGTAAAAATTGCCGGCAACTAACAGAAGTGATGTTTTAGAAACAGCCTTTAAACCAATTTTCTTTGCAAAGTACATACTGTGCGAACCAGCACAGATTGAAAGATATGACGTTGTAATAACTTCAGTTCCCAGACCTACACTCCATCCCGAATCTGTTTTTACAATCTCATCTACTGACGTATCATATTGCACCGCAACAACGCGTTCTGGTTGTCGTGCGCTATACTCAAGAGCATCAGCAATAAGCTCTGAAGCCAATCTGCCGAAGTTAACTGTAATGCCATCCTTGTTGTACAGCGCAATAATTTTTTCTATCTCAGAACGTCCTTCTGAGAGCTTTGGTTCAATGTGTGAAAGCTCTGAGCCATCAAGCTTTTGCAAACCTGGAAAAAGCGCCCTGAACTGCGTATGTCTTTCTTCCAAGAAATCAATCTCTTCCTCTCCTACAGCAAGAACCATTTTAGGACCTGGAAGATATAGGTCACCTAAAAGATGTGATTTCATGCGCTGAAGATACTGACGAGTAAATCCAGACTTATGTTTTACCGCTGTTGCCTTCTCTAAGTTATAGTTTGTTTCGATATCCCCTTCGTGCAACGTTTGAGAATTTTGTGTTGCTGAAGAATTTATTAGGCCAGCACCTGACTCCTTCTCCACTAACAAAATACGTTTTATGTTTGAGTACTTTACTGCAGCATATAACTGCGCAGCACCTGAAACTCCCGCTCCTACAATAACTAAATCGTATTCAGATTGCTTTTCCATATAGATATATCTACGCACTGTACCATAATCTATTTCATGTCTTGATAGTGCCAAAAAACATGGTTTCCCATGCTTTTAAAAAATTATGTCTGATCTGCTTTTCCGGATGCTATTTGCGAGAGATCCTGCCCAAGGTTTGCCAGTGCCGAAATTGCAAGAATCAGTATCGGGAAATATGCCATTGGCGTAAGGAGATAAAAGAATATCACCAATGCTGAGGCCCACAATCCAAAACACCATGAACACCCCATCAGGTCAGCCATAGTCCGTCGTGGACCTCGTGCAGGCTTGTAGAGGGTCACCTTCCCCGCCTTAGTTACCTTTGCATCATAAAATTGCTCACGGAAAAATTTGGTCATCGTATCAAATACAAACAAACGAACAAGCCGAAAAGAAGCAAGTGAGATAACCGCGATATCAAAAAAGTCCAAATTAGTGTATGCCAAATGTGCCTCAGAATCGAGAATGATTACACCCATAGAGACAAGTGCAATAAAAAAGAGTCCAAAAACAAAATTCCAAAAATATTGATCTGTAATACGTATCATAACTAAAGAACTACCCTACTGTCCGTACATGTTTACCAAAAGAATCAAAACTAAGGTTACCGTGATAATTCCTATGAAACGGAATAAAAACCTATAAAAACTTTTGTTAAACAAATTCATACCCTGTAATGTGTCTAGTATAGCAAACAATAAAGCCCGTGCATGAAATGCACGGGCATAATTGTTCCTACACACAAAAAAGCCCCCTAGGGGGCTTTTTTGTTTCCAGAAACTACTGTTTCAAGAATCAATTACCGTTTAACTAGAATTAGTTAAGGATAAGTGAATCTGTAGTCCAGTCGTTTGCAGGAGTTGCAGCTTCTGTAAGCTCTTCAGTTGCGTCATCAGCAGCAGAGTATGCTACAGAATTAACACGAACCTTAGCTGAACCTGAAACTGTACTATCTGTCTCAACAGTCAATGTAAGTGTTACATCGTCACCCTTTGAGATCTTGAAGTCAGCAACGGCTCCATCATCTGCACCTGAGATATCAAGTGTTGCAGTTGATGATGCGGCAGCAACAGCTACACCGTCTACGAGTAGATCGAAGTCAACGTTAGCTGAATCTTCGTCCATGTAGAAGTCTTCACCGAATGCTGTTACATCAATCTCGAATGTGAACGTACCTGTGTCCGTATCACCTGAGAAAGCAGCTTCTGTTTCGTCTTCATCCATAGATGACAGTACAAGACCAATACCTTCTGACCGTAGTGAGAACGTATCTGAACTAAAGTCAGTTGGGTTTGAACCTGAGATGTCACCTTCGTCGTTTCCGTTTGCATCTTCTGCGTCAGAAACAGCGTTGAATGTTAGGAATACTGAGTCTCCTTCTGCGAAGTCATCAGTTCCCTTAAATACAACCTTAGCTGTAACATCGATAGTATCGTCAGCATCTACTTCAATACCTAGGTTTTCGAATGAAAGAACACCTACGCTATTTGGAGATTCTGAACCAACTTCTTCACCATCAACATAAAGTAGAACTTCGTCGATAGTTGTAGTTACATCAATGTTTGTTGTTGAAGCAGTCATATCGATATCTTCGATAGTTAGATCAACACCATTTTCTTCTTCAATTTCGAAGATGAAGATTTCAATTTCTTCTGATTCATCATCAGTGTCAACTTCAACAGTTGTTGCATCTGGTGAGTCTGAAGACTTAGTGATGTCAAGTTCTGCTGTTTCTTCAGCGTCAAAGCCGAATGTTTCCTCTACTACTGTAGTATCAGAATCAGTGAATCCCTCTCCGTCAATGTAACGGATTGATTCTAGAGCAACAGTCCAGTCACCTGCTAGATCAAGTGAGTCAAGTGAACCAAGTACTTCGAAAGCAACTTGGAATTCTGGCTCATCACCATCAGAGAATACTAGATCAAGACCTGAGAATCGTAGTCGGTACTCATCATCTGTTGTAGCACCGTTAGTTACGTTTCCTGTGTAGTCATCGTTGTCAAAGTCATCTACATCGATAGTAGCAACCTTGTCACCGTCTACCCATAGAGAAGCCTCTGTGAAGTAATCATCAGCGTCGTCTGAAGCTGTTGTTGAATCAACAACCTCTGCAAACACGTCCATTCGGTTGATTTCTACATCACCGTCGATTTCAACAGTGAATGCTAGAACTCCACCTTCCTGACCTTCGTCAAGAACTGATTCGTCAGCTGACACTTCGTCAACATCTTCGATTGAACCTTCATTGTTTCCAAGTGAAGAGTTGTCATCTGAATCATCAGAGTCATCAGTTGAATCATCAGAGTCATCTGAATCATCCATTGAATCGTCCATTGCAGCCATTAGCATGTTGTACTTAGCCTGTGAGATAGGTCCGAAGAACCCAACTGCTGGTGCAACACCGTTTGCAGCCTGCCATGCAGCAACTGCAGCTGTTGTCTGAGAACCGTAGTACCCAGTAGCTCCAGCTGGGATTGAGAATCCAGCTCCAATAAGGTAAGTCTGTAGCGCAGTTACGTCAGCACCTTCTGAACCATCAGAAAGAGATCGTGTAAATACGTACGCATCTGCTGATACAGCAGGTGCTGTTGTCCCTCCAAGTTGTGCTTGTAGGGCTGTGATTGTCGCCATAAGCGTATCAATCTGTGCTTGTAGTTCTTCAGCTGTTTGCGCCTGTGCAGGTGCAACTAGTGAGAACATCATTGCGATTGCAACGAAAGCTACTGCTAGCTTTGAAGCAAATGTATTTGCAATTGTAGTCATAATTTCTTGTTAATTGTCAGTATATTAAGCTGACGTTATTCCCGTTAGCGGGACTATACTTATAATATGAATTAATTCATATTCACAAACACTTCTTAATAATGAAGCGTTTGCTCATATCACTATCCTACTCATACGTATATAAGTAGGCTAGCTGTAAATGAAGTCTGTGTTTCTATTCTTGTAGCATCCGTAACAGAAGAAGTGAGGCGGTCAGTACACGCATTTATACCGCGCTGTGCTAAGCGCGTGACATTTATATATATGCTTTCTTGGTTTCGACAAGAAAGGATGTCAATGAACAAAATACCTCACCTGTACGCCTTAGTAAAAAAGCGTGCCGAGGTGACACTTCATTAGTATACAGTTGCTGTACTTCCACTGCCGTTTGCTTTGTGGATAGCACACTCACGTATATCAATGAATTGCACAAGAGAATACGTTGTATTAACCCTAAAGTCAATGCTTTTCTTCGTATCTAAACCTCTGTGTGATTACGGTATATGACGACTCATATACCTATTTCTTACATCAAACTTCACACCAGACAATATATTTATCATACTAGCAACTCTTCCCTAGTTCGATGTATATAATGTCGTTACGGTGATTAACATCTTGTCATCACAGTGTCCTTCTGTATGTCTTATGAATCAAGATAAGGGACAATAGTTTTATAAGACTGACTAAATATTCTATGGCTCTAAGCAATAGAATATTTAGACCAACGTCGTTCTCCTTGTCTTTGAACTATAGAGTCTTCAATCATGGCGTTTAGCTCACGTTGCAATGTCTTTTCACTGCAGTCCGTTATAATCTCAGAAATGTCTTTAATTGTCGCCTCTCCCTTTGCTTCTAAAATAGTCTGAATCCGTGTCCGACGATCCATTGTAGTTGTTGGCACATTTTGTTTGTGGGTACTTCCTGGTGTCGTCTTTTGAGGAGTTTGCTTTGCCTGATTTGATACCCCAGAAGCCCTTGATGCTGAGGAGGGTGCCGACATCATAAATGCCGATTCTATCCCCATATCAGGTGCGATATACTTACTAAGACTCCGTAAAAGCGTATCAATTTCGTTAGTAACCACATACAGCACATCCTGTGCAATCACCCCGGAAGCCGCAGCTACACGAAGCGTACTATCCAGTGCAATAAGTGCCTGTGCAAACTGTTCAAGTACCTCTTTTGAATTAGACATTTTAACCTCCAAAGAACGTAATGCGTTCTCATGCGCAAAATGACTCTTACCCGCAAGGTTGCTGATGTGTGTCTCTGACTTTTTATCAGTATCAATGTTATTAAGTATATAAAAGACAACCGAAATTACTTTCTCTGTCTTTTTGAATATATTGCGATAATACTCCTCATTATGGACAAGCTTCTTGAAGTTGTTGTCGTTTATAGTTGTGTCCTTTGCATTCATAGTGTGTGTCCTTAATAGCTTCTAAATTTCTTTAGGACAATCTATAATGTACTATATACTTTTTTAAGAGACTTGCAAGTCCTATACAAATGACTTATAGCTTTATTTACAGCCGTTAAACACCGTGCGGTTGTATTAGACGCATGGTAAAATGTAAGTATATTCTATTTATTAACTGTGCAGCACCAGTAAGATCTATTGTTCCAAGAATTCGCCCTAGGGAGGGCCGAATTCGGAACTAAGTTCACTACAATCGCTACGCTCTTTAGTTCACTTAATTTGATGGCAAAAAAACAGAAAAAATCCAAAAAATCAGAACGACAACCTTTTTTTGACGACCTCTCACCACACGCCAAACAAGCAATCGGTGCAGTAGGATTCGTCGTATTGGGCATCTTTATTACACTCGCATTATTCGACTTTGCAGGAATGGTCGGGGGCTGGGCAAATGATGCGTTGGGCTGGCTCTTTGGAGGAGGAGCATACCTCGCACCTTTCGTGTGCGGATTCTATGTATATGCATTACTCAACCCCAAAGAAGATGAAGAAGTAAGCACCTCAAAGATCATTGGTATCGCACTACTGTTCATCACCATGCTCGGATTCCTTACGCTCTCAAGTGAAGGTGCCGGAGGGGTTGCCGGATGGTTGCTTGAAGCACCACTTGCCTACCTACTGGGTAACCTTGCTACTAGTGTAGTGCTTAGCGCCATTCTCTTAGTGGGTGTTTTCCTTACCTTCAACACAGGACTGCACATGCCAAACTTCTTAAAGAAAAAGGAAAAAGAAGACTTCGAAGGAGATGCTGATATTGAACAACTCGAGATCCCTGAAGATACAGAACTAGGTGAAGAACCTGAGGAAGATCCCGAAGAGGAAGAAGCAGAGAAACCGGCTAAAAAATCAAAGACAGTTACCGAACGACTTGGACTTACGAAGGATACTGAATTTGCTGTATCTAACTTTGTTGGGACCTACGCACCTCCCCCTTTGTCCCTCCTGCAAAAAGATAAAGGGAAAGCGAAAGTAGGAGATGTTAAAGCAAATGCGAACATCATTAAGCGAACGCTTAAAAACTTTAAGATCGATGTCGAAATGGACGAAGTATCCATCGGACCATCAGTAACACGTTATGCACTAAAGCCAGCAGAAGGAGTACGTATTTCAAAAATTGTCGGCTTGCAGAACAACCTTGAACTAGCCTTGGCAGCGTCCCCTATTCGTATTGAGGCACCGATCCCTGGAAAGTCATTAGTGGGTATTGAAGTACCAAACACACAAAAGGCAATGATCGGACTTGCGTCACTTCTTACCTCACCCGAGTACACCGATTCACCAAAACCACTACAAGTTGCTCTGGGTCGTGATATCACCGGAAAAGCGCATTTTGCCAATGTCGCAAAAATGCCGCATGGACTCATTGCAGGAACTACTGGCTCAGGTAAGTCAGTAACTATCCACGCAATTGTTACCTCACTCCTATATAGGAACTCACCAGAACAACTTCGATTTATCATGGTTGACCCAAAACGAGTAGAATTGACTCTCTATGATGGCATCCCTCACCTTCTTACACCAGTAATCACTGATGCAAAAAAGGCGATCTTGTCCCTAAAATGGGCAATTAAAGAAATGGAACGACGCTACGATATTCTACAATCTGAAAAAGTTCGAGATATCGGTTCGTACCACGACAACATCTACAAACCAGCAAAAGAGAAATTCATCAAAGACGGAGAGCCCGAAGAAGAAAAAGACGAGCTGCCTGAACCACTTCCCTATATCGTTATCGTTATGGATGAGTTGGCTGACCTTATGCAGGCATACCCACGAGAACTTGAAGCATCAATCGTGCGTTTGGCACAGATGAGTCGAGCTGTTGGTATCCACCTCTTGCTTGCAACACAGCGACCCTCAGTAAACGTTATTACAGGAACCATCAAGGCAAATATTCCAAGCCGAATTGCACTACAAGTAGCCTCACAGATCGACTCACGGACTATTCTTGACCAAGTAGGGGCTGAAAAACTCCTCGGTGCTGGAGATACCCTATTCCTCTCAGGTGAACTTTCAAAACCAATACGACTACAATCAGCATACATCTCTGAAGAGGAACTTAAGAACGTTGTAGATTACCTAACCAAGCAGGACAGTGCGCAAGAGCTGGACTCAATCGATCTTGATGGCGACAGTGAAGGAAGTAATCCCGATGCATTCTTCAGTTCCATGGCAGATGATGAGGAAAGTGACGATCTCTACGACGACGCCAGGCAGGCAGTAGTCGACGCCGGAAAGGCATCCACGTCATACCTCCAGAGGAAACTACGTGTGGGGTACTCTCGTGCAGCACGATTAATGGACCTTCTGGAAGACAAAGGTGTCATTGGTCCACAGGACGGATCGAAGGCGCGTGACATCCTTATTTCTGACATGGGAGCAGGCGACGAACCTGAGGAAGACGATTCACAGTATACGTAATCAATCATGTCCCCCATTATCTACAAAACAATCACCTTTCGCGGGGTACTCTATTACACAGGTCTTACTCTTTTGGCATGTTTGTTTATTGGATACGCCCTCTTTCAAGCACGATTTCTTCTGGCTGGACCGAACGTAACCTTCAGCAACGAACCTGGAGTAGTGCAAAATGAACGCCTCATCACTCTTGAGGGTACAGCTGAAAATATTGTACGCATCACCCTCAACGGAAGACAAATTTATACAGATAAAAATGGATATTTCAAGGAGGCACTTATTCTCGAGAACGGATATACTGTAGCAACATTACAAGCGCACGACCGATACGGGAGGTCACGTTCATATACTCAAGAATTCGTATATACCCATCCCGAAACTTAATAGATTTCCACACAGCACTTGGTGTACGTTCGTTCACCAACATGATAGAATGTAGTCACTAAAATTATAATACTTATGGCAATCAAAAAAGCAGCGAAAGCAGTACCAAAGAAAGTAGAAGAAAAAATCGAAGACACTAGCACTACCCCAAAGGTAGCCAAGAAAGAAGAAACCAAACACTCAAAAGACATTTCTGAAACACTCCGAAGCCTCAAGACCAAGTTTGGTGACGAGGTCATCATGACACTGGACGAAACTAAACACGTAGATATCGACGCAATCTCAACAGGATCAATCGGTCTTGATGACGCTCTTGGTATCGGCGGTATCCCCCGCGGGCGTATCATCGAAATTTACGGACCGGAATCTTCTGGGAAGACTACGCTTTCACTGCATGCTATTGCTGAAGCGCAGAAAGAAGGCGGTATCTGTGCATTTATCGATGCTGAGCACGCAATGGACCCAGAGTACGCAAAAAACATCGGCGTAAAGCTCGATGAGTTACTTATCTCACAGCCAGACACTGGGGAACAAGCCCTTGAGATCGTAGAGTCTCTAGTACGAAGTGGAAAAATTGATGTTATCGTAATTGACTCCGTTGCTGCCCTAACACCAAAAGACGAAATCGAAGGAGAAATGGGAGCGCACCATGTAGGAAAGCAAGCACGTTTGATGAGTCAGGCACTACGAAAACTCACTGCAATCGTCGCTAAGGGCAAAACCTCAGTAATCTTCATTAACCAAATCCGTATGCAGATTGGTGTAATGTTTGGTAACCCTGAAACAACACCGGGAGGAAAGGCGCTCAAGTTCTACACTTCAGTACGAATGGATATCCGACGTATTGCACAGATCAAGAAAGGTGACGAAGTAGTAGGAGGACGACACCGCGTGAAGGTTGTAAAAAATAAGGTAGCCGCACCGTTTAGAACCACTGAGTTCGACCTCATCTACGGAGAAGGAATCTCACGAGAAGGAGAACTTCTGGCACTAGGAGAGAAGTTCGGCATGGTAGCCAAGGCAGGCGCGTCATACTCATATACTCCCCCAGGAGGAGATGAGTCTACTATTGTAAAACTAGGTCGAGGATACGATGCGGCTCGAAAGACCCTAAAAGCTGACAAGAAACTAACTAATGAGTTGTTGAAAAATATCCGTAAGAGCATGAAAGAAGATACGAAGTAAAACCGCCCCGCCTTTGCGAGATCGCAATCGAAGCAATCTAACGTACACAAAAAACCGATGCTAAAGGCATCGGTTTTTTGTCGCGATCTACTTTGGGGTCAAGTTTCTAATTCAATACAATTTACAAGGAACTTCAACAGTCTCCCAGACTATTGAAGTTCCTGAGCTCGTCTGTTTTGTATATTAGAAATAATAAAAACATGGCTCCGCTTAACAAAACTAGAAAACAGTCCTGAGGACTGTTTTCTTAACGTTTTGTTCGTATTCTGAATCATTCGTCTACACTGCTTGCATCCCTTGTTGTTTAAACCGAGGTAAACTCATTGGAAGCGATAGCGCAGCTAATGTAACCGCACCAAGCACCACCATGGTAATACCTTCCGTATGCAATACAGCATTTGCAAGATACCCAGCAGCGTCGCTTAGTGGAATACTCGTCACATTCCGGTACACCGCCGCAACATGCACAAAGTACCCCAGCGCATACACAGAACCAACCAACACCGCCAAATGCATAGTTGTTGCGTGTGTCGCAACACGAATCCCAAAGGTGTAATACACCCGCCGCATAATTCGTCGTTTAAGTTGATTTGCTGATTTCATATAATAACTATTTGTTTGTACAACACTCCCATCTTCATTTAATAGAGCACTTATTAATACTCAGTGCGCTACAAAAAGGTTACGGACGCAAGGAATCATGCTTGCTTTGTAGATCCTCAATTCTTTTAAGTAACACGGGGTGACTAATGAAGTTAATAGAGTATTTCAAAAATTCTTCAAATAAAGCAATCCCCTGTTCTTCTTCGTACTCCAGTGCCTTCTCTACAGACTGATACTTATCAAGCTCTCTCCCAAATGATGCAGCAGGGTCATCCGAAGATTCAAATCTTAACCAAAGGTCCATAATATCTTCTCTGTTCGGCATATCTTTACATAACTCCTGAAGAGCACGCTTCTCATTTTTAAATTTAGTTTCTTTCGCTTGATTTTGTTCGCCTTCTTTTAGCTCAAGAATAATCTCATCTCCGTGGAGTGCTTCTGGCCAGTCATGCACTTCAAGCATTTCAAGTAGTCCAAACTTCTCTTCTTCAGATAACTCATCCTCCATCTCAATAGCAAGTTCAAGCAGAGCAATAGTATGTTCCTTAACTGACTCAGGATTTTTAACACCATGATCAACCCATCCCGCTCGTTGTAGGGTATCGAGTACTTTATATATATTTTGAGCAATCTGTTCAAAGTGTAATATATTTTTTTCTTGAGGCACTTGCTTCATATTAATCACTCAACAACGTTACTGCCTCATCATCCCCCACTTCTTTCCGGAAAGCTGCTTTCGCACGATGAATTCGTGCCTTCACTGTCCCTACCGTCTCCCCTGTCTCATTTGCAATCGACTGATGTGGCCAACGCTCCAGGTAGTGCAGACGTAACACATAAACAAAGTGCCCTGGCATACGCGCAAGCACCCGCTCAATTGCATCCTCCCGCTCGCGCAATGACGAGTGCTCAATGCCGTCCCCTACCATGTGTTCATATTCAGGATCAATATTCACAAACCGTTGCCCCTCTTTCACCTTCTTCTGATATCGCGTAAACGCTGTATTCATTAAAATACGATACGCCCATGAACTAAACTTCGCTCCTTCCTGGGGCACAAACTTATCCGCATTCATATAAATCTTCGTAAACGCATCTTGCACAACCTCCTCAGCATCGAGTTCATTACGAACGATACTCAACGCCTTGCGCATAAATGGAGCCTGATACCGATCAAGCAGTACCGCGTAAATCCACGGCTCCTTCCGTGAGCGTTGTAAAATCTCCTCATCAGTCAACTCCTTCGCATTTTCAGTAGTAGAAAAACCTAACATGTACATACATACTACCACTCTACAGAATTCTATATAGTTGCAGTATTTGGAGTTTGGGGTGCAATCTGTTATAAAATAGATATTATTTTAGAGGATCTAATCATTACATACTGTGGCTAAGGTAGAATACAACCAAATACTCCCAAAACGTACCGTGGTAATGGACAACGATCCTTACCTCGTGCTTACTTCAAGCATTTCTAAGAAAGACCGGCAGAAAGCCAGTAACGCAGTAAAAATGAAAAATCTTCGAACTGGCGGTGTTGTGGATCGAACCTTCCACCAAGCTGATGTTCTTGCTGAAGCACACATTGAAAAGAAAGACGTGAAATTCCTCTACGCAAACAAAGGCGAATACTTCTTCTGCCCTCCTGAAAACCCTAGTGATCGATTTAGCTTTGGTGAGGATGTTGTAGGTGCACTAGGTAATTATGTTGTGGAAAACAGTATTGTTGAAGCAATCGTATTCAACGATGACATCATGAGTGTGAGCACCCCCATCAAAGTGGAGCTTAAGGTAGCCGAGGCTATGGATGCCGTTAAGGGAAACACCTCAAGCGGTGCAACCAAAGAAGTTACCCTTGAAACTGGATACGTTGTATTTGCACCTATGTTCATCAACGAAGGTGATGTTGTAGCAATTAATACTGAAAGTGGCCAGTACTCGGAAAGGGTTTCTAAAGCATAAATCTTCAAGTCATGACAGGTAAAGAAATAACCACAGGCAATGCCTGTGGTTATTTCTTTTAGATTATGGAACATACTGTCACACAATCTGTTTTACTCACCCCTAAAGTCTTAAAGATGCCCGAGATACGAGGAGGACAAAGAATTTTTCTTGAACCATACTTGCGTATGGTGAGAGAAAAATTACTGCAGTCCAACGAAGTAGATTGAGCATATTTTAGAACTTTTAGTTACTCACTTACGTATGGTACCAAAGCCATAAATCGTGCTCGCTTGATAGCTCGCGCGAAATTTCGCTGTGCCTTTGCAGTCATTCCTGTACGACGTCGGTTGTACATACGTGCGTGCGGGTTGATGTTCGCTTTCAAACGCATGATGTCTTTGTAGTCAACGTGGTTTGGATTTGGTGATTGCTTCACTGTTTTTTCATCTGTCATTTTAGTTTTTCTTAGCTAATAAAGTTTTTTTCAATTTAAAATGGTATGTCCTCTGGGTTAATGTCTTCTTCAGGATACTCCGGCGCCGCAGGCGTCGCTGCTTCAACTGGTGAAGCTGCCTGAGCTGGAGCTGATGCTCCAGCTTCCCCTCCTCCACCTGCACTCTTTGGCCCGAACTGTACTCGTTCAGCAACGATCTCTGTACGGTATTGCTTCACACCATCTTTTTCCCAAGAACGTGTCTGGATACGTCCTTCAACGTATGCGCTTGAACCCTTCTTCAGATACTGTGCACTTGTCTCAGCCTGACGGCCAAATACCACAATATTGTGATAGTCAGCTGCGTCTTGGTAATTACCGTCACGGTCCTTGTATCGACGATTAGTCGCAAGTGAGAACGATGTAACGTTCATACCGCTTGGGAGTGCTTTCATTTCTGGATCTCGTGTGAGATTTCCGTAGATCATTGCCTTGTTAAGGAACATAGAATTTTGATTACGCTAGATAAAAGATTGCATTTTATTTGTTGGCGTCCAGTGATTTTCCTTACAGGAACTGTTCAGGTTATTGTTATTTAAAAATAACTGGTAACCTCTTGCGAAAGTGTTTAAACACTTTCTCACTCAAGTGAGAAAAAATCAGGACATAAATTCAGAATAGTCGCTTGCGCTCCTTTCTTTATTTATCTTCAGGAACAGTTTCTTCAGTTTTAGCTTCCTCCTTTACTTCTTCAGCTTTTGGAGCTTCTTTCTTAGGAGCTTCATCAACTGTAGAAACCATCTTCTGTGATTCTAATGCTTCGTGGAGCATGAACGGTTCAGCTTCTTCCACTTTACTTAGTTTAATAAGTAGGTGTCGTAGCAATGATGTGTTTGCATCCATCGCTTCCATGATAGCTTCGATAGCTTCTGGTTCATTTACGAACCGAACCCACCCGAAGTATGCACTGGTAAATTTACGATTCTTCCCATCGATGTGCTTAATCACTTCGTATGCAAGATCGAATCGATCTGGAGCTTCCTCGGTTACGAGTTCACCTCCGTTTGTAGTAATAAGTGTTTTGATTGCATCAAAAACACCGGCGACTTCCCCTTCAGCAACCGTTGGAAGTACGTGGAAAGCAAGTTCATAGCTGTTACGCTCACTTACTTCGATTGCTGGCATATTTTCTTCTGACATTGTTATATTTCAGAATTACCTAATAACCTGCGTAAAATACCACAAATAAGCTCCTGCGGCAATATAGACAAAAACGTGAAAGAAATTGTAGTTTCATACGTCATAAAGAGTAAGATGTGAGCAATGTTATGAGCGCATCAACACAACAACCGAATACAACTTCTTTGACTCGGAGGTACCATGTCAAACGGTTATATTCTTCACAAAATAATTCGCCTACAATGTCCTCAGGCTGCGTAACGAATTTCAAAAAAGCCCCCAATCCACAGGTTCGGGGGCTTTTTTGTATACATTCCCACTTCAAGAACCGGATGTGACCATTCACATCCGGCCCTTGGTGTAGGAATCTTAGTGAATGAACAAAGGTGAGAAGTGACTTAACGTCACTTCTCAAGAGGGTGCCAGCTCTTTAGAGCGACAACCTGAACAGCTTCCGTAGGGAGTGCAACGACTATTTTGAAATGATCAATTTTTCTTATGAACATCAGCAAATTAAAAATGGAAAGACCATTGTGGTGTATCTCCCAATTCGTTCTGTCCTTGGGCAAATTGCTGGACGCAAAGACCGAAAATGGTAGAATCTATGCACTATGACTAAAAAGAAAGGGCTTTTACATCACCACTATCTCAGCACCGGCTTATTAGTAGGACTTATCGTTCTCTTAATTACTGCAGGATATTTTATATACCAAACACAAACACTTAAAGATTCTCTGACAACGCTCTCAAGCGAAAAAGAATCTGTTATTGGGGAGAAGCAAACCGTTGAAGAACAACTCACTGAAGCAAAAAATACCATTCTTGCACTACAAGAAACGCTTGATCTCACCCAAGAAGATCTAGACGATCTAGAAGACGACTACCGAAAAGAAAAGAATAAGAACGACCATTTTGAAGATCAGCTCGATGACCTGTCGAGCACACTTGGCGTATTAGATAAACTTTCAAAAACTGACGAAGAGCTTTTACAAAAATATTCAAAAGTATCATTTCTTAATGAACACTACGTTCCAGAAAGTACTAAGGAAATAGATGATGACTGGAAATATTCCGAGGACAAACCTAACGCACTGCATAGTAAAGTAATGCCTTTCTTTGAAGAAATGCTGGAGGATGCTAAAGATGACGGTATCGACCTCTGGGTTGCATCCGCATACCGTTCGTTTGATACCCAAGCACAACTTAAAGGAGCATACACCATCACGTATGGGTCAGGAGCAAATGCATTTTCTGCTGACCAAGGATTCTCAGAACATCAACTGGGAACCACTATCGACTTCACCACCTCGGGCCTAAGTGGCGGACTTACAGGGTTTGAAAATACCGAAGCATATGAATGGATGCTTGATAACGCACACAAATACGGCTTCACTCTCTCCTACGCAGAAGATAATCAATACTACGTGTTTGAACCATGGCATTGGCGATTTGTAGGAACTGACCTTGCTAAAGATCTAGAACGGAAAGGAGATACATTTTACGATTGGGAGCAGAGAGAAATCGACTCATATTTAATTAAGATATTTGATTAAATAATCTCAAATACACAAAACCGATACCATTACGTATCGGTTTTGTTAATCTTGATAAATTGTAATTATGTTGCCATCCACACTATGTAAATACAGTTCATTGAAACCATTTTATTATGAATACAGAGCTCATTACAATGAAAGGAGCATGGAATGTCATATATTCTCAGAATATCTGCATCACAAAATCATTTGTGTTACTACTGCGAACATCCTATGTTCCGGTACAAGAAACAACCATTGCCACCTGATACGTTAACAAAGGATCACTTTATTCCGCGTTCAGAAGGTGGTCAAACAGCACCTTCCAACATGGTTACAGCATGTAGCCAGTGCAATAGTTTACGGGGGAATATCGCGGCTGAAGTATTCTATTACCTACTACAAAAATGGTTCAAGAAAAATCCATTCCTATGGATCCGTTGGCACAGACTAAGTCGTGAAGAATTATACGACCTTAAGCTGATATGCATCCGAGTGCACAAACGGAGACTCCGTGGCAAGGCACGGCACCACATTGCATACGCCTACCGACACTTTGCATTTGTCCATCGAGAAAAGCGACTACTTGCTCATACACCAGCATAAAACCCGGCGCAATTGCGCCGGGTTTATCCTTTATATTTCGCATCATCAAGATATATTTGGGCTTCCTCAGGTGAAACCGTGCCATAAGCAATACACCAATCCGTAGTATCTTCACTTGAACACCCTTCACAATCTCGCCAATTTTCACACATGTCATCAATCCAGATTACGTACGTACCATTTTCTTTTAAGATAAGGTGCGGTCCTTCGTGATCATCAGAACGCAAACATTCGCACCAATGACCTCCTGCAATTTCAAACCGATCTTGCAGGAAATCACATTTTTCAACCTTTACGTTAGTGTCTTCCAAAATTTTATCCGAAAGAAGCACACCAAATATTCCTCGTGATAATTCTTTAGTATTTTTCATGCTACCGTATTTACAATCAAATACTTGCGAAGCATGCAGATAACCACCATGAGAATCATACAAAGGATTACCAATAGCAAATCTCCCTGTATATACACAAATAAGTAAATACATATTTGGGTAACGATTCGTCAAAAGTTTTTTAAATTTGTTTACTCGATCCTGAGTTTCACACCATTTTTCATACATTATCAAGATCTCCTTTCTAGTGGAAGACTATCACTTTAAGACAGTCTGTAAAGTCGTTTTGCGTTCTCCAACAACTGCTTCCGCACCACTTCCTCATCTTCTCCTCGTATCTCCGCTATTTTCTTATAGACTTCTTTCACCATAGTCGGATCACATCGTTTTCCTCGAAATGGAATTGGGGCAACGTAGGGGCAATCAGTCTCAGCATGGATGAGGTCTAAGGGTGCATTGCGAACTACTTCTTTATAGTCTTTTGCAAACGTAATCACACCGGTAAACGAAATGGTGCACCCCAGCCCAAAGAACTTCTGTGCCTGCTCCCAGTTTCCTGCATAGAAATGTATATTTGCAGGCACCTTGCTATGCTTCTTTAAAAGATCGTATACATCGTCGTACACACTGCGTCCTGTTGGACTCTCCTCCCCCGGTTTTGGATCACGTGTATGAATCATCAACGGAAGTTCCATCTCATTCGCTAGAGCAATTTGTTTAAGGAACGCAGTTTCCTGTACTTCGTACATCTCTACGCCATTATGGAAATAGTCAAAACCACACTCACCAACACCAACAACCTTCTCACTCTTACAAAGCTCTCGATACAGATCTATATCAAACTCCTCACCCTTTGAGGTAAACGCCTTCCCACCAATCTCTTCTTCAGTATGGTGCCGTGGTGTTGTCTGTATCGGATGAAGACCAACCATCGCGTACATATGTTCATGAGTTTCTGCAATCTCTACCGCCTTTTTGCTTGTGCTCAGCTTCGTTCCAATATTAATCACCACAATCCCTTCTTCTCTGCATCGTAAAATTATTTCTTCCCTGTCTTCATCAAAAGCAGAAAGGTTTAGATGAGCATGTGTATCAATATACTGAAATTTATTTGTTTCCATATTTTTCAATCCAATACTTCTTAACAATCGGTAGTGACAAGGTTGAAAAAAGATATCCTCCTGTTGGCACCAGTGCACTAAGTAAATATGCATCAAGACTAATACTCTTCATAAAAGCGGCTGCAACTAAATAAATGATTCCCGCAATAATTAATCGCCGAGTATAACTAACCTCCCATGCCTTATCCATCTCGACACGGTTATTTCGCTGCAACACGTCTTCAATACTTTTCATACTAGCTATGACTCAAGCCGATTAAATAGATTGTCTGGTTTTTGATTTGCACGAACTGCCGCACGAATCGCTACACTCGTCTCTGGCATTACGGGAAGTAGTAGTCGTCCGATGTGCAGCAGTTGTTGGCGGAGATTTACAAGTATTCCCTTGGCTACCTCTGGTTCAGTCTTAATAAGCTTAAATGGTTCAGTTTCTGCGATAAGTTCATCAGCAGTCTGGATGAGTGACCAGATGTGATCCATGGCATTTTGCATGTTAAGCATTGCCGGAGCATCTATTGTTGTTGGATCAAATGGCTCAAAATCCTCTACTTCAAGATGAGTTTCCGACATCTTCATAATACGTGCCGTAAGATTACCTAAACCGTTTACTAGGTTTGCAGTGTAATATTCATCCATCTTTTCCCATGTGAGGTCGGAGTCATCAAATGGATGCACGTGGCGTAATAGAATGTAGCGCGTTGCGTCAGTACCGTACTTCTCTACTAACTCATACGGTGAAATAACATTTCCAAGGCTCTTACTCATCTTTTGCCCACCTGAATTGATGAAGCCATGATATATAACTTTGTCGGTTGCTCTAATATCAGCACTATGAAGCATCGCCTGCCACATAATAGATTGGAACCGAATTTGATCCTTTCCTGCCATTTGCATCACCTCTCCTTCTTGCCAGAATTTTTTGAAATTTCCCTGAACATCCTCTGGCCAACCAAGTGCGCTGATGTAATTAGTAAGTGCATCGAACCATACGTACATTACCTGTTCTTCATCTGCGGGAACTGGAATACCCCAATCCATACGAGAGACCTCTCGTGAAATACTAAAATCTTCAAGTCCTCCTTGTACAAAGTTCAAAGCCTCCTGGCGTCGCCATTCTGGTTCGATTACTCCTTCTTGTGAAAGATATTCTTCAAGATAACCTTGGTAGTTTGAAAGTTTAAAGAAATAATTCTCTTCCTCAATTTCCTGCAGTTCCATGTTCGGATGATTTGGACACTTCCCATCCACCAATTCAGACTCCTTCATGTACATCTCGTCCCCCACACAATACAATCCTTTGTACTTCTTTTTGTAAATGTCACCTTTAGCCTCGCATCGTTTCCACATTTCTTGCGCGGCTTTCTTGTGATCAGAATCAGTGGTACGAATAAAATTATCGTATGAAAGGTTCAACGATTCTTTGAGTTTACTAAATTCTCCAGCAAAATGGTCAACATACTCCTGTCGATCCTGCCCGATCTGATCAGCCTTTTCCGCAATTTTCTGGCCATGTTCATCTGTTCCGGTAGTAAAAAACACCTCGTGTCCCATAACTCGCCAATACCGTGCAAGTGTGTCTGCCTGCACCATTTCTAAACCAAAACCAATATGTGGTTCAGCGTTTACGTACGGTAGTGTGGTGGTGAGATATCGTGGTGTTTTGTCAGTCATAATCTAAATACAGTACCACAGCTTCATAAAAAAGAAATCGTGACCACAACCAAAGTAAAAAGGCGCCGAGGCGCCTTTTGGGCTTACTGTAATACAGCAGGGGCTTCCAATCTTTGAAGTAGCTCAACACGCTCTCCAAGGGCCTGTTTCGACATATCTCGTGTCCAGCCTATATTTTCTGTTCCTTCAAGACTATGTCCACAAAACCAACTAGAACTTTCCATTCTACGTAGCAAGTCTATGATGATATCGTCTTTTTCTGCTTGCTCTTTAAGGTAGTCTAGTAACCAGTCGCCATCTTCAATGGTACGATCTGGATCTGCACGTCCCTCTTCATAGCCTAGTGCATACAAAAAAATTCGAACTTGCTCAAATACTGTCACCTCAGTCATTGTCATTCTCCCTGTTAAATCTCTATTCAAAATACACTGTTTAAAATATTTAACAAGGTTTAGGATTAAAAAATAAAGACCTGCCTAATGGCAGGTCTTTATTTTACTTCAATTTCTCAATCAGGTCAGAAATTGAGACTCGCTCCTGCTCACCTGTATCACGATGACGAATGGTTACCGTGTCTTTCGTGTCTGGATTTTCTTCGCCCAGCGTATCAAAGTCGATAACTACGCAGTATGGTGTACCAATTTCATCCTGACGTCGGTATCGTTTTCCTACATTTCCATTATCGTCCCATGCTACGTTTCCGTATTCTTTCTTAAGTACACTAAATACTTCCCGTGCCTTTTCTACAAGCTGAGGCTTATTTTTTAGCAATGGTGAAACCGCAACACGATATGGTGCGAGGTGTACTGGAAGCTTAAGGTATGTTCGCACTTCCCCATTCATTTCATCTTCTGTATATGCTTCACATAGTACGGCAGTTAATGCTCGCCCTAACCCGAATGATGGTTCAAGTACATGTGGAATAAATCGTGATCCGTCTGGCTCAATGTATTCCATTGTTGTTCCACTTGCTTCCATATGATTTTTTAGATCATGGTCAGTTCGGTACGCGAACCCTGCAAGCTCATCAAAGCCTTTCCCTGGATAGTTGTATTCAAAATCAATTGTCCGCTTTGAGTAATGTGCTAAATCGTTTTCTGGCACTTCAAACTCACGTACATTTTCATCACTCAGGCCAAGATGCTTGTTCCAAGCGACAATATCCAATCGAAGCTTTTCAAACTCGACTTCCCACTCAGACTCTTTTACAAAATACTCAATCTCCATCTGTTCAAACTCGCGCACACGGAATAAAAACTCACGAGGGGCGATCTCATTACGGAATGCCTTCCCTACTTGAGCGATACCAAATGGCATCTTTGGTGACATTGAATCCAACACATTTTTAAAGTTTACAAAAATACCTTGTGCGGTCTCAGGTCGCAAATACACCTTCCCTTCATCTCCGGCTGTTGCACCAATGCGTGACTCGAACATAAGGTTAAATTGCCGAGCTTGAGAAAGATCATTACCTTTCGGACTTTTGATTCCCTTTTCCGCAATCAATGCATCAATTTCTTCTAAGCTCATTCCTTCTGCGTCAATGTCGTTATCTTTAAGGAGATGGTCAGCTCGAAATCGCTCTTTGGTTTCAAGATCTTCCACCATTGGGTCAGCAAAACCAGCACCCGTGTGCCCCGAAGCCTCCCACACCTTACTATTCATAATGATCGCTGCATCCAGACCATACATATCCTCACGATCATCAACAAACATTTTCCACCATTCTCGCTTGATGTTTTTGTTTAGGGCAACTCCCAAAGGGCCATAGTCCCACGTACCACGAAGCCCCCCATAGATATCACTCCCCTGAAACACAAAGCCACGACGCTTACATAGCGATACTATTTTTTCCATCTTATCGTCTTTTTTTTCTGTCATGCGGGAGATAATTAATTTAAGTAAGTCGGTCGTCCAGCAATTTCGCCTAGGGCAGGGCGAAATTGGGACATAAATTCAGAATAGTCGCTTCTGCTCCTTTCTTCATTCATAATAGGTTGATTTTAGCATAACGAACTGAATAGAAAAGACTGTGGACTAGAGTTGTCCAATAAATCAGATGAAGTACGAGGCGTGTAAGAAAATTGAACGGAGGCGTACTTGCGTACGATGACGGTCAATTTATCGCAGCACAACGAAGTAATTCGCTGATTTATTGAACAACTCTCCCGTTGTCACGCTCATAGCCGGTCTCTAACGACATCTCACTAGTAACCGCACTCATCACATCCCGCACAACGGTCCCTGTAAACAAATCATTTGCTTTAAGCCGTTGTTCCTTAACTAACACTGGTGCAGTTCCTACCTGACTCTTACTTGGAGTTAGTGCTATTTGGAATGCAGCGAATGCTGCTGCATTACCTTCAACAGATCCTACAGTCCAAGTAATTGATCGGTCAGTTGGATTGTAATTTACCGTTCCCGCTCCTGAAGTTTGATCCTTCCACGTTACGTACGATGGTAACACTGCAGTTACTACCGTATCAGAAATAGCATTACTTCCGTTTTCAATCATAAGTGAAACGGTGTAGTTCGTAGACTCTTCTGCCTTTGGCGGCAGTGGCCCCACATCAGTAAAGACGCCATTGTTATATCCAACAATGGTACGCAGATTAGGCGAGCTTGCAACCTTAAGAACACTTGCAGCAGTTCCAATTAAATTCTCTGAAACATTATTCTCTGAAACACGTCGTGCAGTAACATTCACATCAAAGTCTATCTGGGGAGTTCGTGATGCATCACCAGAAGGAACTACACCAAACGCTAAACGAGTTGTTTCTCCTGGGTGCAATTCCTTCAAATCGGGCGAGCTTGAAACATCCCATATGATTTTGTTTTTTGATGAATCGTAAAATCCATTTGGTGGACCAACGTCCAGATCAGACAATGCATTTCCTCCTAATTGCACTTCAACGGTAATATCGTAGAGTGTGTCTTCAAGTGTGTTGGTAATCTCAACTGAACCTGCCACTTGCTGTTCAGGCTCAACAACCACAGTACTGTTACTCACTCCTGCGATTTCAAGATCAATATCTAAAAATGGTTGTTCGATTTCAAATTCAGTTTGTGCGGTGGCAAACACTGACGCAAGACTTTGCGGATCTCGTTCGCTGGGTACACCAACGGTAAAGTTCAGTGCATATTCATCAGTCTCTTTCCCAACCACTATTCCTGTAATGGTAATGGTTTGTTGTTCTTCTGGCTCAAGGTCTTTAATTAACCATACATTCTGTGCACTTACCGGTGAAGGTTCTGAAGATGTAAAATCAAATCCTGTAGGATATTCGGCTTTCACAAGAACCTCGGAAAGTGTTGTCTGTGAGTTTGAGGTAATAGTAATTTCAATATCAGTCTCTTGCCCAGAAGATACCTTCTTCAAAGAGGCTGTCTTAACCGTAATCGGAGACGAGCTAATTTTGTACCGCAATGGATCCGCTTCTTTAAAGAACAATGCATTAGAGCCCTGCACTCGATATTCAATTGAAACGTTTACGGTCTGGTCATCATTCTCTTCCCCAAACACAACCGCACGTAACGGTACGTTTATTGTTTCCCCTGCAGCTACAGTGTCTAAGGCTAAGCGTTCAGAAAATAGTTCTTTTTGTGCATCAACAGCGGAATGTGTCCCTAGTGGATACTCCACAATTAACGTTGCTGACTCTATAGCTACCACATTACTATTAGTAACACCTACTTGTAGTGGCAATGTTTCTCCCCCACCTATGGTGAACGGTCCCGTTACTGAAATAGCAATATTTTCTCCTGAGATACTATTGTTGCCAAACATCAAAAATGCGCTTGATCCTCCTACCGCAAGGACGAAGAAGATGATCCCTGCTAATAGTAATTTCAAACGATATCCTTTTTTCTTTTTCTTGGGTGTCATATCTAGTTCTGTTGGTCTAGTAAGCGGTACCTCAGAAATAATTTCTGGTTCCACCACAGGCTCCGGCACAACCTCCTGTTGCACAGGCTCAGGAGGTGCTGACCATTGTGTCTGTACTTCTTCTTTAGTATCAGTCAACGCATGTGTTGCGTGCTGTTGGGCAGGTTTCCCACGCTCATATAAGCGCTTACGAAGCGCTTCTATGCGGTCTTGATCCTTAATTCCACTCATACGTATTGTTCTATTAGTATAACTCATTACAGATGACTCACCTTCTTGGCATGTTCAATATGCTGTGTAATGCGAGCATCATGTGTATTGTCATATATTGTAAACGCTCCGTGCAGATCTTTAGTTTCAATATATACGCGAAATTCCTGAGGAACAGCAATATACCCCAACTCCTCAAGAAGACGTAAAATAAATAGTTGTTGATACACTGCAATATCTTCTGGGGTACTTTCTGTGACCAACCGATCAAGTACACTCTGCATATCAGCAAATGCCCGTGGTACTTCCACTTCTCCGTGGACATACTGACGAAGTGCCTTGACCACAAATGCGATACCTCCGCGCACTGCCCTATTCTCTGCTGCAAGAAATGCATTTGCGTGTGCCTCGACACTTCCAATGCGCCATCCTGTTTTCCCTTTTATAAGCGATACACGTACCATAGAAAAATCCTGCAGTGCCATACGCTGTTTCGATTTCTCAACACGGACACTGCGCGCGGTCGCCCACAACATACCCACCTCTTTGGTAAACAAAAGGTATGACTTGTCTGAGGTGAAGCTCGCGCGTGACCCACACACCAGGGCCTGCATCGTGTATGTCTTATAACTCATACCACTGATTGTACTGCAAAACACAAAGACCGGAAATGGCTGTGCCATTTCCGGTCTTTGTTCATCTTCCACTACCCTACCTTTTCAATACTAATAGTTAATGAGTGTTCCCCAGCAACTACCTCCATTCCTTCAGTACGATCAAATACGATTTCCTGTGCTCCAACGGTTTTCTGTATTTCATCTTTGAATGTGATAACTACATCTTCACCTTCTTGTGAAGATTGTACGGTAAGGATCACGGTGTCGACAGCTTCAAGCCCTTCTTTCTTTCGAAGATCCTGTACTGCACGCATGAAGTCTCGTGCGTCACCCTCTGCTTGTAAGGCCGGAGTGATTTCAGTGTCCAAAGTAACCCCTTCAATACTTCCATCGTGACGAACCTCTTTTACATTCACTTCCGCACGCACAATTTCAGCGTACGCTTCATCAGTAACAACACAAGACTCCTCTTGTACACTAAGTGTCTGCAAAGGCTGTCGTACTTTCACATTTGCTTTCGCACGTGCTTCAAGGGCTGCAGACACCACACCACGCGTTACCTCCATAGCTTCTAAAACTCCTGCGTCTACCTCCCCCGCTTCAGGCCAATTTGTCAGGTGCACACTTTCTGCATCATTTTCATTACGCAGTGTGCGATACATATGTTCAGCAAAGAATGGCATTACCGGTGCCATCAGTTGTGAGAGCGTCATAAGTGTGTGACGCAATGTTCCCATTGCGAGCTGGATGTCCTCATCTTCCTTACAGGAACTGTTCAGGTTGACGCCATTCTTCCTTGCGTCAGAATTACTGGCAACCCCTTGCGAAAGTCCACCGGACTTTCTCACTCCCTTAAGTCTGTCTCGGGACCGGCGTAGGTACCACACGGATAGATCGTCAATAAATTCTGTTACCGGTCGTGTCGCTTTATCAAGCTCGTATCCTTTGTACCCGTCTGTAATATCAGTCGTAGTCTGGTGTAGTCGCGCAATAATCCATCGATCAAGAATATGATTTGAATCACTTTTTGATTCTATTTTTCCATCATCAAACATGCCATACATGCTCAACACGTTATTAAGTCGTCCAATATTCTTCCGCTGAATTTCAGCAACCTCCTTTTCCGAGAAGTTTAAGTCCTCACCCTTCACAATAGAAGATGAAAGTAGGTAGAATCGCATTGCATCAATTCCTGTACGATCAGCAAGCTCCATCGGGTCTGGGTAGTTTCGTAATGATTTACTTTGCTTCTTTCCATCTTCGGCAAGCACCAATCCATTCACAATCACATTCTGATATGGCGACTTTCCAAAGATAGCTGTACCTAATACGATCAATGAGTAGAACCAGCCACGTGTTTGATCAAGGCCTTCTGCAATGAATCGTGCGGGAAATCCCTTTCCATTTTCAGGGTCAAAGTCATCTTTTGCTTCACCTAAGAAGTGTTTTTGTCCGTATGGCATTGAGCCCGATTCAAACCAACAGTCAAACACATCAGGAACACGCTCAAGTTTTGTTTCACCGTCAAACAAATCAATGTCATCAATATACGGCCGATGGAAATCTAATTCGTATTTATCGTTGTGTGGCATTGGTGTAAATGAAAGCTCACGCACCTCTGCGTTGTTGTATCGCATTCCGTCAGCATCATGATCAAAGTCAGTCTCTTCAAGTTGTGCTCCTTGCACCACTGCTCCAAGCATCCGTAATGGTGAATTATGCGACACGATCAGGATAGTTTCATTCTGATACGTCTTTTCAGCCTCATATAAGAATGCGCCCATACGATTACGCACATCACCCCACGTTTCTCCGCCTTCAGGTGCACAATCACACCACTGCGCATGTGTCTGTACAAAATCAGCATACTCAGTATTTGATTTTCCCTCTAGGTCACCCAGTTGAATTTCCCCCAGACGTTCATCATAGGTCATCTGCTCCTCACTAAGTCCTAACTCATTTCTAATAAGTGTTGCCGTGGCACCAGTTCGTTCAAACGGTGAACAAATAATCCTATCAATTCCTTTACTCTTAAGTTCGGCGAGCGCATCATGCACCTGCTGTTGCCCAAGCTCCGTAAGTGGGTTAGCTGTTTCAATATTTGTCTGCACCACATTGTCAGCATTACTTTGTGACTGCCCGTGGCGCATTGCGAAGTATGTATTTCCAGACTTCGGTACGTATTGCTGGAGATCAGCAAGACTCCCCATAACAACAAAATCTGTAGTTTCAGGATTTCTCCAGATCGGTAACGGTGCCCCCCAGTAACGCTGTCGAGACACTGCCCAGTCGCGCGCTCCTTCAAGCCACTTACCAAATCGTGCACGTCCAACATGCTCAGGCACCCATTTGATTTTATTGTTTTCTTCTACTAACTGATCTTTAATTTTTGTAACTTCAACAAACCATGAAGTAGTAGCGTAATTCAACAACGGAGTATCACACCGCCAGCAATGCGGATAACTGTGGGTAATGTTTTCTTTCTTGAAGAGTTTCCCATTTGCCTGTAATGCTTTTACAATTTCAATATCAGCATCAAGATGTGTCACTCCGGCAGAATCATCATCTTTAGGTTTTACTAACTGTCCTTTGAAGTCAGTGACAAAATCCATAAAATGCCCCACCTCATCAACGTGGTGCACGATTGGCACATTGTGTTCTTGAGCCAACTTCATGTCATCGTCTCCGTACGCTGGAGCCAAGTGCACCGCACCCGTTCCCTCTTCACCGAGCTCTACATAGTCAGCATGAAGAATCTGCCATGCGTTTTCCTTGCTTTCAAATTCTTGGCTGGAATGGAATGCAAATGGTGGTTCGTATCGTTTCCCCACAAGTTCTGTTCCTTTAAATTCTTCAACTACCTCATACTCTACTTCTCCAAGCTGTGATAGTCGTGCCTTTGCTAAGATCAAAAATTCAGAACCTTCTTCTGTAGCCACTTTCACCTTTACATAATCGTGTTCGTTATGCACCGCAGCAGCCATGTTCCCCGGCATTGTCCATGGTGTTGTAGTCCAAACCAAAAGTGACGCATCGGTAACCACTCCCGCATCATCAAGCAGTGGGAGCTTTACGGTAATAGCGATATCTTTAATGTCTTTGTATCCTTGATTAACCTCAAAGTTTGAAAGTGTCGTCCCACATCGTGGACATAGGTGCATAGACTTAAAGCCTTCGTATACCAACCCCTTCTTATGTAACTGCGAAAATACCCACCACACACTTTCGGTGTATGTAGGATCCATTGTTTTATAGTCGTCCTCCATATCTGCCCACCGCCCCATACGTGGCACAACCTTCGCCCAATCATCAGCGTATTCCATCACCGTGTCACGAGCAGCTTCGTTGAAAACCTGGATACCAAGTTCTTCAATATCTCGTTTAGTAGCAAGACCTAACTTTTTCTCAATCAAATTCTCCAAAGGGAGACCATGACAATCCCATCCCCACTTACGTGGCACACGGTAACCGTTCATCGTCCAAAATCGAGGAATAGCATCCTTGATCGTTCCCGCTAAGATGTGCCCATAGTGTGGCAGTCCTGTAGCAAACGGAGGGCCATCGTAAAATACGAAGTCACCGTTTGGTGCATCCTTCTGTAGCGTTTTATTAAAAATGTCGTGTTCGTTCCAAAACTGCAATACAGCTTCTTCACGCAACGCAACGTCACTTTTTTCTGGAGTGTGGTTCTCCTGTGTTTTTGTATTCATAGTTTATGATATGTATATCAGACATAATAATGCGAGGATCTCCTCACACACGCGTATCAGACGTGCACATGCATAGTACCATGCATTTTTTATATGAAAAGATCGACTGCGAATGCAATCGATCTAACCAACTAGTTTTTGCTGTGGACGTCTTTTCCACTTTCTGTTTACTCTGATATTTTTCCGGCCGTGTGGGCCAAAAGTTGTCACAAGTTCCTTCTCCAGACAGATCCTGTACATTCGAAACGCTGTATACGTCCAGAACAATGTATTTCCTATGTAACCCATAGTGGATACTCCTTCATATCCACTATACACCCCTAGGGTCAGCTATCTTGAGTATGTACACAGACACAAAGAAACGGCGCTTTAAAGCGCCGTTTTAAAATTGCTAATCCCATTCCCCCCTTTGGTCCAGGAGGGTCCATATCACCCTGCTCTGCAAGAGCTATCTGATATTCAAGATCTTGCAGTGCCATCCACATGCCAAAGTCGATCATGCAAAGTGCTTCTTTAATTAACAACAAGGTTGTCATTTAATTCCCTTCCCGTATTTCCGTGACTCCTGTATTGAAAATACACGTATTTATCATTTTTAGCAAACAAAGTAAAAGGGGCGGAAATTTTCCCGCCCCTTTTTTTACAATTGTCGTAGTGGAACTGTTTGAAGATGTGGTTCTGTTCTCAGCACGTCGCCCAGCATGCTTTTATATAGAAGCAAATCTTCTCTAGATTTTTTTCTCCGCATATACTGCATAAGTCCACGGCACACAATAATATATTTTTCAGTAAAACTAATCTCGTCCATTCGATTCTCCTAGTGAAGGCCCCTACAAATATATTGTCATATTTAATAAATATGTCAACTACATGGAGTTAGGTGCTTCAATGGCAAGTAACCAAAGTCCATTCTTCAACGTCTGTGCGACAGCTCCTGCAAGTGCAGCTTTATATGGTGCATACTCGTCAGAAGCATCAGCAATTTTTTCATGTGCGTAGAATGTATTAAATGCTGAAGCTACTTCAGTAAGATACGTAGTAATTTTGTGTGGCGCACGGTGTAGCACTGCTTCTTCCGTCACTTCAGAGAACCGGTAGAGAATTTTTTCAATTTCGTAAGCAGTTTCAGGCGCTGCCTGTGTATTTGGTGCAATCCCTGCACCCATAGCCTTAGCCAGTACCGAATGGATACGTGCGTGTGTGTACTGTAGATACGGTCCTGATGCTCCTTCAAATGAAAGTGCTTGTTCTTTATCAAATACAGTATCCTGCAGTATGTTCCCCTTAAGCGTTGCATATTTAATGGCCCCCAGTGCAATGTGTTGCGTAAGTGCCACATTCTCTGCAAGTTCTGGTGAAGATTCTTGCATACGTTCTTTTGCTGCCTGTGCAATATCGTCAATAAAATCAACCGCAGATACTACGTCCCCTGTTCTTGATGACATCTTTCCTGAAGTAAGTCGTACCGTTCCGTGACCAATGTGTTCTGTTTTCTTTTCTAATTCTGGATACACAAAACTCATCGCTTTTTTCAAAACCTTAAAATACTCTGTAATTTCATTTGCGGTTGAAATAATTGAAAGATCGTATGAACCAAGTTCTTCCTCCTTCATTTTTGCCAATGCGAGTTCTTTTGCTTCATACGTTGGAAGACCTTCGGAGTTTACAAAAACACGCGTATGTAGACCGTGTGCCTCACCATCAAAGATACGCGCGCCGTTACTTGCAGTAAACACTTCAGGGTTAGCAAGCACTAACTCCTTCCCTTTAGGACCTGCTTCACTTTCAAAAAATTTTGCATCAAATTCAGTTCCTACCATTGCATAGATAGTGTCAAAGTATGTAAGCGACACTTCTCTACCGGCGTCATACAATGCATTAACTGCATCATCAGTACGCTCGTATATTTTTTTATTCAAAACTTTAATTTCTTCTTGTGCAGTTTCATTCTCTTTGTACGCAGTTGCACCTGTCGCGTATGCTTTCCCTAAGTCTCGTGCGGTAAAAGTACTATCAGCTTCCATGCCAAGTTTTTGCATTCCCCAAATAGAATTGGCCACATGCATTCCCACATCCCCTTGATAGCATAATCGTTTTGTATCAGCTCCAGCAAACATAAACAGTCGTGCAATTGATTCCCCAACCGAGTTCGTGAAGAGATGTCCAATATGAAATTCCTTAAAAGGATTCGGATCAGTGTACTCAACAAATACCTTCTTCCCTCCATAGGCAGAACTTTTTCCCCAATCATCTCCCGCATCAGTAATGCGCGTAAGAGCATTACTAAAAAAATCTCGGGTAAGATGGAAGTTAATAAACCCAGGACCAGCCACCTCCACCTTTGCAACGTGAGCGACATTCTTTGCTTCAATTGATTGTGTAAGTTCGTCGGCGAGTGTTCGCGGATTTGTTCCGAGTTTTTTAGCAAGTACCATTGCGACGTTACATGAATAATCCCCGTGTGAAAGATCACTTGGGTGTTCAATAGTAAAATCTACCCCCTCGAGAGAGCGCTCATTGAGAATATCGGCAATTGTCTGTTTTAGTACCTGTTGCATGTGTGCATACTATAGCAAAAGACAACAAAAAACGCCCGCTTATGGAGCGTGCGTGTCACAGGGGGTGCATGTTGCACCTCCCTGCTCTTTCCTCATTATGGCTTTGTAAGTACCCGCTTTTTGCGAGTTTCTGTAGTAAAAGCACCGGTACGATCTGAACAGGGAGTAAAACTCCCTTCTGTTCTGCGTGGCCGCCAAGCCCGTTCACCTGGCTTTGCCATACCAGCTGTCATTACTTTTGCCACCCCTCGTGGAATCTGTCTTGTGTCTTCACTCTGTTGCATTTGCAATCCTTTTTTGTACTGTCCGCTGACTCATGTCAGTGCGAAATATATTACCACTTTTATTTTTTGGGTCAACTATTCTATGAAAGTCACCAGTGGTGCTGATACTCCTTGTGAATCAATCTTAAATACTTCACGTCCGAGTACCTGTCCACGTCCAGTCTCTACTGAACATCTCCATTTTCCATCTGTAAAATTTTGGATAAAGGTATATCCACGGAAGCCATCATTACGTCCTCCTGCAATACTGTATGAAAGTCGAGTATGCTCTACCCATTCTTTTGTTGTTGGATTGTAGTATTCCCAGTTGTGATAAATGTCTGTCTGTAACTTTGTTGGTGCAAACACCTGTGCAAAACAAAAGATATTGTCCCCTGGTACCGGATGGTACGTATTATCAGAGTCCTTAAACGGCTGATACCACTTCCCTTCTTCATACTTTAACTGATAGCTACCATTCTCAAAACGAACTACACTATGGTAAATACCAACATCTTTAAGCGACAATGGAATTGGCGGGATAATATTTGCAAAATATAAAAAGTTGAAAGTTGCAAAAATTGCACCGAGGGTGAAAATCACTGACTTCATGTGCATGGTGAGAAAACGTGGCACCACTTTGTGCAAGACCTGTATAAACCAATACATAATAAACAGTGCAATCAATCCACTACCCACAAACACCCACGGTCCCATCCAGCCAGTAAACACTGGAATTACCAAAACGACGTAGGAGAAAAGACCAACAAATAAAATACTGATGTTATAAATTAAACGTGATGAACGATCGCGGATAGTTTCATTTCCATAAATTGCCAAGAGGATAATAATGAGAAATGGCCAACTTTCAGTCCATGCACCACTGCGTCCATAAAAAATAAGCATCCCTGAGAGCAGTCCTCCGAAAGAAAACTGCACCAACAGTGGTGCGTATTTTTGCGCATACTGACCTACCGCCCCACCAATCTTTTGTGCAGCACTCCCGTACATCAGAAGTAACGACCCCATGGCTAGCACCACATAAAACGCAAGGACAAGGTTGTCGAAAACTTGATCAACACGGTTGAGCGTAATGTTGTCCAAAAGAAAACCAAAGAAAAAAGCTAACGACATCCAGTGACGCTTAATCCGAGCGATAGATCGCCGTTGTGGTTTTGGAGCCACTACCGTTTCTTCTTCATGTGCTTCCATTATGTCCATTGTACAGGAGTTATAAAAAGAAAAAAACGCCCTCACTAGGAGGGCGTCAAGTATTGAGGTAGGTTTCATAAAGGCAAGAAACCTATTGAGCAGTGATAGATAGTTTGATAGAATATCAAACTTTCACTGGGTATTATACATATTACTTAAAAAGAAACAAGGGCCGAGCATTGCTCGGCCCTTTAGATGTTTAAAATTATGCTGCGGTGTACTTTTGATGTACTTCAGCCCAGTAATGAGCCTTAGCCACTTTTGCATTACGCACTTCATATCCTTCAATAGGTATATGATGAAATCCCACCATGGCAGAACGATATTCCTCAGGCTTAGTTCGTGAACTGTGCCATAAGGGATTTAGTCTCCCCTGGCTTGCCCAGAGAATTTTCACCCCCCAAAATAACAACACCTGCCCTTGTTTAGGAGAAATTTTTACCATCTTACCAGGACTGTTCTGTAGTGCTCCCAAGAGCCACCCTCCCTCATCGCCAAGATGCGTTGCTAAGCAGCCTCTGTCGTCGTGTCCAGTAGCACCTTTTTGATTTTCAACTGGAGGATATCCTAAGCATCTAAGAGCAGTTGTTGCGTAAGGAATCTGATTTTCGTTAATTGTCAACTGGTATAACGAAGCCATATCGGTTTTCAATATTTTGTCACACTCAATCAGAATGTCAGTAACATTTGCCGTAAGTACGTCATACAAAATTTGCATAGCATCAAAAAATTCATACTCTGTGGATGTTAGAATTTTCCCTGTCTTAACAAAATCTGATGACAACAAAGGATCATAGTGGGTAACAAATTTGTTGTCAGCAGATGTTCCGTCACCTTTACGCTGTGACAATCCTCTGTCTAATTCCTCCGGATCTTCTCCCTTACGGCACAGACCCCAGTCATTCCAATCCTTAAGAAAGTCTCTACGTTCCGTAAAATGTCTAAAGGCACGTGATGCCCGCGAAACAATATGCGGATTAATTGGTGCGTACCCATATCCTTGAGTACACAATTCTTTTGCTGTGTGAACAGCATGATTAGTTGCAGGCATCTCTATTTCCTTTCATAATTGTGAAAAACTTCTCTGATTGCACAGTACAGTATTTAGCTGAACAGAACAAGGGTCGCGCTTTGCGCGACCCTTGTTCTGTTCAGCGTGCATTATTTACACAAAAGAGTCTGGTACTGGATGTGCCGTACACATCGCCTCCACCTCAGTCTTCAGTGCATCTTTCAATTGCTGATTGTCTTTGTCTTTCAAGACCTCAATCATAATCTCAGCCAGTCGTGCTGCTTCGATCTCTTTCATGCCTCGCGTGGTCATTGCTGGAGTACCAAATCGAATTCCTGAAGGATCCATTGCCGTTCGTGACTCATCAGCAATCATATTCTTATTCAGTGTAATACCAATCTCATCAAGTACTACTTCAGCATCTTGTCCTGTAACACCCAATGAACCAAACACATCAGCTAGTAGCAGATGGTTATCAGTTCCTCCTCCCATTAGTCGGACTTTGTTATCAAGAAATACTTTTTCCATTGCTTTCGCATTTTTCAAAACCTGCGTTCCGTATTCCTTAAATGATGGTTTCAGTGCCTCTCCAAATGCAACTGCCTTCCCCGCGATAACATTCATATGTGGACCGCCCTGAATACCAGGGAATACTGCTTTATTAATTTTCTTCGCAATTTCTGCGTCTTCTCGCGTAAGAATTAATCCTCCTCGTGGACCTCGTAGCGTCTTATGCGTTGTTGAAGTAATCACATCAAATCCGAAATCAAATGGATTTTTCACCACGCCACCTGCGATAAGGCCCGCGATGTGTGCCATGTCAGCAACTGCGTAGGCCCCAACCTCTCGTGCGATATCTACAAATTTTTGGTAATCAAGTTCCCGTGAGTATGCAGAAAATCCAGCAAGGATAATCTTTGGCTTATGCTCTAGTGCCACTTCACGCAATGCATCATAATCAATTTCACCTGTATCAACGTCCTTCATTTTGTATCGCACGAAGTTGAACACCTTGTTGATACTCGTTGTTGGGTGACCGTGCGTTAAATGTCCTCCGTGAGAAAGATCCATTCCAAGTACCGTATCTCCCGGTTCCATAAGTGCAAAGTACATGGCCACATTCGCTGCAGCACCTCCAAGTGGTTGTACGTTTGCATACTTGCAACCAAAGAGCTTGCATGCTCGTGTGATGGCCAGACGTTCAACAGCATCTGTATAGTCTTGTCCTCCGTAATATCGCTTCCCTGGATACCCTTCCGCGTACTTGTTTGTAAGCACTGAACCATTTGCCTCGCGCACCGCACGCGATACATAGTTTTCACTTGGGATCATTTCGATACCATTAATTTCTCGTGCTTCTTCACCCATGAGTGCTTCGTAGACATCAGTATCTTGCTCCTTAATGTGTGTGTATTCGTTCATAGTAGAAAATAAATTACATAATAACCTTACCCAACAAAAACAGGCGTATCATCAAACTGTCGTTTTGTGTAATCAGATGGATATAACATACTTATATATGCTTACGCACTACTTCATACACTTCCTCATGAATATCTTCACGGTCTCGTAACTGCTCTCCTTCCATGCATTCAACCGTGGTCCACTGATCTCGTGAAGTAGACAAATATTGTGCACACGCAGAAACTTTCTCTTGGTGGCCAAGGTCTGACTCAGCAACATCTGCAGTCTTTGCACCAATGCCCACCACGTACTCAAGTAGCTTCTCACTTTTTTCTGGAGGGACATTTAAGTAGATAGTAAGATCTGCTCGTGGCATACCGAAAATTTCATGCTCAACATGGTCCAACCATTTTAAAAATTCTTCGCGTTTATCAGCATCTTCAATCTTCGCTCCTTGATGTAGCATATTTGCGCTCACGTATCGATCACAAATGATCAAACGCCCCTCCTCGATCCATTGCATGAGTTCCTTCTTAGATTCGTACCGATCAGCTGCATATAGTGTGGCAGTAATCTTAGGATCAAGTGCCATAAAATCACCATGCTCCCCTGCAAGACAATCCTGCAGTAGGTGTCCGAACGTATTCTGCGTATACCGAGGAAAATCAAACTTCCCTACTGATATTCCTTCGCTGGCCAAACGACGCATCAATAAATCAGCCTGTGTTGCCTTGCCCACATTGTCTCCTCCGTCGATAACGATGATTTGTGCTTTTTGATGCATATGTATCTTATATTCCCGTGCTGCCAAATGCCCCATCACCTCGTGGTGTCGCATCAAGTGATGATACCTCAACAAGTTCTGGGTGCTCAACTTTTTGAATAAGTATTTGTGCTATTTTAGCACCGATTGCAAAAGTGTGTGCTGTGTCGCTCGTGTTTAGCAGACCTACAAACAGCTCTCCTCGGTACCCAGCATCAATCACCCCACCAAAGCTTTTAAGTCCTCCCTTTTGAGAAACTCCACTTTTATCCCAAATCAAACCCACATACCCATCAGGTATAGCCAAAGCCAACCCTGTTGGGATCTGCATCCGTTCTCCCGGCTCAACAGTAACGGCAACAACCGTACACAAATCCAACCCCGCATCAGTATCATGCGCAAACGCTGGCATTTTCGCCTCAGGGTGAAGTTTTTGGACTTGCAATTGCATGTATTGAATAGTGTATCATCTCCAAGATTTTTACTGCCACTTACAACATCTAGAGCTACATCTGTCGAGAGATTCTGTACTTTTTCTTTTTTTCTTGTATTGTTCACAGAGATTGAAAAACCAAGAGGAGTTTGAGATGTGTAAAAAACACAAGCTGACTACCGAACAAAAATATATCCTCACTCTCCCTTTTCTGTATCGGTATTATTACCTATTGAGAAAGTCATTTGAGACAGGAGTATGCGGATTTTGTATGATTGACGAAAAAATCAACAAAACAATATTCAGAAATAAATATTGGAGGATCCAGAAAAATGCCGTTGCTGGAAAACGTGGTTGCAAAGTAATGCTTATGATCACCCCCTTAAATCACTGGCGTCATATTACTGATATCCCCCCTGATGCATGGGAGCCGTTTGGTGAGATGCTGACCTGGGCGTGTAAAGAATTTGATATCCCAGGGGGTGCATTATTTCTACGTTTTGGTCCAATGGACCACAACACTGGCACTATGCCTCATTTACATTGGAACATATGGGTTCCCGATAAATCAGCAAGGGGTAAGAAACGTAAAGTCTGGATTCCAATCCAGAAAACCAAAGCTGAGGAATATGCTGACCGCCGTCGAACAAAGAGATACTCCATTCGATATGAAAATGGTGAAGTTCCTGATGAAATTTAACGACGTAAAAGGGCGGATACTTAATCCGCCCTTTTCCTTTATCTAGTTTCTTGTAATTTATATTACCCATGTTACTGTGATTTTGGAGCAAATGAAGGAGAAGGCAATGAAACATCTTATATCGATGTGCGTATTTTTTATGGGATTACTTCCGACAGGTGCATACGCAGAACGCATTGTTGTGGTCAATTTCAGTACTGCAACACTTACCGTTACTGACGGTGCTCAGACTGTGATGCAAACAGCGGTAGTGCTTCCTAGGGGAAATTATTACCCGGTACCAGTGCAAGGGACAGTAACGCGTTCTGAAATGGGGCCCAAATGGACTCCGACGGCAAATATGCATCGTGACAAGCCTCGTTACTACAAACAAAGCTATAAGGGCTACGAAAAAGGTAATGCCATGGGTCACTGTAAAATATCGATCAACTTTGATATTGCACACAAGATCCTTCCGTATGTCCGTATCCACGGCAACGCAAAAGAAAAAGATCTTGGACTACGGCGTTCACGTAGTTGCATACGAATTCCTAACAATTTGTGTCAGGAACTTGTAGATGCTACTGCAGGACACCAAAACGTACGTGTTCATTTCATACACTAAGTCAAAAAGGAGCAGGCAATCGCTTGCTCCTTTTTCTATTTCTATTGTGTAATTTCTTTTCCACTACCGAACCTGTGTAGATGCGATATCATAGTGAGATATTCGGCTAATTACTATTCCTATGAAACCATACGCAGATCGTACTGTAGACACACAATACCAAGAACTATTACGTCGCATCCTTGAAACAGGACGCGAGGTACACCCTATTCAAGGAGGTATGAGCAAGATGGTTATGGGTCATCAAATGCGTTTTGATATGCGTAATGGTTTTCCGTTGATCACTGAGCGAGATATGTCAGGACCGTTTCTCAAAGCTGCACTTGGTGAGCACATCGCATTTCTTAATGGTGCACGCACGCAAGAACAACTTGAATCATTTGGTTGCAAGTTCTGGGAACGTTGGATTACCAAAGAGAAGTGTGAAATCTTCGGTCTTCCTGAAGGTGACCTTGGTAATGGTTCGTATGGGGCTGCATGGACGAACTTCCCCACAGCTGAGGGAGCACCGTTTAACCAGATCGAACACGTAGTGAAGCAGATAAAAGAACGACCCTACCTACGAACACACATCATCTCTCCATGGATTCCACAATACGTAATCCAACACGATGATCTGCAACGCAGTACCGTCGTAGCACCCTGTCATGGATGGATTCATGTACTGTGCTTTCCTGAGACAAAAGAGTTGGCAGTACATCACTTCCAAAGAAGCGCTGACTCGCCGGTTGGACTTCCATTCAACATGGTGCAGTATGCGGCATTTGGTATGATGCTTGCGCACCTTACGGGATACGAAATGGTTGAATATGTACATACTCTATCTGACGCACATATTTACGAAAACCAATTTGAAAAGGTTGAGGAGTTGCTTGCCCGTGAACCACGCAAGCTACCAACCATGAAACTAGAAGCGGAAGGTATCACGAAGATCACTGACTTCCGTCCAGAACATTTCGTACTTGGTGACGATTATGAACCACACGCAAAGATGCTTATTCCAACACCTGTATAAACCATGACTGACAAACCTGATTTGATGAACATTGATTACGCTCGAAAACCTTTACAGCGAGAAAATATGAAAAAAATTGCTGAAGGCGGTTTTTGTCCGTTCTGTCCTGAGCATATGAAAAAGCACCATACCCCCCCTATTGTGAAAACAGGAGCACATTGGTACGTGACGCCCAATATGTATCCGTATGACAATACGGCCCATCATTTCCTTATCGTCACCAACGAACACATCGCTGACTCAAAGGAGCTTACCAGCGAAGCATGGGCTGAACTACAAGAACATATGAACTGGATCATGGAAGAACATGAGATTGAGGGAGGGACACTTCTCATGCGTTCGGGAGACATGACTAAAACCGGATCAACCGTTCTCCATCTCCATGCACAGTTTATTGTAGGGAGTGACCCTGATAAAGCAGTGATCACTCGAGTAGGCTAACTCTCGGAAACTAAAATAATTTCAATTCCAGCGTCACTAAGGATATTCTCTGCATCAAGCAGCGAGTATCCTTTTTTGTAGTACACACGTGCGAAACCTGCTTCAACAAGTGACCGAGCGCAGGTTGGACATGGAAATGTTGTTACAAAAATATCAGCGCCTTCAGTTGCAATACCCATCTTTGCGCACTGCGCGATAACAGATGCTTCTGAGTGGATTGATGTATAAATTCCTGGACCTTGTCCTGCATCGAGATTAGATCGTGGGTCACCGTTAACTGACAGCGAGTGCGCAGTTGGATAATGCTTATTATGTGCCGTTGCAACAACCTTCCCTTCTATAACAATCGCCGATGCAATTTGTCTCCACCAATCAGGGCTTTTTTGTGCTTCGTTTTCTAGATCAGTGATCATCTGCTGAGCAAAGTCTTCTTCTGTAACAGTTCGTCCTTCAGGCACTTCAAACTCAGTGGTAGAAAGTTTCTGTGTCCATCGTATGAAAATATTTTGTGCTTCAGTCTTCGCCTCCGGCGCGTATTTCTCAAGAAAGAAACGAATGATCTCATCTTCGGGAATGACGATCGTTCCAACTTCTTTTGTAAGTTCGTCTAAATCAACAGGATCAACAACCGTCACATCAGAAAATCCATGCGCTTCTAATTCTTTTTTAATGTCTTCCGCTCCAAGCGCCCGTGCATCACGCTCAAGATACACATTCTCTTCTTTCCCCTTTTCATTATCTAAAAGCCAAATTGGGATGCCTTCATGCTCACGTAAAAATGCGAGTACTTGCTTATGCACCACGGGAATGTACGCAAAGAGAACGTTCATTATTTTTTGTTCTTAATCTGATCAAGCATGGCGTGTACTACTTGCGGCATTTGTTTTGCCAGTTCCGCTGCAAGTTCGTCAGCTCCAAGCATACTCACTTGTTGTACGCGCGCTGATGTAGAGGTCGTTGCCTGCGGAGGCAGTGTTCGAACCTCACCGCAATGCTCTGCAAGTTCAGGACTAACAGTGAAGTCTTTGGTTGAAGTAGAAGCGATATACACATCAGGCTTAATGGTCTGAATAAGTGCCTCAAGTTCTTTATCAACATCACGTAGGACCACCATATCAACATCACGTAGGTGAAGGATCATGTTCGTTCGTTCGCCTTCTGGTACCACTGGACGTCCGTCACCCTTACGCTGTCGTGTCAAAGCGTCAGAATCAACACCCACAATAAGCACATCCCCTTCTTCCTTAGCTTTTGCTAAATATTGTGCATGTCCGATATGTAACAAATCATACACACCTTGGGTAAGGACGATCCTTCGTCCTTCTGCGCGTATCGCTTCAGTTACGTCCTTAAGTTCCTCAAAGTCAGTATAGTATCGTGCGTGCGTGTCTACTGAGGGTTGTAAGATCGCCTGCAATCGTTCTTCAAGAGTCATAATACCCAAAGTATACCTTGTACTTACGTACACACAAGGGACAGCAAAAGAGCTCTATGACATAATATGCACATGCAAAACATAGATCAGAAAACTCCTATTGTAATAGTCGCAGGCATGGGCAAAGACACTCGTGCGATTGGTATGGAAAATGGCCTTTTATGGCACGTTCCTGAAGACATGAAGCGTTTTAAAAAACTCTCGTTTGGACACCCAATTATTATGGGCCGAAAGACATTTGAATCTATTCTTGAGATACTCGGCAAGCCATTACCTGGACGAACTAACATTGTTATTACTCGTGACACAACGTATGTGCATGATGGCGTAACGGTGACGCATTCATTAGAAGATGCACTTGCTACAGCACAAAATGAAGACCCTGAAGAGATACACATAGGAGGAGGTTCCGAAATATACAAACAGGTTCTTCCTTACGTGTCCCGATTACATCTCACCTTTTTCTACGACGATAAAGAGGGCGACACGCACTTCCCTGTTTTTAAAGATCAATTTGAAATGGTTACTGAGTATCCCATCTCTGAACATAACGGATTACGATATCAATGGGTAGACTTTGAACGTAAGGAATAAGAAAAGGTGCTGGAATTCTGCAACACTTGTAATTAGGTATGTAAAAAGGCATAGTAACCCCAGAAAAGAAAGGGGGTGCTTATGCCTGAAATCATCAGTAACTCAAAAGATCCAAGATTTGCTCGGCTGAGCAATCTACAAGAACGTCACTTTATTTTTAAGGGAGTTGCATGCAGTTCCATTGAAGGAGTACTGCAGGCATTCAAATGCCCTGATCCAGAGAAGCAGAAGGAAATGTGTCTACTCTATGGAAAAGAAGCTCAGCAATCTGGGCAAATCTACGAGTGGAAAAAAGATCGACTGATGCACTGGCAAGGTCAGCAGTACAAAAGAGGTACACCAGAGTACAATCAAATGGTCAGCAATTTATTCGATGCTGCAGCAAACGCAAACGGCTCTACGCTACTTACGGACCTGCTTGCTACAGAGCATGAAGATTTACAACACTCTATTGGTAAAACATATCAGTACCGGACCGTCCTCACTACAAATGACTTCTTGTTTCACATGTACAGACTACGCTCTCGTGCATATCGAGAGAAAGAAAAATGAACGAGTTATTATTTGTAACAACCTTCGAAGACAATAAAAACGCTCCAAAACTTCGGAGCGTTTTTCTTTGTCTGATTTTTAATTTAAAAACTTTTACTACTGAAGATTTTCAGTAGAGTAAAGAATAGAGCCAGCTGTCAGATGACAGCTGGCTCTATTCTTTAATAACATGTAAATTATTTTACATTCACCCCCATCGAACGACATGTTCCTTCGATGATCTTCATTGCTGCTTCGATTGAAGCTGCGTTAAGATCAACCATCTTTGCCTCAGCGATTTCTTTGATCTGAGCCTGAGTGATGTCTCCAACCTTAGATACAGTGTTCTTTCCAGAACCTTTATCTTTTCCGATTGCTTTAAGAATCATTCGTGACGCTGGTGTAGTCTTACACACAAATGAAAATGTTCGGTCATCGTATACCGTAATTACAGTAGGTACGATTTCCCCCATTCGTTCACGTGTCTGATCGTTGAATTGGTTCACGAATTCCCCAATTGCAACTCCAGCTTGTCCGAGTACTGGTCCTAAAGGAGGTGCTGGCGTAGCCTTCCCTCCAATTGCCTGTACTTTGATTACTTTAATGATAGCTTTTGCCATGTTGTATAAATTTAAAATTTTGTAGAGAGCAGGTCCGTTCCATAGACAGCCCCACTCATCAGAAGCGTCGCTATAGTACTGTTTTCAGTCGTATATTGCAAGCCCTGAAGGACTAAATCTCTATAAATAAAGCCCGACAGGAAGCCGAGTTTTATTTATGTAATCCCTGTTACTCAAAAGTTTAATTTTGATGTAGATACAAGGCGTGCAAGAAAAATAATTGGAGACGTGGTCAACCCACGGTGACAATTATTTTATCGTCGCACAACGAAGTAAGTGCGCTGAAATTAAATTTTTGCGATTTGGAGGAAGTCTAGTTCTACGGGTGTTTCCCGACCAAACATACTCACCAAAACCTTCACTTTTCCTGTTGCTTCGTCTACCTCTCCTACCTTCCCTTCTAGTTCCTTAAATGGACCATCAGTGATCATAACCATATCGTCAGGTGCAAGATCAACTTTATGCTTAACGGTCTCATCACTCATGAGTTTCATAAGCGCTTCATATTCAGTTTGCGAAAGAGGTACTGGTTGTGTTCCACTTCCCACAAATCCAGTAACACGAGGTGTATTTCGTACAATGTACCATGATTCGTCGTTTACAATCATATCCACCAGTACATATCCAGGGTACATTTTTTCTTCTTCGGTCACACGCTTCCCACCTTTTACTCGCACCTTCTTTTCAGTTGGTACAACCACATCAAAAATCTGTGTCTCCATACCAAGAGAGTCGATACGTTGTTTAAGGTTACGTGCTACGGCGTTTTCATATCCTGAGTAGGTATGAATCGCGTACCAATGTCGTTCTCCATCTGTTTCTTGTTTTGCCATATATTAGTTAGTAGCTAGTAGTCTTTAGCCATTAGTACGGATAATTACCCAACAACTGTGTTTAAAACTTGTGTGAAGACAAAGTCAAACACGCCAAGGAATACCGCTGCAATAGCGCAGATACCGATAACCAGTGCTGTATATACAAACGCCTGCTTTTGTGTTGGCCATTTTACATGCTTCATTTCTGATGCAGTATCACGGAAATAGTTTCCAATGCGACTCATAATAATTTAGTGGTTAACTAGCAGTGTTTAACTCCTAGTATGTGGCCTATAAAAAAACACCTCGTAGGTGATTTCTCATATTGTACTCCTGTTTTATATAAAGTAAAGCCACGCAAGGTATGCATGGCTTCATGGTTTTATATATTCAAGACCATCTCACAGTAATTCCTTGAATACGTGGACCAGTTGGTCTGGTTAATTCACAACCTGCTGGTGTTTGTTTTTTATCGTTTTCAATGTCGCTAGACAATATCTGTACCCCACTAAAAGAACTGACTGAATAAAATAGCACAGTATCCAAAAAAGTCCATACAAGAAAACGGTCCCGTGGGGACCGTTTTCTTGTACTACGCACTAACGCTATTTGAGCTGGTAAGTGATAGTCACATTACTCCGAATCTCATTCTCACCCGTTGGCAACGATGGAGCAACACCCCCAAACGAATCTTCCGAAGCATCCATAGCCATAGTTGCTCGTTCGTATTTGTATACTTCCCCACCACCATTTTCATAGAATCCAACAATCTTATCAAGCTTCAGTCCAAGGTCGTCCGCAAGTACTTGTGCTTTAGCTTTCGCATCAGCAATAGCTTCTTCACGTGCTTGTGCTTCAAGTGCTGACTCATCATCGATAGTAAACTGCAGACTTGAAATGTTTGTCGCTCCTCGCTCTCCTACATTAGAAATCAGCGTTCCTGCATTATCAAGATCACGAACCTTTACCGATACGTTTTGAAATACTTCATATCCGTCAATCACACGCTCCCCTGGAGGACAGTATCCGTCAAAAGCACACGCACGTTCTTCGTATGTGTACTTAGGATTCAAGTTGTAGTTTTGAGTCTTAATATCTTTCTCATCAACATCAGCTCCCTCTAAGTATGCAATGATGGCATTAATTGCTTCAGCAGAATTTTCTTGCGCTTCTACCGCGTCAGCTCCCTCAGCTCGTACTGAAAACGAGAATTGTCCAATGTCTGGCTTTGCGAGCACTTCGCCTTCCCCAGAAACTGAAATAGTTGTTTCTCCAGTAAAAATTCCTTTTGATTCTTTAAGTGTCAGGTGTGTGTATGCAGCTAAACTTGCAATAACACCAATAAGTATCAGTGCCATCAGCATCTGCACGTACCCCTTACTCATAAATGATTGTGATTCCATGATAATTAAATTATGTATTAAAGACTCTTTGCATTATTGTATCCCACACGCCGGTATTACTGCAAACACGTACAAATTCTTCTATATCGTTTTGCGTGAGCTCCAAAGGATCGTCCTGCTCTCCAATAAGGAAATACATGATTGATGATTCATTCGCCACATGATCAAGTGATAACGCGTGCCCAAGCTCATGAGCCAACACCGTCCTAAGCTCTTGATCATCTGCAAATGCATAGATATCAATGCGTCCTTCACTGCTGTATGTTCCTTGTGTAAACTCACGATGGTCTCCAAATGAACTATTGTATTCAGCAACACCACGGTTGTAAGTCTCAATCAGACGATTGCCCTGCTCTCCAATAGCATTAATCTCTTCAACTAACGTATTAAGTTGCTTAGACAGTCCGTTAAGCTCATTTTGCTCCACATCAAGATCTTCTTTACGTTCCTGCAGTACTTCGTACACATTCGCAGGTGCCCCTCCCTCTTCATTATATTGCTGGACCTGTGTATTGTACGCAGCAAGGTTTCGTTCATATTTTTCAACATTGTCCCCGTAGCTAATTTGTAGATCATTATAAGTGGCAACTAATTGCTCATACGTTTCACTAATCCCGTCACTCACACTTTCGGTATGGTCAAGTCGCTCTTTGAAATTCCCTTCTGCGTCAGTTAGCTGTTGTCGTTCGTCATATACAAAGTTGATCGTAAACTTCGCCGCAGGGTCATAGGTAAATAAATTCTGCCCCGTAGCATCCTCCCACACACTCTCCGCTTCAGAGATCGCCAAACGTGCCTCATCAATTGAGAGATCAAACGAATCATCGATACTACCAATAGCATACGGGAGAGGCGCAGGACAAATCGCCTCAGCAATGTAATAGAAATATCCTCCCCCAAAGAGGATCGTTATAAAGAGAATAATGGTAAGGGTACTTCGCATAGGTTATATCATAGCAAATTTCCGTTTTTTGGGGTATTGTACAAATAACTTAAATCGTCCTAGAGGAGGAAGACACGATGCGCACAACGAAAAGAGATGTTGCTGAAAAAAAATATCTTGCTGCTGCAGCACATTTTCATGGCTTAAAGTTTGTGAAAGGTGAAAATAGTTACACAACTCATTCAAATGATCTAATCATTCACGACCAGTCACTTGGTGAAGCACGGAGAGAACTTCGTTCGACACGGTCTTCATTTTTTGAATACTGCAGTATGTGGGAACAGGTAATTTATCTAATGCGTGAGAAAATAAACAAAGTTGATTTTATTTATTCTACGACCTAACCACACCGATAGAAAAACGGCAGCCATGGCTGCCGTTTTATATTAGATAAAATCAAGAATCTAATGATACATGGCATAATTTCCTCTTAAATTGCTCCAGGGAACACAAGAAAACCCTAGACCGAGCTTGGTACAGGGTTTAACTTTGTTCGTCCAGCGATTTGTCCTAGGACAGGGACAAATCGGGACATAAATTCGCAATAGGATCTTCGAGCCTTTGCTCATTCACCAATCCAAACTACCTGAGTTCTTGTATTCAGTAACCTGTGTCTCAAAAAAGTTCTTTTCCTTGCTCACATCAATCACCTCTGCCATCCACGGGAATGGTGATTCTTTGTTGTACTCAAGTGGCATAGCAAGTCGTTCGAGACGTCGATCCGCAATATGTTCTACATAGTCCTTTACCGTCTGTGGATTAAGTCCTAAGAATCCGTTAGGCATTGCGTCATCCACATAATTCTTCTCAAGTTCTACCGCTACTTTAATTTTATCTCGAATGTCTGCCTCAAATTCCTCTGTCCAGATTTCTGGGTTCTCATCACGAATAGTTCGGATCAGATCAAGACCAAATGCTAAGTGCACAGATTCATCACGCAGGATGTACTGGAACTGATCTCCGATACCAACCATCTTGTTTTGTCGTTTCATAGAGAGAATCATCGCGAATCCGGCGTAGAAGAAGATCCCTTCCATGATTACGTAAAATCCAATCAAGTCATGTACGAACTTTTGGATATTTTCAGGCGTATCAGTCTTAAAGTTCGGATCGTATACTGACTTCGTGAAATCAACAACAAAATCATCTTTCGCTTTAATTGAAGGTATTGTCTCATACATGTTGTAGATCTCATCAGGATCAAGTCCGAGTGAGTCACAGCAGTAGATAAACGTATCAGTGTGGATTGCCTCTTCGTATGCCTGTCGTAAGAGGTACTGACGGCTCTCGGGATTGGTTACATGATTGTATACTGCCAACACCAAGTTGTTCGCAGTCAAAGATTCTGCGGTTGAGAAGAACCCTAGATTCCATAGAATCATGCGTCGTTCTTCGGGTGAGAGTGCACCCTCTCCTTCCCTCTTCCACAACTCGATATCAAGCTGCATTGAAATTTCTTCAGGTACCCAGTTATTGTTTACACCAGACTTGTAGTGTTCACGCGCCCACGGGTAGCTCATGGGTAGAATTTTGTTTGGGTCAGTTCCGACATTATTGATGATTCCTTTTTTTGCCATAATAGTATTTTGAGTGTTGGTAATGATTTCTTGTGCCTATTGTACTGCAGTGGAGAAAAATGCCAAGTGGTGTAGATTTTTGAGGGGAACAAAACTGCCATTAAGGCAGTTCTGTTGGACAAAAAGAGGCACTTGGCGGGGACTGCGTATCGCGTTACACAATCCCTGCCAAGCACCTCTTCTCTTGTTCACTTAGTATACCGTACCTGCATACCTACTTTGTTAAAGGGTGTAGAGAACTTTGTTCTACTTCCCCTCCGGAGACTGTTCAGGTTGTCATTATTTTCTTTGAAAATAATAGTCAACGCCTTGCGACAGTCTCATCTCTTGCATAAGTACATTTAGTACTTATTCACAAGATTCACACAGGGATTCTTCCGCAATGTGTAACCGTATCTCCTTTTTCGGTAACTTTTTAGCCATTTCAGCCACCTTCGCAGCGTCAATTTGTTCCTTCTGAATTGGTGAGGGGGTTGCCATTGGTGACGGTGTCGCCACCTCTGGTCCCGCTACATCAGTAGTAACTGCGGGAATATCGTTCTTCTTTCGTGTCTGTGACCCTTCTGCGCTAATACTTGATTTCTCAACTTGTGTAGCAGCAAGTGAACGTAAGTAGTAGGTTGTTTTTACCCCCGCTTCCCACGCATACATATATAGATCACTGATTTCTTTTCCGGACGTTCCAGAATAAAAAATGTTCAATGACTGCGCTTGATCAATCCACTTCCCTCGCGCTGCCGCTGCCTTCACAATCCACTTCATATCAATCTCGAACGTTTCTTTATACTTTGCTCGAATTTCCAAAGGAATTTCAGTTATATTTGCCACTGAACCATCGTGGTACTTCAGAATATCGAGCATGTCTTTACTCCATAGTCCTACTTCCTTCAGGTCAGCAACCAATGCATTGTTTACCACAATGAAGTCTCCTGAGATGTTCGCCTTAACGTAGATGTTCTTGTAGATCGGTTCAATACCTGGAGTAGATCCAGCGATGTTTGAAATCGTCGCTGTTGGGGCAATTGCCATACAGTTACTATTTCGCATACCGTACTTTTTGATTGAGTCTCGTACTGGTGCCCAATCAAGTGCTTCACTAGTATCAACTCCTGTACTCATCCCTCGGTTTTCTTCAAGGAGTTTAATCGTATCTACTGGAAGAATGCCTCGATCCCATTTTGATCCCGGGAATGATTCGTACGATCCTCGTTCTCGTGCCAAATCACTTGATGCAGCAATTGCTGCTCGTGATACTACTTCCTGTGAGTAATCAGCAAACGTCACACACTCTTCTGAATCAAACTGAACGTTCATCCTATACAGCGCCTCCTGGAATCCCATGACTCCAAGTCCTACTGGTCGATGTTTCATGTTTGAGTGCTGTGCTTCTTTGGTTGGGTAGAAGTTTAGGTCAATTACGTTATCAAGCATTCGCATTGCTGTAGTAACAGTTTCCTCAACCTTCTTCTCGTCAAACGTACTGCCTTCCATATGCTTTGAGAAATTCACTGATCCCAAGTTACATACCGCAGTTTCTGTTGCTGAGGTGTTAAGTGTAATTTCAGTACACAGGTTTGAATTATGTACCACTCCTGCATGATCCTGCGGAGAACGAATGTTTGAAGGATCTTTGAATGTTACCCATGGGTGACCAGTTTCAAAGAGCATTCCAATATGTCGCTTCCAAAGGTCAGCTGCTTTCATCTTCTTAAAGAGTTTGATTTCTCCACGGTCAGCCATTTCTTCATATTTTGTATAGAGTTCCTCAAATTCTTTTCCGTATGTTTCGGTAAGATCAACAGCTTCATCCGGTGAGAATAGTGTCCAGTCACCTCCCTCTTTCACTCGCTTCATGAACAAATCAGAAATCCAAGATGCTGTGTTCATGTCATGCGTTCGTCGTCGTTCGTCTCCTGTGTTTTTTCTAAGCTCTAAGAAATCAAGGAAGTCATAATGCCAGTTTTCCATATATACACACGTCGCACCACGCCGACGCCCAGAACGATTGATGGCTACCGTCACATCGTTCGAGATTTTTAAGAATGGAATAGTACCTTGTGAGGTAATACCAGCTGTTTTAATAAGTGATCCTGTTGCACGGAGCTTTGTCCATGCAGTACCGATGCCCCCCGCCCACTTTGAAAGCTGAGCATTATCTCCAAATACCTTGAAGATATGGTTTAGATCGTCTTCAACCACGTTGAGGTAACATGATGAAAGTTGTGGATGCGGTGTTCCTGCGTGGAACAACGTTGGTGTAGAAGGCACAAATCGGAGTTGTGACATTACGTCGTAGAATTCAATTGCGCGTGCTTCCTTATCCTCTTCATTAAGCGCAAGTCCCATTGCTACACGCATCCACATGTATTGTGGTGTCTCAAGTACGTGGCCATCTGCTGCACGAATGAAGTATCGGTCGTTAAGTGTTTCAACACCGAGGTACCGGAAGAGATCGTCGCGCTCTGGGTCAATTGCTGCAGTGATCTTGCTCATGTCAAATTCGAGCATTCCTTCTGCTATCTTTTTATCAGTTACCGCAATCTTGATGTTACGCGTAAATGCATCTCGATACTTCTTCGTGAAGTCTTTTGCAGTAACGTCAGTATTTTCAGCAATCGCTTCTTCGTACACTCGTGCACACAACTGTCGCGCTGCTACTTGTGAGTACGCAGGATCAAGCTCTACTTTAGAGCGCAATACCAGTGTTACCAGCTTCGTAAGTTCTTTTGTAGAAATGCCGTCGTACACTTCTCGTTCAATTTGATTCACGATTCCCTCAAGGTTCACGCTGTCTTCAAGACCAGTAACAAACTTTTCTACATACGCTTGTACACTTTCTCGCGAAAACTGCTCCTCTCCTTCTGCAGTTTTGATCATCAGACTATTTTTCTGAATCTTTTCGATCACCTCGTCCTTGCGTCCTTCTGTCTGCATGAACCGATAGAGGATGTAGTGCTTTGCAACTACAAAATATCCTCGCTCCATTAAGGTCTCCTCTACAAGATCTTGTACCTGCTCTACTGTTGGACACGGCTCCTCTGTTGCAGCTTCGCAAAGACTTTCAAGCTTCGCCATAACCCGATCAGACATTTGTTGCAGCACATCGTCAGTAACAGGAGTATTCTCCTGTGAGAATGCTTTACGCATTGCAACAATGATCTTTTCGGTAGAAAACGGCACCTTGTCTCCGTTTCGTTTTGTGATTTCTGTGAACATATTATAAGTATGTTTTTCCTAAATTCCTCCAGAATTTAGGGGCTAATAAACCGCGTCCAACTACCTCCAGTTGGATTGCGGATCAGATCTCTCGCAAAAATAATTGTGTGGTGTGTGTTGTATCTGACGTTTTTATGGTCAGGACAATAATTTTTAAGAAAGATCAGTGTATGGTAGGCGGCGACAACTATATAACCATGCGGCTAACATGGCACGATATAATCGCGCATCCTCCCCTCAGGATACACTCGGAAGTGGAGTCGTTATCGAGTGATATATACATAATATCCTTGCTTGTGTAGTTTGTAAAATAGCCCTAAGTACGGTGCTTTTGGGGATAAAAAAATGATGAGAAAGTGAAATATAGCCAAAACACAGGACATTTTCAAAGGGCTTAAAAAAGGGGCTTAGCGCCAACCTGTGGATAGCAATATCGCTCCCACTTGCGCAAGCGTTTGGGTTTGTGTTGTGATGTAAAAATGAAGCAAAATATACAAAAAACCGGTGCCAAAAGCACCGGTTTTTTGTATATTTCACTGCGGTTAGTTTCGTCGTAGACTGTCACGAATTTCAGTGAGCAATTTTACTTCATCCGATGGTTCAGCTGGAGCATCCTCTGAAGGAGCTTCTTCTTCACCCATAGACTGTGCCTTAGTAATAGCCTTCACAACCATGAAGATTACAAGCGCTACAATTACGAAATCAACAATTGATTGAATGAATACTCCGTAAGTGATCATTGCGTCCCCTACCTGATACGTCATACCAGAGAAACTTACTCCCCCTAGAATTACACCGACAAGAGGCATGATGATGTTCGCAACAAGTGAAGATACAATCTTCCCAAACGCTGCACCGATAACAACCGCCACTGCAAGATCAATTACGTTTCCCTTCACTGCAAACGCTTTAAACTCTTCAATAAATCCCTTCATATATAAAACTGATTACCATTAAGATAGTCTTGAGTATAATATAGAGTACGTACATTTATATAGTAGACAACAGGGATAAGCTCTGTCAAAAAATTACCTGCAGAAATCTACAGAAGAATCTTCGCAATAAAAAATCCCACTCCTGCACCCAAGAGAAACATAAAAAATATCACTGATTGTAATCCTTCTGTATCCATTACCTATATTGTATACCACACCCACTCTAGCGCACTGTACATTTGGTCAAAAAATAGGTATAAATATGCGCACCACATAGAATAGCGAAGAAAATCAACACACATGGCGACTATGGTATAATGGTTATTACTGGAGTTTGTGGTACTCTCAATTCGGGTTCAATTCCCGGTAGTCGCCCAGACACAAGAAACCCCGAAAGGGGCTTTTCTTTTGTCTGGGCGACTAAGAAAGCAAACTGCTTTGCTTTCGGCCGGGAATTGAAAGACGGAATGATGTGACTTTGTCACGAATGAGTCGGGGTCGAGAGTACTTAGTAGATTTCAAGCGCAGCGCAGGAATATACTTAGTAACTCGTGACCAATTCCCGGTAGTCGCCCAAATATAGACAGATTACTTTTTATGTTGTATTGTTCGACATAGAAAATCGCACCGCTCTTTTACAGAGCCAATATACAAAGGAGATTAAACGTGCCAACGGCAATACTGACTTTCATGCCAGGTAATGAACTTGCAGCTGTAGAGCTTGCTCGTGCTATTCCTAGCCTTTCAGCTCAATATCTCAACGTCAAAGGTTCTCTTCTCCATGAAGGAGGGGTTACTGAAGACGAAGTGATCGTTCGAGTTCAAACTGGTTCTGAATGGGACCACAATGCACCTAACATCAATATCCACATCAGGGCCCATAACTTTCCTGAACGTGTTGAAAACGATCAGGAACGAGCGGAGCTGATTCATGACGCTTGTCGTATTTACCTCGACCAAACTATCGGCAAAGACACGAGTCTGTCGATAGAACTGGAACTCGCCAATCTTGGCTATAAAGCCAGTTACCCTGGCGAAACAAGTAAGGAGGCATGATATGCCAGAATCACACACAATCATTGACGATGTTCTAAAAGGATCAACTGCTTATTCCAAAGAGGACATTGAGAAAGCAGCTCTCGATGTCTACGAGAACCAAGCGGCACATCAGTGTTACTGGAACAATCGTTTCTTCCTAGCGGTCAAGTTTGACCTTCCTGAAGAAATGCAGCGGACAGCCGCATGGAAGGCTATCACGAACGGGCTGAACGGTTACTGGGAGTGGAGAACGCATTCTGGCTACGATCTTGTACAAGCAATGCAAGAAATTGGAATCACCGAAGGTGTTCCAGAAAAAGCAGCAAACGTTCCAGACCACCTCTACATCCCTGTCGAAAAAGACGTTCTTGCTCAAATCGCAAGAAAGTTCAACCTTCCAACAAAACGGTTTGATAAGAGCCGACTAAACGACTGGGCTGACGAAGATCGTGATTTTCGTAAAAGATTGGCTGACATGACTACGCTTTTTTGGAATCCTCCAATTAAGCTATGAGTCAACTGGGCAGTTTGCCTAATAAACATAACCCCTGCCAAATTGGCGGGGGTTTTTACATAAACACCGTCCGTGCCTCCTCCAACCAATCCACCGTCAACTCCTCAAACTGGTTCCATTCCATGGACAGTAGGTGCCCACGACAAAAAGTCCCTTCTGGGGGTTTTTCTTTTGGGCGACTAAGAAAGCAAACTACTTTGCTTTCGACCGGGAATTGAAAGACGGAGTCATGTCGCTCACGACAGACGAGTCGGGGTCGAGAACACTTAGTAGTTTTGGTGCCGTAGGTGAACAAATATACTTAGTGATTCGTGACCAATTCCCTTCCCGGTAGTCACCCATCTCAAAATACTCTTATTTATAAAAGTATTTTATTTGTACCTACTGTCCGTAGTGGAACTAAAAAGACCGCACAATCGTGCGGACTTTTTAGAAAGTTTTTCTCTTAGAGACTCATGAGCAGATTCCTCATCAACTCAATCTCAGCGGTCTGCGTTTCCATAATTGCATCAGCCATGTCGGTTACTTCCTGATGTTCAATGTGAGGACGTACACTTTGTGCCATCATGATAGCTCCCATATGGTGAGGAATCATGTCTTCCAAAAACCGCTTATCAAGATCTACTCCTGAAAGTTGTGACAAATCACCCATCATTGGCTGGTATGAACCATCTACTCCATATTCTTCTCCATACCAGCCCAAGTGCCACTGCTTAAGCATTGCAATCTCGGTCTCTTGAGCAGCAATGATATCTTCTGCTAACGTTCGGATTTCTTCAACTGAACCACCCCGCTCAAGCACTTCTGTTGCCGTATCTACCGCCTCTTGATGATGTGGGATCATTCCAGCAACAAACTCCCGTTCGGTTGAAACCATCATGGCTCCATGATCCATACCCATCATATTCCCCATCTGCATTCGATCACCGTCTCTATCGTCTGATTGCATCATGGAATGATCCATTCCTCTCATGCTGTAGTCATCCTTGTCAGCAATTACATACCCTCCAATTCCTCCAATAAGCAGTGCGATGACTGCAATTAAAATTGTATTTTGATTCATGTTTAGTTAGTTGTTAGTGATAAATTCTCAAAAAAGATATCAGTACAATTTAGGGTGAAGAATACCGTTTGAAAACAGTTCTTGCAGTGGTCTATATGAAAAAGTATATGTTCTGATTTGAAGCCATCTATTTTGTGAAGGTAAAGGATATTGTATTCTCTGCAACAGATTTGGGGCAATTGAAGTAACAAACGCTGCGATGCCAGCAACAGCCAGAAGTAGCGTTAGTGTAGGGGTGACGGAGAGAAATACTGACTTCCATGCTCCCATATGGTCGGCAAGGTTCATTGGACAGATAACTTCTTCGTGTGACATAAACGGACAGTCAGTCATTCCGCCTGACATATCCATTCCCACAGACATCTGAAACAAACTGAAAAACATTGTTCCAAGGAAAAACGTAAGAAGTACAACAGATAGTATTTTATTTACTCTGCTCATTACGTTCATTATAACAAAAACCACAGAATCTAGAAGAAACAGATCCTTGCCTCCTCCAACCAATCCACCGTCATTTCCTCAAACTGGTTCCATTCCGTGGATAGTAGATGCCCAGATATAAAATTCCCCGAAGGAGCTTTTGTCTGGGCGACTAAGCGAGTGAACAGCTTCACTCACGTCCGGGAATTGAAAGACGGAGTGAAGATACATTTTTATACTAACGTATATCGTATCTTAAAATGAACTAATCATTTGTCTGGTCATTGGGCCAAAATTTCCATAGCCGGTAGTTTGTGGCGTGCCTGTACAAACAATGTTGTATCGACATTGAAACTTTTTAATAGCAGCAGTGGTTGCTGGTCCATAATATATAGTTTCATTACCTGGCGATCCTGGTCCTGAGGGTGAGACTATAAATCCTAGACTATTGAGTTTCTTTTGCAGACTCTGAACGTCAGGACTCTGATCCCCTACTTTAAGCCTATTTGAGAATTGATGAAGTGCAGGGCTCTGAAGAGAATTTTGTTGTTTTTTATCCAACTGTGCGGTGAGAATCTGAATTATTTTTTGCATCTTATCTATTTGAGCCAATAGAACTTTTTTCCGAGCCTGTTCTTCAAGTTCTTCCGAAGGAGTGAGGGAAGTTAATTCCTCTATAGTAACTTTTTCAGTAGACTCATCGTCATCAGATCCAGAGGAGCTGCGACCACCACCTCCTCCTCCTCCACTGCTACTCTCATTAGTTACAGTCACCGTATACGTCTGGGTCGATGCATCAGCAGCAGTAACGGTATAGTCTACAGGGCTTGAGAAATCCTGTGCCACTGCAGAAAGAGGACTTACCGAAGCGCCGGTAATACTAATGGTTGGGACCAGAGCTGTGACGTCTGTTCCAGAGGGCATCACAATAGCAACAGTCTGCAGACCTTCATCTATTACGGAAGCGCCTACTTGATTAGTAATTGTGTATACAGTAATGGCTTTTGCAGAATTCAGGGCAACAGTAAGTGTGTATGTCTTTGTGGTTGTTGCATCTTGTGCGGTAACCACAAGCGTATCGCCTGTAACAACGGGATCTGATAGTCCTGTAGTATTCCAAGTTTGGTTGGGTTCATCTTTAGATATAGCCGCGAGGAATACTGCCTGTGTTGTTGCATATGAGATTCCGGTGATTGTCGATGTAGCGTTGTCTACGGCATAGGTAGAGGAAGTGGCTGTAACTATGCTACTTGGCAAGTTAACTGTTACGGTATACGTTACGATTGTTGCTGTATCTTGCGCAGTAACTACGAGCGCATCTCCAGTCACAACAGGATCTGAGAGCCCTGCTGTATCCCAAGTCTGATTAGGTTCATCCATACTTATAGCTGCAAGGAAAGTTGCTTGTGATGTTAAATATGGAACTCCGGTGATGGTGGATGCTCCGTTGTTTACGGTGTAGGTGGAGGAGGTTGCGGTTGCTATGCTACTTGGAAGATTGACTGCAGTGGTGTATGTCACCACTGTTGTACCATCTTGTGCAGTAACTACGAGTGTATCGCCTGTAACAACGGGATCTGATAGTCCTGTAGTATTCCAAGTTTGGTTGGGTTCACCCATACTTATAGCCGACAAGAAGGTTGCTTGTGATGTCTCATAAGGGATACTTGAAATTGTTTCAGACGCTGTTCCTCCAACGCTCACAGTAAACGAAGCTGAGGTGGTGGTTGCTATAGTACTTGCAGCAGCCAAACTCACAGTCACCGTATACGTCTGGGTCGATGCATCAGCAGCAGTAACGGTATAGTCTACAGGGCTTGAGAAATCCTGTGCCACTGCAGAAAGAGGACTTACCGAAGCGCCGGTAATACTAATGGTTGGGACCAGAGCTGTGACGTCGGTACCGAAGGGTACATTTACTGATATGTTTGTCCCAGAAATATCTCCTGTTCCTTCGGAGAAGCTAAACGAGGTGATGTCTTTCGCAG
>DLQJ01000023.1:3777-5886 GCA_002477545.1 Patescibacteria group bacterium UBA7435 | reverse complement strand
CATTCCAGATATAAACATATGGTGACCCCAAACAATAGTCGATAAAAATGCAATAGCCAAAATGGAAGCAATCATAGCACGATAACCAAAAATTGGTTTACGTGAACTTGTTGCTAGAATTTCTGACACTAATCCCATTGCTGGAAGAATTACAATATATACCTCTGGATGACCAAGGAACCAAAATAAATGTTCAAATAACACTGGAGATCCACCTTGGTAATGTAATACTTCACCTTGAATAAATATATCCGATAGGAAGAAAGAGGTTCCAAAACTACGGTCCATGATTAGTAATAAGGCAGCCGATAATAATACAGGAAAGGATACAACTCCAATAACGGCCGTAATAAAAAACGCCCATATAGTTAGTGGTAATCGTGTCATTGCCATCCCTTTTGTTCTTAGGTTTAAAACCGTTACGATGTAGTTAAGAGACCCTAGTAAAGAGGAGGCGATAAAAATAGCCATCGATACTAACCATAAGGTCATTCCTGCGCCTGATCCTCCTTGCGCTAATGGCAATGCACTTAATGGAGGATATATTGTCCATCCTGCAGCAGCGGGTCCTGCTTCCACAAAAAAGGACGCTACCATGATAACACTAGACAAAAAGAATAACCAGTAAGATACCATGTTAAGGAATCCAGAAGCCATATCTCGCGCACCAATTTGCAATGGAATTAATAGGTTACTAAAGGTTCCACTTAGACCTGCAGTTAATACAAAGAAAACCATGATGGTACCGTGTATGGTCACTAAAGCCAAATAGATATCCGCATCCATAACACCGCCTGGTGCCCACTTCCCTAAAAGTGCTTCAAAAATTGGATTGGGTTGCGTAGGCCATGCAATTTGCATGCGCATTAACAAAGACATTAAAATCCCGACCACACCCATAATAATCCCAGTAATCAAATACTGCTTGGCTATCATCTTGTGATCTTGACAAAATATATACTTTGTTATAAACGTTTCTTTCGGATGATGTCCATGATCGTCTTGATGTGCGTGAGTATCTACCTGTGCTGACATAATCTTGTGTTGTTATATTTTTAATTTTGAACTAAAGAGTTCTTGAATAATTTTTGTTCTAGTAACCATGCCTTGTAGTCTTCTTCCGATTCTACAATAATTTTCATTTGCATGTTATAGTGTGATTTTCCACATATTTTATTACAAAGTAATAGGTAGTCAAATTCATAGCTATCTAAGGGCTCTTCGCCTTTTGCTTGCAATTTTTTACTTTTTTGAACTCTGATTCTATTAATGTTTCTTACTTTTTCATAAATGTCTGGATTCAATCGCATCTCTTCAGTTGTCACCGTTGGTGTGAAAGCAAATTGCGTTATCATTCCAGGAACGCAGTTCATTTGTGCTCTAAAGTGAGGCATATATGCCGAGTGCAAAACGTCTTGCGAACGCATTTTGAATAATATTGGTTGTCCTACAGGCAAGTGTAATTCTGTAGTAATGATATCGTCTTGTGCATTTGGATCTGCTTCGTCTAACCCTAAAATATTTGCATTGTCAAGGTTGATCAATCGCACATTGGCTTTTCCTAATACATTGTCTTCTCCAGCATAGCGCGCTTTCCAGTTGAATTGTTGTGCATAGAGTTCAACCACTATTGGATCGTCATCTTCGTCTATATTCATTATGTCCGTCCATGTGAACAAACCGTACATGATTAGTCCTGCTAAGACAATCACTGGAATAACCGTCCAGATAAATTCTAGTTTATCATTATCCGCATAAAACAATGCTTTACGTCCTTTTTCACCTCTATATTTAAATGCGAAGTAGTGTAGTAAAAACTGTGTAATTGTTTGTACGATAAATATTACCGCCATCGAAATGATCATTAATCGATCAATTTCAGGACCGTGTTCAGAAGCAGAATTAGACGTTAGTGGTAAATCGCCCCACAACGCAAAAGAAACAATTGTGATTCCATATATAAACCCTAAAAAGGCCAACATAAGGTATCCCTGTGTTTTGTTATCTTTATTGTTTGCTACTTGTGTTACGTCTTTATTTACTTGTGCTAAATCAAAGATTTTGACCATTTGCCAAATTGCAATGGTGATCCCTAATAAAATTAAGATT
>DLQJ01000023.1:0-3750 GCA_002477545.1 Patescibacteria group bacterium UBA7435 | reverse complement strand
TGTTCACTTTCCTTGATAAAAGGATTTCCTTTTGCTAATAATGGTGCTTTTGAAAGCGCATAAAAAACAATGAATATGAACAATCCTAAGAATAATAATACGGCACTAATTTCGGGGACTCCAATAAACCATCGATCTCCTACAGTTGCTGGCATAATCATATTGAATATATCTATATAATGTCCAAATAAAATCACAATACCAGCCATCACAATAAACCATGGCACACGCTTATAATCGCTATTCATAAGCACCAAGAATGGGAAAATAAAGTTTAAAATTATCATTCCGAAAAATGGGAGGTTATAGTCTTCAATACGTGTTACAAAGTAAGTCACCTCTTCAGGGATATTTGCATACCATATAAGCATAAATTGTGAGAACCATAAATAGGTCCAGAATACACTAATGGCAAACATGAATTTAGCTAAATCATGTAGATGACTATTATTCACAAATTCCATAAGTCCTTTAGACTTTAAGTATATTGTGATCAATGCGATCACGGTGATTCCACTAACAAACATACTTGCAAATACATACCATCCAAATAGCGTACTGAACCAGTGTGGATCTACACTCATAATCCAATCCCAGGACATAATAGATTCTGTGTAGATGTAAAATACTAGGAAGGCTGCTGAAATTCTAAAGTTCTTTTTAAAGTTTCTGTTGTCGTTCACATCCGCTTGATCTTGCGCTAGTGAGAATTTTCGAGAGAAATAACGGTATAAACTCCATCCTGTAATGAAGATTAAGCCTCTTATAGCAAACCATGTTTTATCTAGCCAACCTGCTTTTGCTTGAATCAGTGCATCATGTGCTACAACTTCTGGATCCATCCATATAAAGATATGATGATCTGCCCATAAAGCAATTCCTAAAACAATTAATCCTCCAGGAAGCACATAATAGGTAATCGCTTCCATGACTCTAAACAGTACTGGTGACCAGCCTGCTTGCGCGGCATATTGAATTCCGTAAAAGGCAAGTACACCCAATGATATCATAAAAAAGAAAAAGGCTGCTACGTATAAAGCGGCATAGGGTCTGTTATGCATTTGGTGCAATACATGTTCTGCGTGCGCATCGTCATGATGTGCTTCTTCGCCATGTGCTTCTTCGCCATGAGCGTCAGTGTCATGAGTGGAATGGATCATTGCAGCATGCGCTTCTCCATCTGTTTTGACGTCATGATGTGCTTCTTCGCCATGAGAAGTCTCAGCTCCGTGGTGCGAATTTTCTTCTGCTAATAGTATTTTCACATCCTCTAAGGTTAACCCATGAGATGCTACATAACTTGTCCCCCACCCTATAGCGCCAACGACGAATAGAAGGATTGAAACAATTTTAAGTCTTTTTGAAAACGTGTACATATGTATATAAATGTGTTACTTTTCTTATTTTTTTAATTCTGCTCTAAGGGTTTCAACATAGGCAGTTACTTGCCAACGTTCTTCCTCATTCAATAAGTTTGCATAGGATCCCATCGTATTTTTACCGTAATAAATAACGTGGTAGATACTTCCTTCAGTGATTGCTCTATCTGCATAACTTGGTACCCCAAGAATTTTTTCTCTTTTGACTAATTTTCCTTGTCCAGCTCCTTTATTACCATGGCAAATACCACAATAAATTTCATACAGCTCTTTTCCTCTTTTAGCGTCTAGTTCCGCAGACCCTATTGGAGACTCCAATTCTGAAAGTGCTAAAGCATAGCCTTCATTAGAATTCTCATACTCATATAAGGAGTGACCTCTAGAGATCGTTCCTTTAACAGGCAATAAGGCTTCTTGTGAGTTTGGAAAAACATCATATTCGCCATAAGCTTCATAGCCTATTGGTGCATACATGTTTGGAAAGTATTGGTAGTTTGGACTGTTATCATTTTGACATGAAAACACCGACCCAAAGGCCAAGACTAAAACGATTATTTTTGATACACTTTTCATATTCCTAATGTGCTTCTTTATCAACGACGTGAACTTCTACTGCACCGGTTTGATTCAGCAGGGTTGTTAATTCTTTTTCATTATCATGAACAGGGATTTCCATTAAAAAATGGTCATCGGTTGTTCTTGGATCCGGGTTTTCTGCATTTTTAAATGGCCACATTCTACTTCTTAAATAGAACGTAATAACCATTAAGTGAGCCGCAAAAAAGACGGTTAACTCAAACATGATTGGCACAAATGCCGGCATGTTTTCGATATAGCTAAAACTCGGTTTTCCACCGATATTTTGAGGCCAGTCTTCGATCATGATATAATTCATCATGACAGTGGATACAATTAATCCAACACAACCATACATAAAAGCTGCGATGGCAATACGCGTTGGTTCTAATCCCATAGCTTTATCAAGTCCGTGGACTGGAAAAGGCGTGAATATCTCTTCGATATGATGTCTTTTGTCCTTAACCGCTTTAACAGCTGCTAATAGCACATCGTCATCTGTGTATAGTGCGTGAATAACTTTTGAAGATCCCATAGGCTACTCTTTTTTCTTTTTAGGTGTTTGGGCTGGGGCTGTATTAGCATCCGTACGTTCATCTGAACCTGTACCAACTAAACTACCACCTGCTTCTCTAATATTTTTATACCGTTGTCCTGAAGACTTTAGGATTGTTTTAACTTCAGCTTGTGCAATTACAGGGAACGTTCTGGCGTACAATAAGAACAATACAAAGAAGAATCCTATGGTACCGATAAAAATTCCGATATCTACAAACGTTGGTGAGAACATTGTCCATGAAGATGGTAAGTAATCTCTGTGAAGAGATGTTACAATAATCACAAAACGCTCAAACCACATTCCAATATTTACGACAATAGAGATAAAGAATGAGAACATAATACTTGTTCTGAGTCTTTTGAACCACATAAATTGTGGTGAAAACACATTACATGACATCATTGCCCAGTACGCCCAAGCGTAAGGCCCTGTTGCTCTGTTTAGGAATGCATATTGTTCGTATTCAACTCCTGAGTACCAAGCGATAAATAATTCCGTGATATATGCTACTCCAACAATAGATCCCGTAATCATAATAACGATGTTCATCAATTCGATATGTTGAACCGTGATGTAATCTTCAAGACTACATACTTTACGCATAATTATTAATAAGGTGTTTACCATTGCAAAGCCAGAGAAAATAGCACCGGCTACAAAGTAAGGTGGAAATATCGTTGTATGCCATCCTGGTATTACTGATGTCGCAAAATCAAAGGATACAATGGTGTGTACCGAAAGTACTAATGGTGTTGCGAGTCCAGCAAGAACCAAAGATACTTCTTCAAATCGTTGCCAGTCTTTTGCGCGTCCACTCCATCCAAAACTTAATAAGGAATAGATTTTCTTTTGGAAAGGTCTTACGGCACGATCTCGAATCATTGCAAAATCTGGCAACAAACCTGTCCACCAAAATACAAGTGAAACTGATAAATAGGTGGATATTGCAAATACATCCCACAATAAAGGAGAATTAAAGTTGACCCATAGAGATCCAAATTGATTTGGAATTGGGAGTACCCAATAGGCTAACCAAGGTCGCCCCATGTGAATGATTGGGAACAATCCTGCTTGAATTACAGAGAAAATAGTCATGGCTTCCGCAGAACGGTTAATAGCCATACGCCATTTTTGTCTGAATAATAATAATACTGCTGAAATTAAGGTTCCAGCATGTCCAATACCAACCCACCAAACGAAGTTCGTAATATCCCAAGCCCAACCAACGGTTTTGTT
>DLQJ01000013.1:62377-99548 GCA_002477545.1 Patescibacteria group bacterium UBA7435 | reverse complement strand
CCCAACAGATGTCCCTGTCCCTCCAAACGAGTCTATATCATCCTGTGTCCCGTCATTGGTTACACCACCACATGTAATAATATCTCCAAATGCGTTGTAGCAAACACTTTGTGCATGCACCGCTGTTGGATTTAAGATGAGACTTATGCCTGTACTAACAAAAAGCACGAATAAGCCTAAAAAGAGGTGCTTTCTTAGATGCACTAACATACCCATATCTTCTCCATTGTACCGTGAATTATTAAAAACAATTTTGCTTTGTCACCATATTGACACAAAGAAATGGGGTTGTGGGGAGTGGTGCTTGGTAGATACAAAAAAACACCCTGCGGGTGTTTTTTAGTGTTCTGCATTTGGTTAAGGCCCTCCTCCGTTATTTGAACATTGATTTTCTGTGGAGATTATTTGTCGGTTGAAGGCTGCGATAAGTTCTTCCAAATCAATATCGATATATATTTGCAAAAGTATATTATCTAGCGGGGTGATAATTTGTCCCGTTGCTTCAAGCTCGTTGTATGCTTCAAGGATCGTAGTTAACTCTCTAGGATCGGAACTGCTTGCAAATTGAGCGCTGAGATTAGTGAGCGTCGTTTCCGCTAATTCTGCAAGAATAATATCAAGTGCCGCATTTAGACGAATGTCCTCAAGTTCTGAGGGTAGCTCAAGTGCAAGTATTGCAGAGCAGGAACTAACCATACGGTTGGTGTCAGGGTCTCTCTTTAGTGGGTGACGTGCTTGTGCGGTAAGTAATCGAGCCTCAGACGCATTGATTGCGGACACAATATCATTTTGAAGTGCAACATTTTCAGTAAGTTGTGCCAGTGCAATTGAAAACGGATTCTCAAGATCGTCTGAGACGGTTGATTCTTCTCCAAGTGCATCCAGATACGTACCTGAGCTATTGTAGTTACTTGAGTAACTTGACCCGCCAAGTCCAAGGAGCCCATTTACTCCTGTAATTGCCTGTTGTGCAAGTTGTGCAAACAATGCTCCGATAATTTCGTTAATTTCGTCTGCTTCAATCAGTGCCTGCTGTCCAGACTCTAGAGAAACTGTAAGTTGATCAGCGATAACCTTCCCTGGCGTTGTAATGTCACAACCAGTTTCTGCTCCAGTGGCTGCATCAGTATCACTACACACTTTAAAGGATAAGAACCCCTCGCCCCAGTCTAGTTCTCGAATGGTATTGCCTTGATCATCTACGATTCGCGCGTACATTTCTGCCTCTGCTTCAAGGTATGCACCCGTTGGAGTGTTGACAGTATTTTGAGTGACCTCAAACCAGCTTTCCCACCCCCCTTCACTGAATGATCCGTTAAGGAATCCCTCAACGTTATCGGTGACACCACTTAATGTACATTGCACATCAAGACCTTCATGTGCCTCTTGCCGATAGGTGGTTGCCAATGCAATCTTTACATCCAACTGAAACGGACTACATAAAAAGTTAAGGTTAGAGTCATTGTAAATGAACTCCCCGACTGTTTGGTCCACACGATCTTTAAGAAACTGCTCTAGGTCGGTAACAAACGCAGGGCTTCCTTGGAAGCCTGAGTTTATCCATGTGAGGATACTTTGCGTCATACTCTTGAGCATAAGTTTTGCAAGGCCTGAAGCGATACCATCGAGGGTCCACTCTTTGATGAAGAGACTGTTTTGAAGTACTAACGAGGCCTTGCTGGCAGCTGCAGTAAGAGTTTGTTGTACAGTTCCAGTTCCCCCAACAACCGTTACTGGTCCATGCGCAGATACTTTTTGTACCTGCCCAGTTTCGTGTGATATCGGCGCAAGAATACATGAAGTCGCTATAAGTATCGTTACCAAAAAACCGCTGATACTTTTAGATATATTGTTGAATAGGAAAATATGCATACTTTTATATTTCTTCACCTACGTTTATTAGTGTAAATACCACAGAATTTGGTTCCCAAGTAGCATCATTATCTAAAAGGCTGGTGTATAGATTAATAATAGACACAGTGAGACCAAGCACATCATCTTCGTATCGTTTCATACGTAAGAGTGCAAGCATTGGATCTGAAAATGCATTACGCATTGCTGTAATGTCACTAAGTATCGCCTGATAGCTATTGAGAAGATCCAAATGTTCCTTCTGTATAGAACGTGGAACAGGCAATGCCTTAGTGTCTGCCAGAATATTAGTATAGGCAGTGATTTTTGAATCAAGTACTTCCAAAGCTGCTGCATTTTGTTCACGTAGTGCATTTTGTAAAATTACCGCTTCATTTTCCGTATTCTCGCTTGGGTAGCGAGCGGTGATTACTGCAACTGCTTCACCATACGTAACAAGAGCCGGTACTGATGTATCGTCTGAAACAGTGATGTCAGCCGCCTCTATGAGGGTATCTAGCGCCGCGTCACTAATTTGATTACTTGCACTGAGAATCAATTCTTCATCAGTTGCACCGAAGGCTCCATAATTATCTGCTCGAACCATATCTTGGAAAAATTCCAACGCAAACTGTTCAGTGAGCGTTTCGGGAGTTTCATACCCTGAAGAAGCAGTCGTGTCTTCAAGATCAAGTGGCTGTGTTGCCAGCAGTCCCTCTTGCCAGTCGGGCACACCGTCCTGATTTTTATCAACCGTTTCAATAGCTTTGCGTTGGGGTGCGACATCAACAACCACAACGTTTTGTGCGGCTTTGGGGGCAGTATTTTTTTCAGCGGTGATTACCAGTGTTGCCGCAATAAGCGCCGCACCTGCAAGCAATGCTCCCGCTATTCTTTTTTGGGGACCAGACATACTATGTGTGTATACGTCTAGTATACCTTCCTCGAGTGTGTGGAATGTATAACGCTGTGGTTAACCACTGCATATCTATACATATATATGTGTATATCTTGGGGACTAACTGTGGGGAGTAAGTTCTGTTACCAATGTAAGCCACATATCTAGAGGAACATCTTCAGCACGTACTGAAGCAGACAGGCCTATTGTGGAAAAAATGTTGATAAGTAGGTTCCGATCGTATTGTTTGGTAAGATTCCCAAGCAATTGTTTCCGTTTTTGCCCAAATCCTAGGTGTAATGTATTGAAAAATAATGATTCTCCTATGTTTTTAAAGTTGTGCTTCCCTATGTTTCGTATGGCGATGATGCCTGAATCAACCTTTGGTGGTGGATTGAAATGACCTCGAGAAACAGTCTTAACATAAGAAGCTGTACCGTATACATTAACTGAAAGAGAGAGCAATGACTCCTTCTCCCCCTTCGAGATGGTATTTGTAGCACGTTTTGCTACCTCTTTTTGCACAAGGTAGACTAAATCAGTTGGTTGGATTGCTGACTCAAGAAACATACGGAAAAGTAATCCAGAGAGATAATATGGAATGTTCGCCACTACTTTAAAAGGTGTACCAACGATCTCAGGTATTGAGGCAAGATCGAGTGTGCGCACGTCACAATGGGTCAGTATAAGATTACCGTGCTCAATTTCAGTAGAAAATTCTTCTTGAAGGATGGCAATCGCACGAAGATCAGCTTCAAGTGCAAGCACTGTTGCACCGCGGTTAAGTAGTTCTTTGGTAAGAATTCCAGTACCGGGTCCGATTTCTAGCACAAGATCACCAGAAGTTATCTCGGCGGCATCACACATCCAAGACGGCACCACGTCACTTGTAAGAAAGTGTTGCCCGAGGCTTTTTTTATGTTGAAATTTTTGCTTCTCTTCCATATTGTCACTACAGTGACAGAGTGATGGTGATTGTGCAAGTAATCCCTAGTCTAGAAACACCGTTGCTTCATATCCTGAACCGCCACCAAAGGTACTGTCAGATTCAACATGTTCATTCTTAATGTCATTAAGAAATGACGAAGGAACATTTACACGTTGTTGTCCAAAGATCATGCGCACATGCGCATACGTGAGGTACACTTTTTTTTCTGCGCGCGTGAGTGCTACATAGAATAGTCGACGTTCTTCTTCATGATCAACACCTTTGTCATCAAGCCGTTCGTGTGGAAAGAGTCCTTCTTCAAGACCGGTAATAAATACGTACGGGAACTCCAGACCTTTCGCAGAATGAATAGTCATGAGTCGAACTGCGTCACTCTCTTCTTTTTTATGCAATTCGTCTTGGTCACTTTGCAGTGCAGCATTTTCAATCAGCGCCTCTACTCCCTCTTCGGGATTGAGTTCGTCGTATCGTATCGCGAGTGTTACTAGCTCTTGCAAGTTTTCAAGTCGCTCAAGATCATCCTCAGTGCCACTCTTTTTATAGTCAGCTTCAATTCCTGTACGTTTAATAATAAAACGTAAGGTCTCAGAGATTTTTTCTGTGCGTGCATGATCAGATATATCCTGCATCATTTCTTCGAAACGTTCTACTTTAAGTAGTGTAGCTCCCTTGAGTTCATCACGTCTGCCCTCAACCATTTTAAGCATGGTGACTTTACCAATTCCGCGCGTTGGTACATTCACAATACGAGCAATATCAGCGGTACTTCCAGGATTAAGCGCCAAGCGTAAATATGAAAGTACATCCTTCACTTCTTTACGTTCAAAGAATTTTGTCCCCAACAACTGATATGGTACACCAAAGTTTAAGAATGCTTCTTCTAATACACGCGACTGGAAGTTTGTTCGGTAGAGGATAGATACTTCAGAGGGAGACACTCCTTCTTCCATAAGACCTTTAATAGTCATAACAATATATTCCGCTTCGTCAGGTCCAGTATGAGCTGCATGTAGGGTAATTTTCTCCCCTTGATCATTTGAGGTGAAGACTGTTTTAGGGATACGATTATTATTTTTTTCAATAATATCATTTGATGCCGCAATGATTGTTCCTGTTGAACGATAGTTTTCTTCCAAGAAGACTGTCTTAGCTCCTGGGAACTGATTTTCAAACTGCAGTACATTTTTAATATCAGCACCCCGCCAAGAATAAATATTCTGGTCCACGTCTCCCACTACACAGATATTGTTTTTTTCACCGGTGAGTAATTTTGCAATAGCGAACTGTACTTTGTTCGTATCTTGATACTCATCAATATGAATGTATTGATACCGCTTCTGAAGAACTTCGCGTACTACTGGATATGACTCAATAAGATGCAGTGTCTTTAATAGAAGATCATCAAAATCTAATGCGTGTTCCTCACGCATTGTTTTGTCATAATGTTCCCACACTTCAGCACATACTTTTTCAGGATATGAGGAAGCAGTTTCAAGGTACTGCATGCGTGAAAGTGCGTCACCTTTTGCTCGTGAAATCATCGAGAGCATCTTTCGTGGTTCGAATTGTTTAGTGGTGTATCCTGCGCTCTCGATTGCTTTTTTAATTGCTCGATTACTATCACTGCGGTCATAGATAACAAAATGACGACGTAGCCCCAGCACTTCATGATGTTCCCGAAGAATTCGCACTCCTAACGAGTGAAATGTTGTAACCGTGGGTGAAGAGTCGAATCCTGCGCGTTCACTTGGCGCATGCTTTGTAATGAGTGCCATTACACGTTCGCGCATCTCGGTAGCAGCTTTGTTGGTGAATGTTACTGCAAGGATATTGTGTGGAGCGACACCATTTAAGATGAGTTGCACAATACGATGGGTGATAACTCGGGTCTTTCCCGACCCTGCTCCAGCAAGGACCAGTAGTGGTCCTTCTGTGGTAATTACCGCTTCTTTCTGAGGATCATTCAATCCTTCCAAGTGTGCTTCATTTGTCATAATTGTCGATACTATACCATGCTTACTTCCTACCCCCGAAAAATCAGTCAGCAGTATGCCACATGTATAACATGCAATAAAAAAACTTAGTGTCAATACGTAAACAACCCTTATTGTTGGCCGTTAATAACTCCTATTTATACGAGGTCGGAAAAGTGCAATACGTCAATTGACCCAACGGTTTCATTTAGTATCATGATGCACATACCTAGCAAATGATAGGTAGAACACACAAGAGGATAGAGGGCGTTCGCGCTCTTTTTATTTGAAAGAAAATACTGTAATGGAAGCAAGCAGGCGGTGAGACCATAAACAAAAAACGTATTAAACCCAGCTCACAAGATTCAGATCCCTCAAGTACCTTGCGCCTAAGTAAGCGTACTGATCCGAATACATATATAGGTGCACGCGTATCAACACGCGCTACCCTCTTGCTATCCGAGTTACTCCCGGTAATAGCTATTTTACTTATTCCAGTGTCAGTACACGCTGGATTTTTTTCAACATTCTTAAACCTTCTTTCTGAAGAGACTGAGGCAGCAGCGGTAGTGCTCGCAGTAGATCATTCTGCACAGTACACACCACTGCTAAGTGCAACAGCTAATGCGGTGCCACAAGCAACTGGTGGTGGAGACGTAACCGTTGCAGAAGGTACACTTGTCTCAACTGGCCCTGTGGGAGCTGATGATATTGCTGCATCACACAATAGTGGTGGTGAAATAAGTGTCTATGTTGTTCGTGAAGGAGATTCACTTTCACAAATTGCTGAAATGTACGGTGTTACAACAAACACCATTTTATGGGCAAACGATATTTCTAAAGCTGCCGGTATTCAACCTGGAGACACATTAGTTATTCTTCCTATTGTTGGGGTACAGCACACAGTAGCCAAGGGGGAGACTTTAGGTTCTATTCTTAAGAAGTATGATGCTGACCTTGAAGAGGTGCTTGAATACAACCAGCTTCCTTCTGCTGATGCACTCTCAGTGGGTGATGAACTTATGATTCCAGGCGGTGAAATTAATGCACCAAAGACAATTCGATATGCTGCTGCACCAACAAAATCAACTGGTTCAACTGGAGGGGGAGGGTTTTCACACCCAGCTTCAGGTGCAACACGAACACAAGGTATACACGGATATAACGGAGTTGATTACGCGGCCGGACACGGCTCAGCGGTTCGTGCAGCAGCAGCTGGTGAAGTCCTTATTTCTAAATCTAGTGGATGGAACGGTGGATACGGACAGTATGTTGTAATTCGTCACAGTAACGGCACACAAACATTGTATGCACACTTAAGTAGTAATAACGTTTCAGTTGGAGAGTATGTAAGCGTAGGAACGGTTATTGGAGGTATGGGTAATACAGGGCGGAGTACCGGTACACACCTTCACTTCGAGGTACGAGGCGGACACAATCCGTTTTAGGCACACTACTTCGTTGCCTGCACAAAAAAGTCGCTCGATGCACCCCGTGTACACCTCGCGACTTTTTTGTTTGTCTTCTCGTACTGCACTCTAGAATAAATTATGTTCTATCAGGGTTTTACATATTTTCTTTAGGTGTCATCCTTTCGAGCCAGAATCTTCATCTGAAAAAATTTTGAGTAGAAAAAAGACGGCATCGTAATGTGCCGCCTAGTTATACATTTAAACATGCACAAAAGTTTATTTTGGCACTTTTATAATTGTAAATGCCAGTTTAACTCTGAGCCAAAAACGATGAAACCATGAAATTTTTTCTAGAAAATTTCTTTGTTCTAAAGAACGATATGCACGTTCTGCGTCGTCTTTAGTCCAGATTTTTCCGCGTTGTAAGAGAGTAGACATACTGAAACCTCGCTATTGATCTAATCTACTCTTATTAACATACTACACTTTTACCCGATACTGTAATGCTTCGTATACATGAGAGGGTTCGATGTTTTCGGAATTGCCTAGATCAGCGATAGTTCTCGCTACTTTAATCACACGATGATAACTACGTGGAGAGAGGTTTAGTTTTTCTGAACTGGTGCGGAGTATTTTCTGAACTTCGTCCGTGAGGGTGATGGTTTCTTCTAGGTCGCGTGCTGACATTTCTGCGTTGGTGCGAGCTTTGGTGTTTTGTAGGCGCACGCGCATATGCTCTCGCGCTTGGGTAATGAGCTTTCGAACTTTATTTGTCTCACCTCTGTTTGGTTTTGTGTTTGTGAGTGTGTCGTAATCAACGTGGGGTACTTCAAGGTACAGGTCGATGCGATCGAGGATTGGTCCTGATATTTTTCCTTTGTATGTTTCAAGCATTGCAGCTGAAAAATCTGTGGTGCTATCCTCGCTCCCTCGGTAGGGATTCATTGCTGCAAGTAAAATAAAATCTGCTGGGAACTCTGCGGTACCTTGTACACGAGAAATAGAAACAACCCTGTCCTCAAGTGGTTGGCGAAGTGCATCGATACTTCGTCTTTCAAATTCTGGAAACTCGTCAACAAACAACACACCTTTGTGTGCGAGGGTTACCTCCCCTGGACGCGGATTTGCACCACCTCCAACAAGAGAAGTGTGACTTGCGGTGTGGTGAGGTGCACGAAATGGCGGTTGTGAGGTAATGGTGTTTTGTGATGTCCCAGCCACTGAATGAATCGTTGTTACTTCCAATGCTTCTTCTCGCGAGAGTGGCGGGAGTATCCCTTGGAAAGCGCGGGCGAGCATGGTCTTCCCTGTTCCTGGTGGTCCGACCATAAGTACATTATGTCTCCCAGCTGCCGCGATACATAATCCACGCTTTGCTATTTCTTGTCCTTTGATATCTTCCAAGCGTGTAAGTCCCTCGACCCACCGTTTAGGAATGTCAGTTACTTCTTGCTTGGGTAGATGGGACTGCTTTTCAGGATCTGTTGTAATATGCGCGACAACCTCAGTGAGTGTTCCTGCGCCAATAATACTAATACCATCTACCAGCGCCGCTTCCTCCGCATTTTCTTTGGGTACGATGATTTCTTGAAACCCAAATTGCTTTGCTGTTTGTACAATAGGTAATACCCCATGCACACTTCGTAATTTTCCGTTAAGAGAGAGCTCACCGATGTACATTCGTTTGCTCTGGTCCGCTTTAATTTCACCTGACGCAAGAAGATAGCAGAGCGCAATAGGTAAATCAAAAAGCGGCCCTTCCTTTTTTAGATCAGCAGGAGCAAGAGAAATTACGATCTTATGATTCTTACTTTTTGGCGAAGGGAATCCTGAATTTTTTATTGCTGCGCCAACTCGGTCTTTAGATTCTTCAATCGCCTTGCCTGGAAGTCCTACAATAGAAAAAGAATGCAGACCTCGTGAAAGATCTGCTTCTATAGTAATTGGTATTCCACCAGTAACGGTTCCTTGTGCGGTGTATGTTTTTGCTACAGCCATAATATATATGACTATACAAAATCAGTACTAAATTTCTTATGAAATAATAATATAAATTTTATGAAATCTAAGCAGGAAGATCAGCTTCGTTATCTAAGTGTGCTTTGCAGGTTCGTGCCGAAGCATTTACCGCTAAGCGATCTTCTTCAATTTCTTCTCCTCCAATTTCACATACTCCATACGCACCATCGGTAATTTTTTGTAATGCTCGCTTAATATTATTGAAGCGTGTTTCAAGAGCGGAAAGTGTTCCTCTTCGTTCTTGCCAATCTTCACTATTGTCAGCTGCAATATTTTCATCCGCTTCGTTTTGTACAGGGTCTTTGGGAGTGCTAATCCAATCACCAGGGACATCTGGATTTTCTACACCCAGTTCTTTTAATTCATGCGTAATTTGTAAGAGCTCAGTGTGCAATGTTTGTTTATGTTGTTGTGTGTCGATCATGCGTACAGTATAGCAAGGGTAATTTATTGTGTCACAAGTGGTGCTACGGCACTAAAGGCAGCATCGTTTGTGGTAATGAGAATTACATTTGGATTCACAAATGCATATATAAGTCGTTGTGTATCTTGTGCGTCAACAAGAACGCGGGCACTTTTGTTTGCTACGATGGTGTCACGGAAGAAGGCAGAACGGATCTGTGTGTCAGTGCGCGCGTAGGGATCAAATGATTCAGTAACTGGAATACCAAATAATGGAGAAAGGTCGGTGCTCATAGCAGGTTCCCAAGCAAGCATGCCCCCGAATGCACTATCGAAGTCAGTTACCTTGATGAGAATAAATGGATCGGTGCCGTTGTATCCCCCAAAGGTGATTTCTTTGATTGAACGGGTGAATGAACCTGGTGCTCGAAGTTCCAGTGCAGTAAAGATTGTTTGTACATCTGCAGGAAGAAACGTCTCATTTTCACCAGAATATGCTGGATATACCTGAACGGTTTCACGTTGTGCAATAACTGCTTCCAGGATGTCATTGAGTGTTTTACTTCGGTTTTGGGTAAGTACTATTGGTGTCTGGAGAGTTGTGGTCAATAGTGACGGGATACGGACTATGGTGACCTCTTGTGTGGGTGTGGCACTTGTAAACCAATACATACTGGCACCAATACCCAGAAGCGAAGCTCCAATCACGACTATCGCATACACATATATCGGGACTCCAGATACAGCAAATCGAGATGCTTTTACTGGTTTCTTTTTCCGTGGCACCTGCGTTGGAGGTTTTGGGGATACTAGAACAGGCCGTGGGACGCTTTTTTCTGGTTCTGGTTCTGGTTCTGGTTCTGGTTCTGGTTCTGGTTCTGGTTCTGGTTCTGGTTCTGGTTCTGGTAAAGGAACCACAATTTCTTCAGAAACAATTTCAGGTATTACTGTCGTTTCTTCTGCCGGTTCGGGAATTTCAATTTCAGAGGAATCTGTCTCTTTGGGGAGATCTTCATCAGAAAATGATGACCATGTTGGTGCGACGATGTCCTCTCTTTTCTTAATCGTTACCGTGGATGCTTTTTTCTTTCGTTTCGTTTTTGTCAATCGCTTGATAATAACCCCGTGATCATTTTGAGGTGCATGCTTACTTGCACGTGCAGCTTCGGTAATGGTTTCAATACGCGACTGCGCTTTGTTTATGACATGCTTTGGTTTTTTACGCGCAGTAATTTTTTCTTTTTTGTGAGTAAACCAATCATGCACTGCAATTCCTACGGAAGCAAAAAACCCATGTCTTTTTCGTCGTTTATTACTTACGATAGTTCCATGACTAATGTCATCTCCCTCAACAGTGTGCACAACAGTTCCATCAGTTAAGTTTGAGCGTGTTTGTGATTTTGCTGAAATTTTTTCAACCTCATCTTTAATTTTTGATCCAAGTATTCCCGTATCGGTTTCTATAGGTTCCTGTGGTTTAGGCGGCTTTGGTGCAACACGTTCTTTTAGCACCTGCACACTTTTAGATTCTACTTTAGGAACAACTAATATTTCTTCAGGTTTGGTGAGCATTGTGTAGTCTTCAGCGGTTGTTTCTTTTTTACGAACAGTCAGAGCAGCATCGACGTCATCTTGTGCAGTCCTTTCAACCTTTTTTAGTTTTGGAGTCTCTGTTGCTGGAGTCCCCCGCAGTAAAGCGGCGTCGTCACTAAATGTACGAAGTGCTGTAATGGAACGGTCTCTCCCTGCTTTCATCTGTATAGTATCGCATGTTTTCCCGTCTTCATCAGAGCCCTTATATACAAAAAACAGGAACGCACGCACGTTCCTGTTTTTGTATTTTCTGAAAAATTATTCTGTTTTTGGTTGCGTTCGTTCTGGAGCAGCGATCCCTTTACGTTGCGCAAAGTCAGGATCAATTTGTTTGATAGATAAACCAATTTTTCCGTCGGCAACTTTACTGATAACAACGTTCACTACTTCTCCCTCTTCAAGAATGCCATCCATCTTTTCAATTCTAAATGGTGCAATCTCAGAGATGTGAATCAGACCTTCGTTTCGGTCGTCAATTTTTGCAAACGCTCCAAAATCCGCGATGCGTGTAATAGTTGCTTCCATTTTTTCTCCTACTTCATACACTTTGGTAAGGAGGCGGACTTGGTCAGCCGCTTTTTGTGCAGTTCCGTTGCGTCCTGTGATAAATACCGAACCGTCGTCCTCGATTGAGATTTCCTCAACTCCCGTATCTTCCTTAAGCGCATTGATAGTTTTCCCTCCTGAACCAATGACCATTCCAATTTGCTCAGGCAAGATTGTAAGCGTTACAATTTCTGGTGCGCGTGGCGAGATGCTTGTACGTGCTTCTTTGATTTCTGCTTCCATAACATCAAGAATCTGCAGTCGGGCAGTTTTTGCTTTCTCAAGTGCTTCACCAAGGATTTTTACCGGAATACCATCCACCTTCACATCCATCTGGATTGCAGTAACCCCCTCTCGCGTACCAGCAACTTTAAAGTCCATGTCACCATGTTCATCTTCAGGCCCTTGGATATCGGTAAGGAGTACATAGTTGTCAGCATCTTTCATCATTAGGCCTGATGCAATTCCTGCCACAGGCCGTTTGATGGGTACTCCACCGTCCATCAAGGCAAGTGTTGATCCACACACCGATCCCATGGAACTTGATCCATTGGACGCCATTGTTTCAGATACAAGACGGATTGTATATGGAAATTCACTTTGTTCAGGAATTACCGGAAGTACCGCTTTTTCTGCAAGCGAACCGTGTCCGATCATACGTCGATTAAATCCTCCAACCCGCCCCGACTCACCTACTGAAAATGGTGCAAAGTTGTAGTGATGAATAAATCGTTTCTTCCAATCCTGTTCCTCAATGGTATCTACCAACTGTGCGGACTCGGGGCCTGCTAAGGTTAATGCGGTAAAGATGTGTGTACCACCTCGGTAGAAAATACCAGAACCGTGTAACACAGGTGACACCCCTCCGGCCTGCGCATAGAGTTCACGAACTGTGTCCATGTCTCTCCCATCTGCACGCATGTTTTCTTCAATTGCTCCTCGGTGTAATTCCTCATCAACCTTATCTTCAAAGTATGCGCCAACGTACGCAGTGTTAACTCCCTCCTCAAGTTCAGAAGTCTTCGCAAGAAATGCATCCTTCAGTTCATGAATATGATCCTTCCCTGCTCGTTTTGAGAAAAGTACCGTGGTCAACTGCGAAGCAAATTCGCTTTCAAAAAGTGCGTGCACCGAGTCGGAAAGCTGTGGAGGCATGTATTCCTTTTTAGCCTTTCCAATTTCTACAATGATTTCTTTTTGGAACGCTTCAAGTTTTTGGTGAACAGTGACACAGGCTTCGAACACAGCAACAATGGAATCTTCAGAAACTTCGTATGCTGCAGTCTCCACCATATTGATCGCTCCGTCCTTCCCACACGCGAGTACTTCAAATGAAAGTTCATTATTTTCTCGTTGCTTGTATGTTGGATTGATGATTACTTCGCCTGTTTCTTTATGTTGACCAATACGCACTGCCCCAACAGGTCCAGCCCATGGAATATCTGAAACAGAAAGTGCAAGTGATGCACCGATAACTCCAAGTACATCAGGATCGTCTTCACCCATTGCGAGCACCGTGGTCACCACTTGGATATCCTTACGCATTGATTGATCAAATAATGGACGGATTGTTCGATCGATAATACGCGCCGAAAGAACAGCCTCATCGCTGGGTCGTCCTTCACGTCGCATGAATCGGCTTCCGAGCATTTGACCTGCCGCGTAAAACTTCTCTTCAAATTCTACCGACAAAGGAAAGTACGGCATGTTACTTTCCCGCGAACTCATCACTGCTGTTACTAAAATTGTCGTTTCACCATACCGAAGAATAACTGAACCGTTAGCTTGATTGGTAAGATCAGTAAACTCAGCAGTAAGTGTCTTCCCTGCGATGTCTACCTCAAAAGATTTCTTTTGCATTATTATTATTTTTTATGAGACCTCCAAACTTCAGATTTAAAATCTGCCTGTCTGAAGACCTCGCTACTACAGTATTAAAGATACCAATGAAGGGACGAAAACACAAAATGTTTCCGCCCCTGTATTTCACATCTTTATGATGTATATTTTTACTGCTGGGTTCTTCGTTTCGAGAATACTTTGCATTTCTTCAACGAGTAGTCTCGCTTCTTCGATAAAACGTTTAGCTGCAGTCAGATTCTTGGTGTGCATGATTGTTCTCCACGGCATTGCCTATAGTTACTATATATAAGTATAGAAAACATGCAAACGAAACCCCGAAGCAAAAGGCTTCGGGGTTTCGTGTTTCTTTATTTTAAAGATCGTCAGTGTCAGTGCCAACTACTTTATTGATTTGCTTCCGTAGTTTCTGATTTGGTTTTTTCTTTGTGGCCTTTTTCTGTGTGGCCTGCTTTGCACCTCGTCCTCGTGGCGCTCGGTAGTTCAGAAGGAAATGCGCAGGGTCATCGTCAAGGTCAATAAAGTCATCAACTGCTTCTTTAAAGGCAGATGATGCTGAGCGGCCAAAGGTAATACCTTCTACCTGACATCCACGGCTTTGAATGTATTCAACTCCAGGTATAAAGTCACCATCGCCTGTTGCAAATACGATCGCATCAACTTTGTGTGAAAGCTTAATAGCATCCACTACCATCCCTACGTCCCAATCGGCTTTCTTCGCTCCCCCATAGAAAATCTGTAGGTCTTTTGTTTTGATTTCAATTCCTACTTTCTCAAGTGCTTCAAAGAACGGTTGTTCTTCTCCACTTTCAGTATTAACTACGTACGAGATCGCACGAATAAGTTTTCGGTCTCCCAGTGCCGCTTTTACGACATTTGCAAAGTTTACCTTTGCTTTGTGCAAGTTCTTTGCACTGTGATACAGGTTTTGTGTATCAATAATAATTGCTACCCGTTGATCCGGGTGTCGGATTACTCCCATAATTGTTTTTGTATTAAATCTTTGAACGCCTAAGAGCGGTCAATGAATGTCTTCTTTGTATAAAAAATTGAACCTTCGTTCACTTCTGAGTATAGCATGTCATTTTAAACTGTAACGCCCCAAAGCCAGAAGGCTTCGGGGCAAACAGTTAAGCAGATTAACGCTTCAGGTTTTGAATCTATCGTTTCAGTCCCATCTTCTTCAGGATACCTTGATACGCAACTTCGTCCTTTCGTTGTAGGTACTTTAGGTGCTTACGGCGATCCGCAACCATCTGTAGTAGTCCACGACGTGAGTGGAAGTCTTTCTTGTGCTTCTTAAGGTGCTTTGCTAATTCGTCAATCTGACGAGTAAGCAGCGCCACCTGAGCTTCTGGTGAACCAGTGTCAGTATCGTGTCGCTTAGAATCCTTAATTGCATTTGCTTTCTTTTGTTTGCTTAACATAATGATGCAAGTTTTTAAAAATGGTGTATTCCGTATCAGATTCATACGAAGTACACCCCTATAACCTGCGAAGGTTCCCCACACTATAGCATAAATAAATAATTTTGCAAGTTACACCCCATCTCTCTTCTTTGTCAAAGAAGAGAATATTGTACGACCCTTAGCCTGTTATACTTATATATATGAAGCTTTCAGTGCTAAAACGACAATTTTTGGAATACCTCGAGATTGAACGTGGGCGGAGCCTTAAGACGGTTGAGAATTACGATCGCTACCTTACGAAATTTTTAGTCTTTGTGAAGACTGATGCTCCTTCGAAGCTCACTGAAGAACAGGTTCGTGAATTTCGTTTATACCTTAACCGTCAGCCGGGTACCAAAACAGGGGGTCGTATGGAACCAATGAAGCGCAGAACACAAAATTACTATCTCATAGCACTACGCGCATTTTTAAAATATATGCGTAAACGTGACGTTGAATCGCTCTCCCCTGAACGCATTGAGTTAGCAAAAGTACCTGAACGTTCGCTTGATTTAATTACTCCACAGGAACTCGCACGTCTGTTTAAGGCACCGGACACTAAAACAATCCAAGGATTACGAGATCGAGCAATTCTTGAGCTCTTCTTCTCTACAGGATTGCGTATCTCTGAACTCACGGGACTTTCTATTGATGATGTCGATCTTACTCGTGATGAATTTTCAGTGCGTGGTAAGGGAGACAAAATTCGTGTGGTGTTTCTTTCTGATACAGCAAAGGATGCGATTCGCGCATATCTCAAACAACGTAAAGACATGGATGATGCTCTGTTTATTCAGTATGGAAAAAATGCAAAAGGGGCAAAAGAGTTACGCCTCTCCCCTCGTGCGGTGCAACGTATGCTTAAACAGTGTGCAGTAACTGCAGGTATCACCCGTAAAGTGTCTCCTCATGTGTTACGTCACAGCTTCGCTACAGACTTATTAAGCAATGGTGCCGATTTACGTAGTGTGCAAGCCCTTTTGGGTCATGCAAACATCGCAACTACCCAGATTTATACGCATGTTACTGACAAGCATTTACGTGATGTGCATAAGAAGTTTCATGATAAAAAATAAAAGAAGGAATATGCAAAAAGAAAACACCGGCAAGGCCGGTGTTTTCTTTTTGTTCTATAGACTACTCAACAATCAAATTCCCCACCATCCCGTTTGCTCGGTGACTTCCTACTGAACAGTAGTATTCATAGGTTCCTTTTTTATCAGCTACAAATGTGACCGAGGTTGGTGTGTCAGGTCGCACCTGCTGTGTGGCTGCATCAAACTCATCAACAACCCAATCATGAAATCCGCTCTCACTTTCAAAGTTAATGGTGACTGTGTCTCCTTCCTTGACGGTGATCTCCTCTAGGTTGAATGCAAAGTTAACACCGGTGACGGTGAAGACGTGTGCTTCAGGTGCTGGCTCAGGATCAACAGCGGTAACGTCTTCTGTCTCTACAACAGGAGTACTTTCATCAACAACTTCAGGTGTCGCTGATGACTCAGGATTGGTCGCGCTCTCAGACTCTGCAGAAGGGCCATTCTCTTCAGTGGCAGTAGTGATATCTTCTACTACCTTGTCTGCTTCTTCAATAACAGCAGGTGCTTTCGCTTCTTCTCTGGAAGTGGTGTACCAAACACCCACAAGCAAAAGTACAATAACTCCTGCAATATATGTATGCTTCATAAAATATAATATACGACACTAATAATGTATATAAACTATACACCAAGCTGCGTTGCTGTCACTATGATGCTAATCCAGCAAATTGCGGAAATTCCTCCACTAAGGAGGAGTTTTCGTTTTTGTCCTGTCGAGAGCAGTGCGAATGGCGCAGTTGATGCAATACGCGTTAGTTTTCCAATATACAGCGAGTTAATGATAAGTACGCCAATGAAACTCATTTTGATGATAAACGCAGGTTCATATATAAGAAACGACCGCAGTGGAAGAAACATGTATAACCCCGTTGCGATCATGAGTGCCAATCCTGCATAGATAGCATGATGTATTCGTAAGAGTTTTTTTAATGGTAATACCGATACCTTCCCCCGCATCCACGAGAATCCCATGTGGTCTGCATATAGTACAAGTCCGATAAGTAGCAATGCGGTACCTATATGGGTGCTGAGAATAATTGAGTAGAGTGTCATACTTGCTTTAACTATACCAGAAAATAGATTCTGGTATGATACGTGTATGAAAATCTATTCGTGGAACGTTAATGGTATCCGTGCGGTACAAAAGAAGGAACTTTTGGTTCCATTTATTGAGAAACATGCTCCTGATGTTCTGTGTATTCAGGAAACAAAGGCACAGCCAGAGCAGGTTGAGGATATTTTTGCCGAATTATTGCCTGAATATGAGCAATATTGGCACTCAGCAGAGCGCAAAGGTTACTCAAGTACCGCTATTTTTACTAAAAAAGAGCCAATTCAAGCCCTTTTAGGGCTCCCAGAAGACATTAAAAAGAAATACAAACTAGAGGATTCATACGGAGATACGACCAAAGAAGGCCGTATTTTAACCCTCGAGTTTGATGAATGCTTCATTTCAACCGTATATACCCCTAATTCCAAAGAAGATTTATCTCGTATCCCTATGCGACAGGCATGGGACCCTGCATATCTTGAGTATATGAAACAACTTGAAAGCGAGAAACCAGTGATTTACTGTGGGGACTTCAACGTGGCACACACAGAACTTGATTTAGCGCGCCCTAAGGAAAACAAAGGGAAGAAGGGATTCACTGACGAGGAACGGGGTGGACTTGATGCAATGCTCAAAGCTGGGTTCGTTGATACACTTCGTATGTTTCACAAAGACAACGGACACTACACGTGGTGGAGCCACTGGGGAGGAGCTCGAGAGCGAAACGTTGGGTGGAGAATTGATTACGTGATGGTTTCAGAAAGTCTAAAGGATTTGGTGAAGAATGCAAAAATCCATCCGGAGGTCTTAGGCTCCGACCACTGCCCGGTTTCAATTGACGTCTCTCTGTAATTCTTAAAATGAGCAACGAGCTTCGCTGGCCGCTTCAAAATTATTCTCACTGTATAACAACATACACCGCACATAATTTCCCATTGCCACCGCGCTCCTCATCCCACTTTAAGAATCACAGAAACTGTATATAGTCACCTTTGTAGCTAGATTAGATCTGTAATAAGATGTTCAGCAATAACACGAATCATAGGTGTGTCAAACACTAAAATGGCAAACCAAAATAAATGGCTTTGTTGAGCCGTTAAACCTTTTTTGAAAAACCCATGTCCTTTATAAAGGACATGAGTTTTTTGTTATGCACAGTTATCCCCTGTTGTGTCCTTTACACTATTCTATAAAGGACATACTATACATGTAGGCCCAGAGAGGGCGAGCAGTTGCAACCGATGTTCTGACGAGAACAACAGTTCGAATTAGAACTTCGGTAGTAACCCTTAAAGAGCACATTCCACAAAAAAATGAGTTAATACCTCCAACTCTAAAGTTCATAACATCCCACCCTATAGATAAGCACTTGATGCGTGAGTTGCGATGAGGAACAGAATCAAACAGTAGAAGAAAAGAACGGATTCAGATCCTCATAGCAGCTCATGCAAAAAGTAGTACCAGTTAACTAATAACAGTACGAGCTTACAGAAGTAAAAGAGCCACTTATAAGGGAGTCCCAAAGAAGCAAAGTAAAACAAAAGGACGACCTCCTGAAGCAACGCTTCAATAGGCTCGAAGAAGAGAAGGAAGAGAAGTTAAAGGCCTGAGGGACCGACAGCGAATGTATCACATTAGCTCTCGATCCCCCAGGCCTTTTTTAATGAATGAAGAAAGAAATGCAACGACTATTCTGAATTTATGTCCCAATTTACACCTGTCCTAGGGCAAATTGCTGGACGAGGAGACCTAATCGATCACTAAAGCCTGTGCCGTACTGCGCGTACGACTCCTGTGCATGCTCAGGTTTCCTTCGTTATGCATCTAAACCATTGAAAAAGGCTAACAGTGGTGCATTACCCTAAGTTTTGTTTTAGTACAATCTTGCATTTACCTATATTTTAGGCTATTTTACAGTTAGATTCACAACAAGGGAGTGATAACATGACTTGTTCAGTAGAAGTGTATACCACTAAGGGTGGAGAATACTTGGGAACTGCTGCATATTTAAAAGACGTGCGCTATGCTGAAGTTGTTAAGCCAGATCCTGAAGATAAACATTTGACCACGCTTTTGGCTTCAAATGAAACAACGGAATTACTTAAGATGCACGATGAATCTATAATATATGGATTTGAGTGTTATTTTAAGCCAATTGTAGTGCATTAGGAGGTCTTTATGAGTAAGGAAATGTTTGAGTACGGTGATACAGTACATGTGTATGAAAGTGATGGGAAGTATCTCGGAACTGGTATATATCAAGGTGAGATACCAGTAAAGGATATGCTGTCGGCAGAAAACATGACTGAGGAACTTGAAGGAACTGTATTTGCTGATCATGAAACCCCACACATAATAATGGTTGGCTCTGACGAAGACATATACGGGGTTGAATGTTATTTTGATACAACTGGTCCAAATATCCAGTAAAATAAGACTTAATCAAGTTATCCACACAAATGGACAAAACCGCCTATTTAGGCGGTTTTTCTTGTATTTTATGACTTTAAGCGAGTGTCACGGTCATAACTAGCCAATCTTGTGCTCCTTTGCTATGGCTTTTAAGGCGTTTGCTTCTTCTTCAGCCTGCTTCTCTCTTCCTGCTTCTGCTAGTTTTGCTAACTCTTTCTCGTCTAACTTATAAAGGGCTAAAACCCTTGATTCTAGGTACTTTTCCTCATTCAGCGCAGGGTTTTCCAACACCTCTTCCAACAGTGTATGCAGTACATATCCTAGCTTTCTCCCCGGCTTTTCCCCAGTGATATCCATAATCTTATCCCCATTGATCTTTAACATCTTCACAGAGATGGGGTCTCTTAGAGCTTCATCCACCATGGCCTTGTACTTTCGGAATCGGAATGGTTGTTCTTTGGGGCGTCCTGTACCAATACGGTCACAAATACGAAGATTTAGTAGATTATCAATATGATCTTCCCCAATACGCACAATGGTACGACGTACCGCAGCGAGCGTGATTTCATCAGGATCTGAGAAAAACATGTGCCAACGCACTAGATTTTCAACGTTTTGACTTAATTCCTTAGGCATTCGCAGACGCTTCATGATTTTACGAGTCATTCGGGCCCCTACTACTTCGTGTCCAAAGAAGGAGTATTCTTTGTTTTTACCGCCCACGGTACGTGTCGCTGGTTTGCCGATGTCGTGTAGTAGTGCTGCAAAACGCAATTCGGTTGAAAACCCCTTATCCGCAGCCCCCTGAAGGGTTCGCAGAATGTGTTCATAAACATCAAATGCATGGATACCACCTTGTTCGCACCCAATAGCGTCTTTAATTTCAGGAAGGATATAATCGATCATTCCTAAACGTTCGAGAAGTACAATTCCTTGCATTGGGCTATCTGAATTAATAATTTTTACGAACTCATCGGCAATTCGTTCAATAGAAATGCGACTTAATTGCTCGTGATTTTCGGTAATTGAAGTCATTGTCTTTGCTTCAATAGCAAAATTTAGTTGTGTAGCAAGACGAACTGCGCGCATCATCCGCAATGCATCTTCAGAAAACCGTTCATTAGGATTTCCTACGGTCTTAAGTCGTTTCTTTTGGATATCTTCCGCTCCACCAAATAAATCAACCACTGTTTCGTCTTTAATACGATACGCAATAGCATTTACTGTAAAATCTCGTCGCTTCAGGTCTTCCTCAAGTGAAACACCAAACTCAACCTTGTCGGGCCGCCTTGCGTCAGAATATTCTGATTCAGTTCGGTACGGGGTTACCTCAATTATTTTAAGTGTCTCATCTTCCGTATCTTCATTCTTTACTCCAACAGTCCCATAGTCGTTATTACAAAAAGTATCGTCTTCAGGGAAAAGTGCCTGAATCTGTTCTGGGTGTGCGTTGGTGGTAAGGTCCCAGTCTTTTGGAGTTTTCCCAATATATAGATCACGCACACACCCTCCCACTAAATACGCCTCAAAACCTCCCTTTTCTAGGGTTTCTGCAACACTACGTACTTCAATTGGGATGTTCTTTGAGGTTATCATTTTGTTTATTGTAGCAGAGAATGAAGATGATTCTTCTGTGGGGTGGTACTTAGTTAATATGTTGGGGTCAAGTTTCTAAACTCACTACGTTCGTTAAGAACTTCCTCCCCGAGCTCGTCTGTTTTTATATTATGAATAATAAAAACATGACTCCGCTCCACAAATAAGCCGTAAGCAAAGCAGTTTGCTTACTAAAAATAAAGCTACCAGTCTGAGACTGGTAGCTTTATTTTTACTGATTTGTGCACCCACCAGGACTCGAACCTGGAACGACTGATCCGAAGTCAGTTATGATATCCATTTCACTATGGGTGCGCGTGAATGTGGAGGCAAGTTTACTATGCTTTTGTCAAATATACAACCACTTTGTTATACTATCAACATGTCCATCAAACCAAAGTGCGATAAATGTCAAAACGAACTCCTTGATTTTGGAGGTATCTTACTAAGCCCACCTAGCATGGACTCTAAAGTGGTTAAGTATCATCTGTGCCAGGAGTGTTGTGCTGAAGTAGAATCAAAATTAAAGATATAATTATGCCCGCATCAGAACTCTTCACAAAACTCTCTCGTCACTCAATTGAAACCAAAATTTTTTTTAGTAAAGATTTTATAACTGTCCCTGTGAGTGATTTCAAAAAATATCAAACATTTTTCACGAATTCATACAATATAATGAATACTAGTAAGAACTATCGTTCAAAACATTGGTTTAGTCATATTCATGCTGTAACCGATGGTGATTTTGTACAATTTCATCTCGACAAAGGTAATTATTCGATATTTTGGCCACTGTATATCTTTCATTTGCTTTTGGATGTGTTTCCCTTTTTAATAATCTGTCTAGTACAATTCAGAAATCCTTATAACTTCAAAATATAATCATGGAACTATCCGAACGCTTCATCCGCACACTCGAATCCGAAGGCTTCACCTATGTATACGAAGTCCAAGATAAACCAGGGTTCGTCTACCCTCCCCACTCACACGATGACAAAGTGAGTGTATACATCACCGATGGCTCACTCACCTTCGATTTCAACGGAGAGATAAAAGAAGTAGTCGCAAACGAACGCTTTGATGTGCCACCCAATACTGAACACTCTGTTACTGCTGGCCCCGACGGAGCAATCTATATTGTTGGTGATAGCGAATAAACATACCCAAGCCATGCTTGGGTATGTTTATATCTCTATTCTGAACTCTTGTAATCATATATAATATACAGACTCTATGATACGTGATGAAGAAAAATACAAGCAAGCGATCGAATTCCGTAAGCGGGGCTTCACATATTCGGAGATTGCTAAGATTTGTGGTATTTCTAAGAGTACAGCATCTTCGTGGCTTTCTAAGAAAGCGTTTTCTAAGCGGGTGAAGGCGGATAACGTAAAACAGGCAGCGCGCGAGAATGTAAAGCGTATTGGGTTGCTTAACAAGGCTCGAGCTACACAACGTAAGGCGGTGCATGCTGATGTGCTCCGTTCGGCAGAAACCGAGTTTAAGCATTATAAGTCTGCCCCCCTGTTCATCGCTGGCTTAATGTTGTATCTCAGTGACGGGGATATAAAGGATTCCTCACGTATTCGTCTTACAACCCAAAACAGAGACGCTCATCGCATCTTTATAACCTTCCTACGTGAATACTGTGGCGTTGAGAACAAACAACTCTCCTTTTGGCTTTTGTTGTATACAGGAATGCATGAAGAACGAGAAATGAAGTACTGGAGCAAGTATATAAAGCTACCGGTGGCTCACTTTGGTAAAACGCAGTTTGTCCCACAACAAAGTAAAAACAAACCGTTGCATCACGGCACAGGAAATACTATAATCGGGAACACTGTTTTAAAGCATAAGCTCAATCGATGGATAGAGTTAGCAATAAAAGAGTTGCAGTAATTATACGCGGCCATGGTTCAATGGTAGAACATCTGGTTGCCAATCAGAGGACGGGAGTTCGATTCTCCCTGGCCGCACATCTAAGAACAGTCAGGCTAATCCCTGGCTTTTCTTGTGCACGAGAGGAAATCAAACTCCCAGACTCTAATTCGAGAGTAATCCGAGTTCTTCACGGATACCTTCTACTTCCTGGAGACGTGTGTGGAAATCCCTAAGGTTTGCCACAAGTTCATACGCATTTTCTTCAATAGCTTCCAGAAGCTCTTGTGCTTCTTCTTGCTTACCTAAGAACATACTATCCAGAATAGAACGAGGCTGGTTGTTCATATTGTTGTATTGGTTTGTTTGATAATTACTCGACCTAGGTGCAGTGTATATGAAGGTGATTTGGAGCGGTAGGACACACGGTTTTCAGGGTTTTTGAGAGTTTGCTGATAGGATCTTTAATGATCAAATTTTAACTATTAAAAAAGACTCGTGAGACGAGTCCTTTAAATGTTAATTTTTTAGTTGTTTTGTACTTTTCATAACATCTACAATAAGCGAAAATAGTATGGATATAGTAAAAAGAAGTATTAGACCACCAAGGAGGAGGTCTGCTTGCCCTTGTAACATACTCCATTTCAGAGCGCCTGTTGTAAGTATGCCTATAAACGAGATAGTTAGCAGTACAGTCGAACACAATATTGCGATAGCATAGTGCTGAAAGATCGCCATTGATACAGTGTCATCCTGTGCAGGCTCTCCAAAACTTGCGATGACTGTCAGAACATATGGCAACACCCATAGTTGGATTGGTACTGGCTGAAATATTTCAGCTACTATTGCTACACCGAGTAAATAGAGTGCTACAGATAGCGCAATTATTGCCCAAAGCTTTCGGTAACCACTTTGTAGCTCATTTTTGTATATTTTGAACATTTCGTCCTCCCTTTAAATCTGCTAAACAACACCATGCTGTCGATCAGATACAAAAGGACGACTTCTGTACTTAGTAGACCAAAATTTGGGAAAAATTACAACTTTTGAACTAATAGCTTACCACTCAAACTAAGCATCTCCTCCGACTCCGCAGCCTCAATCAAAGCCACCATGCAAACATCCTGCTGTTCGTGTATCCTTCGAGTTTTGGGTCGGGTAAGGGCACGAGTACAAAAAAGGCACACTAAAGTGTGCCTTTTTTGTTCGTGCGACCAGGAGTAACATGCTGGGAGTATGTTACGTGAGAATCGGAGAGCTCGGGATGGAAGTTCTTACTACAATTTGAGCTGTCGAACAATTTTAGTCAGAAACTTGAATCCATTACTCCCGAAATTTAAACTTATTTAACCCCCTACATCCTCTTTCTCTCATCATAAATTGCTGCAAGTGTGACCCAGAGTGTCGTCAGTGCAAGTGAGTATACGATCTCACCTGTTTGATATCCGATGTATCCCACAAGCGGTATACCAATTGCCATGGCGCGCATGGCTCCGGTGCGCATCATATTCTTTGTTTCAAGTGTATTTCTAATGATAATCATTGTACAACTTATAAGCAGAACCCCACCCGTGAGCAGAAGTTGATCAGACATGAGTAATTCTTCATGTTTCAAAAAGTTTTTGTACGCGGCAGAAAGCACGACTACTCCCCCAAAAAGAAATGCGTGTGCATGTAAATACAACAGCATGTTGTTTGGGCGCCTTCCCTCAGCACATTTTTCAAGATACCCGAAGTATGTCCACCATAGTGCAATCATAAGGATTACGCCTGAGAGTACAATGATTGGCTGGGCTACTCCAAGTGAAGTGACAGTATTAGCTAATGCAACTACCAACATACTCTCCCCCATAACAAGAATAAGAAATAAACCAAGGCGTTCCTGCAGGTGTGGAATATTGAGCATGCGGGTTGTGTTCCCCTCTCCCTTGGTAAGTGGACTCAGGATATCAATGACTAAGGCCATGCTTGCGATAATGAATGCATATGGAAGTGTAATAAAACCAGCGATACACCACAGTGCGGTTGCCGTTGCACTCCCCCAGAATACATTTTTTGTTTTCGGTGCCTCCTCAGGACGTTCTTTGTACCCAAGGCGAACGATATAGAGTTGTAATGCACGTATCAGTGCAAAGCTTAAGAAGAATGGTGCAAGGTCCCCTTCAAACATCCCTGGGAGTGTGAGACTCATAAAAAATGCCAAGACCATCTGCAGTTGAATCAGTAGTTTGTCTCGAGTTGATTCAGTGGCATTTATATTGCGTGAGACGGTGGTTCCAAGCCATGCAATAAAAATCATATACCCAATAAGTCCCACAAGGAAGATGTCAGTAAAACTCTTATGATGATCTGCCACCGCGTACGTTAATTGTGCAATCAGCGCGATAAAGGCGAGGTCATAAAAGAGCTCAAGCCAACTTACTTTTTTTATTTCTTCATTCATATTTTCTATTCTAACAAATACTCTAATACAAACCACTTCATAAAAATTTCATACCCAATTTACTATAATAAAAACCTATAAATAACATTTCTTAGTATGTCTAACATATCCCTTTATAGTCTTATTGATACTGACGTTTTGGTTAGTAGTGATGAACATGTGTATGAAATAAAACGTATGCATGATATGGCGCCTGAAGAACGTCCTCGCGAGAAGATGATGCGGTACGGTCCGGAAGTACTTAGTTCAAGTGAGCTTATGGAAGCAGTTATTGGAACGGGGACCAAAAAGGAAGATGTCCGATCACTCGTGCAGCGATTGTTCCGTGAGTATGGAGAACGTACTCTAGCTTACGAACACAGTGTTACTCGCTTGCGTGATGAGCTTGATGTCCCTGAGGCAAAAGCATGTCAGATTGTTGCCTGCTTCGAGTTGGGGCGCCGGTTTTTTGATAAGGGTACGGGACGCGCGATCACCATCCGTACACCCAAACAAGTATATGAACACGTTAAGGGAATGGAAAAACTTACTAAAGAACATTTGCGCGGGTTGTACCTCAACAACCACTACCGAGTCATTCATGATGAGATAATTTCAATTGGAAGCCTTAGTTCACACCTAGTCCATCCTCGTGAAGTGTTTCGTCCAGCTCTTGAATATGCTGCATCCGCGCTTGTGTTGGTCCATAACCACCCTTCCGGATCTCTTACACCAAGTGCTGAAGATATCGCAGTTACCAAACAACTTTCAGAAGCTGGTGAGACCCTTGGTATTGAATTACTTGATCATATTGTTGTGGGTGAAGACGGCTTTGTCAGTGTTATGGATAGTTTGAAAAAGTAAATATGTCTTTATACACAATCAGCAGCCAAAAGGATGGTCACGCTAAATTTAAAGAAGCACAGTTACTTATGTTTGATCGAGCACATTGGGAAGATTTTGAGGAAAGTGATCTATTGGAGCATTTCCACAGTATCAGGAATCTCTTTATACAAAAAATCGATGCATTGGATCAGTCTGGGTATGTACTTGATGATGCTCAGGAGAAGGAGCTTCAGTTTATGTTTGAATCGCTTGTGCAGGTGAAACATGCAATACAGAAAACAGCAGTCACGGTGTAATAGTTTGATAACAAAGGACCGGCGCCACTGGCGCCGGTCCTTTGTTATATAGCATGAATGCTATGCCTATAACCTTGTTTGTACAAGAATGGTACTATAATGAGAATAATATTTTAAACACATTAGGTGGGCATATGGATAAACCAAAAATAATCTTTCCTGAAAACGATTCTCGTGTACACATAGCGGTACGCACGCTCTTAGAAGAACAAACCTGTCACCCAGTACTTATTGGGGATGAAAAGGTTCTACGTGAAACACTCGGTGATGGTCAGTACACGGTACTTGCCCCAGACGCGCAGGCTGTCAATGAACTCTGGCAAGCAGCCCAGTTAGTTGCTGACGGTGAAGTAGATGGTATTGTCGCTGGTGCAGTGTATACAACACCCGATGTATTACGTGCATACCTTAAGACCATTGGCATGCAGAAAGGAGTTTCACGTGTAACGAGTTGTTTTCTTATGGAGAAAGGCCTGCAACGGTATCTTTTCGCAGATTGTGCGGTAAATATTGATCCAAACGCGCAAACACTAGCACATACGGCGTATTTGTGTGATCAGTTTGCTCCATTGGTAGATATTAAAAGCAAAGTTGCCCTACTCTCCTTCTCTACCAAAGGAAGTGCGGAACATGAATCAGTAGAAAAGATGCAGAACGCACTATCGCTTATACAAGAAACACACCCAGAAGTGGTAGTTGATGGTGAACTTCAAGCTGATGTAGCTCTGGTGAGCGCTGTGGCCACCATAAAGGCTCCTGAAAGTATTATTGCGGGTGATGCAACGGTGCTTATCTTCCCTGACCTTAACTCTGGAAATATAGCGTATAAGCTTGTGGAACGTTTAGGTGATTTCCGTGCTACTGGTCCCCTACTGCTTGGATTTGCTAAACCTGCGCATGATCTATCTCGTGGGTGCGCGCCTGCTGACGTTGTGCGTGTGGCACGTATTGCAGCAAAGCAAGTAACCGCAACGTAGACACAACAATACAAAGAAGTAAACAGCCCTTTGGGCTGTTTTTGTTCCATGTGAAACAGTTATTCTAAAAATTGATGCTTATATTCGTCAGGAATCACGGGACAAGCGTTGTTTTTTAATAATTTCTTGCGGTTTCGCGCAATAAGATCGTATATATAGTCACGAATAAATGACGGCACAATGAAACCAACGTACGCCAAGATGTATATTCCTCCTAAACGACCAATAATTCGCAACACAGCGGATGATTTAGAATAATATTGCTGTGCCGGATCAATAAGCCAGATAGTCTCAGGGGTGTGTATTGTTTCACGTGAAAAGAATTCTTGTGCGTAGTCGCTGCTTGTTGAAGTAAATGTATATTGTGTTCCCTTAGGACGTCGAAGAACAAAGAGTACATTCCAGGTACAAAATCCACATTGCCCGTCGTATATAATTACTGATTTAGTCATATGTATGTAGGGTTAGTATATCAGCTGTTGTTACACATGAAACAGTTATATGTTGTAATTCCCTGTTTCACGTGTACCATATGAGTATGTTTAGTCTATTGTTAGCTGTTTTTATATACACCATAGCTTTTGGTATCGACTACTTGTTCTACGTGAAACAAAAAAGTACCTATAATTATGTTTCACGTAGAACCTTTTTTTTGTTCATCAGTGCTCAAATTATCACATTATATACATTTTATGACTTGTTAGAGCCTTTTCTACTAAATTTTTGGTCAGAATTCACATTTTTAGCGGTTCTGACGTCGCTCCTTCTCTTTTTCACACACACACTAATAAAAGATCGTATACTCGTGTGTAACATAAGCTCGCGTACAGAGCGTTGCTTAACTCCAGGATATGTATTGGTTAAAGGCTCAGAAGTTGTTTTACAGCAATTGTTGTACCTGGTAGTGGCACTATTACTCACCACCCTTTCTATCAGTGGTTTTTATGCGTACTTCATATTTGTTTTGATACTATTGATAATGCACACAGTATTAATTCTTAGTTGCAACAAAACAGTCGCAAAACGCCTTACTTTTGGTATTCTAGCGATTTCAGTCCCAATATTCTACGTATTTACTGAATTACAAATGTTTTGGCCAGCAGTATACTTACATAGCTTAATGTACGTATTCTATTGGGTAACATTTGCTAACTTTGACGTTGAGCCACTGAAACAAGATGAAAAACAAGGATAAACGGTGTTCAAACGCAGTTTAGTGGATAACTACGTGGATAAGTGGATAAAGGACTGTACTTTAGATGTCCGAGTCTTTAAGAATACGGCTCATAATATGACTCTAAGATAGAAATAGTCCTATTTATTACTATAAAAAGTACCACGTGAAACACAAATATAACGTTTCATATGAAACAAAATATCTTAAATACTAAGCAAATAGGTGATTTAGGTGAGTCTGTAGCAGTAAAGTACTTACAAAACAAGGGTTTTACCATTATTCAGCGTAATTATTGGCGTAAATGGGGAGAAATCGATATTTTAACAGAAAAACAGGCTGTTTTACACTGTATTGAAGTGAAAACTGTTTCATATGAAACAAAGAGGGAATTAGAGTATGCGTTACTACATGAAACTTGGCGGCCGGAGGAACAAGTACATAAACACAAGCTTCATCAGGTAGAAAGAGTATTAAACACTTGGATTTCTGAGAATGATTATAAAAATGAGTTTCAAATCGATGTGGTTGCTGTACGAATCGTGCCACGTGAAACGTATGCAATAGTAAATCTAATTGAGCACGAAGCTTAATAGGATCATATTTTAAGCCACATCTCGTTTAAAGGACATTCTGTCCTTTATTAATTTACTGGAATACTTGAATCGTCCCGCTTTTTCTAATTCGCTTACGCTCATAAGAACGCTGGCAGGAGAAACAGTTTACTTACGTATCCCGAGATATATAAAAACAACGCCGCAAAGCGTTGTTTTTATATATGTCGGGATACCCAGAATCGAACTGGGGCCACACACTCCCAAAGCGCGTACACTACCATTATGCTATACCCCGAAAAATTAAAAGGCTTTAATTTTTCGCCTCCACTGTCGATCTGAGGCCGAAGCCGAAGCAGACAGTGGCACGAAGCTTCAATTATTAGCAAGGTTCCAATAACCCACCAACCAAACCGTTTCGCGTGCCAAATAATACCACTAAGTATTACAAAAAGCGAGCATTATTTTTGTTACAATCTATCTACTATGGAGAAAATTCCCAAGAAAAATCTCACAGAAGAAACCTACGACAAAGCTGCAGAAGGGTATGCAAAAAAGTTTGAAAATATTGGTGTTCGTTCAAAAGATGTTGATCAAGCTTTTGAATATATTTCAAAAGAAAATCCAAACGTTCTTGAAATAGGATGTGGCGGAGGTAGAGAAGCTGCATATATTCTTTCTAAAACGGACAATTACATAGGTATTGATGTATCAGCGGGAATGCTTGCGCAGGCACAAGAAAATCTCCCTGATGCCCAATTTCAAAAAACAGCTGTAGAAACGTATGATTTTCCGACTAATGTAGATATTGTTTTCGCTTTTGCGTCTCTACTTCATACAAGTAAGGAAGATCTCAAAGATGTATTTGAGCGAATGTATGAAGCTTTAAATGAAAGTGGAGTAGTGTATCTTTCTTTAAAACGAAAAGATAAGTATTCAACAACTGTTGTTGAAGATTCTTATGGCCCACGAGAGTTTTTCTACTATTCAAGAGACGATATACATGAAGTTGCTGGAGAAGGATTTGAGGAAGTATTTTATGAGGAGCAGGCTAGAGAAGAGGATTGGTTTACTATGATTCTAAGAAAAAAGTAACTTCTGATACACTACTGTTATGATAACCCACTACTTCAAAACACTTAAAGACTCGGAACTTAAAGAAGTTGAATCAGTACGCAATGGCGTCTGGACACACATGGTTGCTCCTACTGAGGAGGAACTACAGCAAATAATAGGGGAGTACGCACTAGATGAATCGATTGTCGCGGATATCCGAGACTTCTTTGAGGTGCCACGTATGGAAAAGTCAGGTAGTGCAACGTATTTCTTCACACGTTACCCGTTTGATGAAAAGGATGAAGATATCGATACAGCACCTTTACTGATTGTTGTTGGGGAATCGTTTGTACTGACTATCGCACAGCGTGAAGTTCCACAATTTAAGGCGTTTGTTACCGGAAAGGCTGAAATTCAAACCACTCAGAAGGCAAAATTTTTCATTCAGATCATGGACGCACTTACCAAGTCATATGAATATGAATTGGTGCACTTACGTAAGTCGGTACACAGTGACCGTTCACGTTTGCGTAAAATTGGAAACCGAGAGATTGAAAAATTAGTAAATTACGAACATGAACTTAACGACATGATTGCATCAGTAGTGCCTACCAACGCATGGCTGCAACAAGTAACTACCGGAAACTACATGCAATTGTATAATGAAGACGTGGAACTTATGGAAGACCTTATGATTGCAAATAGTCAGCTGGTGGATTCTGCCCGGTCAGTTTTGAAGACTATCCAGAATATCCGTACCGCAACAGAAGCTATTTTAACCAACAAGCTAAACGCGACTATTCAGCGTTTGACCATTCTTACTCTTATCCTTACGATTCCGACAATAATCGCATCATTGTATGGAATGAACGTACCGTTACCACTCTCGGGCAATCCTTTGGCATTTTGGATGGTGCTGACGGTTATCTTGTTTGTGATTATCATAGCTGTGTTGGTGTTTAAGCGAAGCGAGTGGCTCTAGAGTAATTAATTTCAGACAATGAAAAAACAAGTTGTGTTTATTGGAGGAGGGGACTCGTACACTAATTATGAGGATTATATTCGTGCGCTTGAAAATGCACCGTTGCGTAATCCAACAGGGAAGAAAACTGCACGTTGGACTGATACACTCCGAGCTGATCTTGGTGATAACTACGAGTTATATATGATTGCAATGCCGAACACTGATAATGCGGTATACAACGAATGGAAGGTCTGGTTTGAGAAACATTTTGAACACCTCAGAGATGATGTGATTTTAGTGGGCTGGTCGCTTGGCGGTATGTTTTTGGCAAAATATCTTGCAGAAAACCCACCAACATTTCGCTTGGGAGGACTTTTTTTACTTGCGGCACCCTGCGGGGCATATGATGACGGTAGTGGGAATGATTGTGGGAGTTTTCGGTTTGATCCAAAGATACTTGGCCCAGCTCTTGGAAGTGGGGAAGGGATAATTATTATGCAATCGGAAGATGATTTTGTGGTGGACCCAAAACACGGACGTTTATATAAAGAGATGCTGCCTAAGGCGGAATTGGTTATGTTTAAGGATAAGAACCACTTTTTGGTGGAGGAGTTTAGGGAGTTTGTGGGGAGGGTTAAGGGGGTTGGGTAGTTTTGGCTGGAAATAAAAAAGGTAAGAAAGAGGAGGTCTGTGGTGATTTGGTGCCGTAAAACTCTTTATTTCGTACAGAAGTACTCAATAAAAGTTTTTCTAACTTCACTGCACTCGGAAACGTAAGGTGGGGAAATGGAGTTGTGAGGTTATTTAGAGTTTGTAGTACAAACATTTTCCCTCGAACGGAAGTTCTCGGTAAAAGTTTGTGCCCCCTTCGCTCACTCGGAAACGAAAATGTGAGAAAGACAAGTTTTGTGGTTATTTGGTATCGTAAAAACAAATTTTTCACTCTGAGGAGTTCAAAAAGTGTTTTTTCTGACTGCATTCCGCTCGGAAACGAAAATGCTTCGCGCTTTCGTTTCGCTCGCTACATTTGTCAGTAAGAAATCGCACTTTGGAACGTCTTCACGTATAATGGTTCTACCATGGTTGGTCAACGCAAGAAAGACAACATAACAGGGAGCCACGAAGAACGTTTTTTGAAAGCTTTCGATGAATATGGGGACGCATTGTTTCGACATGCATTCCTCCGTATTAGCGATCGTGAACGTGCTATTGACGTTGTACACGATACCTTTACCAAGGTATGGGTGTATGTACGCAACGGGCACGAGATTGATGCCTTTCGACCGTTTTTATACAAGGTGCTTAACAATTTAATTATTGATGAGTACCGAAAGGCGAAGGAGGCGTCATTGGACGCGCTGTTTGCCATTGATGGTGTGGATGAAGGAACCTTCGATGAACTTTCAGAAAGTACCGTAGAGTCGCTTGCGGCAACACTTGATGGGAAGAAAGCATTTGCTGTGTTACAGGAATTGCCTGATACCTATCGAGAAGTACTTATCCTGAAATTTGTTGATGGCCTTGGTCCAAAAGAAATTGCAGGTCTCACTGAAGAGTCTGAGAATGTCGTTTCTGTGCGGCTGCACCGAGGTTTGCGATTACTTCGACAAACCATTGAGATGCAGGAAAAAGAGTTGTTAGACCAAACAGCAAAAAAATAATTTTATAATGAAACGATTCAGCGAACAATTTCAAAAGAAATCAAATAGTATCCGTCTACGCGCAAGCGAACGGAATGATTTGCGTGATCGTATTACTACATACATGGAGTACCATCCGTTACCTGCGGATATGAAGACTCCAAAAACTGTTTCTAAACAAACAGCGGGTATTATCTCGGAACCATTTAAAGCAATTACGCTTAACTTGGCGTATGTTCGTAACTTTGCAGCTGTATTTGCACTATTTATGGTTGTAGGGGTACCACTTGTTGCTGAACGCTCAGTGCCGGGTGATGTGTTATATCCAGTAAAGACGCAAATTACTGAAGAATTACGTTCATCACTTACGCTTTCTTCATACGCTAAGGTTGAATGGGAAACAGAACGTCTTGAACGTCGTGTGTCTGAAGCTCGATTGCTTGCAAGCGAAGGACTACTTACACCTGAAGCAGAGGCAACAGTTGCACAGGCAGTGAAGGAGCATACTGACGCAGCAGTAGAAGGTATTGCAGCTATTCGTGAAGACAATGAAGATGACGCAGAAATTGCAGAAATCGCCTTTGCCTCAGCTTTAGCAGTACAGTCCGAGGCGCTTGGTGAACAGTCTTCAAATGAGGAGTCTGGATCTGGAGAAGGTACCTCGGTAGCGACTCTTGCGGGTGTTGTACACGAAGTATCAAATACGGCGGACGCATCACAGGCAGATACGACTGCTTCATACGAAGGACTTTTAGGACGTATTGAAATTGAAACTACACGGGCGTATGAATTGTTTGAGGTGGTACAAAGACAAGCTTCTCCAAACGAAATTCTTGATATTGAACGACGTCTTTCTGATTTAGAACGAAAGGTACAAACAGCTATCGCAGTACACGCTGAGGAGGTTACACAAGAGGAAGCAGTTACAGTAGAAATTCCTGTTGAGGAAGTATTGGCAGTAGAAGAAGATGTTGGAGAAGTTGATCCAGAGTTGGTAGAAGATACAGCTTCAACTACTGATGAGGATGCTACTGCCGAAGAAGATGTTGTTGTTGAGGTGTCTGAAGAGATTCCTGAAGTTACAGAAGAACAGGTTACGGAAGAATCAACGATCACTTCAACTGAATTATTGCGCACTGCAATGCGTGATGTGCGAAAACTTATTAGTTTCATGACTAATATAGATGTACGTCAGACAATTACCATTGAAGAACTTGTTCCTGTAACATTTACCAACGAAGAAAAAGCAGAACAGGTCACACAGACACTTGTAGTAATAGAAGAAAAGAAAGCAGAACTTGCGGAACGTATGGTGCTTGAAGAGTTTGCACAGAAGTACACACCTGGTGATGAAGCACTTATGCAAACGCTTACTCAGGCATATACAGCAGTTGAAATTGGAGATTATGACACGGCACTAGGTTTAGCTGATGAGGCATTGAATATTATTAACGACCTCTGGTTGTTTACTGCTGAAGTTACTGAAGTAATTGTAGAAGATGTTGTTCCTCAGGAGGAAGTGCCTGAAGTTACTGAAGAAGAATCAGCAAGTACGACGGTAGAGGAAATTTTGGAATAAAGAAATACATATGAAAAGACGGTGATCTCGAAGAGATCACCGTCTTTTCATATACAAGTATCCTTTCCCGTGCATTTTCTTCAAAATACTGGTAGCATCAGGTCATTATTTAGGCGTAACGCATTATTTCAGTATGGAATCAGTATCAGTTGACGCAATCATGGGACTTCTACCAGTAATAGAAATGGCACTTCCTATTTTAGGGGTTGTGAGTATCACCAAATATATCGCCGCAGGAGGTGTCTTTTTAGGACTTATTGTTTTATTTAAACTCCTGCAAGTAATTATTATTGGACGCCTGCAGGCGCTTTCAACTCGTACAAAGACTGACGTTGACGATGTTATCATCGGTGCGATTAAGGGTATCCGTCCAATGGCATACACACTTGTTGCCCTATACGTTGCACTACAGTTTTTTGCACTGCCTGCATTGGTATCAAAGATACTTATCGGAGTTGTGTATTTTGTGGTTGTGTATCAGCTTATTGAAATTGCACTGTGTTTTATCCAATACGGTACACAACGATTTCTTGAGAAGGACGAAGATGGTGGCGGGATAGCTGACCCAAATACTGCAACAGCGTCACACATGGTTACGCTTATTGCACGTGTCGCATTATGGGCATTTGGAACTATCTTTGTACTTTCCAATATGGGCATTGAGGTGACCTCACTTATTGCAGGTCTTGGTATTGGAGGTATTGCCATTGCGTTTGCATTACAGGGTGTACTGTCTGATTTGTTCGCTTCATTTTCTCTGTACTCAGATAAGCCGTTTCGCATTGGTGACTTTATCATCATCGGTACTGACTCAGGTACGGTAGAAAAAATTGGTATCAAGACAACACGTATTCGTACGCTACAAGGAGAGGAGTTGGTGGTAAGTAACACTGAGCTAACAACTGCACGTGTACAGAACTTTAAGAAAATGGAAGAACGTCGGGGAGTGATCCAGTTTGGCGTAACGTATGAAACACCACATGAGAAAGTAAAAGAAATTAATGGTGTAGTCGCGCGTATCTTTGAGTCAATTGATGGTGCACGACTTGATCGCACACACTTCACAACTTTTGCTGATTCAGCCCTACTGTTTGATGTTGTGTTCTACTCAGAATCAGCAGTCTATGGAGATTTCTTAGATATACAACAAGCATTTAACTTTGAGTTGATGAGTAGGTTTGCGGAGATGGGTGTTGAGTTCGCATACCCAACACAAACGCTATACATGAAGAACGTTTCATAACATGGAATAATAAATAAGAAAGAACGGGCTCTGACGAGCCCGTTCTTTCTTATTTTCTCTACGCTTCTAACTCTCTTTCCAACATCCCTCGCAAGAAAGGAACAAGGGCATCTTTAAAGACTTTTGCCCGAAACGGTAGGTTTCCTCCTAGGTTTTGTTGCAGTGTGTATCCCGTTTCTTCTTGAATAGTGCGGTCAATGTATGAAAGTGTAATTGCCCGCAAACTTCCGGTCCCGAATAACACGTCGTCGCCTTTTGTTGAGATAAGGCCGATAGCTTCTCCAGCTGTGTTCACAATCGGTCCTCCTGAAGATCCTTGTTCGCCAACGTTCGATCCCGCGATACTAAAGATGTCTGCATAATTTGAGCCAAAGGTCATAAGCTCAGTGATGGTGGTCGTTGCTTGTTTTGGGAGTAGGTCAGAGCTTCCGTCACCATTGGCAAATATTTGCGCTGCAGGATATCCAGCGGCAAATACGGTGCTATCAACAGTGTCGATAGTTAACAGATCTACATCAATAGAGATTGCAGGGAAGTGGCGGGGCATTGGGTTATTATTTAGGCCCGATGTTACATATAAAAGTGCATAGTCACGCTCACCAGTGCCCTGTGGATTTTCGTCGTTGATAAGTTCAGCGTGCTTTTGTACCCATGCAGGTGAGATATACAGAAGGTCAGCTTCGTAGGTTGCCACGGCCGGATCACCGGTGCGGATAATACACTCAGTTGCTCCCTCAACACCCTCCAGAAGCAAAAATTGCGCCACGTGAGCGTTTGTGAGGATGATACCGTCTTTATGTACGAAATAGCCTGTTCCGGTGGTAGCACGGATAGATTCGTCGGTTGTGTAGGTACAGTATATGTTTACCAGAGCCTCAAGTGAGGTTGCTGATGTAATGACCTCAAGTTCGGTGTCGATTACCGCAGCACTTTGGTACGCAGCGTTTTCGATGAGTACGTCAGGAATTGCTTCGTATGCCGTAGAGAGATGTTTGAAGGGAGTGGTTTCTTCGTGTACGGCAATGTCAGTCTCTGTGGGAGAGGTGAAGCTTTCGATGTGTTCCGCGAGCGTGTTGGTGAGTGTGAGGTAAGCGGTGAGGATTGTGAGGAGGAATTCGGGCATTGGGGTGATTATAACATGAGAGTTTGTGAGGTGTTCGAACTTTTTATGTAAAAATTGTACAGAATAAAGGAATCGTCCCGAAGTGTAGCAGGATGGATAGGGGAATCTTCCATTACATGGACAGTAGACCTTTTGGATTCAACACAACGGGGGAATCGTCCCGCTTTTTCTAATTCATTGCATTCATAAGAACGCCGGCCGCGACTCGCTGTTCGTCGCCTTGGAAGGGCTCCTCACAACGCTCCGTCGTTCGATTCCCCGCGTAAGGTGCGTAGGCACCTTACTTATCCCGCACATACAAGAAAAGAC
>DLQJ01000013.1:0-62368 GCA_002477545.1 Patescibacteria group bacterium UBA7435 | reverse complement strand
GTCTTTTCTTGTATGTGCGGGATAGGGGAATCGAACTCCTGACCTCTGCTTGGAAGGCAGATGTTATACCATTTAACTAATCCCGCGGTTCTTTACTATAGAAGTGTGTGTTCTGTAGTGCCTGAGATTTTAGCACAATGGGGGCATAACACAATACGTTTGGTACTCAGATAGTAAAAGAGCCCCGGCTAAGGGCTCCCTTACAATGTGTGATGGGAAATAGCGTAGGGATTACTCCCTGTATGTCCACTTAGCACGTATCGATAGATTCATAACGTATCTATGATATGAGCTTTAAATACATTTTATTGTATTCACAATAGCGTAATACCTCCGCTACATAGACAGTATAGCATGCACGTATCAATAGATTTTGTGGATAGGTTTAGGGAAGTGGAAAAGCAAAAGGCCGACACAGAGTGTCGACCTTTTGCAAAGGAGTGTGTGACTATTTCACTGCATCCTTTAGAGCCTTAGCAGCTCGGAATTTAGGTACCCGCATTGCTGGTACTTCAATAGGTTCACCAGTTCGTGGGTTACGTGCTGTTCGCGCGTTTCGCATTTTAGCTGAGAAGATACCAAGCCCTGCGATTGATACTTCGTTTCCTTCTGTTAGTGTTTCCACGATGCAAGACATGATTGTCTCAACTGCTCGTTCTGCATCAGCTTTTGTGATTCCAAGCTCTTCGTGTACTTTGCTAATGATGTCTGCCTTATTCATATTGTTCTGAATATTATCTAATGGCGAATAAACAAATTGTGTGCTGGCTTTAAACCTGAACACGGTGCCCTAATGGCTTGTAAAACATTATATAGCAAGGTTTTTTACCTGCAACGTCTAGAAAAGTAATAATTGTGTGTTCTAATGAATTTACTTGATTTTTAATACTTGCTTTGCTGAGCTATAAAAAGACCATGTCGTTCACGATATGGTCTTTTTTATGTCTATCGTGCGTAACTAATCACGCGTGTCTCACGTATAACGTGTACTTTAATCTCACCAGGATAACGAAGCTGTGCCTCAATAGTTGTGGCGATGGTTCGCGCCAGTGTATTACTTTCGTAATCATTAAGCGCTTCTGGATTTACCAATACACGAATTTCACGTCCTGCTGAGATCGCGAATGCTTTATCTACTCCTGCAAGTTCTGTTGCAATAAGTTCAAGCTCCTTAAGGCGTTTAATGTAGTTTTCAATAGAATCACGTCGTGCACCTGGTCGGGCTCCTGATAGGGAGTCTGCAACCTGTACGATGATTGATTCTGGTGTTTCGTAAGGGTATTCCTCATGATGTGCCCGCATTGCGAGGATTACTTTTTGATCCACTTCGTATTTCTGTAGGATACGGATACCAATCTCTACGTGGGTTCCCTGTACCTCGTGGCTTACTGTTTTACCAATGTCGTGCAGTAGTGCCCCTGCTTTGGCAACAGCAACGTCAGCACCAACTTCTTCAGCAATAACACCAGCCATGTGTGCCATTTCAACTGAGTGCCACAATACATTCTGGCCGTAACTGGTCCTGAAGTGTAGGCGGCCAAGGATGGTAAGGAGGTCAGGATGTAGGTTTGGCACGCCTGCTTCGTATGCTGCCTTCTCTCCCATTTTCCGCACCATTACTGACACTTCTTTTCGTGCAGTTTCAACCATTTCCTCGATCTTTGCAGGTTGGATGCGACCATCTTTCATTAGTGCTTCAAGTGCCACCCTCGCGATTTCTCGTCGAATTGGGTCAAATGAAGAAAGGGTCACGTATCCAGGGGTGTCATCAATTAATACATCCACACCAGTCATACGTTCAAAGCTTCGAACGTTTCGTCCTTCTTTCCCAATTACTTTCCCCTTCATTTCATCGTTTGGTAGTTCTACGTTTGAAGTCATAACACTCACATGCATATTGTTTCCAAGGCGATGGATCGCTGCAAGCAGAATGTTTTGTGCCTGAGCATCAAATACTTCGTCCCCTGCGAGTGAGAGCTTTTGTGTTCGTTGACCTAAGTCTTCAGCACGTTCTTTTTCCATGCGAGCCGTTACTTTTTGGAATGCATCTTCTTGGGTGAGACCTGCTACTTCTTCAAGTTTTACATCAAGCTCTCCCTTGCGAGCATCAAGGCGGGCTTTGATGTCTTTAACCTCGTCAATCTTTGTGCGCACTGCTTCCTTTTCAGAATCAAGTGTAATCTGACGCTCATCAAGAAGCTCGTCTTTCTTGTCGAGTCGGTCTTCTTTAGTTTTTAGTTTTTCTTCCTTCTCCTTAATTTCAGCTTTCGCTTCGGACGCAATGAGGTCAGCCTTTTTTTCAGCCTTTTCAATAACTTTTAACGCTTTTTCTTCCGCATGAAGTGCCTTTTCTTTCAGATCAAGCTCCAATGACGATCGTTTTGAAAGTGCGTGAAGGTAACGTAGGTAGTATCCAGAAGCTATACCGAACATTAATGCTGCAGATACTGCAGTAAGTAACATTACTGGGGGCATAGTGTCTTTTCTAACTTGGTAATCGTTCGGGGTCAGTCGGTGTCGGCTTTCAGTCTTTCTGTATACAAAATGTACCAGAGTTACTATGGTATGTCGAATAAAAGCGCGGTCAGAGACCGCGCTTTTATTATATGTTTCTATTTAAGTGTATATCTCATCAACTAGCGCAGGTTACTAAGTCACTGCATTCTTAAGTACCTGCTGCCCCAGCTCGCTGCTCGTCGCCTCAGGAAGGGCTCCTCACAACGCTCCGCTTTTTAGTTGATGAAATTTAGGTATAAATTTCATCAACTAAACCATACTTCTTTGCTTCCTGTGCATCCATGAAGAAGTCTCGATCTACGTCCTTCTCAATTACTGCAAGTGCTTTCCCAGTTGCTTTCGCAAGCATTTTATTCAGTCGTGTTCGTGTCTTCAGAATATGCTTCGCTGTAATATCGATATCTGAAGCCTGTCCGTATGCACCACCGCTTGGCTGATGAATCATCACCTCTGCGTTTGGCAGAATTGCTCGCTTGCCTTTAGCACCTTGCGAGAGAATCAGTGATCCCATTGATGCAGCCATTCCTGTGCACACTGTTACCACGTCAGGCTTGATGTGATGCATAGTATCAATGATAGAGAGTCCTGCAGTCACACTTCCTCCTGGTGAGTTTACGTAAATAAAGATATCTTTCTTTGGATCTTCAGCTTCAAGGAACAGAAGCTGTGCAACCACCAGGTTTGCCATGTGATCTTCAATGCCACCTGTGACAAAGATAATCCGCTCCTTTAAGAGTCGCGAATAAATATCAAACGCACGCTCTCCTCCTTGCGTTTTTTCAATTACCATTGGGACCAATTGTCCTGTTTCGTGTGAGTTTGTTGTCATATATCAAATACTATAAATTACTATCGATCGATTCTGTATGAGGCTACTGTATCAGAAAGTAGCGAAATTGGGAATGAAATAAAAACGCATCGACTCATTGAGCCGATGCGTTAGGTTAGTTGGACTGCCATGTTAGATGGCTGTTCCTCCGTCACCTTCAATGCAGCCTGTTCCTCCACCTGGAGAAATGTTTGCAGTTCCGCCATCACCCTCGATACAGCTGGGTTTTGTTGACGGTGAAATCAGTCTTGTGCCACCATAAGTCATAGTCGTTTCCTTTCTGATTGCAATGTTTACATTATACTACAGTGACTGATGTATTGCTATATAACAAAAATAGGTTCCCCTTAGGAACCTATTTTTTTATGTAGTGAACTTACTGATTTTCTAGAAAAGTCATCACTGCTTCGTTAGTCATAACGCTAGCAACGTATACACGTACGCGTGCTTCATCTGCGTCTTTGTACTGTTCTAGAAGTTGATCTACCTGTGCATCAAGCTGTGCTTGATCTGGCTTTGTCTCTTCTTTCTTCGCAATTTCGTTTAGGATCAGTTGCAGTTGTGCTCGTTTTTCTGCTGCTGGTGTCCATTCTGTCTTGAGGTCCTCTTGAGTTTTCTTGATGTGTTCAAGATAGTCATCCATCTTTAGGTTTGCTCGAGTCAAGTCTTCATTCATCTGTGCAAACATCTGGTCGATTTCTGTATCGATCAAGATTTGTGGAAGTTCCATCTCTGAGGCATCGATAATCATATCAGTGATCTTCGCTCGGTGTGCGGTGTGCACTTCCTTTTCTTTCTCAATAGCCAAGTGTTCCTTGATCTTTCCTTTGAAATCTTCTACTGATTCAAATTGACCAGGTTCTCCCAGTGTTTTTACGTATTCATCAGTAAGTTCTGGCAGTTCATCGTCAGTGACTGCTTTAAGTTCTGGTTCTTCGCTGTGTGCAGGACCTTCATGAACGGTACCGTCTTCATGGGTATGTGTTTCAGGTTCAGCATCTTCCTTTTCTTCTGTTACATCTTCTGAAACTTCGGCATCATCGGTTTCTTCTGAATTTTCTTCAGTAGGCTCTGCTCCTTTAGCAGCATGTGCCTGCATTCGTTCGTATGCAGTTTTCTGTCGGAGAATATCTTTTGTTTGTGTTTCTACCTCTTCGTCAGTTACTTCTGCTGAAGCTTTGTCTTTATTGGTGTCTGCTGCAATTTTCTTGTAGTCAGGGAGTGTAATCTCTGGAATAACTGCAACGGTTGCAGTAAATCCTAGTGGGTTTTCTTCAGCAATTTTCGTGATGCTGATTTGCGGATAACCAATTGCATCTACTTCGTGATGCTTGCATGCCTCTGGGTACGCAGCTGCGATTGCCCGCTCTGCCATTTCAGTTAAGATGCCCATTTCACCTACTCGTTTTATGATCTCAGCTTCAGGAACGTGCCCTTTACGAAATCCGTCGATAACAAGGTCTTTTCCGTAGTGCTTGATAGCTGCAGTGCGGTGTTTTTGGAGCTCAACAAAAGGAATTTCTCCCTCAATCTTTACCTGAGATCCTTCTTCTTTAGTTACTGTAAACTCTTTAACAAAATCCATAATATAAAATTCAAATGTATAAACTAGAATGAGATCCAGTCTGTGGACCTCATATTGATTGCGGGGGAATTAAAACATATTCAGGCCTTCAATGCTACTGTTTTGGGCAAAGGAAAACTCCCGCCAATGGCGAGAGTTATTTTTAAGCAATCTTTGAACCCGAATGTGATTCTAAACTACGCGTGAGCCACCTTGTGGTGCGACGAAGATGATTATGCTACCAGTGATTCCACCAGTGATATCCCAACCTTCATTACTGCCAGTGTCTTCAATTTTGTCCATTAAGACCTCTCCTTTTTGATACATCAACATTACGCGATGTTCTTTTTGAGGATAGCAGAATGAGGTGTAGTGTGTCAAACACCAAAAGACTGACGAGGCGGAGCTTCGTCAGTCTTTTGGTCCATATTGTTTTCTCTACAGTGCGTTTAACGCAGCATCTAATTCTGCATCGATAGCTTCAAGTTCAGCATCCAGCTCATCAAGATTAGTACTTTCGATATCCGCTTCAATAGCATCAATTTCGTCTGAAGTACTTACAGCTCCGAATGTTTCTACTTGTGCTTCAGCATTGGTACTTTCCGGTTCATCATTTTCCTCAGCAGTTGGCCGTTCTACTTCCACTGTATCAATAGCCGATGTGGTAGTGAGTGTTGTTCCCCAGAGATAGAGTCCGCCAAGGATAAGTACGAGAATAACAATCAGTACGCCAAGAATGACACCGAGGTGTCCGGTATGTTCTGCATCCGATGGATCTGAGTAGCCTTCGGGCATCTTCATTTCATCTGGTGCGATAATTGGTTCTTGTTGATTTTCGTTTTCCATAGTCAATAGTTAATAGAGTAATTATTCGACGTCACTTTCTGATACTGCATCAGATGCTCCACGCGCTAGTTCAGCATCTACTACAGCTTCTTTTAAAAGTGCTACGGCGCTTCGTAGTGAAGCATGTGCTGCTTTAATACTATCCTTTGCTTTTGTATAGGTTTCTTTTGCAGTAACCCAAGCTTCTCTGGGTGATTCAGAATTTACAACATCGTCTACGATACTATCAATATCTGCAATGATTGCAGCAGCGTCATCTAGGTGGGCACTTGCGGTGTCTAATTCAGCTTCAGCTGCAGCAACGTCCACCCCTTTCTCCTCTAGCGTTGCAATACGTGACTCAAATCGTTCAATGATTTGTCGAATGCGATCAATTGCTGCTTCCATTCGATTGGATACATTTGCTGCAAGGTTCTCAATCCGTTCTTGTGTACGTTCTGCTAATGCTACTTGTCGATCTTCTTTCTTCTCTTCAATTTCTTCTTTCTTTGCTTCACGTGCTTCAGAACTCGAAGCCTTCATTTCCTCCAAAGCATCTTGTCGGTTTTCAACTTTCTCTTCAAATTCTTCTTTCTTATCTTCTCTTATTTCTTGTATCTGCTCAAATCGCTCTTGAGGAGTCAATTCTTCCTCTTGCGCATTTGCGATGTATGCAACGCAAGAAAATGCGAGCAATATAGCAAGACTAATAATTGAAAATGATATACGAATACTATTCATGGTGTTTATAATTACTGATTGGCGGAGGCATATAGCCTACATATATATAGTATATCGTTAATTTCCATAGTTTGTCTGTATATACACACAGCCCCGAAGTCTTTGACCTCGGAGCTGTGTTGGCAGAGTATTCTCAACGTTATAGCTTTAGGGCAGGGAGGATTTGTTTCTTTCTTGAAACAACTCCTGGAAGTACTTCAGTATCACTCTCAACAGTTACCCCGAACGACGCTCCGACTACTTGTTTGGTTAGGTCGTTGTATGTAAACACTGTTGCTTCTTCGTTAAGAATGTCTACAACAAACAAGAGTACCTCGTCCACATCATTTTCTTCTGCAATACATTGTGTAATTGCATCAACGATACCTTCTTTTCGGTCAAGGATTGTTTGTGGGGTAGTGGTTTCAAGTACCGATACACGGAAGTTTTTGTCTCCCACGTCATACTTCTTACTATCCATAGTAATTAGTCCTTTGTCTGAAAATTCAGAAACATCAGATTTTGCAGCAAACATTGCTGCTGCGTATTTAGTCATATCAATATCAAGACTCATTGCAAGTTTTTCAGCAATGTCTTTATCGTGGGGAGTTGTCGTTGGGGATCGAAATTCAAGGGTGTCGGAAAGAATACATGAAAGCATCAGTCCAGCGATTTCTCGTGGAAGATTTTCAGCGTGCGCACCCATTAGGTCGTACATAACGGTTGCAGTACATGCCAGTGGACGCATGGTGATATTAACAGGACCAACTGTTTCAAGCCCCCCAACAAGTTTGTGGTGATCAATGATTTGGATTACTTCAGTGTCAGCAATATTTTCTGGAAGTTCTTGTGAGTTGTTGGTGTCCACAATCACCACCTGTGCTCCAGCATCAAGTATCGGAAGAAGTTCTGGCGCTGATACTTCCCAATGGTTGAGTACAAACCGCGTTTCACTATTGAGTTCACCAAGTACGTACGCTGTTGCGTCTTGGGTGGTGTGCTCATTTAAATACCATGCCCAAATAAGTGCAGAGCATGTTGCGTCAGTGTCTGGTGATTTGTGTCCAAAAACGTTGATCATAGTAGTTAGTCCTTAGTTATTAGTCCGTAGGTACGTATCGTACCGTATTTAGAGGAGGGGGTGAAGGGGAGGTTATTGTTAAATGAATTGACTGTTACTTGTTTGTATTGTATTATTTTGTACAGATGAAACAAATTTTGTTGAAAGGACTTCAAAATGAAACTCTCGTATGCAGCCCTTATCGTAGCAATGTATGATTTAGCCCCGGGTGAAAAAAACGCACTTGCTGAGATAATCACTGACGAACACATAGAATTACTTGATCAAGCAATTAACAAATTGAGCACTTGGACAAGTGGTGAACGAATGACAACTATAATATGCCGTTATTATGGTATTGGTTACGATGAAACTACTCTTGAGGTCATAGGTAAGGAGTTGCCATCATCAATTGGCATCGAAAGAGTCAGACAAATTCGACAGAAAGCACTTCGGTTTTTACGTGAAAATATTGGTGTCCGTCCGTTGGTGGAGTGGCTTATTGTAAATCATTACTCCAGCTCGTGGATGAATGACACGCTATCGTTGCCAACTGTTGAACAACTTGACGCGCTTAAGGTATGGACTAAAACCTTTTCAACTGTTGAGGCTTTCTTGCTTGCCTGCTCACCTGATTGTAGTTCCGAACATTCATGCCCAACATGTCGTGCCAAGTTACTACTTGCGCAAGCGGGTCTTGAAAAAGAAATACTTGGTTTAGCGCAGGAGTGGTACAAAGGATCTGATGATGATCGGGACTCTATTTTAATAAATACTTTAAATTGGAGTATTCGGACGAGAAACTGTCTTAGGCACGAAGGTATCCATACTTTGGGAGTATTAGTTCAAAAATCTGAACCAGAACTCTTGCGCTCACCAAATCTTGGTCGTAAATCGATCAATGAAATCAAGGAACACTTAGAGAAATTTGGCCTTAGTCTCAGATCGTAATAGATGTGAACAAACGCCGCGGCAATTGTCGCGGCGTTTTTTATCTAAACTACGCTATTTGGGATACACAAAAGACCGGTGTCGTAGACACCGGTCTTTTGTGTATTGAGTACTGATTACGCTTTTGCTTCCTCAGCTGTCTCTGCCTCATCTTCTTTTTCTTCAGCTTCTGCAACTGCTTCATCTTGTTCTTTTGCTATCAATTCCTCAGTCTCCTCTGGAGTATCAACTTCGTTGATTTCTTCAGACTGATCTGTGTCAGTGAGGTCTCGGTCTTGGGTCGCCTCGTCTTCAGTTGGAAGTTCTTCTTTTGTTGTTGTTGCATCTTCATTCTCGAGTACATCAACATCAGCCCCTACTTCAGTAGTAACAGGAGCAACAATGTTTGTCTTTCCAGTAGCGTCAGCTTCTGCAAGCTCTTCACCCCCGTTTGAGATGATATCAAGTTTCCATCCAGTAAGTTTTGCTGCAAGACGAACGTTCTGTCCACCTCGCCCAATAGCAAGTGATTGCTGATCAGGTGCTACTTCTACAATAGCTTTCCCTCGGTTGTCTTCAGAATCCTCGTCATCAGTAGGCTCTTCATCAATGGTTACTGAAAGTACTTGTGCGGGTGAAAGCGCATCTTCGATAAATGAAATTGGGTCTTCTGACCATTCGATGATGTCGATTTTCTCGCCACCAAGCTCACTCATTACCGTTGAAACACGTACTCCACGCTGTCCCACAAGTGATCCAACAGGATCGATGTGGTCGTCATGTGCAAACACCGCAACCTTTGATCGCGCTCCTGCTTCTCGAGCAATTGCTTTAATCTCTACAACTCCTGTTTGTAGTTCAGGTGTTTCTACTGCGAAGAGTCCTTCAAGGAAATCACCATGCGCTCGTGAAAGCTTTAGGAAGATACCTCGTGAGGTTTCATCTACCTTAAGGAGTGTCGCTCGCACCCGTTCTCCTGGACGAAATCGTTCTCCAGGAATTTGTTCATCGTATGGCATTACCGCAGTAACACGTCCAAGGTCTACGTAGAGGTTTCCTCGTTCGAATCGTTGTACATGTCCAAGGACAATATCTCCTTCCTTTTGTCCGAATTCTGCAAGTGCAGATTCTTTCTCAGCCTCTCGAATTTTCTGGATGATTACTTGCTTTGCTGTTTGCGCCGCAATACGCCCGAAGTCATCTTTTCCTTCAAGTGGGAAGACAAGTTCTTCTCCCACTTCTACATCTTTCTTAATTAGTTGTGCTGTTTCAAGCATGATGTGCTTTTCAGCATCAAATCGTACCAATCCATCTGCACTTACTTCTTCTTCCTCTTCAATGTGGTGTCGGCGTCCACGATGGTCTTCTTCTACTTTTACTTCTTCAACTTCCTCACCTTCTTCAGGCTCAGGACGTAACATACTTTCCTCGAGCACCTTTTTGTACTGATTAAATGTTGTTGTTCCGGTACTTAAATCAAATTCAGCGCGGATAATCTGTCCGCGTTTTCCGTATTCTTTCTTATAGGCAGTTGCTAGCGCTTGCTCGATTGCATCCATCATTTTCTCGCGCGAGATACCCCGCTCATCTTCCATTTCTCCAAGTACGGAGTGGATTACTTTTAGGTCAAACATAGTGTTATTTAATTGTATTTATGTGAGAAACAATAATTAGGTATCGCTTCTTTTGTTGTAATAGTGATCTCTTTTTTAAAAAAAGAAAACCGGCCTCAGGGCCGACATCAGATCAATACATATAGTATACGGATGGATATAAAAGTGTCAATGGCATATAGATTAGTTAATAAATAAGCCATATTATATAAATATATATTGACACTAAGCATAATCTATGCTATTGTAATAACAGAGTATCGGAAAGATACCAAATATTGAAATTGAGGCAGAAAAGGATGAAACCCATGAAAAGGTTAACTCAAATCATAGAAGCAGTTCGTCAAAAAGCAATAAATGCTACAACTACCACATTTCGCATATGCAAATACATTGCGATTGTTTGTCTGATTGTTGGGATTTTAATCTCTGCAACAGTGTACAAAACTATCGACGTTATTATTCCTCATGCGCACAACATTTATAGTGGCGCAAAGCTTGTGTATGGTGAATCGCGTGGCGAGTCCCGTGAGGGTCAGAAAGCGGCTTTTGCAAGCGTTCTTGAACGCAAAGCTGATCAGGATTTTCCTGATACGTTGCATGAAGTTTTTTTTCAAACCTACAGCAATGATAAAAAAATGCTGCAATATAATGCGATGGGTGACTACGTACATGAAGATCTGTCGACCGAAGTTGGCCAACAGATTTTGAAACGAGTTACGTGGTGGTATGTACAAAACGAACTTGGTATCTTTAAGGCACCAAGCGAGGCACAAGATGCACATTCATACTGCGTAAAAGAAGCATGTGAACGTCAAAGTGCGTACTTCGGTACTCTTGAGCAGACGGGTGTCATTGGCAACCACGTGTTCTACGGTCATCGTTCTTTAGCACCAAAGACTTCAGCCTACCCTAAAATGCGCCCACAGTCTTTTGTGCAAACCGAGCAGAATGCACAGCAGATTGATGCCTTGATCGCGCAAGTGATCGCAGAAGGTAACTGATTAAATATAATGGAGCGCGCTGAAGTGCGCGCTCCTCCCACCACCCTACACACCCGTGTGTTTGGGTGGTTTTTCTATGTGTGTATGTTGCATCGGTAGGAGAATGGTCTTGCTGTATACTAGACGGTAAGAACGGGAAGTTTTTGGAGGGTTCTTTTTATTGTATGCGCATTCAAGATGAACAATTGAAGCACTTTGTATCTGACGCGGGGTTGGTCCCTAAAAAGGATTTAGCTGCTGCACAGAAAGTTGCAAAGGAGGAAAAACGCACGCTTGCAGAAGCGCTTATTGCGGGCGGTTTTATGACTGAAGACGATATGCGGCGCGTTGAGTCATATGTATTAGGAATTCCTTTTGTTTCAATCAAAGGCATGAAGGTGCCATTTGAGATTCTCTCACTCATCCCAGAACCTGTTGCACGAAATCACAACATTATTGCCTTTAAGAAAACAGAAGACACGCTTGAGGTTGCGATGCTTGATACTGCTGACTTGCCAGCGATTGATTTTGTAAAAAAGAAAGTAGGATTAAAAATTTTACCGCGTTTGACCGACACTGAGTCGATGCGGTTTGCACTGCAACAATACCAGAAGACCCTTAAGGATGAGTTTGGTGACATCATTACTAAGGAATCTTCAGCGCTGAAGGTAATCGCTGAAGAAAATGGCGAGAGCGTAAGCGAAGCTGACTTGAAGAAAATGGCAGAGGACTTACCGGTGGTACGTATTGTCGATACGCTTTTGCATCACGCCATTATTCAAAATGCGTCTGATATTCATATTGAACCTCAAGAAGAGGAGGTGCTAGTGCGCTACCGCATTGACGGTATTTTGCACGATGCTATGACACTCCCAAAGCACGCTGCTCCTACTATTGCGGCACGTATTAAAGTACTTTCAAATTTGAAGCTTGATGAGAAACGTCTTCCTCAGGACGGTCGATTCAAAATGGAAATGGATGGGCAGAAGGTTTCGTTTCGTGTATCGGTACTCCCAATTTTCTTTGGAGAGAAAATTGTAATGCGATTACTGCGCGAAAATCGTTCTGGATTTTCACTTGAAGGGATGGGATTCCATGGAGTTACCCTTGAGCGTGTACAAGATGCGATGAAACAAACCACGGGAATCATTTTGGTTACAGGTCCAACAGGTTCAGGGAAGACAACAACACTGTATACGATTCTTGATCTTTTAAATACACCAGAGGTAAACATTTCTACCATTGAGGATCCCATTGAGTATCAGATGCCACGCATTAATCAAACACAGGTTAAGTCTGAAATTGGTTTCACCTTTTCTTCTGGACTTCGATCTTTAATGCGTCAGGACCCTGACATCATTATGGTGGGGGAGATTCGAGATCAAGAGACGGCGAGTCTTGCTATTAATGCGGCACTTACTGGTCACTTGGTATTGGCAACGGTGCACACTAACTCAGCGGCAGGTACGGTAGCTCGTTTAGTAGATATGGGGTTGGAATCATTCTTGATGGTTTCAACACTACGGGTTGCTGTTGGACAGCGATTGGTGCGTAAAGTACACGAAACCTATCGTGAGCCGTATACGCTTTCTTCAAACGAGAAAGCAAAGTTATCAAAGCATGTTGATTTGGATCGAATTTTGGAAACATTGCGTGAAGAGAAGGTGGTGAAGACAAATGCCAGCTGGAACAGTATTCCGTTTTATCACGCAACAGAAGGTCCTGGTGGTGAAGAAGGATACAAGGGACGTGCTGGTATTCATGAAATTCTCCCATTCACTCCTTCTATTAAGGAACTGGTAATGGCAAATGGTACCGCTGATGCAATTGAAGAGCAGGCACGTAAGGAGGGGATGATGACCATGCTTGAAGATGGAATCTATAAGGCAGCACGAGGTATTACCAGTATTGAAGAAGTACTGCGCGTCATTAACGAATAATTCGTATACACAATGTCAAAATTTACATACACAGGAGAGGATAAGGTAGGAGAAGCGGTTGAACAAACTGTTGAGGCTGCTGATCGTTTTGCGGTGTATGAACTAGCGCGCGTCTCGGGACATACTGTTGAGTCAATTAGTGAGGTGACAAAGTTTAGTGTACGAAAGTGGTTTGATGTAGAAAAAATTAACTACGCTATTAGTCGGGTAAAAGAAGATGAACTTGTAATGGTAACCAGAAACTTAGGTTCTATGCTTGTTGCAGGGCTACCATTAACTCGTGCACTTGCGGTAATTCAACGACAATCAAAAAATCCTCGTTTGAAGGGAGTAATGACTGATATTCTTGAACGTATTAATAAGGGTGAGCAGTTTAATGTTGCACTGGCAAATCATCCGAAAGTATTTAATGATCTGTATGTGGCGATGGTGCAGGCAGGTGAAGAAAGCGGAGGGATGTCAGACGCATTGAAAACCTTAAGTATCCAAATGGAACGTTCATCTTCATTGCGTAAAAAAATTAAGGGAGCAATGATGTACCCCGCAATTGTTATCACTATTTTGATCATAATTGGATTTCTAATGATGATTTATGTGATGCCTTCAATCACTGAGACATTTGAAAGTCTCAATGCAGATCTGCCTGCTACCACACAGACACTTATGGCCATTAGTAAATTTATGAGCAGTAATGTCTTGCTAACTGTTGGAGGATTCATCGCGTTTGTTGCTGGCTTCATTTATGCACTGCGTACTCGTCCGGGAAAAATCACAACCTCATGGCTATTCCCTCGACTGCCGGTGATTGGTACTATGGCAAAAGAAACAAATGCGGCACGCACCGCACGCACACTTTCCTCATTACTTTCTTCTGGCGTTGACGTAATCCGTGCGCTGGAAATCACACAACAGGTGGTGCAGAATCATTTTTACAAACAAATTATTGCAGAAGCGGCCGTGCGCGTGGAGAAAGGTGTGGCCCTTTCAGAGGTATTTATTGAACGAGAAGATTTATATCCAATTTTGGTAGGTGAAATGATCTTGGTAGGAGAGGAGACTGGAGGGATAGCGGGCATGCTAAAGGAACTTGCAATTTTTTACGAAAATGAAGTTGAACAAAAAACGAAAGACCTTTCAACAATTATTGAACCTGTACTGATGGTTTTCATCGGGGCGAGTGTTGGATTTTTTGCTCTTGCGATGATTGCACCAATTTATTCAATTGGAGAAAGTATTTAATATGCAAAAAACACGGATACATACAGCATTTCAATCCGGCTTCACTATTGTAGAGATACTTGTGGTAGTGTCCATTATGATCGTTGTTCTCTCAGTGCTCGTTGGGGGGTTTGCACAGTATTCATACCGTCAAATATATGTTGGGTATGTATCAGATATACGTGACCAAGTGTCCGAAACACGCCAGCGCACACTTGCATCCTATCAAGATACTGTGTATGGCGTGTACGTCGGTACCAGCACTATTGAATTTTTTCAGGGGACCACGCCAGTAGCAGGTGCGACAAATAATACCATTGTTACTATTCCTCCACATATGACTGCAACCACTTCGTTTTCAGACACAAACTGGTACATAACATTTGCACGTATTACAGGTGGAGCAAGTGCCACAGGGACTATTACGTTTGAAGACACCCGCATTAATGCAAGCACAACTTTTACTATTTATGCTTCAGGTTTAGTAGAATAAGTATATGAAAAGACTTCGTACACAAGGAGTAACAATTGTTGAAGTTATCATCGGTATTTCCATTTTTGCATTGGTGGCAATATTTGTGATGCAAACATTGGCAGTGTATTTCGCAAATGCGAATGTAACACAGCAGAAAGTACGAGCAGTCTATCTTGCAGAGGAAGGTCAGGAGGTCATGCGGTACTTACGTGATTCTGATTGGAATACCTTTTCTGACCTAGCGTTCGATACTATATATTATCTAGACGTAGCCACTACTACATTAGCAACCACAAGCGTGCCCCAGATTATCGATAATACGTATACACGTAGTGTTGTGCTCCATCAAGCGTACCGCAACAGCGATGATGATTTGGTTGCAAGTACTACTGCAGGCGCAAGTGTCGACAGCGGTAGTCGAATAGTAATTACTAACGTGGAGTGGGCGGGCAATACCGTGTCGCTGGAAGCACTTTTGGCTAACATCTTTAACATATAAACATGTTGTATCATTCCCAAAAAAATACAATGCATACAAGTGTCGGATTTACATTAATCGAGATGCTTGTATACATGTCACTACTTATCATTATAAGTGGTGTAGGAGTACTCATGCTTATTTCACTGAGTGATTCTTTTCAGCATCAGAAACTTGATCAATTATTATTACGCAATGGGAGCGTTGTACTTGAGCGCATGCTTTCTGATATCCGTAATGCACAAGACGTTGATGCATTCTATAGTACGTTCGTGAGTACACCAGGGGTACTCACACTCCTGTCGGGGACCAGTACTACAGCATATACTGTTTCTGGTGGGACATTGTTTCTCTCTGTAGATGGTGTACAAACACAAGTAACCGACAATACTATTTCCGTTGAAGAGCTTCGGTTTTACTCGTATGACAATTTAGAAACCGAAATGGTTCGGGTGCAGCTGCAGTTATCTGCCACACGGGGATCAAGTACGCGTACACGGATATTTAACGCAGGGGCAGTATTACGAGGATCATATGAATAATGTATATAGACAACAAAAGGGGGCGGCACTACTGATTTTCATCTTGTTCTTTTTACTTGGGAGTACAGCGTTAACTCTTGCATTGGGGCGTACCGTGTATTCTGATCTACTTTCGTTTCGACTGTTGTTTGATTCTAAGCAGAGTTATCTTGCGGCTGATTCCGGTCTTGAAGACATGGCACATAGATTTATTGTTCCTTTAGAAGTAGATACTACCGAGATAGTTGTTATTGGAGGCGCTACTGCAACCACGACATCTTCCTATGATTCAACTGATGATAAATATAATTTACTAGCTGTGGGGGTTGTTAATAACGCGTACCGATCAAATACCACTTCTCTGTTTGTAGGTAGTGGTGCATCATTTAACTTTGGAGTTCAAACGGGGAACGGAGGATTTCATATGGCGAACAATTCCTTCCTCATTGGGAACGTATTTTCAAATGGAGCGATTACCGGTGCAGGGAGTGCTGAAATTCAAGGGGATGTGATTGCGGGTGGCCCCTCGGGGTCTATTGATGGTGTTGAGGCAACAGGCTCAGCATGGGCTGATACTATTGGGGACTCTCATATTCATGTAGATGCATATTACAATACTGAAAGCTCTGCTAATGTCGTTGGAGGAACACGTTATACGCCCTCAGCGAATCAGGCAACATCAACTTTACCTATTCCCGATGAGAAAGTTGAGCTTATTAAACAAGACATTCTTGATAATGGTACCGTAATTGCGAGCACCTCAGCTGAATGTTCTTCGGGTACATACACGATTGATTTCGATACTACAATTGGTTTTTTAAAAATTGAATGCAATGTAATTCTGAAAAAAACGGGACCTTCTACCACCATTACATTGGATGGCCCTATATGGGTTGAGGGTGATTTAGAATTTACTGGCTCAGGACTTACTATTGAAATCGACGCTGCAATTGGTGCACGGACCGTTCCAATTATTGCTGATAATGAATCTAATCGCCTGACCAGTAGTAAAATTAAGGTGACTAATTCAATTGATTTTCTGGGATCAGGAAGTCCGAAGTCATATATCTTATTACTTTCACAAAATGAGAGTGCCGAAAATGGAGGGACTGAAGCAGCTGTTGATCTAAATAACTCTGCCAATGGAGATATTCTTATATATGCAGGGCACGGCTTGGTAGAAATCGGAAACAGTATTGCGCTTAAGGAAGTGACCGCATATCAAGTAGATTTAGCAAATGGTGCAAACGTAACCTATGAAAGCGGATTGGTGAATCTCTTGTTTACCAGTGGTCCCGGAGGAGGTTTTAGTTTCGGAACTTGGGGGGAAACATACTAGTTTACGAGGAAGTTGCAAAAGAAGCAGAAAGACTTTGTCTTTCTGCTTCTTTTGTCTATGCTACAATTTCTCTATCATGAAAACCCACACACCACTTGTAGTCGGAAACTGGAAAATGAATCCCGCAACACTCGGCGACGCACGGAAGTTATTTTTAGCAACACGTAAAGCTATCGGCCGAAAAAAAATAATCACTCAAGTTGCAGTAGCACCCCCGTTCCCATTTCTCTCAGAGATGGAGCGACTCTCGCCTTCGCAGCGTATTGGCCTTTCAGCACAAGACGTATTCTTTGAAAGTATTGGAGCACACACTGGTGAAGTGTCTTTGCCTATGCTTAAGAGTGTGGGAGTTACTTCAGTGATTGTAGGACACTCAGAACGACGTGCGGCGGGAGAGACTGATGCAGAAATCTACAAAGACATCCAGGCAATTTTCAAAAGTGGTGTTACGGCAATTGTGTGTGTGGGTGAGCAAGCGCGTGATTCACATGGTAACTACTTTGGTATTGTTGAGGCACAATTACGATCGGCACTTCGTGATATTCCAAAATCAAAACTTTCACAGTTAGTGATTGCATATGAGCCAGTGTGGGCTATTGGTACAGGGAAGCACGCAACCGCAGAAGATGTGCACGAAATGAAGCTGTTCATTCAGAAGATAGTTGCAGATCAATTCGGACGACCTGCTATTAAAAAAGTACGGGTACTCTATGGGGGTTCAGTGAAGGAGACAAACGCACAAGAATTGTTTGAAGATGGAAGGGTAGATGGTTTCCTTATAGGGGGAGCGAGTCTTAATCCTGTAGAATTTGGAAAAATTATTCATATTGCTGATGACTATGCAAAAAGCAACCTTTAAGAGTGTTACTAAGTGTCCTGACCTAGAAGGAAAGTACGTATTTTTGCGTTCCTCTATTAATGTACCTATTGTTGATAATGAAGTCCGAAATCAATTTCGTATTACGCGAGGTATCGCTACCGTTCAGTACCTTGTTTCAAAAGGAGCACGCGTTATTATCGCAGGACATGTAGGAAGTGATGGTAGTCAGAGTGCGCAACCTATTACTGATGTATTTTCGCAGTATGTTCCAACACAGTTCTCTTCACAAATATTTGGTGAGGAAACTACTTCTAAGCGTGATGCTCTACAAAACGGGGAAGTACTTCTTCTTGAAAATCTTCGTTCTGACCCGCGAGAAAAGAAAAACGATGTTGATTTTGCAAAAGAACTCGCTTCATTTGCTGATGTGTATGTAAACGATGCGTTTGCAGCCTCACATCGAGAGCATGCGTCACTTAATGCAATCACACAATTCCTTCCCTCGTATGCAGGGTTAAATTTTATGCATGAGTATGAAGAACTTTCTAAGGCATTAACTCCAGAACATCCCGCGTTGTTTCTTTTAGGTGGTGCAAAGTTTGACACGAAGATGCCATTGGTAGAAAAATTCCTAGATGTCTATGATCATGTATTTATCGGAGGAGCACTTGCGAATGATTTTTTTAAGGCACAAGGGTATGAAGTAGGGGGGTCGCTTGTTTCAGACGTTAGTTTGGTAGATAGTCCATTACTTACAAACCAAAAAATTATTTTACCGATTGATGTTATTGTGCAAAAAAATGAGACATCTCGAGTATGTGCACCAAGTGAAGTGCAAAGTGACGAACGAATAATGGATGCAGGACCCGAGACTATACAGATGCTTGCAAAATATATCGAAGGAGCACAGATGGTACTTTGGAACGGACCGTTTGGTGATTATGAACATGAGTTTGCTGATCAAACTATTACAACCGCAAAGTATATTGCAGAAGCTAAAGGGTATTCAGTTATTGGAGGAGGTGACACAGTAGCTTCCATTGAAGAACTCAACTGCCAAGAAAAATATAATTTCTTATCTACCGCTGGAGGCGCAATGCTTACATTTTTAGAGCTGGGCACGTTGCCGGCGATTACTGCGTTGGAGAATTCACCATCAGCGTAATAAAATAAAAAACCGTGTGCCTAGTCACACGGTTTTTTTATTTGATTATACCTCCAAAGCAGCCTGTATCTGTGTCGCCACAATCGCCAAGCTCTCATCATTTGCCTCTAATCCTTCAGGCATAATTGCACCAAGTGCTTTTTCTGTATCCTGCATTGGGTATATCTTTATATGTACATGTGGCACATCAAATCCTTCCACCACCAAACAGGTCCGTTCAGCATTCAGTGCCTTGTCTGACGCTTTGGCAATGCGTTTTGCTGTCTTGAAAAGGTGCAGATACGTGTCATCGTCTAAATCAAATGCATAGTCAACGTCTTTTTTAGGAATCACTAGGGATTGCCCTTTTACTGCAGGAAATTTATCCAGAATTGCCACACAAAATTCATCTTCATACAGAAAGTGTGCAGGAATTTCTCGATTAATGATTTGTGTAAAGATTGATGCGGCCATGATGAAATATTATTATGTTGCTCACAATGGTATCATAGAAAATTATGACTACACACCGCCTTGCTGAAACTCCGAACGATCAGATTACAAAAGAACTTGAGGCATATTCACCTTTCTTACGACAACTCCTTTTTACTCGAGGCATAGAAACAAAAACTGACGCTGAAGCATTTCTTAATCCTTCGTATGACAACGACCTGCACGATCCGTTTCTTTTACATGATATGGACACAGCGGTAGATCGAATTCTTCGAGCAATTAAAGAAGAGGAACAAATCGTTATTTATAGTGACTATGATTGCGATGGTATCCCAGGAGGGGTAGTCTTACATGATTTTTTTGTAGCAATTAAGTACAAACATTTTTCTAATCACATCCCACACCGTCATTATGACGGGTTTGGGTTGAGTGCTCCGGCTGTCGAGAAACTCACTGAGGAAGGAGCAAAACTCATCGTTACTATTGATTGCGGAACCACCGATATAGATGCAGTGTCTAAAGCTAATGAGCTTGGTATTGACGTCATTATTACCGATCATCACCAAGCAAAAGAAACATTGCCAGACGCAGTGGCCATTGTGAATCCACAAATTGGTGACACATATCCATTTAAAGGTTTGTGTGGATCAGGCGTTATCTATAAAGTAATTCAGGCACTTATCGCAAAGGGTGACTTCGATCTTATTCCAGGACAGGAAAAATGGTTTTTAGATATGGTGGGTGTTGCAACTATCGCGGACATGGTGCCATTACGTGATGAAAACCGAGCGTTTGCATACTACGGCCTACAAGTATTGCGAAAGTCACGACGTCCTGGACTGCAACATTTATTACGAAAACAAAAGGCCAGCCAAGAACATCTCACTGAAGATGATATTGGGTTTACCATTGGTCCACGAATCAATGCTGCCTCGCGCATGGATACTCCCGAAGATGCATTCCACATGCTTGCCACTACCGATGAAGGCGAGGCAGGTATGCGAGTGGAACATCTAGAGAAACTTAATAACGAACGAAAAGGGGCAGTCTCAGCAATGACCAAGGAGGTGCATAAGCGTATGAAGGCCATGGAAAGCCTTCCTGATGTATTAGTTTTAGGCAATCCAGAATGGCGTCCCTCACTTGTTGGTCTTACTGCAAATAAACTTGCTGAAGAATATAATCGACCTGCATATGTATGGGGTCGTGATGGCAATGGAAAAATTAAAGGTTCGTGCCGTTCAAATGGAACAGTGAGTGTGATTGCGATAATGGAAGCAGCGTCTGAGCATCTGCATGAATTTGGTGGTCACCATATGGCAGGTGGATTCGGAGTGCAAGAAGAACAGATTCATACACTCTCGCAAGCTATGAATGACGCGTACGCAGCAATGGGGAATGATGTATTAATTGATACCCAACACGTTGTCGATTGTGTGCTTACACTCGATGAGATAACTAGTACGCTGATTGCTGAACAAGCATCTTTGACACCATTTGGTATGAATAATGCCAAGCCACTATATAAGTTAGAGAATATTATTCCACGCGAGGTTGCCGTGTTTGGAAAAACTAAGGAACATACTAAATTACAGTTTGATACTAATGGGTACGCTAAAGAAGCAATCGCGTTCTTCTCACTTCCTGAAGATTTCTCGGTACTCCCTGAGGCAGGTAAGGCATGCACACTGCTCGCACACTTGGAACAATCGTATTTTATGGGGCGTGTCCAGACACGACTGCGTATTGTGGATGTGGTATGATCTCCAACATGAAAAAAGTTACTGTATTTACAGACGGAGGAGCGCGTGGGAACCCAGGACCTTCTGGTATCGGGGTGCAGATTTTGGATGATCAAAACGAAGTGATGAGCGAACTCTCTGAATACATCGGTGAAGCAACAAATAACGTTGCTGAATATACTGCGGTTAAGCGTGCGCTTGAACACATGCTGACCCTTTTTGAAGATAGTAAGGCAGTACAGGTAGATTTTAAGCTTGATAGCCAATTGGTAGAACGACAGCTTAACGGTGCGTATAAAGTTAAGGATGTAACACTGAAGACCTACTTCGATGCAATCAAAATTCTCAACAATGAATTTGCATCAGTATCGTTTACCCACGTGCGTCGTGAGGAGAACAAGGAAGCAGATCGCTTGGCGAATGAAGCTATGGATTCAAAGTGACCTGCGTCTCTTTGAATCCGATCCTCACGAGAGTGAGGAATCGTCGATATTTATGAGACGATAGGTGGAACGAAGTTTGGAATATCGCTCTACTCTATCTACTCACTAAACTATCTAAGATTCTGATAATTGTCTAAAACTTGGTTAGTTCCGAGTTTTTTCTTGACACACCATATATATCAATGTATTTTAAGTATCTCATTTAGAAGGAACCGAAAAATGAATGAAGCACGTAAACGCGCAACCGAATTTGGAAAGGTGATTGCTAATATGGCAGATAAACCAGTTCCGCTTACAATTGTACCAACTCAGCCAGAATCAGATTCAAAACCGCCACTACCACCAACAGACGAGGCGGCGCGTATGGATTCGGTTATCCACCCTGGTTCTACCAATCATGAAATTCTTAGAACGTTGGGTATCAAGAAGGATACAATGGTGACCTTGCTTATAGACGGTGTTGAGGTCAACAAAAAGGTGAGATACATCACGGACAAAGGACTTCTGTGTCTTAAGGGGGTGAAAGGTTTTCGTTCACCACAAGACTTCAGAAAAAAATAGTAAAGATGCGGGCCAAAAGTCCGCATCACCGCCACAACAAATCGTTGGGGGCGGTTTTTTATATTCTCTATATACATGGACTGGTACGTTGTTTGTATGGAAGGTCTGTATTTTTATATTGGTACTATTGGATTCGTGCTTGGAGTTGCAGGAGCATCTATGTATGAAATTGGTTTGTATGAAGGATTATTCTTGGTGTTGTTGGGGGTAGCGTTGCTTGTAGTATGCGGAAGAGAAGGCAGTACATTTTTTTCTGCGTCTTTTTTTGTTTGTGCAACTTTTCTTCTTGTGTGTGGGATTGGAATTATCCGTTTTGATTTTGAAAGAATTGGTGAAGTAAATCTTTTATATGAAACAATTGTCGGTACAGAAGTTACTGTTGAAGGCACTGTTGTGCGTGAACCGGATACACGTGAAGTGTCAACACATCTATATGTGCAGGTTGCTGATGAGTTACTACTTGTAACAACACATCGATACAATAATGTGTCCTATGGTGATCAGCTAAAAATTACCGGAGTGCTTAAAAAACCAGAAGCGTTCACCACTGATCTTGGTCGTACTTTTAATTACCCTGGTTATCTCCACGCACGCGGAGTGTCATACAGTATGACGTTTCCTGTGTTAGAAATCCTTGTATCCGATCAAGGAAATGTATTCATGGCCCATGTACTACATGGAAAAGAACAATTTATGAAAAGTCTTGAGTTGGTATTGCCTGAGCCGCATGTTGGTCTTGCAGAAGGATTACTGCTTGGAGTAAAGCAAGCATTGGGAGGGGATCTCGAAATAATTTTTCGCAAGACCGGCATTATTCATATTGTGGTGCTCTCAGGGTACAACGTGATGTTAGTTGTTGTTTTCATCACGTATATTCTTTCTTTCTTATTTACTCATCGCATGCGGTTTGTATTTGGTTTGGCTTCTATTATCGTGTTTGCTCTGCTTGTTGGTTTATCAGCCACAGTAGTGCGCGCAAGTATTATGGCGGGGTTACTATTATTCGCACGTAGTTTCGGCAGAACATACGCAGTACTACGTGCACTTATATTCGCAGGGGTAGTGATGGTACTCATCAATCCGTACCTTTTGATCTATGATGTTGGATTTCAATTGTCGTTTACTGCGTCACTAGGACTTATTTTTTTAGCACCAATGATAGAACGTTGGGTCGGTGTTATTCCAACGACGTTGGGCCTGCGTGAGATACTTACTGCAACAATCGCTACCCAAATTTTCGTAACCCCGCTACTTCTGTATCAAATAGGGGAGTTATCACTTATTTCAATTATCGTTAATGTTTTGGTGTTACCCATGGTGCCCGTTGCGATGTTGCTCACATTCATAACTGGCCTAGTGGGCATGATCTCAATCCAGATCGGGTTACTCCTTGGGTACATAACTTATTTTTCACTAACGTACATTATTGGGATTGCTACATTCTTTTCGCATGTTCCCATGGCGTCAGTTACTGTTCCCGTATTTTCTGTGTGCTGGGTGTTTGTGGGGTATGGGATGTTGTGTTTGGGTTTGTATCATTTCTATAAAATTAATGTGCTGTTTGCTGTATCAGATGTTACCTATTGGGTCATTGAAGAAGAGGAAGTGGTTATACAAAAACTCCGTGCAAGATCGTAGCGATCTTGCACGGAGTTTTATTATTTAGTTAGTTGCTACACGCGTGCAGCAACTACTTCCCAGTTAAGGTTTGCAAAGAATGCGTCTACATACGCTTTCTTTTCTGATGGTGCGTAATCGATCATGTATGAGTGTTCCCACATATCAAGCGCAAGCACAATCTTTGACTCTACTAGTTGCCCCAAGTGTTGTTCGTCTACCCAAGTAGTTGCAAGTTGTTGCGTATCAGCATCAAAGTACAACATCGCCCACCCAACACCACGAGTCATGGCGAGGCCTTTAAAGTGTTCAAGGAACGTATCAATTGATCCCCAGACATTTTCTAATCGTGTTTTAAGATCTCCTTCAGGAAGCTCCTTCGCTCCTCCTTCAAGTTGTGCAAAGTATGCTTCATGGTTTTTCATTCCACCCCATTCAAAGCCAAGACGTCGTTGCATCTCTGCTTTTGCATAGGGGTCGTTCACGCTTGTGTGTGCTTCGCTAATGTGATTAACGTGCTTTACATATCCCGCATATAAACCGAGGTGTTCAGTAATGGTCTTTTGTGAGATTCCCTTTAGTTCTGGGATGGTAAATGTTTTTACTTCGTACTGCATAGATAGATTTTAGATTTTATTAATGAGCTCAGTGTATCATAATGCCTATGCACACAGCATTGATACATTTTAGAGCCGGTTTCTTAGGAATACTCAGCGTGATTCTTGTATATGTAGGAGTGTTTACCATTCCACAGCCGCAAGATAATACTGACGTACTGCAAATTCATTTCTTTGATGTTGGTCAGGGTGACGCTATTTTTATTCAGACACCTGACGGAGTTGAAGTGTTAATAGACGGCGGGGCAAATAACACAGTGCTTCGAGAGCTAGCACAGCACATGTCATTTTTTGATAGAAACATCGATATGGTTATTGGAACTCATCCAGACACGGATCACATCGGGGGACTTATTGATGTCCTGGAGCGCTACACCGTCAATACAATCTTGATCACAGAAAATGAAGGAGAAAGTAGTACTGCTAGCGTATATAAGAAAGCGGTGGAGGATGAGGGCACGGAGGTTATATATGCACGACGTGGACAAGTATTCACGCTGGGTGCATCAACGACACTTGAAGTACTCTTTCCGGAAATCAATCCAGAGCAGATGGAGAGTAATGCCTCGTCAATTGTATTGCGTTTGGTCTACGGCGAGACTTCGGTACTTCTTACGGGAGATTCGCCCAAACGTATTGAGGAATACTTAGTTCTCACAGAAGGGGAAAATCTACAGAGTGACGTTTTAAAAATAGGACACCATGGTTCTCGTACCTCAACCTCAGAACTATTTCTTGTAGAAGTAGATCCAGACTACGCCGTTATTTCCGCCGAAAAAGACAGTCGCTATGGACACCCTCATTTGGAAGTAACCGACCTTCTTTTTAACTACCGTGTCGAAACGTATAGTACTGCACAGGAGGGAACTATAACGTTTGAGAGTGATGGGAGAGAGGTGTGGCTTCAACAATAAGTTAAATGTGGTATGTTTTATATAGTTTGATCTAGAGGAGAAAGACATGCCTTTGACCCTACGGGAAGAAGATTTTGAAACCATGCTTACTAAGCCCGAAACAGGTCGTTTGGGATGGGGCCTGGAGCCCTCAGTAATTCTTGAGGACAAGGAACATGACCTATGGTTACGGTTTCCTTCCACCGAAAAAAAAGTTGCTGAAAAATTATTTGTATTCTTACAAACACTCTCCGATGAAGAGTTTGAAGTTGTTGCAAATAAATTGCGTGTGAAAGACCCTGTGGTTTTGGGTCCTCGATACCGACCACGTCGTGACGGGAGACATCGTTTTGGTGATTAAAAAAACTGGTGCATCGCACCAGTTTTTACTTTGTGCATCAATGTTTCTTTTGCAATACCCTAATTTGATCAAATTGCTTTAATCGCAAGGCGAGCAAGAAAAAAGACTCAAGCGGGACATTTGTCCAGTGAGAGTCTTTTTTTCGAAGCTCAACGAAGTGAGTGAGGTAATTTTCTTAAATTAGCTTTGCTTCTTTTAGAGTTTTGTATGCTCCATTCTTTGCGATGATTCGTAACGCCTTTGTAGAAATCTTTACGATCACATGCTTATCAAGCTCTGGTACGTAAATTCGTTTCTTTTGGAGGTTTGGCTGTCGTGTAGTCTTCCCGCACGGGTTGAACTGCGTCGCACGAGTGCGGTTACTGTATCGTCCCCCTATCTGGGTTTTCTTTCCTGTAATTTCACATTGTTTTGCCATAAGCGATGTATTTAGTGGGGCTATCGTAACACAATGAACTAAAAGCGCAACCGTTTTTATAATGATGCATACAGATGATTTCTGGAATTAAAGTGCTAAGTGTCGTACTATAAAACCACTAACTATTTATATATGGAACAGATCGCAATTATCGCTGCATTGATACTCTCAATTGTTTTACACGAAATGGCACACGGATACGCCGCTAATGCACTGGGGGACCCTACTGCACGCCTACAAGGCCGACTTTCGGGGAACCCATTGGTGCACTTGGATCCTTTAGGATCAGTGATTATCCCAGCACTTCTTTTCTTTGGTGGTGCAGGGATTCTGTTTGGTTGGGCAAAGCCAGTGCCGTACAATCCGTATAATTTACGTAATAAAAAATGGGGAGAGGCACTTGTGGCAGCTGCAGGACCTGCGATAAACATACTCTTAGCAATTATTTTCTCAGTGATTATTCGTTTAGCTGACCCCCTTGGTCTTCCCGCCTCCTCTTTGGGGCTTATGCAATATATTGTATACATCAATATTTTATTAGCGTGTTTCAATATGATTCCGTTCCCACCACTTGATGGGTCAAAAATTCTTGTGGCGTTACTGCCTTTTGGTGCGCAACAACAATACCGAACCTTCATGGCATCAATTGAACGATACGGTTTCTTTGTTACTTTCGCATTGATCTTTGTTTTGATTAATGTTTTTTGGGGACCGTTCTCACAGGCAGTAGGTGCAATCTTCACACTCTTTACCGGAACACGATTATTTTAGTTAGTAATTACAGGAGGTTTAATAGCTGGGGTATTTATTGTTTCTTTGTTATTACCCTGACAGCGTAAGTAGTACATAGATCAAATCGTCTTTTGATCTTGTGTTGAAGTCTGCGACGGCTCTACTGTAGACTTTTATACTTACAAGGACAAAAAACCTGCAAATTTTGTAGAAATTGAGTTTTTAGGGTTATCCACAGACTATAATTTTGCTATGAAAATATAGTGTATAAATGAAGTATGGAGGCCAATCTCGTAAGGGATTGGCCATTTCCGTGTTTAATTAATAATTTATTACAAATAATTATGTATACAACTAGATCAAATACATTTCAAAAACAGATGGCAGTTGCTGTGATGGGTACTGTATTGTGTTTTGGAATTGCATTTAGCATGATCCCTAGAGCTGCGCATGCAGAGACGGATTTTAATACCTCTAGTGTTGATGTTGCGAGTATGGTGCAACAGCTTCAGCAGTTAATGGGTATACTTATTGTTCTACAAGAGCAGGTTCAGGCACTAACCGTTAATCCATTCCCAGATGAGGGTATTGATTTAAATGGACCAACTGATGATCCAACACCAAGTCCATTCCCAGATGAGGATATTGACTTAAATGGTCCTGAAGATAGCGACCCAGTACAAAATCCATTCCCAGATGAGGGTATTGATTTAAATGGAATTGAATCGATACTTAATTCTTGGCTAGAGAATCTACAATCAGATTCACAAGGGCGATAAGTAAGATTTTTACTTAATCTCTCAAAGCAGATAAACATGATAAAAACCATGTAGTGTTACATGGTTTTTTCATTGCAAATATTCCTATATGTAGTATTGTATCGGGGCTAATATGGCAACAATAAATCAATTAACAAGAAAGAAGCGACGTGATAAGGCAACCAAGACTAAAACTGGTGCCCTTCAAGCTGGTTTCAATTCAATTAAGAATAAACCAACCGAATTCAACTCGCCATTCAAGCGAGGTGTATGTACACGTGTAACTACAAAGACTCCACGTAAGCCGAACTCAGCGATTCGAAAGATTGCCCGAGTACGACTTTCTAACGGTCAAGAAATTACTGCGTACATCCCAGGAATCGGTCACACACTTCAGGAACACTCTGTGGTACTAGTGCGTGGTGGACGTGTGAAGGACATTGGTGTGAACTACACTGTTGTACGTGGAAAATACGATGCAACTGGTGTAGACGCACGACGTCGAGGGCGATCTCGTTACGGAGCTAAAATGCCTAAGGCTGAATAGATTTAATAATCTGCTCAAGCCCTAGAAGGGAGACGGTGTCTCCAAGACCGATTACAAATAGTTTATATTCGCTACAGATAGTAGACGCGGTTCAACCTGTAAAAGGGTACGGAGCCAAACTATGCGAAGAATGAAAATAGGTTTATGCCCATTTCTCATTCGCATTAATTAACAACAATATGCGACGACCAATTAAAAAACGACCAGTAGTAAAGCCAGACATGAAGTTTGGTAGCGTAGAAGTCGAACGACTTATTAACTACGTAATGCTCAACGGTCAAAAGGAAACAGCACGAAAAATCGTGTACGGAGCATTCGAAGAAATCAAGAATGCAAAGGAGGGAGGAGGAGATCCTTTGGAAATCTTTCAAACTGCAGTACGAAACGCTGGACCTCAGATGGAGGTACGATCACGACGAGTTGGTGGAGCAAACTACCAGGTACCTCGTGAAGTGCGCCCAGAACGACGACTAGCGTTAGCACTACGAGCACTTATCGGTGCATCACGTGGCGCAAAAGGACAACCAATGTACAAATCTCTAGCTTCAGAGCTTATGCTCGCAGCTAAGGAAGAAGGTGCAGCGGTGAAGAAGAAGGAAGATACGCATCGGATGGCTGAGGCCAACCGAGCATTCGCACACTTCGCTTGGTAGAAAATTTAAAAATGGACGATTTACTTCGTTAGACTTCGGTAAATTGAACTTCATCGTACACAAGTACGCTTCAGTCCAATTTCCTCGTCTGTCTCGTAACTCATTCCATTTTTGAAATTTTCAAAACAAAAGACCGACAGCTTCGCTGTCGGTCTTTTGTTTTACTATGTTTTGATACATGTAAAAACACCTACGAAATTTCGCAGGTGTTTCTCCATTTATTTTGCTGACAATACTGCCTCTAGGTTTTGTGTGACCTGTGCAATGATTGTTGGGTTGAATGTGCCGTCTTTTTGGTATACATCAGTTAGAGGAATAAATTTTCCATCTGCGTTAGCACCCAGGAACATTTGATCAGCCTTCGATGCGTCAATATGACGACATCCAAAATCAATTTGAATGGTCGGGTACACTGACTTAAACAATCGCGCGTGTACGATATGTATTCCTGCTGTAGTTCCTTTCCCGAGGACAACCTCAAATGATGCCACTGCTTCTTGAAGCCGACGTTCCTCGGTGGCCATATCAGGATCATCGTATTCGTCTACTTCAACATGCATTTCACTTCTCCCTATGGATCATGTATCTCTTAACAAAATACCTCTTTAAAATATAAATGCAACTACTGAGGCCTGCTCCCTAACCTTTTTGCAATCTTGAACATTCCTAAGAGAATTCCGATGAGGATGAGGAGCTGCAGGAGCATTGGGTGACCTAAGGTCCAGGAGATGATTGCGAGGATTCCGGTGTAGATACCGTTTATGATTGCTCCGATGAAAGAGATAATGTCGCCGAAGAATCCTCCGGGTTTTCCATTTTCCATTTTTTCTTCTGGCAGGTCGTCGGTAGTTTGTTCTCCAGTGCTTCGAGTGATTTCTCCGAACCCATCTTCATTTACGGTCACGTCGTCCGTAATTTCTTCTTCCGCAGAAATGTTATTGTCTGATTTTCGTGTTTCACGGTAGGTGTCGAGTTGTTCTTTCTTTTCTTGTGCGAAATTGGTGATGTTTCCAAGAACTGTGTCTGCACGCGATGGAGTCAGGAATTGTTCAAGTCCTTCACCTGTTGTGTCTGTACTGCTTTGTTCATCTGTAGTAGCTTCAGAGTCAGACTCATCTTCTTCAGTGTCTGTTGTTTCTGTATCAGTTGATGGTTCATCAAATACTAATGAATCGGTACCGTTCTTTTCTTCAGTTATGTCACTGATGCCATCACCATCATCATCAATGTCAGTAGCGTTTCCGACGCCATCCCCGTCAGTATCGTAATCTACAAAAATAATATCCTCAGAAAGTGCTGCGGTTACCTCGACTGCTTTGGTACTTGAACCTACTTGGTGTAGTTCTGTACGAGAAAGTGTTGCACTAATTGCATGTGATCCGAATGAGGGTTCCCAATCAGCCCAGCTTTCAATGATACGCCCATCAAGTGCTGACACGTTTACGCGTTCAATGCGCTCTTCATTATCAAAAAATTCTACCGTGCCGGTAAGGTCAGCCCCTGTATTGTTGCGGATCGCTACATATATACGAACAGAGTCATCAACGAAGAATGTTTCTTGCGAGTACCAGAGTCCTTGTACAAACCCAGCATTAAGCGTTTGTGCAAGGGAGACGCTTGGCAGGAGCATAATCAAAAGGAGAAGAAATGCCTGTTTCATTCTTTTCATTATAACGTAGAAATGTGTAAGGGTAGTCCTTACGCAGTATGTTGTGTAAGGACTACCCTTACACATTCCCTGATTTTTATATCGTGCTAAAATAGCACTATTATATGAAAAACATTCTCATTGTTGCAGTTCTGGTAATTGTATTTAACGCTATCTTTGTATTCTCTGGAGGACTTGAAATGTTGATAAAAACTGAACAGGGAACTGAGGTCCAGAAAGGAGTAAGTGCAACCACCGTTGATGTATTCCGTTTCACACTTGAAGACGAAGTACGTAAGAAGATTGGTATGCCTATAGAAGGATATGAACCACAGATGTTCCTACAGGTTTTCCCTGGCTTAGTTGAGACAGACTTTGATGGCGTTGAGGCAAGTTTAGGTAACTACATTGTCGTTGATGGAAAGTTAGAACTTAGGGTAGACGAAGATCAATTAGTACACAGTGCTGCCGGTGCGGTCTCCAGAGCAGGTGTTGAGACACTCCTTATGAATGTTGCGCAGCGTATTGGTATTGATCTTTCAACAGACGGAACTATTACTGATGTGATGCGATCACTTACCGTAGAGGGCTAAAAACTGTACAGAGACTAAAAGCTTTGCTATATTGCGAGTAGGTTTGTTCACTACTGGGAGAGTACAATGCTTGATGACAAAAATATTCGATCAATATCTGTTGAAATAACTAATCCCCGACTGTTAAGAAATTTTTTCCTAATGGGGCAAGAAGGTTCTGATGATACGTTTCTTTTTGACGACGAAGTGACTAAGATTTGTGCAGCTTTGTATAAAGCACAGGTTCGCACAATATGTAGAGATCAGATCGAGCATGGAGAATTTCCACTTGTAGAGGATCTCCCCTTAGACCACTTGGTTGTTCCAAAAGGTTTTCTTATAAACTCTTTACGAGAAGGGGTGAGCGTAAGCTTGCTAAAGCGTTTTAGTTTTATCCCGCATCCATTTTTTCCGTTGCCCGTAAAGTCTTACAGGAAACTCTAATTTCACAAATTTACTGTGTAAGCACTTGGTTTAATCAAACCAAGTGCTTTCTTTTATATGAAAATAAGGTACGATGATGCCCACTATGTCACAAAATACGGGACTCATATCTTTTAACAATGTTTCGTACGAACACGATGCAACAAAGCCGATTCTTATCGAATCGAGCTTTTCAGTACGTCGTGGCGCGAAGTTTACCCTGATGGGGCAAAACGGTGCGGGTAAGAGTACTCTCTTCGCTCTTATTACTGGAACTCTCAAGCAAGACGTAGGAGATATCAATATCGCACCACGAACCAGTATCGCAATCTCGCGACAAACGATCCCTCGAAATGAACTCGACCTTACGCTACGAGCATTCTTTGAAAAATGTTTCTTGGAGAAGGTATACGATATCGACCCTAAGATTGATGCAATTCTTGAGGTGGTAAATCTTGCACCAAAGAATCCAGAAATGGTGGCGTCATTTAAGGAGCGCGTTATCGGGAGTTTCTCAGGAGGACAGCAGGCACGACTATTGCTTGCTTCAGCATTGATTCAAAACCCCGATGTGCTTCTTCTTGATGAACCAACAAACAACTTGGATACTGATGGTATTGCACACCTTACCGAGTTCCTTCGAGAATACCGTAAGACAGTGATTGTTATTTCTCACGACTCAGCATTCCTTAATGCCTTTACTCAAGGAGTTCTTTATTTAAATACGCAAAACCGTACCATTGAAAAATATGACGGAAACTACAATGATGTGGTAAAAGAGATTTCACTTCGTGTTGATAAAGAAAAACGAAAAAATGCTCAGCTTGCAAAAGAAACACAAACAAACAAAGATAAGATTAACTATTTTGCTGCTAAGGGAGGGAAGATGCGGCTGATCGCAAAGAAGATGCGTGCAGAGATTGAAGAGGCGGACGAAAATAAAGTTGATGTACGAAAGGAAGATAAAACAATTCGTCCATTTACTATTCCTGTACAAAAGGAACTTCCGGCAGACATTTTGAAACTGATCTCATACAAGGTAATTCGTAATCACAACCCCAAGGATGTGCCATGCGAACTAATACTTAAACGAGGACGACATCTCCAGATTGTTGGTCCTAACGGAATTGGGAAGACTACACTACTAGAGTCGCTCGCTTCAGGACATGCAACCGGTGAAGAGGTTGCTGATGGAGTAACTATCGGATACTACCGGCAAGATTTCTCAAACCTCGATTTCGATCAGACTGTATTTGATTGTTTGTTGGATGTAATGGATAAGAAAGTTGAAGAAGAGATGCGAGCGGTGGCTGCAGGTTTTCTGATCAATCAGGATATTATCAAGACACGTATCGGACTGCTCTCTGAAGGACAGAAGGGATTGGTAGCTTTCGCACGTTTGGTGCTTCTGAAGCCAGGACTTTTGATTCTTGATGAGCCGACCAATCACATCAACTTCCGTCACATTCCCGTGATCGCAAAAGCATTACATGACTACGAAGGTGCTATGATGTTAGTATCCCACGTACCCGATTTTGTAGAACAGATTAGAATAGATGAAACACTAGACTTAGATAAGAAAAAATAAGCAAAGGAGTGCAACGAGCAACGACTATTGCGAATTTACCCTAGTTTTTAAGGAGACGTAAGTCGACTATAAAAACGGAAATACCCTTGGGGTGTGCTCCTGATTTTTTCTCCCTTGGGAAAATCGTTGGAACTGGAAGATTGGATATTTACTATAGTAACAACATAAACATGGCAAAAGGAAATGATCGTAAAAAAGAGAAGAAGAAGCCTAAGAAGGATAAGGTGGTAAAGATTTAATATAAAACCGCTGACTCAGGTCAGTGGTTTTTATTATACCCAAATATTATAAATAGGTACCTTGCATTACATAGTACTGTATGATACATTATTAGTAATGACAGATACGGCACAGATATACAATGTAGAAAACACACAGTCGCAAATGCGTAAGGGATTTTTAGAGTTTCCGGTACTGCTTATTATTGGAGCGAAGCCGACATATGCTCCGGATATTCTCAAGCAGTTAAAGAAAGCGAATTTATTAGTTGTTGAAGGAACACTCTACCCATTACTCTCAAGACTGAAGCGGTATGGGTTGGTGCAGTACGTTTGGCAGGAAAGTACCGGCGGCCCGCCACGAAAAATGTACACCGTCACTAAAGAAGGAAAGGAAGTGCTCACACAATTAGAAGAATCATGGAAGTCTCTAGATGCTTCCGTAAAGGGGTTAATCAAACATTATGAAAAAAATTAGCAACATAACACTCGGACAAGTTGTCTTTGCAGTTGAACAAGATGCATTTGATGTGCTCTCGACATACCTTGAGAAGGTTAAGGCATCATTGCCTGAGACCGAAGATCGTACGGAAGTACTTGAGGATATTGAAGGTGCACTTGCGGAGAAATTTCTTGCACGAAAGAAAAGTGAAAAAAGAGCAGTTACAGCTGCTGATGTATCTGAGGTAACCACTGAAATGGGAAGTCCTTCTGATTTTGGCGAAGGACAGACCGATGAAAAAGAAACACCTACTTCTTCTGCCGAACAAAGTACTAAGAAGCGCTTGTTCCGTGATGCTGATGATGCGGTGATTGCTGGTGTTGCTTCAGGGATTGCACAATACTTTGAGATTGATCCGGTGATTGTGCGTATCTTATTCTTCATCTCTATTTTCTTTAACGGACTTGGATTAATTGCATACATCGTATTGTGGGTAGTGGTGCCTAAGGCACAGACGACTACCGATAAGTATGCGATGCGTGGAGAGATGGTCACACTTAAAGAAATCACCCAACGGGTAAAAAAAAATCTAGAGAAGATTGATCGGGAAGATTTAGTACATACGGGGGGTTTATGGAATAAGGTACGCGGGTTTTTTGTAAAACTATTTGATGTACTAGGAGTGCTTGTTCGTGGTGTGATTCACATTGCACGATATGTTGTTGGTCTTGCGTTTGTTCTTGGAGGTGCTCTGGGTACCGCCGGATTGGTTTCGGTGTACAGTGTTGTGCTACTTTCAGAAAAAGTACTCTTCCCGCAAGAGGTGCAGGTTGCATTGGATACGATGCTTGGCAGTGCGTTAGGAATCGTGGCAATTACCGCTTCATTTGTAATGATGGTTATTCCATTGCTGGTTTTAATTATCACGGGAGCAAGTCTATTGGCTAAACGAAACTTCTTTACAGTGAGCAAGACGGTGGGACTGGCTGTGGTGTGGATCGTTGCAATGATTCTCGCTGCAACAACCTCCGCATTACAAGTTGAACAAGTGATGCAGAAACTTGGTGTTGATGAGTTTACTGATGGCCAGGTACGTATCGAGATTGGTGACGATCATATTTATATTGATACGGATGTAGTTGCACCACATCCACCGACTGCTCCCGAGTACCAGCCTGTTGCATGCACCGCTGATGCAAAAATCTGTTCAGACGGAACAGGTGTTGGACGTACAGGTCCATATTGTGAATTTGCTGCGTGTCCTGACGACGTCGATGTGACTGAAAGACTGCCTGACGCAGTGGTGTGTACTGATGCTCAGAAAAAGGCAGAGATTTGTACCATGGAATATGCACCGGTGTGTGGTTTGGTAGAGGTGCAATGTATTACATCTCCATGTCCACCAATTTCAGAAACCTTCGGTAATGCATGTTCAGCCTGTGGGCAGGGAAATGTGACATCATACACGCAAGGGGAGTGTGAACTGCCTGAAGCTTCTTAAGATTTTAATTTATACTAATATTATGAAATACATTCAAGATCATATTGCATATCTCAAAGATAATCCTGAGGGGTACTGGTTCAAACGAAAGTTGTACGGTATGGGATGGGTTCCAGCGACAAGTAAAGGATGGCTTGTGATGGCTCTGTTTGTTGTGAGTATTATAGCTATTGTAATCAGAGCAGGATCGTTACAATTTTCTGATGATGCAGTACTTACACAAGTGGTTCTGCCAAGTATATTTGCAACATTTATTTTTCTAGTTATTTGTTTTCGTACTGGCGAGTCGCTTAAGTGGCAATGGGGGATTAAAAAACAGGATACAATTGAAGATATAGCATAAGAAAAGATCGATGATTTTGTCATCGATCTTTTCTATTTTACGCTGTCGAGCAATATACTTAAATCTTTCATCGAAACCACCCCGTCGCCATTGAAATCAGCTCGTATATTTTGTGTTGCGAGGAACCGCATATACATACTTATGTCAGTGAGTGTAGATACACCATCTTGATTAAGGTCCGTTGACGTATTTTTATTGAGCACCTGCACATTTGACGCTGTTACTTTTGGCCGCGTTACCTGTGAGGACTCAGGATCGATGATAGTGAATATAGGATCAATTGGGTCTGATAAAGCGATAGGAGTACCATATCCATCGTGCTGGAGGATGCTGCTATCACCTAACGTTATATTGGTCGATCCTACAGCATTAGTCTTGAAGTGAATGGTTAGAAGTGTTCCTTTGCCTGAGAAGCCACCTTTTTGCGTGGTACCTCCTGTAAAATTAAGTGTACCGTCTCCATTGCTGTACCACGGTTCTTCTGCCCATAGATTAGCTATAGACGTATTGTATTCAATTGATGTAATTTCTATAACTGCATGATCAAATGTAATATTGCTCTGAAACACATTAACTGGAGTTATTGATTCGACAATAACATTGAGTGTAAATAGCTCCCCTAAGGGAAGTACACCCTTGCTTGGTTCCATGTACATCGTTGTGTGATCCGCACTGGGAAGTGTTGCGAAAAGAAGTCCGCCGGTACTTGCGGTCGCGAGTATGAACATGAAGAAAGTAAATAGTGAAATGTTGCTCATATTTCAATTATGCCATATAAAAAGACCATACATTTTATGTACGATCTTTTTATATGGCCTGATTATGTGTGACTTGCTTGCCACCGTTTGAGTGCTTTGGAGATACCTAGTGAAACGATAAAGATGACAATGGACAACGCTACAAATTTTGGATCAAATGCGTGGACCGTTAGACCGTCCATCTTGAATGATTCAATATCAAGTGCAGCACCTAGTGCCACAAATGTAGTGAGGCCCGGCATGATGCCAATGAGTGTAGCCAGTGCATACGAAACCCATCGTACTTTGAGTACTCCAGATCCGATGTTGGTCAGATCAAACGGGAAGTAGAATAGGCGCATAAACAGTACTGATGCAAAAGGACGTCTTCGTAAAGCTTCTACCCAGTTACCAATAAGTGAATCTTCAAGCTTCAAACCCTTGCCAAAGAAGCGTCCAATCCAATACGCGAAGTTTGCTGATGCGTTCTCACCAAGCACGGTGTAGAGAATTCCCCACCAAAATCCAAAGAGTGCCCCAGAGAGTGCAGTGAGTAACGTTGCGGGAAATAAAATGATCGGACGAATGGCATACAGAACCATATACACAATCGGTCCATACATTGTTCCTGTAAAGAAATCTAAGAGTTGTAGAAGAATATCTTGATACGACAATCCATTATCAACACGATACTGCTGGAATAGATAAATAATAGTAGCCCAGAAGAAAAGAGCGATTATTTTAGGTGCATGTTTTTGTAGTTGGAAAAGAATATCTTTTTTAAGCGACGCTAATTGTTTTCCAAAGAAGTAATCACCTGCCTTTTTTATTACCAAACTATAGGTAGGGTAGGCAAAGATTGTTTTCTGTAATTTCCAAAGTGAAATCTTTTGATCAATGGCGAGTGTAAAGACTGCAAGAAGTTCTCCTGCAGAAGGACCAATGATATGGGCTCCCAATACTGCACCGTTAAGTCGCCGTGCAATGACCACGAGTAATCCTGCGGTGTCGTCATCAGTGTGTGCACGATCGTTAGCGGTAAATGGTACCTCAATACGCATAATTTCATCTTCAGAATATTTAGCTAAAGCTGCTTTATGTGAAAGGCCTACCTGTGCTACTTCAGGCTGTGTGTACGTCACCTTAGGTACTGCCTTTTTCGTATTAACCCGTATGAATCCCTTGCTTACAATTCGTGTGACTACTTGTCGAGCAATATCGTCAGCAGTGTGTGTAAATTTTAGGCGTTGAGAAACGTCGCCCACTGCATACACGTATTTGTTGCTTGTTCGGTACTGACTATCAACGGTAACACCGTACTGGTCAGATTTAATTCCGGCTGTTGCGATTCCTTCAGGAAGGTTAGGAACACGTCCAACTGCAATAAGTACTTTATCGAAAGAAACATCAAAAGTTCTCGTTACTTGTTCACCGTGCATGTGTTCAAAACGAGCGGTCTTTGCATCAACGGTTTTGATCATCGCACTTGTTTCAATGGTGATGCCAAGATCCTCAAAATGTTTCTTCAAAATTGGACCAATGGCAGGGTCTTCAAGACGACCAAATTCAGATCCGCGTTCTGCGATGGTTACCGTACTTCCGAGCATTGCAAACGCTTGGGCCATCTCCATTCCGATTGGTCCTCCTCCAATAACCAGCAATTTCTCTGGAACGTCGGTAAGGTCGAAGATATTTTGGTTGGTAAGAATGTCTTCATCTTTGAGTCCTGAAACTTCGATCATTCGGGGACTAGAACCTGTAGCAATAATCGCTTTTTTATATTGGTATACAATATCACCAACCTGTATAGAGCATTTGGTATGGAAAACAGCTGTACCCATGACAACGTCAATGCCGATTTTTTTAAATGCTTCTGGTGTTTCTTCTTCAAGAATCGCATCAATTTTACTGCGTACATACGAAAACGCTTCTCTTCTGTATACCTCACTCTTTGTCGATTCTCCTGCGATTTGTTTGGCAGTGTGATATGCCTTTGCATGATGCAGCAGCGCCTTGCTAGGTATACATCCGGAATTGGTACACTCACCACCCATGTGCTCACGTTCAACAAGTAGTACTTTTTTGCCCACTTTTGAAAACCCAACTGCTGAGGTTAGTCCACCTGATCCTGCGCCAATTACTACCACATCATACTGTTTGGTTTCCATAATACGTATTATAATTTAGTTATTCCTTACTACGTATCAGTGTACCGTATTATTTCAGTCACACTACGCAGAAAATATCAGTGCAATATTTTCCCATGCTGTACGTATGCATTGGTATACTCATTAAAACAACGCATTTGCTATGTCTACTGATTCTATCCTCCAGAACGTAAAACAAAAATACTCACACCAACCTATTTTTATTCAGACAGTTACAGAATTTTTGGAAAGTGCAGGACCGTATCTTACTTTCGTTAATGCCACCGACGAAGATTATAAACGCCTTAAAGGCCTGCTTATCCCTGAACGAATTATTTCGTTTCGTGTTACGTGGACTGATGACGCTCAGAACATCCAATACAACACGGGATACCGTATTCAATACAATTCAGCGCTGGGCCCATACAAGGGAGGTCTACGATTTGACCCATCGGTAAACGAAGACATTCTGAAGTTTCTCGGATTTGAACAAATATTTAAAAATGCACTAACGGGGTTACCGCTTGGTGCAGGTAAAGGGGGAAGTGATTTTGATCCTAAAGGAAAGAGTGACACTGAGATACGTTCTTTTACGCGCGCGTTTATGACGGAACTCTATCGGCATATTGGTATTGAAACAGATGTACCTGCCGGAGACATTGGAGTGGGAGGTCGTGAAATTGGATACCTGTATGGGATGTACAAACAAATTGTGAACAAGAACGAAGGAGTCCTTACCGGCAAAGGCATTTCTTTTGGTGGGTCCCAAGGACGGACTGAAGCAACAGGATATGGCGCGATTTATTTTGCGGCGCAAATGCTTGCAACAATAGACGAAACACTTGTGAGGAAGACAGCGGTGGTTAGTGGGTCAGGAAACGTGGCATTGTATGCGGCACGAAAGCTGATTCAGGAGGGAGCGGTTGTAAAAACACTTTCTGATCGAGGAGGATATCTTGTTAAGCAAGAAGGGTTCACTGCTGTTGAGACAGATTTTATAGAATCAGAAAAAAGTGCGCGTAAGTCTCTTGCTGACATATCTATTGAAGGAGCCACATACTCTGAAGGTTCAGTATGGATAGACGTACAAGCAGATTTGTATTTTCCATGTGCAACACAAAATGAAATTAATGGTGTGCAAGCACAGGCAATTGTTGATCATGGAGCTGTCTTGGTTGCCGAAGGGGCAAATATGCCTTCCGACCTCGATGCGTTACATATTTTTAAGGGAGCAAAACTATTATTTGGTCCTGCAAAGGCAGTAAACGCTGGAGGTGTTGCTGTTTCTGGATTAGAGATGTCACAAAATGCTTCACACTTACCGTGGACTGCAGAGGTGGTAGATCAAAAACTCCGAGAAATCATGGGTCAGATTCATCAGACTTGTGTGCAATATGGAACAAAGGATGATAGCAGTGTCGATTATGTTGATGGGGCAAACATTGGAGGATTTGTTCGAGTGTTTGAAGCAATGAAAGGACTTGGCTGGTAGTGATGAACAATAAAATAAACAGGCAGGACACAGTGTGTCCTGCCTGTTTATTTTATTAAAAACGCGTTGCTTAAATAGGACAAATATCGTATAGTACTCGAACTTTGTCCTCGGACAATTACTTTCTCCGACGAGATACATATATATGTATGTGAAGAGGTGAAGGGAGGTAAACGGAATATATTCCGTTTAATTTTATTAAGACGATTTATACATATATAAGTAATTATTATTATGGCACGAGAATTTCCACTAGATCGACTACGTAACTTCGGTATTGTTGCGCACGTTGATGCTGGTAAGACGACTACTTCTGAACGTATTCTGTTCTACACAGGTATGAGTCACAAAATCGGTGAAGTACACGACGGTGCTACCGTTACTGACTGGATGGACCAAGAACGAGAGCGAGGTATTACTATTACTTCAGCTGCTATTTCTTGTAACTGGACTAAGACTCTTGAAACAGATAGAACATCAAAAGATCTTAAATACACCTTTAATATTATTGATACACCAGGTCACATCGACTTTACTGCCGAAGTAAAGCGGTCTATGCGTGTACTCGATGGTGCGGTTGTGGTGTTTGATGGTGCTGCAGGTGTAGAGCCACAGACTGAAACAAACTGGGGATATGCTGATGAAGCTGCTGTGCCACGAATCTGTTTTGTAAACAAGATGGACAAGATGGGAGCTGACTACGATGCCGCAGTTAAGTCTATTGAAGAACGTCTTTCAAAGAAAGCGTGCCGAATCCAGATTCCTATGGGAGCGGAAAATGACATGCGTGGAGTGGTAGATCTCATCACGATGAAGTCATACAATTTCTCAGGTGAAATGGGAACTGATGTTACTGAAGCTGATATTCCTGAGGAGTTCGTAGCAGAAGCAACAAAGCGACGAGCTGAGCTTGTTGAACGAGTTGTTGAACATGATGATGCACTCATGGAAGCCTTCCTTGAGGGCAATGAACCTTCTAACGAAGACCTGAAGCGAGTGCTTCGTGTTGCAGTGCTTGCAAACGAAATCTTCCCCGTAATGGCCGGAACAGCATTGCAGAACATCGGTGTACAGCTTGTACTTGATGCAGTGGTTGACTACCTCCCGTCTCCACTTGATCTGCCTGATATTCTTGGAACTGATGTTAAAGATGAAGAAAAGGAAATTACACGAAAGCCTTCTGATGATGAACCTCTGAGTGCACTTGTGTTCAAGCTACAGGACGATAAGTTCGTAGGACAGCTTGCATTCTTCCGTGTGTATTCAGGTACGATGAAATCTGGAACATACATCATGAACTCGTCCACTGGAAACAAAGAACGTGTTGGACGTATTGTACGACTGATGGCTGATAAGCGAGAAGAAGTTGATGAAGTATATGCTGGAGAGATTGCTGCAGCGGTAGGTATTAAAGAGGTAAAGACTTCACACACACTATGTGACGTAGACAACCCAATGCTTCTTGAAACTATTTCATTCCCTGCTCCAGTGGTAGCGGTTCGTGTAGAACCTAAGACAAAGCAAGACCAGGAAAAGATGGGTGTTGCACTGAAGCGTCTATCTGATGAAGATCCTACATTTGTAGTATCAACTGACGAAGAAACACTTGAAACGATTATCGCAGGTATGGGTGAGCTACACCTCGACATTCTTGTTGACCGAATGAAACGAGAGTTTGGTGTTGAAGCTGATATTGGTAAGCCACAAGTAGCCTACCGAGAAACAATTCAGCGAGAAGCTGAGGCTGAACACAAGTACATCAAACAGTCTGGTGGACGTGGACAGTATGGTCACGTAAAGATTCGAATCAAACCACTTGAAGCGCTTGAGCTCGATGAAGATGGAGAGCCAAAGAAGCTTGCAAAGAATGTGACCCGAGAAGATCACTTCGAGTTCATCAACAGCATTAAGGGAGGTGTGATTCCACAGGAATACATTACTCCAGTAATGAAGGGGTGTCGCGAGGCAATGGCACGAGGACAGGTTGCTGGATACAAGATGGAAGATGTGTCAGTAGAACTGTACGACGGATCATTCCACGATGTGGACTCATCTGAAATTGCATTTAAACTTGCCGGGATTAACGCTTTCAAAGAAGCTGCAGTACGAGCGAAGGCAGTTATCCTTGAACCGATCATGAAGGTTGAAGTACGAACTCCAGAGGAATACTTAGGAGACGTAAATGGAAACATTTCTTCAAAGCGTGGACAGGTTGAAGGATCCGAAGAATTAGGAGGGAAGACTATCGTGAATGCGAAAGTACCACTTTCAGAAATGTTCGGATACACAAACTCACTACGGTCTATGACACAGGGACGAGCTTCAATGACTATGGAGTTTGATCACTACGAAGTAGTACCACCAAATGTAGCTGAAGAAATCAAAAAAATGCGGGGCGTGAAGGTTGATGAGACTGAAGCGTAAGCTTCAGTCCAACCTACAAGAGGTTACCTGCCAGTTTTACTTTAGTAAAACTGGCGATAACCTGAACAGTCCCTGTAAGGGAAAGACCGAAGAAACAGAAGCGTAAGCTTTGTGAGGTCTTCACGAAGGTTGCCTGCGATTTTACTTCAGTAAAATCGTGACTCTCAATTGAGTGAACAAAAAGAACATAGCCAGCTTAAGCTGGCTATGTTCTTTTTTTGAATGAGTGCAGAAAGAAAGTTCTTCTTACAAGGTGTACTGGCCGCTGTAAGTGGGAGAGGGGATTCTGAGACGAAGAACCAAAAGAAAACACCTCTCGGGTGTTTTTTTACATAATCCAAAATACATTGTGCATAACAAACCAAAATCATAATAAACTATAATACAATATGTTTATATGATCGTATCCGCACTATTTCACTGGCGTATGGTAAGTATCAGTATTTTGACTGCATTACTATTTTTAGTCGCACCTACTGCACAGGCACAGACATTTGGATCGGGGGATAGCGTCACACTGCAAGGCTACGCATGGAGTCAGAACATTGGATGGATTTCCATGAATGGCCCAAATTATGAAGTTGAAATTAACGGAGGAAGCACTAAAGCAGTAACCGGTTTCGCGTGGAGCGCGAATGTTGGTTGGATTCAGTTTGGTGGTCTTAGTGGATTCCCTTCAGGGGGAATTTATGCCGGCAATGCTCGCGTAGCAGGAACTGATAGTAATTGGAACCTGGAAGGATGGGCACGAGCGCTTGCATATGGTGATGGTTGGGACGGATGGATTTCATTAAGTGGCGCAAGTCCAGCATATGAGGTTTCTTTTACTAATACTGGACAAGTACCTTCTGCCAGCTCATATGCATGGGGTGACGATGTAATCGGCTGGGTTGATTTTGATGACGTTGCGTTTACTCCGCCATGTACCCGAGGAAATATTTGTACAACTTCTCCAGATCCCGAAGGAACTATTTTAGTAGATATGTGGTGTGATCCACAGACACCTGTGTACTGTAGTGCTGGTGACATATGTTCTTCCGGATCATGTATTGTTGCTCCAGTAATCGGAGGTCTCGACGTAAGCAGGAATCTTGTAAAGAAGGGAGGTCATGTACAATTTGCATGGTCAGTAACGGGTGTTGATAGCTGTAGAGTGACTCTTTCAACAGGTCTCTCAGATTTGTCTGATGTGAGCGTTGAAACTCCTGGATACCCATCATTAACACAACCATCAGGAGCCATAGATTCTGACACTGTATTTACACTCCTGTGTATTGAAACTTCATCTGGTACTGAGGTTGAAATTGATACTGAAACGGTACGATTATTACCATCAGTCTTTGAATCCTAAGATGTCCATACATATGTCACTATTTACAACAAAAAATCTTTTGTACATTGCGATCTTGTTTGTAGCAAGCATGATTGTTGTGAGTTTGTATACAGGGTATGTGCTCTTTAGTTTACCAAGCGTAAGTGTTTCTTTACAAAATGACGTTGTGCAAGATCTTGCTGAACCAGAGCCTGAAGAAGATACTGTAGATGCCCCTAAAACAGCTGAGGAACGCTTACAAATAATACAAGACCTTGCTGATACTGAGATTGACATCATGGACGATCAGCGGCGTGCTATTATTGAAAAAACGCAAGAGGAGGTTGACTCATCTGAACAATCCGCTACAGCAAAACAACGAATGGAGGTACTACAAGGGCTTAGTGGGATCACTGAAGAGATAATTTAAATATAATAATATGCATACCCTAAATCAAACACTCAAAACACTTATCCCGTTAGCTGTTGTCTTCTCACTTTTGGTAGCAACTAATTTCCTGTACGCAGCATGGGATGCGCCAACGGGTACGCCGTCAGAGTTAAACAATGTTTCTGCTCCGGTTAATATTTCATCTACCGTGCAAGATAAAACAGGTGCACTTGGTGTAGGTGGTTTAGCTGTTTTTGGACATACACTTATTGAACATGCAGGTCCACGAATTGAATTTTCAGATACTGACAATACTGATTGGTGGATACACGTAAATAATAATCGTATGTATTTCATTAATGATCGTGATGATAGTGGTGATTGGACAGGAGAATCTCCGTGGCCGCTGTATTTGGAAGCAGGTGCCACTTCAGCAGACGATTATGTACGTGCTTCCAATGAGGTTCATTCTCCATTGTTTTGTAATGAGACTGGAACATATTGTATGGATCTCCGATATCGGTGGGTGGTTAGTGTTAACGGAGTTTGTTCAGGATATTATTGTTCAGATGTTCGTAGTAATGCATGTTTAGATAATCAAACAGGGTTACATGTTTCCACTTCACTATGTCCAGCACCAGCTCCTGCGATTCCGTAATATTTAGATTATGTCAGTATTTACCACAAAAAATCTCTGGTACCTCGTAATTTTGTTTTTTATAACGCTGATTTTTATAACGCTGTATGCACAATATATGTTGTTTACTGGATCACTTGATATTACTACCGTACAAGATGATGAAAAAAATAATACGAGTATAGAAGCCGTGCCTAAAACGGCCGAAGAGCGATTGGAATTGATGCAATCGCTCTCTCGAGAAGGTGTAGATACAACCAAAAACGATCGTCGAGAAGTTTTGAGTAAATCACAAGAAAATGATGGCATTGAAATAACGGAAACGCTTACAGCAAACGAACGTACAGATTTTTTACAAAAACTTACTGACACTCCAGAAGAAATTATAGAATAGGTACATATTATATCTGTTGCTAAATGTACTCTTGCAAAAAATAGCCACTCTGGTACTATTGCCCCACTACTCCGGCATATGCTGTAGTAGGGTAACAATATTGATCCTTTACACTTACCTCAAGTGAGAGTGTAGCGCGATGTTCTCGCGGCACTACATTTCTATTTGAGTGAAGCTTTTATTTTTATATTATAAAAAGAAAAGCAGCCGTGTGCGGTTCATATTGTATTTATTAAAGTAAATCTATTATTATGGCGGATTTCGATCGAAGTAAATCGCACATTAACGTAGGAACTATTGGTCACGTTGACCACGGTAAGACTACGCTAACAGCTGCAATTCTAAACGTACTAGCGCAAGCTGGTGAAGGCTACACAGCTAACCTTAAGGCTGTAGAAGACATTGATAAGGCTCCTGAAGAAAAGGCGCGTGGTATTACTATTTCTCTTTCTCACTCAGAGTACGAGACACCTACACGTCACTATGCACACATTGATGCACCAGGTCACGCCGACTACATCAAGAACATGATTACTGGAGCTGCACAGATGGACGGTGCAGTACTTGTAGTTGCTGCTACAGATGGTGCGATGCCACAAACACGTGAGCACGTACTTCTTGCAAAACAAGTTGGAGTACCTAACATGATCGTATTCATGAACAAATGCGATATGGTAGACGACACTGAAATGCTTGAACTCGTTGAAGAAGAACTGCGAGAAATGCTTACAGCTAACGGATTTGATGGTGAAAAAGCACCTATCATCCAAGGTTCTGCACTTAAGGCTCTTGAAGATCCTGCAGGAGAATGGGGAAAGAAAGTACTTGAACTTGCGCAAGCAATGGATGACTACTTCCCAATCCCAGAACGAGATCTTGATAAGCCATTCTTAATGCCTGTTGAAGACATCTTCTCAATTGAAGGACGAGGAACGGTGGTAACAGGACGAGTAGAACGTGGAACAGTAAAGGTTGGAGAAGAAATCGATATTGTTGGAATGAAGGACACTACACAAACTACGGTTACTGGTGTTGAAATGTTCAACAAGCAATTGGATCAAGCGCAAGCTGGAGATAACGCAGGAATCCTACTACGAGGTACTAAGAAGGAAGATGTACACCGAGGTCAGGTTCTTGCTGCTAAAGGTTCTGTAACTCCGCATACTGAGTTTGAGGCTGAAGTATACGTACTTGGTAAAGAAGAAGGTGGACGTCATACTCCATTCTTCTCAGGTTACAAGCCACAGTTCTACATCCGTACTACGGACGTAACTGGAGACGTAACACTTGCTGAAGGAACTGAAATGGTTATGCCTGGAGATACTGCAACTTTCAAAGTGAAGCTTGTAGCTCCCGTAGCTCTTGAAGATCAAACTAACTTTGCGATTCGTGAAGGAGGGAAGACTGTAGGAGCTGGTGTTGTAACTAAGATTGTAGCCTAAGTAAGCGTCTGGACTTACCTTAATTACTTCGTTGAGTTTCGATAATTTTTCTTTCACCGTACCAACGTACGATTTAAGAAAATTTCTCACTCGCCTCGTACTTCAGGCAATCCAAACGTTTCCTAGAAAATAGAGATATTTTCAGGTAAACAAAAATTATTATGGCAACAAAATCTACAAAAGAGACAAAAAAAGCTGCGGAAACAACGCCAAAGCTTCGAATCCGTGTACGTGCATATGAGCACAAGATTCTTGATGCCTCTGTAAAGCAAATTATTGATACTGCAATGCGTTTCGATGCAATTGTTGTAGGACCAATCCCGCTTCCAACAGAAATTAAGAAGTACACTGTCAACCGTTCATCATTCGTTCATAAAGATGCGCGAGAACAATTCGAAATGCGAATGCACAAACGTGTAATCGACATCATGGAACCGAATGCAAAAGTGGTTGAAGCGCTCACAAACCTCTCACTTCCTTCTGGAGTGAACATCGACGTAAAAATGATTTAAGAAACTATATTTCTTATTCAAGAACAAAAAACCACCTATTTGGTGGTTTTTTGTTACTATCTGGGGAAATTATTCTAAATTTCAAAAAAAGTGCGTTAAAATTAACGTAGTAGATTAATTTTAATTAACATGACACAAACTCTCAAAACCCTTATTCCTTTAGCTATCGTCTTTTCATTATTAGTGGCAACTAACTTTTTATACGCGGCATGGAATGCACCAACCGGCACACCATCAGAGATAAACAATGCACCAGCTCCTATCAATGTGAGCGCAGATTTACAAGATAAGGAAGGGGATCTCACTATAGGAGGTAGTGTAGGAGTGTTTGGCCAGTTTCTTTTGGCAAGTAATGAAGTACGTTCACCACAATACTGTGATGAGAACGGACTGAATTGTGTCAGTACAGCAAGTAGCACGTTTGGAGGTGGATCACCGGCCATTTCCAAGTTCGGAGAAGGAAACAGGTGTGTTGATGATGATTGGGTTTCTGCGTGTGGCTACAGTCCCAGTCAACAGTATCAATGGAATTCCTGTGTGAGTCGTGGTCATTCAGAATACTATGGGTGGACTTTATCGTGGTCTGATGCGGAAAGCGGTTATTACCAATTGGGAGGTGCTAATAGTTTAAATCAACCTACTGATGTGATCTGTGCGAAAGGAACAGGTACACAAGGCAATTCAATCACTCAAACAAGCCTTGTTCCAAACTGGCCAGATGCTCTTTATTGCACAGAGGCAAATGGGCGCGGTGCAATTGCAACACTTTCGGAATCATACGCCCCTCATCCAAATGGCACATACTATTATCAGTCGTTCGGCTTTACATTGATCTTTAATGCAGACGGTAGCTGGAGCAGTGGTTCACCATCAGACTGTTCTAACCTCTCCATTTCTGAGTTATCCAACTTAGATAAAGCATTTAGTTACAATGCTACTGTCTTTACTCCTTAATTGATCTTAATTAAGACAGTTCTCTGATTTGGGTTCCTAATAACCATTAGGAACCCAAGTTTTATACTTGCATTACGTCTGTAAATCCGTATACTACTGACAGCTTTTAAAGACCTATGTTCGTTGATCGATCGCTTGCGATTGTGAGAACCAATGGGCAGAAATCACGTTGTGTATACAACGAGCATTCTGCTCGCGCATACACAGCGTGATTTTTCTTTTGTGGTCTAGAAAGAGCTTTTATTAGACTAGTTCAAATAAATAAATGAAATTTATTTTAGGAACGAAGGTAGGAATGACACAAGTGTTTGATGCTGATGGTGTTTGTCACCCAGCAACAATTCTCCGTGTATCTCCAGCGACTATCACGCAAGTGAAAACAACTGAGGTAGATGGATATGCTGCTGTGCAAGTTGCAACCGGAGAGCAAAAGGCTGCCCGAGTAAACAAAGCACAAACAGCGCATCTTGGTGGAGCTTTCACACACGTGAAGGAATTCCGAACTCGAGTTAACTACGACGAATCTGTGGATGGTCTTGAGAAAGGACAGACATTCGATGCTTCAACATTTGAAGCGGGAGACAAGATTGCTGTTGCAGCTATTTCAAAGGGTAAAGGATTCCAGGGTGTAGTGAAGCGTTACAACTTTAAGGGTAACAAAGCTACGCACGGACAGAAGCACACACTACGAGCACCGGGTTCAATTGGAGCAACCGGACCAGCTCGTGTATTTAAGGGAACGCGTATGGCAGGACGAATGGGATCTGACCGTACAACGGTTAAGAACCTAGAAATTCTCCAGGTAAACACAGATGATAATGTACTCCTCGTAAGTGGAGCAGTACCAGGTCGAAAAGGAACATTAGTAGAGGTGCGTAACGTCTAAGCTTATGGATACTAAACTATTTTCTCAAGAAGGAAAGGAGAACGGAAAAGTAGCACTTCCAGAGTCAGTATTCGGTGTAAACTGGAACGCTGACTTGATTCACGAGGTGGTTGTTTCAATGCAATCAAATGCTCGGGCAGGAACTGCACACACAAAAGATCGAAGTGAAGTACGCGGAGGTGGTCGAAAGCCATGGAAGCAGAAAGGAACAGGTCGCGCGCGACACGGTTCACGACGTTCACCGATCTGGAGTGGAGGTGGAGTAACCTTCGGACCTCGAAGTGAAAAAGACTACTCAAAGAAAATCAACAAGAATGTAAAAGCCAAAGCTCTTGCAATCACACTCTCGAAGAAACTTGCTGACGGGGAAATGATTTTCGTAGATGCATTTACTTTTGATGCTCCAAAGGCAGCAGAAGCAAAGGCAGCAGTACTGGCTCTTGCAAAAGGAACAGGACACGACGCTTTGGCAACAAAGCGAAAAAATGCAGCACTTCTTGTACTTGGAAAACGAGACGAGAACGCTGAGAAGAGCTTCCGGAACTTCGGTAATATCGAAGTGATGCAGGCAAAGGACATCAACCCAGTTGATCTTCTGACATACAAATATGTAGTTGTTGCGGACTCTGAGGCTTCAATTGAAACCCTTGCAGGACGTGTTGCGATGAAAAACGCAAAGACGACAGCATAGATAGTATTGGTAAATTAAAAAACAATTATGGCACTCTTTAGTCGAAAAACAGAAAAAAAATCTGAAGAGAAAGGTGCGGTTAAGGCTGTAAAGCAGGGAGTGAGTAAATCACTGCCAACTGACCGTGACCTTGCGGGCGTAATCGTAAAACCACACGTTACTGAAAAGACTGTTGGTATGGGCGATAACAATGTATATTCATTTATCGTTCGAACTGACGCTACGAAGTACCTTGTGCGTGATGCAATTAAGTCTCTCTACAATGTGACGCCGGTAAAGGTGAATATCGTCAACTCATCACCACGACAATACAAGTCGAAAACAAAAGCGCGCCGATTAACAGAAAAGGGTGTGAAGAAAGCATACGTCTACTTGAAAGACGGTGATTCTATCAGCCTTGTATAGGGAGTTCAAAGCACGTTGTGCAAAGTAACTAACTACTAACTATTGAGTACCACTCAGATAATATGGTAAAGAAATATAAACCAACATCACCAGGGCGACGTGATGGTTCAGTAATTGAGTACAAGAAGTACTTAACTACGACACAAAGTAAGCCACACAAAGCACTTACCAAAGGTAAGCGATCAACAGGTGGACGTAACAGTGCTGGACGTATCACAAACTGGTACCGAGGAGCTGGGAACAAGCGAAAGTATCGAGAAATCGACTTTAAGTTTGATAAGAAAGATATCCCTGCGAAAGTAGAGACTATCGAGTACGATCCATACCGATCAGGATTTATTGCACTTGTTCTATACAAAGATGGAGCACGACGATACATTCTTGCACCGCAGGAAATGAAAGAAGGAGATGAATTTGTAGTTTCAGCAACAGCAAAACCTACAAAAGGTAATCGTCTACCGGTAAGCGCAATCCCACTTGGTACATTCGTGTATGCAGTTGAGATGCGACCAGAAGGTGGAGCACGTATCGCACGTGCTGCTGGAATCCACGCAGAAGTGATTGCTCACGATGCTGGATACACCACACTAAAAATGCCATCAACTGAGATCCGTAAGGTACTCTCAACATGTTGGGCAACTATTGGGGAAGTATCAAACGAAGAACACCGTTTGGTATCACTTGGTAAAGCAGGGCGCGCACGACACATGGGACTTCGACCGAAGACTCGTGGTACTGCGAAGAACGCGGTTGACCACCCACATGGAGGTGGTGAAGGTAAGTCTCCTCGGGGACACAAACGATCTCGTACAAAACAAGGTCGGCCTACAGGAAAGGGTCAAAAGACTCGGTCACCAAAGAAGCACTCAAACAAACTCATCGTCTCACGACGAAAGCCAGGACCACTTATGGGTGGAAAACGGTAAAGTTAATAAAACATCCCGCCTTAAGGCGGGATGTTTTATTAACTTTAGTAACTGCCTTGAGGCAGTTACGACCGTTTTCCAAGCCGGAGCGTTATGAGAAGCCCCTTCCTGGGGCGACGAATAGCGAGGCGGGGTCGAAGGTACTTACTAGAATTGGAGCGTAGCGAACAATTATAGTTAGTAACCTGTGACGAAAGAGGTAAATAAGAAAGGGAACCTCGGAAGGTTCCCTTACAATTTTACTACGCCACATCTCTGATCACACCTGCAACTTCCTCTGGCATCACAGAAATCAAAATCAAGTAGTTCAGAGAAACCGTATCAGGTGTTCTCGAACCCTGTTCCCAATTTCTGAAAGTACCAATTGAGATGTTGTACTTCTTGGTAAACCGATCCTGACTGAGACCCAATTTCTTCCGTAGTGTCTTCAGAGAATCAGGAATTTGATTAACATCAAACATCTAGCATCCTTTCACGAACTATATTTAAATTTAATTTAGCACCGAATATGATACTTTGTCAAGTGTCATGACGAGAACCCCAAAATGCTACAATATCCCAATAGCATTAAATTATTTATTATGGGAATTTTTGAAAGAATACTCGGCCGTGTTGAAAACACACCCCAGTCACCGGAACTTACTGAGTTCGCACAGTATTTGGTAGATAATCCAGAAATTAAGGATAAGGTTCTAGGATACGCTGAGTTATTGAAGCAACGGGAGACTCAATATGGCGAAACTATTTATGAAGACCGAAAACTTATGGCTGATGGAGATACAATTGTGCAACCTATATTTGCTCAGATTGGATTAATGCTTCCTGAGGGTGTAAGCGCAACTACATTTCTTGTTGAGTTGCATAATCGTGCTGAAGAAGGAAAAGAATACATCCCAATATGGTTACGACCCGAAGCTGATACTACTCCTGTGGTAATACCGGAAAATATGAACCTTAATACCAAGGAGGACCTTGTCTCATTGGTAGCTGAAAACTCTACAGTCGCATCAGTTTTGGAGAGTAATATTGATATAACTACTGTACAAGAACGTCTAGAAGAAGCTGGATATATCTTTAGTTCTGACGCCACAAACATAGTTACAGAATATCTCGCTGAACATGCGTCTGCCAACGATGATGAAGAAATTCCCGTAGAACTAAAGGCCTAAATAAAAAACCAGTGCAATGCACTGGTTTTTTATTGTCCCGGCATCCTCTCCCTCTGCTTAAAACTAAAGTTCCGCATCTTCTTATGTACCTGTAACTCCTTAAAAATCTTCCAAGGCTCTCGGGTAGTGTGTACAGCTACTTTCTGCACACTCTGTCCTGAAATAATAAGCTCCATTCCTGCAGTAGTATAGACCGCCGTGACAAACCGTGCCCCAGCACCTTTACGACTATTAGTCTTAATCTCCCCCGGAGCAATCATTTTCACCCCCGGTACACCCTCAAGCACCCGCACTACTTCTTGTGCGGTTTCAGTAAGTGTCGTATGTTCTTTTCCTCGAGGTTTAGGCATATGTATGAGGGACTATACCATAAAAACAAAATACACCAGTTATGAATAAGTAGTAATACCAGAGTATATACAAAGAAAAAGGCTGAGATATTCTCAGCCAGTTTTTTCTGTATGATGTCTAGTTAGCTGCGCGTGCCATACGTGCAGCAAAATCAAGATCATCTTGATGTCCATCAGCTAATGTTGTTACGGCATCAGCGGAACGACTGCCTTTTTTTACGGTAGTATCCCGTATTTCTTGAAGTCTAAGTAGACGCCGAGCACTTTCTGCAATAATCGCTAACATTCCTTGATCTTGTATGCGTGGTCTCATCGTTTCATCCTCCTTAACTCTCTTTGTACACCCTAAACACTCTAAAAACAAGCAGGGGGTGTTTACTTCTTTTAGATAGTAAAAGGACGGCTATCTATCCGTCCCCGCCTCCTTTTTTTAGAGCAATAGCTTTTTTTATGAGATCTAAAAACAATCTGTAGCTAAAATCACCATTTGTGATGATTGAACTGTTAATAATTTTCTCCTTTTCTTCCTCTGAGAACCGAATCCTGTTTGGGTCTGGCGATGCCTGTATAGAAAACCCTCCAAAATATTGAACCTGAGCACATAATAGCACACCCAATGTATTGAAACCTGTTGACTTCTCCCTGTATTTCACGTACTATAGCGCCGTTCTAACCTCGTTTTAGATTAGCCCCTGGTAGGGCAATCTTTAACAAAAAACCGTTACAATACCTCACCTTTGGAGTATTTCACTTTAAAGTGGAGGGAGGCAGAATAACATTATTAAGCATGCATCATATACGGACCCCTCTGGTTCGTATGGGTGCGATCTCCATGAAGCAGTAGCATTGATTGTTTGTACTAGAAATAGTCCAAGCCTACGGGACCTACTTGTTTCAGGGATATTTATTTCTCTTATGTCACGATCATTATATAAGGGACCATATGTTGACGAGAAGCTATTGAAGAAGGTGGCAAAATTAAAGCCAGCTGATGCAGTAGTTATCAAGACATGGTCTCGTGATTCGGTGATTTCACCAGAAATGGTTGGCTTCATCTTCGGAGTACACAACGGTAAGGACCACATTGAGGTTCTCGTTACTGAAGATATGGTAGGTCATCGTCTGGGTGAATTTTCACCAACAAAGAAATTCTACCGTCATGGTGGAAAGATGCAGAAGGAACTTGATCAGAAGAAAAAAGAAGCTGAAATCGCAGCTGCTAAAGCTGCTAAGGCAACATAGTAATTTTACACAGAGTATATGAAAGCAGTTCTCAAAAACTACCGACAGTCTCCGCGTAAAGTTCGTCTTATCGCAGATCTTGTTCGAGGGAAGAAGGTAAACGATGCATTAACAACGCTGCAGTTTGTTGAAAAACGAGCTTCAGAACCGTTTGCAAAGGTTATCCGTTCAGCACAAGCCAATGCCGTGCAGGCAGGGGAGAGTGCAGACAAGCTATTTATCAAAATGGTGGCAGTAAACAAAGGTACGATCCTGAAGCGATTCCGAGCGCGTGCGCGAGGAAGTGCATCACGTATCAATAAGCGAAACAGTCACATTACCGTTGAACTCGGTACTAAGTAATCGGAAACTACTATGACACACATAGCACATCCATATGTACAGCGTATCGGTATCAACCGTGACTGGAAGAGTCGTTGGTTTGCTACTGATCCAGCAAAGTACCGTGAATATCTTCGTACTGACGCAGCTATCCGTAAACTTCTTGTAAAGAAGCTTAAGGGGATGTCTGTTGATGTTGTAGAGATTGAACGAGACGATAAGACTCTACGGATTCTTATCAAAACTGCACGTCCTGGTTTAATTATCGGACGAAGCGGTGAAGGTGCAGTGACGCTCCGAAAGGACGTTGATATGCTCCTACGTAAGCTAAAGCTTGCTGAAAAACCTGAAATTAAAATTGATATCGAAGAAGTGCGTTCTGTTGAAACAAGCGCAGCAATCGTTAGTCAAATGGTAGTAGAAGGACTTGAGAAACGAATGCCATTTCGTCGTGTTCTTAAGCAGACTATTGAAAAAGTAATGGCAAACCGAGACGTTCAAGGTGTACGTATCATTCTTTCAGGGCGACTTGGAGGAGCGGATATGGCTCGTCGAGAACAACTTAAAAAAGGTCGAATTCCACTTCAAACATTACGTGCTGACATCGACTACGCTCGAGAGCGCGCTAATCTACCGTATGGTGTGATTGGTATTAAGGTTTGGATTTATCGAGGTGATGTATTTGCTGACCGAAAGGCTCAAGCAGAAGAAAAAGCATCACGTACTAGCCACACTGCATAAGTGTAATTCGTATGTTATTTCCAAAGAAAGTTAAACACCGAAAGTGGCAAGTGCTTCGACGACATCCTGACAAGCTACTACGCCCAGATACACGAGGAGTAACAGTAGATTTTGGTTCATATGGACTAAAAGCAACTGCACAGGCACGTGTTCGATCAAATCAGATTGAAGCTGCACGTCGTGTTATCTCACGAACACTTGGTAAAACAGGTAAAATTTGGATCCGAATCTTTCCAGACCGACCAGTAACAAAGAAGGCTGCTGAGGTAGGTATGGGTAAAGGTAAAGGTGATCCTGAGTACTTCATGTTTGAAGTACGTCCCGGTCGTATTTTATTCGAAATTGACGGTGTCTCTGAAGAGATCGCACGAGAAGCGTTGCGAAAGGCTGCATGTAAACTCCCTGTGAAAGCAAAGTTTGTACGCCGAGAGGACACTCGAGTATAAGCAAAAGTGAATATGAGTAACTACAAAGATATTCAGAAGAAGACTGATGCAGATATTGTTTCATTGGTACAAGAAAAGCGAGAGGCACTACGTGCTTTCCGATTTAGTACTGCAGGAGCTGGTAACGCTGACGCGAAATCAGTACGCACTGCGAAGAAAGAAATCGCGCAAGGTCTCACTGAGCTTAATGCACGAAAGCGTAAGCAAGCTAACGAAAACGCATCATAAGTATGGCAAATAAAGACATAACCGAAGTAACAAAGACAGGAGGACGCACATTGCGTGGAACTGTTGTTGCGTCGAAGATGACTGATACTTGTACGGTGGCTGTAGAACGGTATGTGAAGCACCCAAAGTACAAAAAGTACCAACGTCGTACTAAGAAGTATCTCGTTCATGATGCAGGTAATACTGCACAAGTAGGAGCAAAGGTCGAAATCAAGGAGACACGTCCAGTTTCAAAGCGCAAATACTTTGAACTAGTTAACGCATAAGCCTATGATTCAACCACAAACAATTGTAAAGATTACTGACAACTCTGGAGGTAAGGTTGGTCGAGTATTTAAGGTACTTGGCGGTTCAAAGAAGCGATATGCTGAACTCGGAGAGTTAGTAATTCTTTCAGTACAGTCTGCTGAACCACGTAAGCAAGTTAAGAAGAAAGACGTGCTTTGTGCGGTAGTTGTACGACAGAAGAAAGCATACCGACGAAAAGATGGATCGTACGTATCATTTGATGACAACGCTGTTGTGATCATTGATAAGGAAAAGAAGGAACCAAAAGCAAACCGTGTGTTTGGTCCAATTCCACGAGAATTATCAGAAGCTGGTTTCCAGAAGATCGTATCTCTGGCTCCCGAAGTCGTTTAATAACCTGAGTAAGAAATTCATATGAAAATCAAAAAAGGAGACAACGTCATCGTGACTACAGGAAAGGATAAGGGGAAGACAGGTACTGTAGAACAGACATTTCCAAAAACTGAACAGGTACTTATCGATGGAGTGAACGTGAAGACACATCACGAAAAAAATAAGCGAACACGTTCAGCAGGACAAATTATTGAAAAAAGCGCACCTATTCACGTATCAAACGTAGCGTTTCTTGAAGGCAAGAAGCCAGTACGCGTTGGATACATGGTCGAAACTGATGGTGATAAGACAAAGAAAGTTCGTATTTCACGAGCTTCTGGTAAGAAGATTTAAGTTATGGCAACACAACAAAACATGAAAGCCGTACTTGCAGCAGCGTTTGATACTTTGAAGGAAACTTTCAAGTACACAAACGTTATGCAAGCACCGCGAATTGAGAAGGTGATTGTATCAACTGGTGTTGGAAAGATCGATGACAAGAAGCGTATCGAACTTATCCAAGATCGTCTTGCACAGATCACTGGACAGAAAGCGTCAGCACGACCTGCAAAGCAATCAATTGCGCAGTTTAAGCTACGAGAAGGAGATATCGTTGGGTACCAAGTAACATTACGAGGTGCACGGATGAATCTTTTCCTTGATAAGCTTATTCACGTAGCATTGCCACAGACACGTGACTTCCGAGGACTCAAAGCAACCGCTATTGATGAAATGGGGAATATCACACTAGGGCTCAAGGAACACACTATTTTCCCTGAGACTGTGGACGAAGACATCAAAGATGTATTCGGACTTGCAATCACAATCGTGACTACTGCAAGCACAAAAGAAGAAGCAGAGGCATTACTTCGACACATCGGACTTCCGTTAAAGAAGCCAGTTGTAGAAGAAGCTGCTGCATAAACAAAAGAACGTAACGGTTCAATGAGGTAACTCTAAATACAAAAGACCGGCACTGAGTGTCGGTCTTTTGTATTGACAAACTAATAATAAATGGTATTTTGTATTTAAATAAGTACAAATAACTCATCTGTGAAAGGAGAGTACAATGGAATTTATTATCGAGTTCTTTTCTTCGATAACGGGAGTATCCCAAGGAGATCTTGAAAAAATATTTTCGGTGCTTGGCCTGATTGGTACGTTGGTAATAACACCTGTGGGTCTCCTACTTGCTGTTTGGCACTATAAAATACGCAGGTTCTCGGATCAGATTACCTATAGCGCAAATTTCTTTGAACCTGACAGCCAGGGGAATATGAAACTTCGGATTCGCACACCTGCTATTTTGCCAAAAGAAGATATCCTGCCTAACAATCTTCTGTTTCGATACAAACTACGACAAGCGATACGAAGATGTACCGTAGATGATCCGTTTATCAGAATGTCTGTTGAAGATATGGATGTGTTTCAACCATCAATCATTAATGGTATTTCAGCAGTGTTTTCTGAAGGGATAATGGCGCAACTATTTCAGATGAAAGTACAATCGCAACGCTTGCAGATTGCTATTACGTTCGAAAAAGATGGTGGCCTGAAAAGTCAGAAAATTCGAGTCATCCTGATCCGTGATGAAGACCTGCGAAGGATTCAGGATTCTAAGTTTCATGAGTCTGTCAATTTTGAACGCTCCAATCATGCGTATCGGCTGAGCACGCTTGCAAAAATGGCAAAGCTTCGTGTTTTGGAGAAGAATCTACCATCAGGTTCTTTGCGGGTAGTGAGACCTCTATTTGCATCCTTCCGAATATAAAACTGAACCTAAGCCCGGCGATCATTCGCCGGGTATTTCTATTGCAATTCATCCAAATAATGCTATATTTGTGCACGAAGCGATATACGCATTCTCTACCAATTTTCAATAGAAAAGGTGAGGAAGGACCGCACTGTTGTAGCCAAGTTACGGGATAATCGAAAGATTCTCAAGACTTGCAACAGAAGGCGTGTTTTCTGCTATGGGTAACCATACAGCGTATGCGTGGAAGGCAGGGCGAGCGAAGGTTCGCTTTAGCCGGATTATAAGGGGGCCAGTTGCAAATTCTTTGCAATACAGCCCCACACCTTAATAAGGTAAGTGTAGTGATTAATCAGAGTTTCTGTTCCAGGAATTTGCCCTAGGACAGGGGCAAATTCGGAACTAAATTCTGAATAGTCGCTACGCTCCTTTCATCATTTGAAATGGCACGAAAGTCTATAATTATTCGGGCGCTACGCGTACCGAAATTCAAGTCTCGAGTTGTCCGACGTTGCAACCTGTGTGGTCGTAAACGAGGATACATGCGCGACTTTGATCTTTGCCGAATTTGCTTCCGCGAACAGGCAAACGAAGGAGTTATTCCAGGAATTAAGAAATCATCATGGTAGGCGATACAGTAGGAGATTTCATCATCCAGTTGAAAAACGCTGGAATGGTAGGGAAGAAGGACGTATCACTTCCATACTCAAAGCTGAAGCATGCAATTGCTGAGACTTTGGTTAAAGAAGGATACCTAGTGTCCGCACAGTCAGAAGGAAAGGAAGCGTCTACTAAGACACTTGATGTGAAATTGCAGTACAGCGAAGATGGTACACATCATATTCGAGGAGTAAAGCGAATTTCAAAGCCAGGTCGTCGAATGTACAAGAAGGCAACAGAAATTTATCCAGTTAAGTTCGGTAAAGGGAAAATGATCCTTTCAACGCCAGCGGGTATCCTCACAGGGGATGAAGCACGTAAGGCAAATGTTGGAGGAGAAGAACTCTTTATCATCTGGTAATATGAGTCGATTAGGAAAAATTCCTGTAACTATCCCAAGCGGTGTTGAAGCAACATTCGCAGACGGCGTACTTACAGTGAAAGGTCCCAAAGGGACCCTTACGCAAGAAATGCGTAACAATGTAACGGTAGAAATTGCTGATGGAAGTATTACACTTGCACCGGTAAACGAAGAAAAAGAATCACAAGCACTTTGGGGAACATACGCAGCACTCGCTCGTAACCTAGTTACAGGAGTGACTGAAGGTTTCACAAAAATCCTTGAAATTGAAGGAGTAGGATACAAAGCAGAGGCACAGGGACAGAACCTGACAGTCCACGTTGGATTTTCACACCCAGTTCCTATGGTTGTACCAGAAGGACTTACTACGACTGTTGATAAGAATGTGATTACTATCGCAGGAATTGATAAACATGCAGTAGGGCAGTTCGCCGCAAATATTCGTAAGGTACGACCACCTGAGCCATACAAGGGGAAGGGGATTCGGTATCAGGGTGAGCACATACTACGTAAGCAAGGTAAGAAAGCTGTTTAGGAAATTACAGAGTAGCGTAAGCTACGACAATAATTTCTTTATGCAGACGCTTAGTACTTTCAACCTCCAAGGGAGAAAATACGTTAGCGTCCTGCGAAGGAGCTCTGTATAAACACTAAACACAAGATTCACATTTATGAAAAAAACAATTCACAAACAAGAAACACGCGCACGGCGACATAACCGTATTCGTTCACGTGTTATCGGATCTGCTACTAAGCCACGTCTTGCGGTATTCCGTAGTAACCGATACATCTACGCACAGCTGATCAACGATGAAACAGGAGCAACACTTGCATCTGTAGACTCACGAAAGGCAAAAGGAAAGACTCTTTCAGAGCGAGCTACATCTGTAGGAACAGCAATCGCTGCAGCTGCTAAAACTGCAAAGGTTGAAGTAGCCGTATTTGACCGAGGAGGATTTAAGTACCAGGGAGCAGTAGCAGCAGTAGCTGATGGTGCTCGAGAAGCTGGACTTACAATCTAGAGAAGAAATATTATCAAGAGTGACACGCGTTAGTAGGTCCGTCTGAAAATCCATTAGGAATAGAATTTTCAGACATCTAACTTTTTCTAACTCGCTACGCTCATAAGAAAAACTAAGAATGTCAGAAGAAAAAAAGCAGGAAGCTACAACGGAAGAAACAACAGTTTCTACCGCAGCACCTGAAGCAACAGAAACAAAAACAGAAGCTCCGGCTTCTACAGAAACACCCGCTTCTACCGATGCACCCGCTGCTGACTCTAAGGACGCTGCAAAGCCAGCACCTGGACGAAGCTCTGGAGGACAGTATGGTGGAGGTGACCGAAACAAACGAAATCCACGTCGACCACGACGAGGAGGACGACGAACTGAACGGCCTCGATCAGAATTTGAACAGAAAATTGTAAGTATCCGACGGGTAACGCGAGTTATGGCTGGAGGACGACGATTCTCATTCTCAGTATCAATGGTTATTGGTAACAAGAAAGGTAAGGTAGGTGTTGGCGTTGGTAAAGCTGGCGACACACAACTTGCTATTGAAAAAGCAAACCGAAACGCACAGAAGAATCTTATTGTAGTACCTATGGATGCAGATCAGCACATCCCACATGACGCACACGTAAAGTACGCATCAAGTGAAGTAATGATCATGCCAGCACCAGGACGAGGGCTTGTAGCAGGATCATCAGTACGTACTGTACTTGAGCTTGCAGGAGTGAAAGACGTTACTGCAAAGATCTTCTCACGGTCGAAGAATAAGCTTAACAATGCAAAAGCTGCTGTAGAAGCACTTAAGCAACTTAAAGCCTAAATCATCTATGCAATTACATGAATTAAAGCCAACAACTGCACGAAAAACCGAAAAACGAATCGGTCGTGGAGGAAAACGTGGTAAAACATCAGGCCGAGGACACAAAGGGCAGAATGCCCGAGCTGGTAACAGTGGACGTCCAGAAATGCGTGATATCATCAAGAAGATTCCTAAACTGCGAGGGCACGGTATCAACCGCGCGCAGACAGTAAACAACGAAAAGGTCATGCCTACAGTGATCAACGTAAGTGCACTTGAAGCAGGACTTGAAGCGGGAGCTGCAGTAAATCCTAAGGCACTAGTTGCCGCAGGACTCATCTCAGCACGACGTAAGAAAGCTCCAGCAGTTAAGATTCTTGGTAATGGTGACCTCTCAAAGAAGTTCATCGTTACGGTGTGTGAAGTTTCAGCTTCAGCAAAAGAAAAAATCGAAAAGGCGGGAGGGACCGTAGCGTAATACGCAAACATGTATAGAGCGCTCCGGCGCTCTTTATGTGCTAAAATCGAACCATTAGTTAATACGGAAATTACATGCAGACATTAATCAAAAAACTTAAAATTGCATTCACGGACAAAGCGATTCGAAATCGAATTCTCTTTGTGATCGCTGCATTAGCAATCTTTCGGGCACTGGCAGCAATTCCTATTCCAGGTATTGACCAAGCTGTATTGGTACAGTTTTTCGCAAACAACCAATTTCTTGGGATGCTGAACATGTTCTCAGGAGGTGGATTGGCAAACCTTTCGATCGTGATGCTTGGTGTGGGGCCGTACATTACAGCTTCAATCATCATGCAGCTATCGACAGTGATGTCACCACGTTTGAAGACTATGTATTCTGAAGACGGTGAATCAGGACGAGCAAAATTCCAGCAATACGGACGATTATTGACACTTCCACTCGCAATCTTGCAGGGATTTGGATTCCTTACCTTGCTACAAAGTCAGGGAGTGATCTCAGGACTTTCATCATTTGAGTTCGCGGTGAACGTTATCCTTGTGGTAGCAGGATCAATGCTTCTTATGTGGGTTGGTGAACTGGTAACAGAATTCGGTATCGGTAATGGTGTTTCTATCATTATCTTTGCAGGAATTGTTGCAGGTATCCCACAAACAATTAGTCAGCTCGCGTTTGCATTCTCAGACCCATCCCAGCTTCCACTGTATGTTGGATTTGTGTTTATCGCACTTGCGATTGTCTATGCGGTGGTAGTTATGACTGAGGCAGAGCGTCCAGTACCAATTACCTACGCAAAGCAATCGCGGGGAACAAAGACATATGGAGGAAGTCAGTCATATCTACCGCTACGGTTGAACCAGGCTGGTGTTATCCCAATTATCTTTGCTCTTTCAATCCTTCTGTTCCCACAGATGATTCTGAATATTCTTTCAGCGTTTGATATCTCTTGGGTACCGGGAGCCTTGGCTGTTGTAAATGCACTGACTGCAAATCAGATAATCTATGGAATTACATACTTTGTATTAGTATTTCTCTTTACTTTCTTCTACACAGCAGTGACATTCGATCCAGATCAAATTTCAAAGAACTTACAACGAAATGGTGCATTCATTCCAGGTATTCGACCAGGAGCACACACTTCACAGTATCTTGGGAACGTGATCACACGACTGACACTTGTAGGTGCAGGATTCCTCGGATTCATCGCTGTATTCCCAGTAGGGATGACGGTGTTCACAGGACTTACTTCATTAGCAATTGGAGGTACAGCACTTCTGATTGTGGTGAACGTGGTCCTAGACTTGATCCGAAAGATCGATGCACAGGTATC
>DLQJ01000018.1 GCA_002477545.1 Patescibacteria group bacterium UBA7435 | reverse complement strand
GGTCGTGGATTAATTCCAATTGGATACGTTGTCGTGACTCTGGTAACAGTTTCACAATGATGACTAATTGGTCGATATTATGTGCCTCAATTGAGCACATAAATGGGACATAATACTCATACCCTAACTGGTATTTGACACTAGGAAAAGACTAGGAAAAAGGATAAGACAAAAGAGGATGGAATATCTCTTTTGCAATGATGCAAACACGTATTTAATATTCAAAGAAAGAATAACCACTATGCTATGCATGGTGGTTATTCTTTTATATGTGTATATTTATTTTAAAATGAATTACAGAATGTATCTACGTCAGTTGCATATTCGACCGTAATGTTTGCTGAAGATTGCAGCGGTGCACTTTCCGCTAGTACTTGCTCAGGGCTGAGCGAAGCTAGTGCTGTACCGTTAACAGCCTCAAAAAAGGTCTTATGGATACCAGGAGTTAGTGGAGAGCTTAGGTACTTTGCCAGTTCCGATTCACGTTGTGAAGCTTCAACTGACGCAAGAGCAGCGTAGGTTTCAATAACTGGAAGTAAAGCACGCGATGCTGTGGTGTATGGACAGGTGCCGTTTTCTTGATTAAACAGCCAGATACCATCCCAATCTACAACCCCATACGTGATATCTGTTCTATTGTATGTACACACTGCCTCCATGTCTGCTGTACTGGGGCCGTGACTATCCATGGTTAGATCAAGATTCTCAGAACGAGCTCGTGGATGCGTGTTGATGATATGTACGTCAGTAACATTTGTTGCCAATAATGTATCAAGGGTGTCTTCATCATAGGTAATATGATTCGCGCTGGTTAGGTCAGTTATGTTTGTCCATCCAGTGGCCCCTACACTGTCTTTGTACACAGCGTATGCAGCTTGTGTAGTTGCCGTACGATTAGCAGTTAGGAGTGTTTGTAGACCACTTTCACATGTCGCATTAGTTGCTATATTAGGAACACTAAATCGTGAACGCGGTTCACCTGTGTAGGATGCAAAAGAGGCACTGTCTGTTCCAGTGCCAAAAATAAGATCGGTGATACTAAAGTTCGAATTAGGCGTTGGGGTCGGATTAGGATTAGGATTAGGATTAGGAATCGGATTAGGATTAGGAATCGGATTTGGAATCGGGGTCGGATTTGGAATCAGGGTTGGGGTCGGATTAGGATTGGGGAATATTCCTCCCGTGAATGACCCATCGGCACTATCACCACACCTACCTTGTAGATAGTCAGGGCACAAAGAAGTCCTATTTTCAATGCCAATACCCCTGACAAAAATATTTACAATACCCCAAAGTGTTAGTAATAATACAAATGCAGCAATACCATAAAATGCACTGCGCTTTGCCTTGTCACGGTCACTTTCATTCGCCCCTCCAATGATAAAGTAGCGAACCACATTAATCATGAAAAAGAGAAACGCGATCCCAAAAAAGAAGGGAAGAAGGATGTAGTTGATGAACAAGCTTACCGTAACCAGTAACTCCTGTGCCGTGTCGCCTTGCGCAAAAGTAGTATAAGGAATCAGAAGCAGAGCACTCAAAATCAGTAATAATCGAAACTTTCCAGCACACACCATAGAGATATTTTTCATATCACTATAATACCGCACTATGACACAGGTATTTGGTGCTAAACCCCAGATTGACAAAATTATTTTTATATATATAATATTATTTAGAAATCGGGAATTATCCCTTAAACAATCGTCATAGAGCGATAGATCATTGAGGTACTAAAAATGAGTGAAGCGTCTGAAGAATTTGAAGTCAATAAGCTTGAAAAACGTGGACATTTTTCGCGTTACAAGTGGTTATATCGTGGATATACTGTAATAGTCGCACTTTTTATAGGAGTCATTTACTTTATAGTAAGTGATTGAATTTCTTAACTAAGGACTAAATCATGAGCAACAATTCAAATAAACTTGATTTTACTCGCATGCCAATGCCAGCAGAATTAAGTTGGGAAGAGAAATTTCTTGATTCTTGGCGTTCTTTTGTTTCTGAATTTAAGAAACACCCGATCAACATTGCCTGCATGATTGCCGTGGGTTTGGTATTCGTTGGAGTAGTGTTCTATCTGTTGGGATGCTACTTCCCAATATATGATCCTTCAAGATAAAGTGATGCAAGGCCCGCGATATATCGTGGGCCTTTATTTTTCCCCCTAAACCCTTACATTTTATAGATTTATTTGGTATAGTAGCGGTCACTTGTGGGTCCACACAAGTTTGCAGGTTAGAATAAGGCACAAAGTAGTAACTTGTTTCCTCCTCATCTGCGGCTGTAAGCAAAAGCTTCCATCCGCTGCGTTCAGAAACAACATAAAAGCAAACTTTGATATTTTTCTTCACTTGCGGCTGTAGCTCAGTTGGTAGAGCAGTCGCCTGATACGCGAAAGGTCCTAGGTTCAAATCCTAGCAGCCGCACACAAAAGCAGAATAGAAAAACACCATCCCCAAGGATGGTGTTTTTCTATTCTAGTACGTGACCTGCGTCACGTACGGCTTTTGTGTGAGACGGAGACATGTTTTGGCTATTCCTAATGCCAAAACGGTCGAGTCCGGGGAGGAAGTTCTTAGTAGAATTTTGACGAAGTGAAAATTATACTTAGAAACTTGACCCCAAACGAGAAACAATTAATCACTAAGAATCTAAAAGAATAGCATACCCCTTTCTTTTTCCACCATAATTCATTACACTACCCTCATGACACACACTGACTACTTCAAAGGCAAGAAAATCACCGTCATGGGACTCGGTCTCCTTGGACGTGGCGTTGGTGACGCTGCGTATATTGCGGCAGCAGGTGCGTCCGAAGTAATCGTGACCGACCTTAAATCAGAAGACGAACTCGCAGACTCTGTGGAACAACTCAAGAAATACACCAACATCACCTTTGTATTAGGAGAACACCGTAAAGCAGATTTTGAAAACAAAGATATGATTCTTGTTGCAGCTGGCGTTCCTACCGACTCGGAATTTCTCAAGCACGCGAGTGCTGCTGACGTGCCACTTAAACAGTCAGCAGCACTCTTTGCTGAACTTTCACAAGCACCAATTATTGGTGTCACCGGTACTCGAGGTAAAACAACCGTAACGCAGATGATCCACCACACTCTTTCTCTGGCAACTGGTGAACCTATTCTCCTTGGCGGAAACATTCGAGGCGTATCAAACCTCCAGCTCCTCAACGAAGTAACCGAAGATTCACTATGCGTCATGGAGCTCGACTCATGGCAGTTGCAAGGATTCGGATGGGCTGGTATCTCACCTCAGATTGCGGTGTTCACCAACTTCATGAAAGACCATATGAATTATTATGGTGGCGACATGGATGCTTATTTCTTAGACAAAGCAAATATTTTCAAAAACCAAGAAGGAACCGGAGTGCTTGTAACAACGCCTGAGGTCTTTGAATACGCAAAAGGCAAGAACCTTACACTCCAACAAGAAGTAGTCCTTGCAGATTCCTCGGCACTTCCTGAGGACTGTTTACTGGCAATGCCCGGTGAACACAACCGTCTGAATGCCGCACTCGCATACGAGGCCCTGAAGGCCATCAGTCTCTCTGACGACATGATCTTCGATGGTTTCGCAAGCTTCGGTGGGGTAGAAGGACGACTGCAATATCTCAAGGAGATTGATGGTGTAAAAATCTACAACGACAACAATGCGACCACTCCAAACGCAACCATTGCCGGCATCAACGCAGTACAAAATGGAAAGAATGTCATCCTCATTGCAGGTGGTGCATATAAAGAAGTAGACCCAAAACCATTGGTAGATCCTATTGCAACGCATGTAAAACAAACTATTCTATTGCCAGGAACTGGAACCGACATGCTCTTGAAGCATGTACCCGATGCGTTGGTGGTAGAAAGTCTCGAGCAGGCTATTGAAGAAGCGCGCCTGATTGCAGAAAACGGTGATGTTATTCTGTTTAGTCCAGCCTTTGCATCATTTGGAGCGTATGTAAACGAGTATGAACGTAATGATGAGTTTGTTGATGTAGTTTCAAAAATATAAGCATGGTATTAATAAAAAACATCCACTTCATAGGAATCGGCGGCATCGGTATGTCTGGCTTAGCTCGACTGTATTTGCACGAAGGTGCAACCGTCAGCGGGTCAGATAGCACCGAAACTCAAAACACGAAGAAGCTTATCACTGAAGGTATTTCTGTTACCTACGAGCAAACTGCAGAAAATATAAGCTCGAGACCTGAACTCGAACTCGTGGTGTACACCGAGGCGATGGCAGGAGATCATCCCGAGCTAGTGGCAGCGCGCGGTGCAGGTATTCGCACCGTCAACTACTTTGAGGCTCTGGGCGAAATTGCGAACGAGTACTATCTTATTGCAGTAGCAGGAACCCACGGAAAGACCACCACTACCGCAATGCTTATTGATATTCTCGAAGAAGCATCATTTGATCCAACTGCAATTGTAGGGTCACTACGCACCAAAACAGGCAGCAACTTCCGAGCGGGGAAGAGTAAGTACTTTGTTGTAGAAGCATGCGAGTACAAGCGCGATTTCCTCACGCTCGTTCCTGATGTGTTAGTCATTACCAACATTGAACATGACCACGTCGATTACTACAAAGACCTCGCTGACGTACAAGACGCATTCACACAGCTGGTAAACATGGTTCCCGAAGAAGGAGCAATCATCACACTCGCAACCGATCCAAATATCCATCCCGTGCTCGAGAACGCACAGGCAAAGATTTTTGATTATAAAATTGAAGTATTCCGTACGCTGGCCCTGAAGCAACCCGGACTGCACAACCGTATGAACGCAGGGGCTGCACGTGCAGCTGCATTGGTGCTCGGAGCTGATAAGAACATCATCGGCGAAGCATTAGAAAACTTCGCTGGCACGCAACGCCGATTTGAATATAAAGGAGAGTGTAACGGAGCCAAGGTATACGACGACTACGCACATCATCCAACAGCTATTGAATTAGCAATTGCAGGGGCAAGAGAGCTCTACCCAGAAAAGAAAGTAACGGTTGTGTTCCAAAGTCATACGTATTCACGAACCCATGAATTATTTGACGGCTTTGTAGACTCGCTTGCAAAGGCTGACCGAGTATTGATGACTCCTATTTATGCAGCACGAGAAGAGAATGAATTTGGTGTATCAGCTGAGAAGCTTTCTGAGGCAATTGCAGGAAAGGGGATAGACTCAAAATTCTTTCATACGCTTGAAGCTGCTGCGCTAAAAATTAAAGAAACTGTTTCCAAAGATGATGTAGTGATTATCATGGGAGCAGGGGACATAACGAAGGTTGCAGAGAAGTTGACAAAGTAGATTTTTCTTCTATAATTAGAATCAGAAACTGATCGAAACAAGAGGGGGTTGATCATGAAAAATGAAGTAAAGCATGTGCTGATTATGGCTTGTGATCTTTCTGGAAACGGTGAGGAGATTGGCTGGAGGACATGGACACGCGTTATCAAGGGCATGGCGGTACTAAACAAAAACCTTGGGGCAACTGGCTATACTGCAGCAACGCGCAGTGACAGACACTTTGCTATGCCGTGTGATATGGCAGAAATGATGCAAACTGCCATACGGAAACTTGATCCAAATGTTAGAGCCGTTGCTTTGCTGGAGGATGAGGACTGGAGTTCCTGTGGGGAATTACGCAAATTTTTTGCAACAGTCCCAGAGAATGAGCCATTTACTATCGTAAGCGGTGCATACCACCTACGACGAATACGTATATTGTTATGGAAATATCATCCAGAACGTCTTGCGTACGCATCGTATGAAATTGTAGCTCATGACACGTTAACACCATTTCGTTTTTGTGTTGAAATATTGAAATGGATTGTTACCTTGGTAGTTCATGACAAAAAGCAGAAGTGGCTTCGGGTAATGGCAAATCGCTACCTACCCAAAAGCGCGATATAAAATATACAAAGAGCAGTCATGCGACTGCTCTTTTTTTTGTGCGATAGAAACATAAAATGTGGATAAAATTATTAGAATGCAACATATATTGTGTAGTATGGATAGTAAGACGGATGTTATCGGGCATAATTGCCATTACTAAATTACCTAATATACACTTATGTCAGATGACACCAGCGCACAACTAACACAATATATACAAACCCAACAGGCAGCAGGTCTTACAAAAGACGCTATTGTAAATGCTTTAGTAAACAGTGGTTGGAATCCTGCTGATGTTGATGCAGCTTTTGCAGGAGACACTCCAGTTGCTGCACCAGCACCCGCTCCTGAGTCAGCTGCACCTGCACCAGAAACTCAGGCAGCTCCTTTGCAAAACCAAGCAGCACCCGCACAACAGCAGAACGCTCAAGCAGGTGCTACAGGAATGCCCGATGGCCTTACTGAACATAAAACCATGGCAATTGTTGGATACGTACTTCCTTTCTTATTTTTTATTCCATTAAATAATCCAGTAAGCAAACATAATCCCTTTGCCCGTTTTCATGCAGGACAACAGTTAAATATGCTCATCGTAGGGATTGTCTGGATTGTTATTTCAGAAGTTCTTGAAACAGTATTATTTTCAGGAATTGGATATGGAGGTATGGTCTTCGGTCTACTGGCTTTGATTATCAGCCTGGTTAGTCTGGCTGTAGGAGTAGCATTTCTCGCACTTATCGTTATGGGAATTATGAATGTTTCTAACGGTCAAATGAAACCACTTCCAGTTATTGGAAAATTCTCACTACTTAAATAAGGATAGCTACAGATATGAATAAAACAAAGTACAACACAGGAATAGGAACTATTTTATTTCTTGCTATTGCAGCGCTCCTAGTTATCCTCGCCGGATCAGGAGCAGTTCTTACAGGAGTGATAGGCGGGGATGCTCAGACAACACAGGATACAAAAGTGGGCGGAAACACAAGTCGGAATGCTGGAGTCTTGCAGGGAGGGAAGTGTGTGGGCTCTTACGATGACGAAGATCCTGTGGAAATATTTTTTGGAGGTACCCTACTACGTGATTTCGGCGATGGAGGTCTCTTTACTGACAATGGCTACAGTTTTATCGTTAGAACAGCTTTTCCTGACGAAAATGAGGAAGTTAACGTATTACATGTAAGAAACGGCTATGTTGATCCGGGTGTTACCTACGGATGGAGTAGTGTTTGGGAGAAGGAAGATGAAAATATTGTTATTGCTAATTCGCTAAATATTACTGGTGTAGATTATAGCGGTATGACTATACAAGAAGCAAATATACTTGAAAAGGCCACTCGGAATTTTTATGAAACCGTACCATACGGTAGTTTTACTTGTAGCGATTGGAGTATTAACGACGCCATGTTCACTTGGCCTGCTGATTACAGAGTTATGACGACAGCTGAGGTAATGGCAGAGAATTAAAAACGCAAAATAATACAGGTATGAATAAAACAGGATATATCATAATAGGGTTACTGGCACTTCTTATAGTAGGATCGTTTACGCTCTTAGGAGGAAAAGACGACAACAGCAGGCCTGAGGTATCAGGCAGTGTTGATGATAATTTATTCGGTAGAGCTGGGGTTACAAATGTATATCCTACTGAAACCTGCACATGGTCCGATAGGGACACTAACGCTGTTGAGTATACACACATCGGTAAACTCTACGCTGAAATTTCTGATAAAAATAATCCATCAGATGGAACATTTTTGCTTAGCATAGAAACTGACAAGGGCTCGAGTGTTGAAACACTTCAGTATCAGTGGATGACAGGTGCAGGTACAGATGGTGATGGTGTTGTAAGGACTTTCAATACTGATAAAGATGAAATTAATGGTTTCAATAGTTCTGCAGCGGAACATGAAGCATCAAAAGAATTCTACAGTAAAACATGTACTAGCTGGTCGGTTGATACATCAGTATTTGAAGTCCCCAGCAATGTGAGCTTTAGACCAGTACAGTATTAATTCAAACACACCGTAAGTAATAGAACATATGGAACCAACAGAAGAAAAAAAAGATCATAAGGCTTTGCTTGTTATTCTGTTTTTCTTGATGCTGAGTATTTTCCTAGGTTCCTCAATTATGATTGTGAGCCCAGCAATGAAAGATTCACCTACGCATCCTCCTGATACCAATGTACGCTCAGATAATTCACATGAGTATATTTCTGATACCCACCAAGTAACTCAAAATAGCAGTGGATTTCTAAGTAATATCTTAGGATGGTTTTCAAAAAATGACACCGTTGAGCCTGGTGCTGAAAAAGGTAGCACCATCGCAGGTATTAACTTAGGAGCTCCAGAGGAATCAAGCAATCCTCATTCAGAAGATTCAGAAGATTCAGGTGATGCTGGTGCTGGAAATGGTAGTACCGAAACCGATAATGGTAATGGCACTGACAACGGTGGAGGTCCATCTGACGATGTGACTGACAACGATGATGCTGATGCAGGCGACGATGACGATAATGGAGGCGGAGATGGCGGAGGTGGTTCAGTTGATGATGACACTAATACAGGAGACGATAACGGTAGTGGCGGAGGAGGCGATTCATCAGACGGTGTGACAGACAACGATGATACTAACAATGGAGACGATGACGACAACGGTAGTGGAGGTGACAACGGCAACGGAGGTGGTAGCGCAGGAGGAGGTTCAACTGACGATGATGACACTAATACTGGAGACGATGACGATGAAGGTAGTGGCGGAGATACTGACGACACCAATGAAATCATTAACGATGACAATTCCGGAAATGACGATGCACCGATTGGAGACAACCCAGACGCAGGTACCGATGATGAATTTGAGACAACCCCAGATGAGGAAGAAGAAGACGAAGGAGGATTCTTCTCAGGTATTGTCGACTGGATTACCGGAGGTGGTGATGGACCTATTGCTGACATTATCGACTGGATTGTTGGCGGTGGTGATGATGTGGTTGTTCCGGATGTTGGTGGAGGTGTTCCAGAGACTGGAGGAGGGGAAACAGGGGAGTTTCCAAATTGGAATGATTGTAATGATTGGGATGATTGTAGTGATGACTGGGATGATAATCCTAATTGTGATGGTTGGTGGGATGGTACAAATTGTATAGATGAAACGTCTGGAGATGATGGTATGAGTGAAACAGGACAAAACACTATTGGAGGACTTAGTTGTCGCTTTGATGGTGCTCAACATACTAAAGAATACGGACGAGTGCTGGTGGACGGAAAAAGTGCAATCGCAGAACGCTTTACTTTCATTGTTGATGGAAGAGTTGCGACTGAAAGAATAGAATATATTTTTGATTCCTCTTATAGAGAGGAAGATCTATATTATCAGTGGGAGCCTGGTGGGATGGCTTCATACATAGAATATGATGAACCTCCGTATGCTAGCGTTGGTGTTGGTTTTATGGGTATGGCGAGTGACGGATATGATTCCCAAAATTCTGATGAATGGTTTGAGGATATAATAAAGCGTGAAGCAGCAGACATCCCATACGCTGTGAACTGTACAAAGAGGTCTTCAGTTAACTCTGGGAGATTTCAGCCTCCAACACCAGGTTCTGTAGATAGAATTCTTCCCAACGGCATTCCGTTATTGTATAAATACGAATCGGATCGAAGTGGATACGGAAGCCCTTCGGTACGGCCTGATAATCCGACTGGTTCTGCAAGTGTAGATACCAGTACATTCGAGCCTGGAAGTGATGAAGCTCAATCAGTTGATGCTGGAGCGCCAGAACCTGAATTTGTTCCCACATGGGATGCATTTGGAGATGAGGTGCCTATTTGGTGACCTTAGCTGAGGATTGAAAACAGTATGTTGGATGTACCTTCTCATATTAGATTCATGACACAGTCAGAGGTAATGGCAGAGCAAGGTAATTAAAAACGTAAAATAATAAAGATATGAACAAAACAGGATACATAGTTATAGGAGTGCTCGTACTTCTTTTAGGAGGAGTGTTTCTTTTGACGGGAGGAGATGATAGTAATAGGTCTGGAGTAGTAAATAATGTGGAAAAAGCTAAACCAGGAGCTGTTTCTCTTTCAGAAATCTGTACCTGGACTGATGATCGTTCGAACGTTACTGAGTATCTGTATGAGCACAAGACATATGTGGAAAGTGTTGCCATTGAAAATCCTTCGAGCATTGAGTATTTGATAAATACTCAATCAAAGCAAGGTGCAAATATTAAAACAGAACAGTATTGGTGGACGACAGACTCAAGAGGAGCAGGAACTCATTCTGTTTCTGTTATAGATGAATCTGAACCAAATGATTTTGAGAACCGTGAGATCATGCACGGAGTAACAAAATCTATTCTTAACAAAACGTGTAAAAGCTGGGATGTTGATGAATCAGTATTTGAAGCTCCGAGTGCGGTAACCTTCAAAGAAGTTTAGGTAAATTGCACATTAAAGTTTGTTTTAAAGCACCTTTAACTTTATTAAGGGGATAGTGTCTGATCATTCAAAGTACATCCCATATACTAAACCTATGCCAAACCCCCAACTAACCCAATACATACAAACCCAGTGCGCAGCTGGGGTTTCTGATGATGCTATTAAGCAGGCGTTACTTGATAGTGGGTGGACTCTTGCTGACATCGAAGCTTCTTTTACATCAATAGTTCCCGCTGCACCTCTTGTACCACAGGCAGTACTGCCCACTGAACAGACTTCGTACACCCTTTGGATTGTTATTGGTGTAATAATGGCACTTATAGTTTTTGTTGGTACAGCGTTTACCTACTTCTCCCCGGATGAAAAAATAAACGAAGCAAGGAATGATGCACTGGATGTTATTGCTAAAACTGAGCTACGAAACCTTGAAATGACATCACTAGAGTATTTTGAGGATCACTTTGGTTCGTATCAAGGATTTTGTGAAGATACACAGATCTCACTAGAAGAAACGGCAGAGGATACAAATAGACAAATCTACTGCAAAGCAAACGGTACAACATTTGCTGTGGTCACCTCACTTACTTCTGGTGAACACGTTTGCTTAGATGCTGAAGGCTTTGCGGTGTTGCCTTCTGGTGGGGTAGGTTTGAGCTGCGGAGGATGGGCTTTGCCAGGCTCTGACGAAGTTGAGTCTGGTGCAATTGAGAATGATTCAGGGGCAGGGGACCGTACAAGTACTCAAGACGAGGAAAATAAAGTACAGCATGATCTCAGTCAAGAAACATCACATGATAGCTCTGTAGCTACTGACCCTAATCTCACTACACGTAAAAAATTTATTGATGACGAATCTCCAGTGACATTTTTGTTACCGGAAAATGCTTTTATATTACGTGCAAATGGAACTGAAGAGTTAAATAATGATTTCTTGCCTAATGGGAAGCCTTTGGTTAGGGTTGATTGGGGAGGGATGCTAGCACAAATTGATACATTTGATATTGGGTTTGATTTTCACCATGTTGATTGGATTGATGCATATGTAGCGTTTGCAGGGATAGATGCAACGTCTGCTCGAACGATAGAGAATGAAGATGCGTTGCGAATAGGAACCGTGGAATACAGTATTGACGATAATCCTGAGACTTCTGGAGTGATGTACTTGGCCATAGCAGGAAATAAAGGTTATTTAATATCAGGAAGAGGAAAGGAATCTGACCCATTAGTAGATTCCATCACGTCAACCCTTACCCTTTCTGGTGAAAGTTGGGGAAATTTGGATACCATTAAAAAAGTACCATTCGCCGAGCGTGACCTTGAATTTAAGGATGATTTTACAATAGAAGAAAGATCGGAAGATCATTTAAAGGCAATGGTTATTCATAATGGTGCGTCGATTGCAGAAAGTTCAATCTTACTTATTTTAAAAACAGGTAATAACGAAGTTCATTCGGAGAATGTCCGTAGGTTTACACAAGAACTCTCTGATATGAGGCTTGAAATACTGGCAACTGATTCTGGTGATTTTGGATCAGAAACAGTTTTCACGCTTCAGAATGAAGAGGGAGGTTCTTTCTCTGGCGCTGTTTCTACAACCCAGGGCGGTGTGAGTGTTTCCTTGCTTACACCTGCTTCAGACAATGAGCCAGATGACTGGCTTTCTGGGAAGTATTACTACGTTCAAACATTGAGAGCGCTCGAGTCAGGAGCAGGGGACAGTGCAAGTATCAAAGATAGTGAATTTACGAATCCTGATACTTCAGATGTAGGAAACGCTCAGCGGGAAACGCTGCACTTTATGGATAAAACTTTTGAAAAAGAACAGGGGATGGATACGTCGGATTTGTCTTATTTGATTAAAATATATAGATGGTATCTTTCAAATGAAAATGATGATTCATGGAGTGAGGTAGTCACCACCGCTGTACTTGAAGGTTCTTCAGCCGATGATCCGTTAGAAATACTAGATTATGCGAATTATGTAAGGGATTCTTCGGGAGCAACAATGAGTACTGTAGAGCATAGGCTCAGCGACGATAGTCTTCTTAATTTAGGTTTAACTCCTGAGAATCAGACATATATGGTGGGCTCGTGGTTTGATGCTATTGAGTCGAGTGATGGAAAATCGTATTTAGAAGTGAACAAACTTCAGCAGGTAGGCGATAGGATTGAACGTATCATGTATACAAAAATACTTTATATGGATTACGAGGAAGTATTTGCATATTTCGATTCTCAAGAGTTTAAAGATTTAGTAAAAAAATTGGAAGCAGCGAAATTCCCAACTTCGGTTGCTGATGAATTCTTGGCCGAGAGAGGATAAAAGTAATTTCCGGCAAAAAAATCACACCAAATGAACGTAGTTAATTTTTAAACAAACCCATGCAAAACCCCCAACTAACTCAATACATCCAAACCCAGCGAACTGCTGGGGTTTCTGATGATGCTATTAAGCAGGAGCTTTTGAGTAGTGGATGGGGTGCAGGGGATATTGATATTGCCTTTGGAACATTCTCTCCACAAGCAGGGGAGGCAACTCCTGAAAAAAGTAGTAGTACATGGAAATATATTGTTATTGCCTTCGGCCTATTCCTCATGCTCGTTGTGGGAAGTTTTGCGATGATGTTGAGTGATACTCAAGATACAAACATTCCGTCTGTAGGCGCGTATTCAAATGACGAACAAATTCAGAATAACGTTGGTTCAAGTGATGAAACTTCCCATATACATACAGATGAACAGTCTGATAATGTATCGACGAATAATGATACACATGATCCTTCAGTCCCGTTTGATCCAAATGATATGTCTACATGGGGTACTGCTGAGAGGTATAATGCCGACGGACAGCCGGTTCTTTTTAGAAAAGAGTTACCAAACGGAGTCACAGGAGAAACATTGGTAAACTGGGCTTCTGAGTAATTATAAGAAAGTGTATGCATATATCTATCCAAAATATAATAGTTCTCATAAGTGTCACAGCGGTACTGTTTATAGGTACCAGCTTTTTTGTATCTGCAGATCATAGCTGGGTGCGTCATAATATAGGTCAAACTGATATCCCTGCAGAAAATGCAGGGCACTGGGAACGCAACACACGAGATTTTATGGTAGTGGTCTACGATTCAACAACGCATGAAATATGGAGGGACCTCATTGGCAGATCTACGAAGGTTTGGAATAATCTGAATGGGCTTCAGATGGAAGTAGTGTCAAGCTCCTTATTCCCTGAGGGTCTGGGGTTTGGTATTGGAGATTTTGTAGAAAACTGTGAATTGTTACCAAATTCCATACATGTCTGTAACGGAAATTATGGAGATACTGGCTGGTATGGGCTAACTCATACAACAGTTGATAGCGAGAATCATATCCTGGCGTCAGCTGTTGTTCTCAATGATGATTTTATTTCAGGATTACATCCAACAGGAAAACCATCGGCAGCCTTTAAAAATGGTTTGAGTATTGATCAGCTGAAGGGTAGATTCGATATGACTAGAGCTGATTCCCTTCGGGCTAGTCACACAGTCTGTCACGAACTAGGGCATACTTTAGGACTTGGCCATAATGATGAAATTCATAGAAATACAGCTAAAGGTACCTGTATGGATTACTCAATTGATGTGTCCAAAAATCTTTCTCCTGACGCGCATGACTCCGAAGAGTTTGATGCAATTTATAAGCACCTAGATGGGGGAGCAGGCATGCTGTGTAAAAATGAAGAAGAAGATCATTTCGTGTACACGGGGGTTGTCTCTGCAGATGATTTTTTTGCACTGCCTTCAGCTCCCGAAAATAAAGCTAATTCTAAGTGGGTAATACTACAAAAAAACATCGGTACACTGTCTGGGAAAGAGGTTGCGTCTGTTGTTGAAGTAAGTCAGGCATCTAATATAAGATTAGGAAATGAACAATCGTACCGTAGTTCGGAAGAATGGGCGAAAGATGGTCACGGGGTGCTTTATTCTGGGCCTGGTCATACTTATTTCGAACCATACCTCTCTGAGAAAAATGCTGATGAAAAGGTTACTGAATTAGAGTTTATGTGGACAGATATGTTTAATATGACCTGTAAAGAATGGACACCTGACCTTAAAAAACTTCAGTGGAATCTTGACCTTACATACCATGAATTAAATTCTCTTGAGTCAATAAATGCAAGGAGAGCAACAGACAGAAGGTTGAGAGATGAAAATGATGGGGATTAATAAACTGAAGATAAACTTCATTTAGATCTTTAAAGATTTCAACAAAAGAAATCAGATAGGTGTTGATTAATATCCAGTAAAACAAACATATTTTTGGTATGCTGGTATATATTAACACTCTCATAATCGTATTCACACATGTCTATAAAAATACATAAAATCCTTGGAACGTTGTTTGCACTGATACTCGTCATCTTCGCGATGCAAGCAAACGCGCAGAGTACTGAAACTAATACACTGATTGTATTTGATGCTTCGGGCTCTATGCTTGAGTTGTTTGATGGAGGAACGCGACTAGCTGCTGCTAAAGGAGCTGTCTTTGACTTCTTGAATACGCAAAGTGGCAATGCGGTAGGTTTACGTATGTATGCACATGTAAACCATGCGGGGGATCAGCCTGGTGCGTGTGTGGAAACTGCACTGGTAACCGACTTTACTGCAAGTTATGACAGTATTAAGACTCAGATTACGCAAGCACAGGCAGTGGGCTCGTATACACCAACTGCGTATGCGTTGACGCAAGCTGCTGGAGACTTCACTGTAGGGAATGACAATACGCTCATCTTGCTGACTGACGGAAAAGAGACTTGTGATGGTGATCCTGCTGCTGCCGCCGCAGCACTTCGAGCTGCAGGGATTGATGTGACGGTTCATGTAATTGGGCTTGGTGTAGACGCAGAAACACGTACCGAGCTACAAGGGATTGCTCAGGCAGGAGGAGGTGAGTACTTTGATGCATCTGATACAGCCTCACTTGCAAGCAGCTTTAGTGCAATTGATGATGGGATTGATAAAACAAAAATCGAAAGAGTGACCACTTCAGTACGTGGAGGAAACGAGATCGCTACTGCTGTACCAATAGCTGAAGGAGAGTATCGATTGGATCATCATCAGAAAGAGGAGCAGTATGACTATTTCTATATAGATATGGTGCCAGGTGATGAATACTACATTGCGGTAGGATTCACTCTTGATGATGTGTATTACGATAAAAAAACAGATACTTTTTTTGCTCCCAGTTTCACAGATCCAGATGATGGTAAAAGTTTTGGAGGAGCAGGAAAGATTCACTTCCTAAGTCACGACGGCCGCACTGAAAAATCTTTAACCTCTATCCTGTCAAATTCTGGTGGTAGTAACAAGGAGGGGTATGCGGTGGTTAATTATGATGGTGGTAGTTCTATTCATATAACGGAAGATCATCACTTTGAGAGTGGTAGTGATGGATTTGGTTATAATGCCCACCCGTTGATTGGAAATTTTGACCGATTATATTTTAAATTTGGAGCAAATGGTATTCATGGAATGAATAAAGATGTCCCACTTACTATCAAGAGAACTACTATAGGAGGGTCTACTGATACGAATGATTCAAACTTTGCTGATACAGAGGCTTCTTCTAACGACAGTTCAGGAAGTACAGGGACCAACGCAGGATCAGAACAAGGTACATCAGGAAGTAACACAGGAACAAGTAACACCAACGGTTCTGGTTCAGCAGGCAGTGACAGTCAATCCCCATCAGATGATCAAGGAAGAGACACAGATGCAGATACAGGAGGGTCGGCTGTAGGGTCAATACCCCCATGGGTATGGCAAACTGCGGCTGCTTTGTCGTTTATCGTACTTATGATCATTATTATTATGATGGCTCTAAAGTCACGTAAACCAGAACAGCCTGTGCTTAGAGAGCAACCAGCACCCGCACCTAGTCCTGCCCCAGCGGCCCCAGCGCCTGCACCAGCTCCGTCTACTCCTGCTGCACCCGCACCAGAGGCTCCTGCCCCGGCAGCTCCACCAGCACCAGCTGCCACAGTTGCACCAATTCCAGCTGCACCTCAGGCTCCTGCACCAGCTCCTGCTGTGGATGCACCACCTAGTGCAGATGGATACATGTCAGAATCTGCCGCGCCGACACCTCCAGCGCCACCTGAGGCATAAATCTTTTTTGGCCTGCGAGTGTAGTTTAGTAATATAGTAAGTTTGTAATATATGGAATATAAAGAATCGAATAAGGGACTCGGAACGATAGCCTTTCTAGGGATAATGGCAGTTATTGTATTAGTTATTGGAGGAATGCTTTTTGCATCGGGAATGTTTGATTCAGATAGTAAGAGTAATGCAGATTCTTCAGTATCTAGTAATTCAAAAACAGAGGAAAAATCTGGCCTATTAAGTAATATAGCGGATAAGGTATCAGGAGGGGACTCAATTAAATGTACAACAAAAGATGAGGTGGGTGAGTCTGTGATGTATTTTAAAACTTCAGAAATTAGAAATGAGTTTAAAGGGTATATAGAAACTGACTCTGAAGGAACCCCCTCAAGTCGTATGTGGATTGATGAGTTTGGAATGTACATTATAACGGAAGGAGAGCCGATGCCTGGTGGGGCTGATGGAATGAGTATTGAATGGCCTGCAGGTACGAATCCACTTGATTCCCTCAAAGGACAAGACTGGAGTGCCCGAGCTATTGCACAATCTATGCAGGAACAACAAGTTGCTGGCGTATCAGTAGACTGTAGTTCATGGCGATATGATAAAAATGTTGTAACGCCTCCATCAAATCTTAAATTTGTAACCATGGAAGAGATGATGCAAGGTTTTTAGGAAATAGAAACGTACATAAAACACGGTGCTTTACAGCACCGTGTTTTATTATAATGGCATGTAACTTTTTCTATAAGAGGCGTGTATAATACTGTGACAATTACATAAAGAGTATCCAGAGTACGGGTGAAGGAATTGACCTTTTGATCCCGTCCGCAACCTCTTACCACAATGGTAATAAGGTGCGACATTCAACTAAGCGAAAGTTTAGGTAGATGCAAAAACTCCTCGGATGCGCCTGTATAGGCGCTTTTGTAATTTAAATATTAATTAAATCGACAATAATATGATGAAAACAGCAGAATGCGTGTCTCCAGGACATCCGGATAAAGTATGTGACCGAATCAGTGACGCAGTACTTGATGCGTATCTAGCGCAGGACCCAGCAAGCCGAGTAGCAGTTGAATCAGTAGGGTCGCACGGAAAGGTGTGGGTCACTGGAGAGGTGACCACTACCGCAACAGATGTGGATGTGGTGAAAATTGTTGAAGACATTGCAGGTACCGATTTAGATATTTCGGTCCACATTGTGCAGCAAAGTCCAGAGATTGCTCAGGGAGTTGATACCGGAGGTGCTGGTGATCAGGGAATTATGACTGGCTACGCAACACGTGAGACAGATACATTCATGCCAAAGGAATACGAGCTTGCACGAGGTTTGTGTCAGGCAGCGTACAAGGAATATCCATACGATGGAAAGACGCAAGTGACACTTGGTGAAGATGGAACTATTTTCTCAGTAGTATGCAGTTTCCAAAACGCACCAACGGCTGACCTTGAAAAGCTTGCGAAGGAAGCAATTCCTGGTGCGCGAGAGTATCACATCAATCCAGCAGGAGATTGGTCGCAAGGAGGATTCGATGCTGATGCAGGTCTGACTGGACGAAAGATTATTGTAGATAACTATGGTCCAGAAGTAGCCGTAGGAGGGGGAGCATTCTCAGGGAAAGATCCTTCTAAGGTAGATCGTTCTGGTGCATATATGGCACGACGGGTAGCAGTAGATTACCTAGAGAAATACCCAGAGGCGCAAGAGGTACTGGTGAAGCTTGCATACGCAATCGGATACCCTGAAGCACTTATGGCCGTAGCAGTAGTAGACGGCGTCTCAGAAGAGGTAGAAGGGTATGACCTGACGCCAAATGGCATCAAGTCGTTCCTGAAGTTGGATCGACCGGTATATTCCAAAACTGCCGAATGGGGACATTTCGGAAGGAATTTTGAATGGAAATAAATAATTTCCTAGTTGTAGTATTATTACTATCTCTTTAACCAGTAAATGTTAATTATGGAAAATCAAATTACGAAACTCGACTTTATAGGTGTGCCGTCAACTGATGCTGAACGCTCACGAGCGTTTTACATTGATACCCTTGGTCTTCGGCCAGACGAGAAAGCTAAGACTGAATTTTGGGTGGGTGACACCTGCTTTGCGATTTGGGAACCGGAGAAGATGGGTATTCCGTTTACTCCGCAGAAGAATGCACATATCGCACTTCACGTCGATGATATAGAAGCAGCACGCAAAGAACTAGAGGAGAAAGGTGTTGTGTTCGGGGGTGATCAAACCATCGAGAACCCCGTCTGCTACATGGCACCCTTTACCGATCCAGATGGCAATGACCTTATGCTGCACTGCGTGAAGAAATAATCAGCGTAATAATAAAAAACAAGAAGAAAAGACCAGTGCGGACACTGGTCTTTTTTCTGTGACAGTGGTAGTTTTGTGAGTATATGGAAGAAGATAAAATCGGACTACTCTCAGTAGTTGCTACACCCATTGGAAATCTCGAAGATATTACGCTTCGGGCACTTCGCGTGCTTTCTGAGGCTGATTATCTTCTGTGTGAGGATACGCGGGTAACAGGGAAGTTGCTGGCGCGCCACGAGATAAAAGTGCGGATGAGGCGGTATGATGCACATGCTAGCGACAAGGTACATGAGGAAATTCTATGTGACCTTGAGGAAGGGAAGCATATAGCACTTGTGTCTGACGCGGGTACTCCGGGGGTGAGTGACCCCGGTGTGTTCTTAGTTGCGAAGATTCGTGCTGAGCTACCAGAGGTCCGTATTGATGCGGTCCCTGGTGCATCAGCAGTAACTACCGCATTCTCTATCGCAGGTATTGCTGGGAACCAATTTGCATTCTTGGGGTTTATCCCACAAAAGAAAGGGAGACAGACATTTTTTAAAAGTCTCTCATCACACGACCTACCAGTTATTTTCTTTGAATCAACACATCGAATTATGAAGACGTTGGAAAGTCTCAGCGAATCATCTCCTGAAGCAAAGGTATATGTAGGGCGGGAACTTACTAAAATGCACGAGGAGATGATAATAGGGAGCGCGAAGGAGATCATGCAACAGCTAGAAACTGAGCCAGTAAGACAAAAAGGGGAGTTCGTGATAATTGTAGACAACAAAAGTTAAATTTCCTCCACAGTGACAGCTTTGGAAAATATAGCTATACTGTGACTATGAGCAGAGAATCACTTATATTTTTCTTCGGAATTATTGTTTTTATTACACCGTATATCGGGGTACCTGATACATGGAAGACGTATGTGTATACGCTTTCAGGTATTATTTTTATGATTGCAGGATACTCATTACGACATAGTGCCTATGTGCGTAGTATCCAGAATGAAGACGGCGAACGCGATGCAGAGTCCTTTGTTGAGAACGTAGGATCACGTAATACTCCTGCGGAGTCTGAAGACAATACATAAGATATGGTAAGGCTTTCTATTACGGGACTGGCACTATTAGGAGGTTTGGGAGCAGTGGCTATTGCAGGACCACAGTACTTTGCGGTGTCGTATGATGTAAAGGAAGTCACTTCGGACATTACTGAAACACTAGCAGAAGTTCTTCCTGAAAATATTGCAGAAAAAATAGAGGCACCTGATGAGCGAGAAGCCATACAGCATGTTCCTTTGCCACCACAAGCAAAGACTATTTATATGACTTCCTGTGTGGCGGGCACGCCAAGCTTTCGAGATGATCTTATTGAACTGATGCGAGAAACTGAAATTAACTCAGTGATCATTGATGTAAAAGACTACTCCGGAACCATTTCGTTTCCAGCAAGCTCACCAAGCTGGGACGCAGCATGGCAAAACGCACGGTGTGGTACACGTGATATGAAAGACTTGATTGCGCGCTTGCACGAAGATGGTATTTTTGTCATGGCACGTATTACCGTCTTTCAAGATCCTTTTTATACAGAGATTCGTCCTGACCTAGCGGTAAAGAAGGCTGATGGAGTAACTAATTGGAAAGATTATAAAGGTCTTTCGTTTATAGACGTTGCAGCAACCGACTACTGGGATCATATGGTAGAACTATCCGTTGACGCATACAACATCGGTTTCGATGAATTAAACTTTGATTATGTGCGGTATCCGTCTGATGGACCAATGAGTGACATCTCGTTCCCGCATAGTGACGCAGGGCCATGGGGGGATGATAAGCAGGCGAACCTCGAGGCATTCTTTAAATATCTCAATGAGAAGATGAGTGATGAGTCAATGTTTGCTGAATTTAAACACGAGAACACAGGACGTGCTTCAAACACCCCTTACCTCTCAGCTGACCTCTTTGGTATGACCACTACTAATTACGATGACCTTTCTATTGGGCAAGTCCAAGATCGAGCAGCACCGTACTTTGATTTTATCGCACCTATGGTATATCCATCACATTATCCCGATAGTTTCCTTGGTTTAGGTAATCCAAACGACTATCCGTATAAGGTAGTGAACTACGCGATGCAGGCAGGGGTAGATCGCATGCGTTCTTCAAGTACGCCAATGGAAGGATTCCTGCACACACCGATCACTACCACCAACGCCAGCGGGACCACTAGCTTTACGGGGAAGTACACCAAGCCTGTGTATGACGCGGATCGACTACGTACTTGGATTCAAGATTTTGATTACGGAGGAGACTATGACGCAGCTGATGTGCGTGCACAAATTCAGGCATCGTATGATGCAGGTGTAATGAGCTGGATGATTTGGGCGCCAAGTAATCGGTATACAAAGGCGGCATTGCTGGCTCCAGGAGTTCTTGAAGTGGATACCGAAACCACTCCGTAGTTATACACTTGCCACACATTCCAAAGAATGATTAAATAGCGGTCGCGAAATAGTTTTTTGAAGAAAGGAGTAGCTAATGTCTACACTTAAGACACATATTGCAAATGCAATTGCGCGTGAACCGCAAGATCCACACCTGCTGTATGATCTTATTTTTGTACTGTCGGTTATCCCGTTACTCTTGAGTTTTTGTACAATGGGGTATGAAAAATATACAGGCAAGAGATGGCGAAGTTAATGATAGACAAGCAAAGGCAATGGGTTTTCAAAACCCATTGCCTTTTTCTTATGTACCTTTGGTATACTACACATACAAATGTACGATCCAGAACAGATTACTTTCTTTGCAAAAACTGATGCCCGTGGGCAGCAGGTACCTTTTGGTGTTAAAGCAGGAGATCGCACCAAGCATGTCTATGTGATTGGGAAGACTGGTATGGGTAAGTCGACTCTGCTTGAAAACATGGCAGTACAGGACATTAAAAACGGAAACGGTCTTGCGTTTATTGATCCGCATGGACAGACAGCGGAAACACTTCTTGATTACATTCCCGAAGAACGTATGGACGATGTGCTTTATTTTGCGCCGTTTGATACTGATAATCCTATTTCTTTTAACGTGATGGAAGATGTGGGGCCTGACAAGCGACACTTGGTAGTGTCGGGATTGATGTCCGTGTTTAAGAAGATTTGGGTTGATGCATGGTCTGCTCGCATGGAGTACATTCTCTCCAATACGCTGTTAGCTCTTTTGGAGTATCCAGACGCGACACTACTTGGAGTGAACCGCATGCTTTCAGAGAAAGACTACCGCAAGCGGGTGATTGATAATATTACTGACCCTGCAGTAAAGTCTTTTTGGGTTGATGAATTCTTGAAGTATAACGAACGGTATATGCAGGAGGCAGGTGATGCGATCAAAAATAAGATCGGGCAGTTTACGAGCAACCCGCTTATTCGAAATATTATCGGACAGCCACATTCGAGTTTTGATATTCGAGAAATAATGGATCAGCGGAAGATTATGATTATCAATCTTTCTAAAGGATTGGTAGGTGAGCAAAATGCAAACCTTCTTGGTTCTATGCTCACTACGCGTATTTACCTTGCTGCCATGAGTCGCGCGGACATGACTGCGCCCCAAATGAAAGAAGCACCCAACTTCTATTTTTATGTAGATGAGTTTCAGTCGTTTGCTAACGCAACCTTTGCGGATATTCTTTCTGAGGCACGTAAATACAAATTGAACCTCACTATTGCACACCAGTACATCGAGCAGATGGAAGAAGAGGTGCGTAACGCGGTGTTTGGTAACGTCGGTACGATTATTTCGTTTCGCGTGGGACCGTTCGATGCGGAGGTTCTTGAAACTGTCTATACACCAAAATTCCTTGCTCCTGATATTGTGAACCTCGGTTTTGCGCAGATTTATCTCACCCTGATGATTGATGGTATCGGGTCACAACCCTTTTCCGCCGTCACTTTGCCTCCGATTGAAACAACAGGACCATCGTTTAAAGAAATGGTTATCGCGCGCTCACGTGCAAAATTCTCATTCAAGCGTGGTGGGGTAGAGGAAACAATCCACGCATGGCATGCAAAGAGTTTTAGTGATAAACCACCATATATCCCAAAGCATTTACGTGAAGGAGCTGATGCTGTTGATGTTAACACCCCAGTAAAAAGCACTGATGGAAAACCCCCAGTAAGGACCACTGGACCACCACGAACTACGGGACCCGCGCGTACCACTGGTTCATCCGGTGGGCAAAAAAAATCACGTACTACCGCACCATCAGCACCTAAGAAAGATACTGAAAGAAATGCCGTTGCGTATACAAAAGCGAAGCACGAAGCACATACGACAAAATCTGCACCTGCAAAATCTTCTGCGGAATCAGAAGGTCGTCCTCCAGCTTCTAAACCGCGTGCAGAAAGTACTGCCACAAGCACAACACAAGAACCAAGGTCAGAACGGACACGAACACAGCCTCCACAGCGCACTACGGGGCGCCCTGTGAAAGACGAAAAGTCATTAGATGACCTACGCTCAGTACTTAAAAATCTTTCGGGGGATACTCCTAAACAGGACGATAAAAAGTCTTCAGAAAAATCTCCTGAAAAAAAAGATAACAAGATTGAAGCAAAAGATTCAGAGAGTTCGCTTAAAGATGCCTTAGCTGCGGCAATGAAAGATGTCACAAAAAAGGACACCAACTCCGCATCTGAGATAGCACCTATTGAAACAAAAAAGATGCCACAGCAGAAAACTGAAAATAAGCAGGTGGAGAAAAAAGATCGGTACGCTGCAGAGATTCACAAGATTACCGAAACCAATAAGAAGACATCCTCAAAATTTTTATCAGTTGCGACCTCAAAAATCAAAGAGGACAAGCACACGCATAAGCACAAGGAAGGAAAAGTAGTTGTCCCAAACCTAGAAAAATCTTCTGAACCAGTTGCAAAACCAGCCACTGATGAAGTTACTGCCTACGCTGAGATGAAAAATATCGACGATCCACTCTCACCAAAAAAACTTGAGCGTATGATGCGGGTAACAACACAGGATAAACCACCATTGAAGTAGTTTATTTTTAACTCAAAAGTAGCATATCTTTTCTTTAAGAAACGTATGCTACTTTTTTTGTATGAAAAAAATATTGTATAGCAGTAGCGTGTTTCTCACTTTGCTTGTACCAGTGCATACACATGCGGAAGTGCGTATCACCGAGGTCGCGTGGATGGGGGATGCCGATTCAGCGAGTAACGAATGGATTGAGTTATATAACGACGGTGCGTCAGTATCAGTAGATGGATGGACACTTCAAGATGACACAAGCTTATCAGTATCGCTCTCAGGTACTATCGACGCAAATACATATGCAGTGCTAGAACGCACCGATGATGATTCAGCTGTAGGACCCGCATTTAATTTGTATTCAGGTGCATTGAGTAATGTAGGTACAACCCTTTCTTTATACCGTACGAATGGTTCATTGGAGAATAGAGTAATCGGGGGCGATGCCTGGGGAAATATAGGCGGAAATAATAGTACAAAAGAAACTGCACAGTATATCAACGGAAGCTGGGTAACTGCAGTAGCAACGCCAGGTAGTGGAGAAACTGAGGTTATTGAGGACCAGTCAGTACAGGATGAAACAGATGACAAAGAGCCTGTACAGAAGAAGGACAGCGCTGATAAGCAGTCTTCAGTATCAACGCTCCATGTAGAGCCCAGAGAAGCTCAGACAACAATAGATGCGCCTACACAAGTATACGTACACCAAGCAGTGCCTTTGGTAGCCTCCTCAGAAGGTTTGGCGGACGGCATTGTGCGTTCAATGGCGTACTCTTGGAATTTTGGGGATCTGGGCACTGCTGTGGGTGATAAAGTGCAACATCGATTTATGTATCCAGGAGAATATGTAGTGCATGTGCATGCACAGTATAAAGAATATGAAACACATACACGTACAAACATAGTGGTATTACCGGTTTCGTTTACGCTGAGTACCAGTAGTGCGGGCGATATACAGATAAGGAATGATGCACCACACGAAATTGATATTTCTGGGTACCGGGTGACCGCAGGGAAGACAGTCCGATTTCCTGAAGGAACTACCGTGCTCCCCGGTGCACGCATCACTATCCCAAAAGAAAAAATAGAGTATGTGCAAGGTGGTCGTGTCGTTTTGTCTGACCAGCTACTTGCAACCATTATGGAAATACCAACACAACAATTTCTTGTTTATACAAACAGAGTGACTACACCGTCCGTCCCACACACTTTTGTAAAAGCACCAGTTACTCAAGAAAAGACTACTCTGGGCACTTCGAGTAGCTTGTCTACCGCCGCAGTTATCGAAGAAGGTATTTCTTCATCACAAATAGCCGCTACTTCAGCTCCTGACACCCCACGTACATTCGTGCCGTATGTCGGATTATTTGGCGTCCTCTCATTAGGAGTTGCATCAGTATTTAGTGGAAGATTCCGAAGAAGAGTAGATCCGCGTGATTAGTATTCGTATGTAAGCTTTTACTATAGCAGTGTAGTATCCAGGATACTGATGCTTATATTTTTTAATAATACCAAGCACGGCTTTGGCCATAGCAGTTCTTTGAGGATTGAAACTTTTAGTATGTATTCGGTAGGAGGTCATGTATTTTGGAATATTTCCGAATGTTCCGTGTATTCCCAGCTGGAGAAATAGATCAAGATCTTCCGCAAGTTTCGTATCTCGATATCCCAGTGTTTTGCTAAGTGCACTTGTACGCATAAGGACACTTGAATGGGTGAATTGATTTCTCTTAAGAATACTGTTTCTGATGCCTTGATCAGTTACAGCATAGTGATTTTCGCCAATATCTGCCCCTTGGGCGTTGATAAGTGTAATAAACGTACCAACAACGCAACAGTCATCATACTGCTGCATATAGGCAACTTGTGCCTCCAGTTTCGTCGCGTCAGTCCACACATCATCACTGTCGATAATTGCAGTGTAGGCGCCTTGTGCGTATGCAAGAGACTCAGCGCGCCGCACGTGCAACCCTTTGTTTTCAGGATAGGAGATGATGCAAATTCGAGGATCGTCATATTTGGAAAGAACACCTTCAGTCTCATCTGTTGAGCCATCATCGATAATAACTAGTTCAAAATTTTGATATGTTTGAGCAAGGACACCTTCAATTGCCGTGCTGATATATTGCGCACGATTATGGGTAAGCATAAGAATACTTACCAACGGTTCCTTGTTTATGCCTTGGGAAGTTGTATCCATATTTTTGGGATAAGGTTTAAGTCGGAAGAATTATTTTCGAACCAAGGAGTAGGGCAGACAACAATTTTGTTTTTGTTTGCATTAAGCCACGCACCCCACCAACTGAAGGTGCTGTTTGCGATGATGTTGTGCTTGCACATAGCCATCAACGTTAATTCTTCAACAGCTTTGAGATCTGAATCCTGAACGAACACTGTTG
>DLQJ01000006.1 GCA_002477545.1 Patescibacteria group bacterium UBA7435 | reverse complement strand
GGTAACCAGAACGAGCCCTCCAAATCCCACTACGGCTAACAAAATATTTTTACTCATAGTATTAATATCTAGTTACTAGTATCTTTTTAGTATATGTCTTTCTTGAAAAATGTATACCGCACATACAAATTTCAAAATATATGATACATTGCAAATAAGTTCTTTTCACAATCTATGGAGGTTATCATGACTCTTTACGATAAAAATGCTGGTACCCATGAGTCAAAGTGCACAGTACTCAAACTTTGGGCACTTGAGGAAGTCTATCCCAAATCTTTAACTGAACCACAAATTTCTGAAAGGGTGAAGAAATTAATTCCTGAAAAATTTGGGTCAGAATATTTCTTTCTACTACGTAGTCCAGTGCTTATGGAAAAATTTCTGAAAGATGGAATGCGTCATGGCCACATAACCAAAGTAACCCCATTTAAGTACAAACTAACAGAAGCTGGAATTGCACGTATTCGATACATCGAAACATATGTTTTGATAGAAACTGAAAAAGTGTCCTAAGCAGCAAACAAAAATCCCTCCAATCAGGAGGGATTTTAAAGTCTAAATGTTTTATTCTAGGCAGTCTTCTTTCGTCGCACCACCATAAATCCTCCGATGAGAACTACGAGCAGTCCTAGAATTACGAAGAGAGTAGTATTCTTCTTTTTCTCTTCAACAGCTTTTTGAATTTCTTCTTTTTCAATCTTCTTCATTGTTGCAGTTTCAATCAACGGTGCAGCGTTAAGGTACGCTTGCCCTGCTCCGTACACTGCTGTCACATCTTGTGCGTCAACTCCATCAAGTAAACTTGCGTTTACAGGACGAATGGTATTTTGCCATACTTCAGGATCTTCGAGATTTCGGTAAATGTCTGAAACAAGGTCAGTAATATCTTCTGAGGTATGTTCTTCAATTTCTTTCCAGTTACCATCAAGTGTCTGGTACTGTAACTTTCGTGCTAAATGCTTCAGTTGGTACATGTATGCTGGAGTTTCTTGCTCTGAGGTTTCATACAGGAAATCATTCAAATGTTTGTACAGTTCGTTTGTTGCTAAAAGAAATGCAACCGGAGTTACCGCGATAGTAGGGTCATTTGCAACCAATGCTTCCATTGTTGCTAATTCAGGTAAAAAGATCTGTTTTTTATCTTCTGGAGCACTATCTACATACGTACGCAATGAAGCAACGTCGCTGGGTAGACGAGTAAGGTCACCTTCTAGGAATCGCCCGATAACTTTGTTTACGGTTGTTGCAGCTTCTTCAAGAGGACTTTCAAACGTTTCCACCAGAACGACACTTTCTTCTAGCGCCTGTTCAGGCTCTTGCGCGAGCACTGGGGATGCCACAAGCATAAGTGCGAACATTGATAGTCCAAGTGCGTATTTGTGTATATTCATATATATGTAATTAATCTACGCACGTAATAGTATTTGCGTTGAATTTTATTATAGAGTCGAGTATCTATTATCGCAAGATACTACTTTTGGTAACTTACGTTGAGCACAATAGCCTAGACGTCCATATTTCGCAAGACCGCAATACGATCTTGAGCAGGTGGGTGTGTTTGAAACAGTCCACCAATTTTCTGCATCATGCTTTTCTTTGGTGCCCCTTGGAATGGATCGGAGATAAAGAGGTGTGCAGTCGCGTTTGATGCGTGTTTCATTGGTTGTGCGTGGCCTGAAATTTTCTCAAGCGCTGAAGCAAGTCCTTCTGGATATCGTGTCAGGAGCGCTCCTGTAGCATCAGCAAGATACTCACGTTTTCGTGAGACCGTCATTTTGATAAGTTGTGCTGCAATTGGCGCTAAAATAATACCTACAATCGCGATAACGAGAAATGCTGGGTGTCGATCTTTACTATTCCCATTACCTCCCCAAATCATTGAACGGAGCATTATGTCAGAAATAATCGCAATAAAACCTGCAAGGACCACAGCGACAGTCATAACAAGTATATCTCGATTACCAATGTGTGCCATTTCATGCGCTACCACCCCCTCAAGCTCGTTCTTTTCAAGAATCTGAAGAAGGCCTGTTGTTACTGCAACCACCGCGTGCTCAGGATTGCGCCCCGTTGCAAACGCGTTAGGTGAGGGATCTTCAACAATGTATACCTTTGGCATTGGCAGACCTGCAGTAATAGCAAGATTTTCTACAATATTGTATAGCTCCCGATTAGTCTCAAGTGTTGCCAGCTTTGCGTGAGTCATTTTCAGCACAATTTTGTCTGAGAACCAGTAACTCCCCACATTCATTACCAGTGCAAAAATTACTGCAATATACAGGAGTGCGGGCGTCTGCATATACCACGCAACTGCGTATCCCACTGCCATAACCAACACAAAGAACATAGCCATTAAAAACCATGTCTTTGCTATATTCGATCCTTGGTGTGTATATAAGGTAGTCATTGTGTAGCTCTTAGTTGTCGGCAACCCCTTGCGGAGATTCATTACTCTCGTATCCTGAGTCATCTGACCAGTGCAAAAATTGACGGTCTTTGTAGAATCCTTTTTCCTTAACGTTTTCTTCAATAGCAATCTGAATATCCGCCTCTGAAAAGCCCATTGTTTGAGTTAGTGCATCAAGCACCACCATCAAGTCTGCGTATTCCTTCAGGAAGTCGGCGCGGGTGCGCACGTGAGAAAGCGCTCGAGATTCCTCGGTAATTTTCTTAAAAAGCTCCTGTTGAAACTCTTGTTCGTCAGTAATTTCTCGTATCTCGCACGATTCCCCTTTTGCCTCAATTTTCGACTTTACATGGTCACGTACGAGTTTATTATAAAATATTTTGTTTGAATTTTCTGTTTCCATAATTTTGTATGTGACATTTACGTTTCAAAATAAAACCTGTTGTACAAAAATATTTTTCTTCCTTCGCTCACTCGGTAGTATATAAAATAAATTTTATATACTATTCTCGTATCGCTCGGAAGTAGCAAACTCTAGACATAAGCCGGAATTAAAAATCTACTTTAACAACTTCTCGTTCTTCAGAACCTTCAGCAAGTTCAAAGTATTCTCGCTCCTTGAAACCAAACATATTTCCAATCACGTTTGATGGGAATGATTGTAGTTTAATAGCTAGATCACGTACGTTTGTGTTGTAAAACCTTCGTGCTGCCTGAATTTTATTTTCAGTGTCAGAAAGTTCTGTTTGCAGTTCACTAAAGTTCTGGTTCGCCTTAAGGTCAGGATACGCTTCAGCGATAGCCATAAGCTTTCCGAGTGCTCCACCAAGAGCATCTTCAGCTCCGGCAACCATAGCAATCTGCTCTGCGCTAATGTTTGAAGCATCCACATTAATCTGTGTTGCAGCTGCCCGAGCTGCTACTACAGCGTCAAATGTCTCTCGTTCGTGTGCTGCGTATCCCTTTACTGTTTCAATAAGGTTCGGGATAAGGTCATATCGTCGCTTAAGTTGCACGTCAATATCAGCCCATGCTTCAATTGCACGCTGTGTTAGCTTCACAAATGCGTTATAGGTAGCAACTGCGTAAATCGCAACTACTGCTATAACACCTACAATAATCCAAGTTGTCGTCATAAAATTCAAAATTTACCTCTATAATTAAGTACAGACATTCTAGCACGTAAGTATGTTGACACAATCAGATTCAGAGGGTATCTTGCAAAATAGAAACTTTGCAGGAGATACAGGATGAATATTCTTATAATAACCACAAGTGAACCTTCAAATTGGAGCACTTTGGCAAATTCATTTGAACTTACTTTTGTAAATTCATACGAATCTGGGATCAAATACTTGAAAAACCGCGAATACATTGCAATTATCTGTGACGATACGATTGAAAACTCTCATCTCGTTTATAATGTTGAGGATTTGTTAAAAGCGGCGTATAAAACAAAAATTTATGTTCGTTTTGAAAAAGTTGCCTACAATGATCAGGTTTTTGTGGCCCTTACAAAATGTGGTGTTATCACTTATTTTATAGACTATCCTTCTGGTGAAACCTTTGAACGCATTCATTATTTCCTACAAGGAGGTGCTCGTTTTCGTTCCATGGAATATGGAGATATGGTTCTTTGTGGTCAAGTACTAAAAAGTATGAATATGCCGGATATAAGATTCACAGCAAAGGAAACTCTTATGCTCCGCGTCCTTATGCGAGCCAAGGGAGATGTTGTCACAAAAGACCAACTCCTAACCGAGACCGACTATTCAGCAGATACAATCACACACACAATTGAAACCCACCTCTATAGACTCAGGAGTAAACTTAGTAAAAATGGATATTCGCAAGATATCATACTCACAGTAGCTGGCGGATATAGATTTCGGGCATAACAAAATTAAAACGCGGACCCAAAGGGTTCGCGTTTTCTATTTCTAGGTTTTAAGTATTTTATACTTACTGATATCCAAGCCAACCAAAAAGAGATTAACCTCTAGAAGATAGGCTCGTGCCTGGAGTGGATTGCCCGATTTTTCAATAATACTATTGATTCGAGATGGCGTAATCAAATCAAATCGAATTGCAATCATCAAGCAAAATGCCTGATCCCACTCAGGTGGAAAACCGGAAAAGGACAGGTAACATCCACATGACAACTGTATACCTCCACCATAAACTGGTGGTTGTGCCTCAGCATCAGCAACCAATTCACTGATGATCACCCCATGCTCTGACATCGCATTATTTTTATTCACGGCATTAGCTCCATATCGTAGGCAATCAATCTCAGACACAGTACCGATTGCTTTACATAGACGAAAAGAATCAGTGGCCATAAGTAGGTCAAGCGCTCCACCAGTTCGCACACTTTCATCAGTACTCACCAGTTTTACAGCAAATTCTTCAACCACTGCTGCTGCAAAAGTAAAAATTTCATCCATCAACTTTTCTACTTCACACTTTTTCTGGACATTCATCTTCTTCTCCTTTTGTAATTGGAACTATCTTAGCGCTACAATGCCACAGAAAATATATTATGTAAAGAAAAAAGACCCAAATGATACGTGACTGTATCGTAAGGGTCTTTTTAAATTTTTCATATTTCTTACATCATCCCCATACCTCCTCCCATACCGCCCATATCCGGCATAGTTGGTGCAGCACCTTCTGGTTCTGGCTCATCTGCAATTGCTACTTCACTGGTAAGTAGAATAGCTGATGCTGATACTGCGTGTTGAACGGCTGCACGTTCAACCTTCACAGGGTCGATGATTCCAGCTTTGATCATATCGTCAACCATTTCACCTTTAGCTGCGTCGTATCCAGCGTTTCCTCCTGCATCTTTTACCTTCTGTACGACAACTGCCCCTTCGTCGCGACCTGTGTTATCTACAATCTGCCGCAATGGCATCTCGAGTGCCTTAAGTACAATGTTGTATCCAACAAGCTCCTCTCGGTCAAGATCTTTCTTTGCAAGGACTTCTTTCTCAACAAATGCTGCTGCCTTTGCGAGTGATGTCCCTCCTCCAGAAACGATACCTTCATCGATGGCCGCCTTTGTTGCGTTTACCGCATCCTCAATCTTAAGCTTGAGATACTTCATTTCAGTTTCTGTTGCAGCTCCTACACGGATTACTCCAACACCACCACCGAGCTTAGCAATACGTTCTGCGATCTTATCTGTATCGAATTTATTCTCTGATGCCTTCTCTTGTGCACGAAGTGCTTCAATACGATCTTCGATAGATCCCTTTTCACCTTCACCTCCTACAATAATTGTATTGTCTTTAGTAGAAACTACACGTGATGCTTTTCCAAGCTGTTCAAGTTCTACATCCTCAAGCTTATGTGCAAGTTCTTCAGTAATAAGCTGTCCTCCTGTAGTAATGGCAATATCTTCAAGCACTTCTTTCTTGCGATCACCATATCCTGGTGCTTTCACTGCAAGTACTGAGAATCCGCCCTTAAGTTTGTTAAGCACAAACGTAGTAAGTGCTTCTCCTTCAATATCGTCAGCAATAATAACCAGCTCCTTCTTCCCTGTCTGAGCAATCTTTTCAAGAAGTGGAAGAATCTCTTGTACGTTTGAAATCTTTTTATCAGTTACGAGAATTTGAGCGTCTTTATATTCAGCTTCCATTCGCTCAGGATTTGTCACCATGTACGGGGACACATACCCACGATCGAATTCCATTCCTTCAGTTAGTTCTGTTTCAATACCAAATGACTGTGACTCTTCTACGGTCACCACACCATCCTTCCCTACTTTCTCAATAGTTTCTGCAATCTTTGCACCAATTTCGTCATTTTCAGCAGAAATTGTTGCCACTTGCTTAATCTCTTCAGTGGTTGAGATTTGCATTGCCTGCTCGTGGAGTGCTTTCACCACATCCTCTGCTGCATGTTCCATTCCCATTCGTACTGCCATTGAGTTAAGGCCAAGTGTGGTCTGTCGTAGTCCTTCGTTAACAAGCGCCTGCGTTAACACAGTTGCCGTTGTTGTTCCATCACCAGCAAGATCATTAGTCTTGCTAGCAACTTCTTTAACAATCTCAGCTCCCATATTCTCAAACTTGTCTTTAAGGACAATTTCCTTTGCGATAGATACACCATCGTTTGTGATCAATGGTCCTCCATACCCCTTATCCAGAATAACATTCCGTCCTCGTGGGCCGAGTGTTACTTTTACTGCATTGGCAACCGTATCCACTCCTTTCTGTAGTTTCTTCTTCACGTCTTCACCAAATAATACTTCTTTAGCCATACTGTATACGTTATATCTAATAATTATCCGAGGATCGCTAGGATACTTGGTTCTCCCACAATAAAGTATTCTTGATCATCAATCTTCACTTCATCAAATCCATACTTTGAATACACCACTCGATCTCCCTCTTTGACTTCCATAGGCACTCGTTTCCCATCCTCATCCAGTTTCCCAGCGCCTACCTTTACTACAATTCCTTCTCCCGCCTGTTCTTTCTTTGCTGACTCAGGAAGAATAATGCCTGAGGCAGATTTTGTACCAGCCTCTTCTTCGGTAAGTGGTCGCACCACAACTCGATCTGCAAGCGGCTGTATCTTAATTTCTGACATAAGTCTGTTTTATAAAAATAATCAATTACACAATCTATAACATCACCACAACAAAGAGTATTTAATCACTTTGTTCCAGAATGCATATTATACGCTCGCATAGAATGATTGCAATTTTTATCAATCTCGAGCATAGTGGCAAGTAGAAAATAAATTGCATCATGGAGAGTTAAAATGATAGGAAGCATAATTGGAATTATTGTACTGGCACTCATTCTTTATTTATTGCAATACTTTGTCTATTTATTGATAAAGAATGCCCTGCTCACCAAAGGAAAAATACGGCACGTACTTGCATTCATGCTACTGGGTTTGCTTTCTGGCGTTGCTTCAGCATTTGTCATAGCAATTACAACAGGAAGCCAGGAAGAATATGTAACATGGATTGGACTTACTCTTGGAATGCTCCTCTCTTGCGCTATTGCGCTGATTGTTATGGCAAAACACAGATCTTGAAGTAAAATAAATCTAATCACAGTAATCCGCACTAAAAGTGCGGATTATTTATTGCAATACTGAATATTTTTGGTACATTTGAACAAGAATCCAAGTACAATACAAACAAAAGGGAGTACAAAGATGACTTCATTACTTTTAATCGACGGCGCAATACTAATCGTCGGATCATTTATCCTTGGCTGGTTTCATGGAGAAAATAAACCACGTACAGAAGGTTTCCTCCTTCTGATAATTCAAACGGCCAGTTTCCCAATAACATTCAAACTACTTTTGGTAATGGATAGTTCGAGAGCTGTACAGACCGACTTGGGTCTTCTAATGCAAAACGCTCTTATGGTAAATTTATTTGTTTGTCTTTCTATCGCATTTGTGATTTTTGTTTATTTCAAGCCATTCTGGGAAGACCTAAACTACATGCTTTTTCGAAACAATTAGACATGCGCGTTCAATACAAAAACCTGCACTATCGTGCGGGTTTTAACTTGCCTGAATTATCACAAACAAAACCCTTGCCTGAGCAGAATCTTTCTGCTATCATCCTTGTCACATGGAATTCATACAAAACGTAGTGCTTCCAGCATTACCATATGTACAAATCATTCTCTCCATTCTACTGATTGCATCTATTATGCTTCAGCAACGCGGATCGAGTCTTGGTGGTGCATTCGGAGGCGACAACTTTAGTGCAACGTTTCACAAGCGACGCGGTGGCGAACAATTTTTGTTTCGTGCATCTATTGTTCTTGCGATTCTTTTTGTAGCAAGCGCCCTTATTGCTGTTATTTTCTAACACTCATTCAATTACAAACGTAATTATGAGGTATTTAGCCCTTTTACCGTGCTTTTTGCACCGTATCACTCATGAAAACAATCAAAAAAACCAACTCTGGTTCATTTCTTAGTCGCTATTTTGCGTTTCTAGAACGCCGTAGCAAAGGCGACGCCCTTATTTTCCATCTGGCGTTGCTGGCTGTTTTTACATCACTTTTTTATGTACTACTCGCTGCTAACACACAGTATCTGACATCGGTACCAAGTACCGGAGGAACACTTGTTGAAGGTATTGTAGGGACACCTAGGTTTGTGAACCCTGTACTTGCAATCACACGTGCAGACCATGACATGGTTTCGTTGGTATACAGTGGATTACTTAAAATCGATAGCCAAGGAGATCTTGTACCTGATTTAGCTGAGTCAGTTGAAGTCTCTGAGGACGGACGCACGTATCATGTTGTACTTAAACAAGGTACTCGTTTCCATAATGGTGACACGTTGATGGCGCGTGACGTTGCTTACACTATTTCCCTTATTCAGAATCCTGACCTGAAGAGCCCTCTGCGAGGAAATTGGGATGGTGTTCTTGTTGAAGAACTTGGTGAATACGAACTTAATATTGTTATTGAAGAAGAATACGCACCATTCATTGAAAACTTTACCGTTGGAATTCTTCCGCGAGAACTTTGGGACGAACTGCCAACTGAACAACTTCCGTTTAGCGCAAACAATACAGAACCAGTAGGGACCGGACCATACCGAGTAAGTGACGTGCTGCGAAACAAGTCAGGTCTTATTAATGCATACGAACTCACTGCTTCAGAGAATGCTGACCAACGTCCTAATATCCAAAAACTTGTTTTTAACTTCTACCAAAATGAGGAGGAACTTATAGAGGCACTTGAAGACCAACAGATTTCAAGCACTCCGAGTCTTTCACCTGCCGCACTGCAGACTCTCGATACTGATGTATACACCATCATTGAAAAGCCATTACCACGAACATTCTCAATTTTCTTCAATCAAAACCGGTCTAGTGCTCTACGAGACAGCGCGGTGAGAGAAGCGCTTAACACGGCCATTGATCGTGTTGCGTTAATCGATACCGTGTTGTACGGTCACGGTATCCCCATAGACAGCCCTGTGCCCCCAGGCTTTCTTACGCTAGAATCACAAGATACAGAAGCAGCAATTACCACAGACGATCAATCAAGGATTGAGCAAGCAAAAACAATATTACAAAACGGTGGATGGACACAGGGCGATAATGGATCATGGAGCAAGGAAATTGACGAGGAAACTATCTCATTATCTGTTACCCTTACAACAGCAAACACAGAGCTGTTTGATGCAACAGCAACAGCGGTAGCCTCTGCTTGGGAAGACTTGGGAGTCCAAGTAAGTGTTGATCAATTTGAACAAACAGACCTCGTGCAAGGCATCATTCGACCACGAAGTTTCGAAGCGTTGTTATTTGGAAATGATATTGGGCGGACGATTGATCTCTATCCATTCTGGCACTCGTCACAAAAAGATGACCCTGGGTTAAACATCGCACAATACACCAACATCGACACCGATTCCCTTCTTGAAGACATCCGCACTGAAGAAGACGAAACAATACGAAACGAAGTAATAATGGCATTTGAGGCAATTGTAAAAGAAGAACTCCCGGCCCTGTTCCTATTTACCCCAACTTTTAGTTATGCACTTGATACCAATGTATCAGCAGCTTCTTTCTCTCGAATTAGTAAACCAAGCGAACGATTTACCAACATAGCCCAATGGCACATGAGTGCTAATAAACTTTGGCCCGTATTTAACAAAAAATAATAGCTACCGGTTAGTTATTAGTTGCAAGTATCGATGGAGACATGGATTTTTACAACTATTCACTAATAGAATATAACGTAAAGAACAATATTATGAACACAGAAAACAATAAAACTCCACAATCACCGAGTTCGAACCCGAATCCAAATCGGAACCGGAACAATCAAAATCGGAGCCGTTCTAACACACCTCGAACAGGAGGAGCTGGCGGACAACGTCAGGGTGGTGGAAACAACAACCAGAACCGAAGAGGGCCTGGTGGAAACGGTCGACCTAATACAAATGGTGGACCAAAGAAACGTGGTGGTGGGAATCGACGAAACAATCGTCGACGGAGCATGACCAACCCCGCACTTACGCACCGAATGGCTGAGAAGGACCACAAAGCTCCAATCATTCCAGAAGTAACTGACGAAAACACCGTTCGTGTTATTCCAATGTCTGGAGTAGAACAAATTGGACGAAACATGACGATCGTTGAAACAAAAGACGATATCATCATCTTCGACATTGGATTCCAATTTGTGTCTCCTGAAGCTAAAGCTCCTGGGATCAACTACATCCTGCCAAACACGCAGTATTTAGAAGAACGAAAGCACAAAATTCGTGCGCTTGTCATCACCCACGGTCACCTCGACCACATCGGTGGTATTCCATTTGTAATGGAACGAATTGGCAACCCACCAATCTACACACAGTACCTGACTTCTTTGATGGTACTTAAACGACAAGAAGAGTTCCC